>DATJBM010000069.1:0-7124 GCA_035515295.1 Casimicrobiaceae bacterium | reverse complement strand
TGCGGGAGATCTGCATGTCCGGTTCGATGAGCGGGATGTGGAGACGGAGTTACGGTTCGGTTAGTGAGGCACCGCCAGACGAAAGAGGCGGCAAACGGCTATGCCCAACCTACTGCTACCGCGCCACATCTCGACTCTACCAATAGCGCCATCGTCCACTGTCGGCGACTTCACCACGTAAATCGTCCCGGTCATGCATCGCGATCGCAAGCGCCCTCACGGCTGAACGTAGAGGAAGGCTGTTTCGGGCCGGTCAAAAGGGTTAGATCGAATCGGTCTAGCCCTCTTTTCTTGGCGTTGGGGACCTTTCAGGGACTTCGCTCCCGCCACCACGCTTCCAACTGCACCATGTGCAGCGTCTTGTTCGCCCTGCCGTGCTCGTCCGCGATGAGCTCGAGCGCGGCGACCAGCTCGTCGATCTGCGCCACCGAGTAGTGCCCGGTCATACTGCTGTGCTCGTGCCAGAGGATGTCCGCGATGGTGTTCTCACGCACATTGGCCTCTCGCAGTCGCATTCCGACCGTGTGCCGGAGATCGTGCGCCCGCAGGTCTGCAAGCTAGGGGTTCTCCTTGCCCGAACGCCTCTCATGGGGAAATTTCCCTCATGAGTCGCGAACCAGCGACGTGCCGTCCGTTCGCGTTTGCACAACTTCTTCTTGGCAGGTTCGGATCTTCCCTCTTGACAGCGCTTCAGCCAGCGTCTATGCTTCGTTCGTATAGCGAATTAAAGTTCGCATTCCGAACACATGGCCAGCATTTCCGACAAGAACGTCGTCAACTCCCTCGCCAAGGGCTTCCGGGTACTCGAGGCCTTCACCAGCGAGGAACCCGAGCTCGTCCTTGCCGAGCTGGCTCGCCGTGCGAACCTCGACAACGCGACCACCTTCCGGCTGCTCAATACACTGGTGATGCTGGGCTACGTGCAGAAGGTCGAGGACAGCCGGAAGTTCCGTCTCACGCTCAAGTGCCTCGACATCGGCTTCAACGCCATCGGGCGCTCGGACTTGCGCACGCAGGCGCGCCCGATCCTTAGAGGCCTGGTAGGTGAGGTCAACGAGGCGGCGTCGATCGGGGTGCTCGAGGGCACCGAGGTCGTCTACATCGAGCGCATGCAGGCCGGCATGACGCGGCTCGGCGTGGACGTGCGCATTGGCAGTCGCGTCCCGGTCCATTCAACCGCGATCGGCCACGCGATCGTAGGTTTCCTGCCGCGCGCAGAACAGGAGCGGATTCTCGCGGCGGCGCCGCGCAAGAAGATGACCGAGCGCACGATTACGGATGTCAAGGCGCTGCTGAAGCGCCTCAAGCAGGTTCGCGAGCGCGGTTACGCGATCGCCGACCAGGAGAACGTGACCGGCTTGTGCGTTCTTGCCGCACCGATTCTCGACACCGATGGCTTTCCCGTAGCCGGCCTGAGCGTCGCGGCGCCTGCGTTTCGCATGTCGGCACAGGCTTTCGAAAAGGCGGGCGCCGTCCCGCTACTCAACGCTGCGCAGCAGCTATCCAGGGGCCTCCACGCCACCGGCGGCTTCGCGCTTCATTCCACCCATCAGTAGGCGCAATTGCCCATCAGGAGAGAACCACCATGCCGATCATGACCAACTTCCGAGGCATCATCCCTGCGATCGCGGTTCCGTTCCGGCCCGACTACAGCATCGACGAGGCCGAGCTGCGTCGCTTCGCGCTGTGGCTCGCGCAGCGCAAGGGCGTCGTAGGCCTGATGACCAATGGGCATACCGGCGAGGTCTTTGCGCTCACCACGCGAGAGCGGGCCGAGGTCACCCGCATCACGGCCGATGCGGTCAAGGACATCTGCCCGGTGATCTCGTCGATTGTCTGCGAGGGCATTGCCGAGGCGATCGATCATGCGCGACTGGCGAAGGAAGCCGGCGCCGCGGCGCTCGACGTCATGCCGCCGCATCACTGGCTGCGCTTCGGCTTCAAGCCGGAGCACTGCCTCGACTATTTCAACGCGATCGGCGATGCCAGCCGCCTGCCGCTGATCGTTCACGTCTACCCCGCGTGGACGCGCGCTTCGTTCTCCTCGGAGCTGCTCGCCGAGCTCGCCAAGCTGCCGCACGTGAGTGCATTCAAGATCGGCACGCGCGACATGAACAAGTATGCGCGCGATCTGAAGGCGATCCGCGGGGTTGCTCCCGAGAAGGCATTGCTCACCTGCCACGACGAATACCTGCTCGCGTCGATGGTGCAGGGTATCGACGGGGCGCTCGTCGGATTTGCGTCCCTGGTTCCGGGATTGATCAACGAACTGCTCGAGGCCGTCAAGGAAGGCGATCTGAAGAAGGCCATGGCCATCCAGGCGCGCATCGATCCGCTGAAGGATGCGGTGTACGGGGCAGGCGAGCCCACCGGTGAGGCGCACGGACGCATGAAGGCCGCGATGGCCGCGATCGGCATTCTGCCCAATGGTCGCGTGCGCCCGCCGACACACACGCCGACGGCGGAAGAAGCTGCCGCAATCCACGCCGCGATCAAGGCTGCAGGCCTGGCGGAACGCGTGGCGGCATAACGATGGAATTCGCGCTGGAGCGGCGCTGGCGGCGTCGCTGCAGCGGCAATGGCAGCGCTGCATGCATTCGCGAGGTCGGTCATGCAGTCGCTGCAAGCGGAACAGATAAGGAGAAATGCTCGTGGCTACCCAACAAGTCTCACGCGGTGATTCACCACCGCGCGCGCAGCCGCTCATCGACATCGCGAAGGTCAGCAAGACCTACGTCACGGCGTCGAGCGGGAGCGTTCATGCACTCAACAAGGTCGACCTGAAGATCGCCCAAGGCGAATTCGTGTGCGTCGTCGGGCCTTCCGGCTGCGGCAAGAGCACGCTTCTGCGTATGCTCGCCGGACTGGACAACTACGACGGCGGCAGCGTCACGCTGGACGAGCAGGTGGTGACCGGACCGTCGAGCAAGGTCGGCGTCGTGTTCCAGGCGGCGAATCTTCTGCCATGGTTCACAGTACGCGAGAACGTGCGTCTGCCGCTGCGGGTCGGCGGTCGGCACGACCGCGCGGACGAGCGCATTGACGCGCTGCTGGAGATGGCCGGACTTGCCGAGTTCGGCCGGCGTTATCCGTACGAGCTGTCGGGCGGCATGCAGCAGCGCGCCGGCATCTGCCGCGCACTCGCACGCGATCCGCAGATCCTGCTCATGGACGAACCGTTCGGCGCGCTCGATGCCCTGACGCGCGAGCGCATGAACATGGAGCTGCAGCGCATCTGGCAGGCGCATCGCAAGACGATCATGCTCATCACGCACAGCATCTCCGAGGCCATCTTTCTCGGCGATCGCGTCGTCGTCATGTCGGCCCGTCCCGGACGAATCCTGGCCGATCTGCAAGTGCCGATTCCGCGCCCGCGCAGCTTCGACACGATCGTGAGCCACCCCAGTTACGCAAAGCTCGCGAGCGAGATTCGCGGTTTGCTGAACGCGCAGGAAGGAGCACCCAATGACTGACACTGCAAGCCGATCGGCCATCTCACCGGCGGATGTCGTTGCACAGGCGGACTTGAGCCCGGATGCGGCGATGCAAGGCGCGGTTGAAGACGCGCCCGCGACGGCGCCCAGAAGCGGTCGATCGGGCCTCAGCGGCTCGGTTATCGCGGGCATCGGACTCGTGTGCCTGATCGCGCTATGGATCTTCTCCGTACGCGTGCTTCGCGTGCCGCCGTACATTCTTCCTGCGCCCGAAGCGGTGCTCAACGCGTTGTGGTCGGGATTGGCGATCGATCCGGCGAGCCCAAAGGGCTACTACGTGCCGTTGTGGAGCACGCTGAGCAACGCGGCGACCGGATTCGCCCTCGGCACCGCATTGGGGCTAGTGCTCGGGTCGCTGATGGCGGAGAGCCGCACAGTGGAGAAGCTGCTCATGCCATACGCGTTCGCGCTGCAAAGCCTTCCGAAAGTTGCAATCGCGCCGCTGGTAGTGATCTGGTTCGGCTTCGGCGACGGCAGCAAGGTTGCGATCGCCGCCTTGCTCGCGTTCTTCCCCGTGCTCATTAACAGCTTTACCGGATTGCGCTCCACGGAGCCGGAGAAACTCGACCTCATGCGATCGCTCTCGGCGACGCGCTTCGAAACCTATCGGATGGTGAAACTGCCCAACGCGGCGCCGTTCATCTTCGCGGGGCTGGACATGGCGGTCGTCTATGCGCTCCTCGGCGCGATCGTCGCCGAATTCTTAGGCGCGCAGCAGGGCATGGGCGTGGTGATCACGCAGGCGCAGTCGGTGTCCGATGTGGCGGGCGTTTTCGCCGCGCTGGTCATCCTGGGCGTGCTCGGTATCGTTCTTCACAGCTCCGTGCGCCGGCTGGAGCATCGCGTCGTGCACTGGGCGCATCGCGGCAAGCATTGAGCAATTTTCTTTCGAAGGAGGAAATCATGCAGATTACGAGAAGACAGTGGCTTCAAGCGACGGGCGCATTTGCGGCCGCGCTCGCCATCGGCCCGCGTGCAGCCCGCGCCGCCGATCTCAAGACGGTGCGCTTCGGCATCGGCCAGAAGGCCATGGCGCCCAACGTGATCAATTGCGTCATAGGCGAGGCTCTGGGCTACAACAAGGAGGAGGGCTTCACGATCAAGCCGCAGGCACTTGGAGGCAATTCCAACGTTCAGGTGGCGGTCGATCGCGGCGACGTGGATATCGGGATCGGCGTACCGTCGTTTGGTCTGCCGCTGCTCGCCAAGGGACAGTGGGGCGATGCGCTCAACTTCTACGAATACACCTACCCGTACAAGTGGGACGTCGTCGTCAAGCCGGGATCGCCCATCAAGAGCTATGCCGATCTGAAGGGCAAGAAGATCGGGGTGTCCGATTTCGCCGGCACGGAGTATCCCGTGACGCGAAACGTATTGGCCTCGCTGCATATCGATCCTGACAAGGACGTCAAATGGGTCGCGGTCGGTAACGGCGTCCCCGCCGGTGTCGCGCTGGATCGCGGTGCGATCGACGCGTTGGCGTACTACGACACCGGATTCGGGCAGATCGAGGCCGCGGGCCTCGGAATGCAATTCCTGCCTCGTCCGAAGGATCTGCCCATGATCGGCGGTCAGTTCCTGATGGCGAAAAAGGCCATGTTCAAGGACAACCGCGATCTGCTCGCTGGCTTTGGCCGCTCAGTGAGCAAGGCGTCGCGCTTCCTTCTGGCCGATCCGGCTGCCGGCGCCAAGGCATTTCTCCAGATGTACCCGGAGATCGCGCCCCGCGGCAGTTCCGCCGAAGACGCCGTCAAGACGGTGCTGGTTGCGATCGGGCGCCGCATCAAGCTGTACGAGCCGCCGTATTCCAACGCCAGGATGGGCAGCATCAGTCCGCAGGAGTTCAAGACCGAGGCGGAGATGAACGGGCTCAAGATCGCCGATTACAGCGGCTTCTACACCAACGAGTTGATCGACGCGATCGACAACTACGACGTGAAGAAGGTCCGGGCGCAGGCGCTCGCGTACAAGCGCTAGGAAAGCGGCGACAGACCCGTGTCCACCGGTTCCTCCGCTGCGCGCGCGCTGGTCACGGGCTCGAGCTCGGGCATCGGTGCCGCCATCGCACGGCGATTGCTGGACGACGGCTGGGAAGTGGTGGGCTTCGATCGCGCGCCGGCTGCGTTGCGTGAGGACCGCTTCAGACCGGTCGCGGTCGATCTGGCCGATGCGTCGACGCTGTCGGCAGCGGTCGCGGGCGAGCGCAGCATCACAGCGCTGGTTCATGCCGCCGGTTACATGCGGGTTGCACCGCTGGGCGAGCTCGATGCGGAGGAGGGCGAAGGCATGTGGCGGCTGCACGTGCACGCGGCGGCGCTGCTTGCCGATGCGCTCGCGCCGCGGCTTCCCTCGGGGGGGCGCATCGTGCTTATCGGCAGCCGCACCGCCGCCGGCGCTGCGGAACGCAGTCAGTACGCGGCGACCAAGGCCGCGCTGGTCGGCATGGCGCGCTCGTGGGCGATCGAGCTCGCCCCACGCGGCATCACCGTGAACGTCATCGCTCCCGCGGCGACGGACACACCCATGCTGCACGATCGGGCTCGTGGAGCGGTCGCACCCCGCACGCCGCCCATAGGACGATTCGTTCGGCCCGAGGAGGTCGCGGCGCTGACCGCTTTCGTACTCTCCCACGAGGCGGCCGCGATTACCGGGCAGCAGCTCGTGATCTGCGGCGGGTCGTCGCTGTAGAGCATCTCCGTAACAGGCGGTCATGCGGACTGTTGCAGGACCGTCATCCGATGTAACGCGAACGCTGCGGCAAGCAGCGCCACACTGAAGGAAGCGTCATGCCCGTCCGCATTGTCGATGTCCGGGAAGCCACCAAGCCGATCGCCTCGCCGATCCGCAACGCGTACATCGATTTCTCGAAGATGACCACCAGCCTGGTCGCCGTGGTGACAAACGTCGAGCGCAGCGGGCGCCGCGTCGTGGGCTACGGATTCAACTCCAATGGGCGCTATGGTCAGGGCGGACTGATCCGCGAACGCTTCGCGCCGCGCGTTCGCGAAGCGGATCCTGCGACGCTCCTCGATTCCACTGGTGAGAACCTCGATCCGGATCGCGTGTGGTCGGCGATGATGGCCAACGAAAAGCCGGGCGGCCACGGCGAGCGGTCCGTCGCAGTCGGCACACTCGACATGGCGATCTGGGACGCGGTCGCGAAGATCGTGGGCAAGCCGCTCTTCCGTCTGCTGGCGGAACGTCACGGCGTGCAGCCTGATCCCCGCGTATTCGTGTACGCGGCGGGAGGCTACTACTACGCGGGCAAGGGCAACGACGCGCTGCGCGCGGAGATGCGCGGCTATCTGGAGCGCGGTTACACCGTGGTGAAGATGAAGATCGGCGGAGCATCGCTCGAGGAAGACCGGGCACGGATCGAAGCGGTGTTGCGCGAAATCGGTGGCTCGGCTCAGCTCGCTGTCGATGCCAATGGGCGGTTCGACCTCGAAACGGCGGTCGCATACGCGAAGATGCTCCGCGATTATCCGTTGTTCTGGTACGAGGAAGCCGGCGATCCGCTCGACTTCCATCTTCAGGCGACGCTCGGCCAGTTCTATCCCGGACCGATGGCGACGGGCGAGAACCTGTTCAGTCACCAGGACGCCCGCAACCTGCTGCGCTACGGCGGCA
>DATJBM010000068.1:0-62221 GCA_035515295.1 Casimicrobiaceae bacterium | reverse complement strand
CGCGGACCCGCTCCGCTGCCAGCGTGGCAGCTGCGCCTCGGGCGGAACGGGGTGAGTGAGGCGCCAGAGAAGCCGCACGACGATCAGGCCGAGCACCACGATGCCGGTGGAGATATGAACGTGCATGGCGAGACCAGGCTGTATCCCGCGCCTGATCGACGGCATGATCCAGCCGATCGCGAACTGCAGGACCAGTATGCCGGCGATGAGCCAGTGCAGGACCTTGGCGACAGTCGTGTATTGCGCTTCTTCGGGTCGCATGGGTTGGCGCGAGGTCCAGCCAGGCGCGGGAAAATGCAACGGCCCGCCGGAGGGAGCATGGGCCGTCTGCCGCCGCATTATCGCAGGCCCACCGTGGCCGCGCCAAGCTCCGAACCGGAGCGCTGCAACGACTCATTCGCAAGCGCTCCGATGAATCGAAGCGCCGCAGTCATTTCAACGGACTTGTCGAAGAAGCGATCGGCGCCGAGCTCCTCGCTCAATCGCTCGTACTCGGCGCAGGCGTGATTGGTGAGGACGACCTTGACCGCCGATGCGCTCCAATCGAAGCCGCGCAGCGCCCGCAGGACGTCGAATCCGCTCCCCGACGCGAGCGAAATGTCGATGACGACCACGTCGGGCCGAAGGGCGGACAAGTCGGCGATGGCCTTCCCGGACTGTGCGGTCCAGCCGACGATTTGGGCTCCGGCCTGGGTGATCGCCGCGCCGAACAGCGCCCGCAGAATTGGGGAATCTTCCACCACGTAAACCCGCAACGGTCCGGCCATCGTGCTGCCTCGCCTGCAACAGGACGCAGCAAGAGTAAACGCCACGCGGCGCCGCACCGGCAATCAGCGCGCCGCTGATTTCGATGTAGGACGATCCCGGAATCCCCTTGATCTGCAGGCACTTGCCAGCGCCGATGGGATTCCAGCATGGGACACACAGGCGTCGATGGCTCCGGCGCGACGTGTAACAAGTAGCGTCGCTAGGCCGAATCCCAAGCGAATCCTTCCGTCCGCGCCTACGAAAATTCAGCGGCGGCCGGACAGACACCGCTAGAGGCCGGTGGTTACGATGGCATCGGTTTCTTGAGCAGCTGAACATGAGCGACAACATCGTCAATCGCGGAGGACCGGACCGATCGCCCGTCGACGCACGCGAGCTGCTCGAGCGGTGGATGAGCAGCCGCGCCCGATCGACGCAAGGCGTGGGCAACTCGCTCGGGGACCGGGTCCGCTGGATGATGTCCCAGTCGAGAGCGGACAGCGGAAACCGGCAGCGCGCGAGATAACAGGCGTTCGTACCCGCGCGAGCCTTCGGGCACGAAGCCCGCGCGGGGGACGCAGGCCCATGTGGCAACTTGTCGGGGGGAAGCGCGGGCGTCCGTGCCGGCGCGGCGAGCGGAACCACTGACACCGCTCCTTGGCCCTTGAGCAAGGCACGCGCCGGCGGCGGCGACTTCGCTTCCGCCGCCTGCGGCTCACACGCCGCCGCGCTGGATTCATTCGGCCGCCCGCGCCACAATCCGGGCCGTGGCCCCACTGGCGAACCTCCGGCGGACCCTCGCCATGGGGCGATCCGCCGCCGTCGCGTTGGCGCTCTGCGTCGCCGTGTCCTTCGGCTGCGGCAAGACCGAGCGCGGCGGCCCGACGGCGGAAGGCGCGCCGGCGAAGACCAGGGGCGCACGGATCGTTGATCTGCCCGTCGATTTCCCCAGGGACGTGCCGCTCATCAAGGACGCCACCGTCAAAGTCGCCATGTCGCAGGGCAACCGGATGGTGGTCCATCTTTACACGTCGAGTCCCGTCGCCGAGGCGGCCAAGTTCTACAACGAAGCTCTCAAAGGGCAGGGCTGGCAGATCGAGAGCAGCACGATCGCTTCGGATATGTCGACCTTGTCGGCGAGGAAAGGCAGGAGCCTGTGCGGGGTGACCGTGTCGAAGGAGGGGCGCGGGACGCTCATTCGGCTCGCCGTTTCGGAAGCAGGTTCGTAAGCGGAAAGCCGGAGGCAAGGTTGATGGGCGCACCGCGCTTCATGCTGGTTCCCGGCGCACCGGCACCGGTTGCGCCCTTCTCGCACGCCGTCGAAGTCGACGGGTGGGTCTTTCTCACCGGCCAGATGCCCACCGAGCCGAACGACGACGGTGCACCGCTGCCGGCCGGGATCGAGGCGCAGACCCGGCGGGCGATGGACAACCTGGCGCTCGTGCTGGAGGGCGTCGGGCTCACGCTCGAGCACGTCGTGGCCGCGCGCGTCTTCCTCACGCACTTCGAGCGCGACTACGCGCCGATGAATCGCGTGTATCGCTCGTACTTTCCCGCGGATCGCCTGCCGGCGCGCACCTGCGTGGGCGTGACAGGTCTCGCGCGCAACGCGCTGGTGGAGATCGACTGCATCGCGCGTCGGCCCGAGCGCCTATGACCGCGCGCCTGTGCGTGATCGCCGGCGCGATCGCGCTCGCCGCCGGTGTGGTGCTGGGCGCCTTCGGCGCGCACGCGATCAAGGGGCGCATCGGCGCGGAATCGTTCTCGATCTACCAGACGGCGGTCCAGTATCACTTCTGGCACGCGCTCGGTCTGCTCGGCGTGGGGATCCTCATGGCGCAATGGCCCGGGGCGCAGACGCTGGCGTGGAGCGCATGGCTGCTGATCGCCGGACTAATCCTGTTCGCGGGAAGTCTCTACGCGCTCGCGCTCACCGGAGCCGCGTGGCTGGGCGCGATTGCACCATTCGGCGGCGCCGCGTTCATCGCGGCGTGGCTGGTCGTCGCTTGGGCGGCGCTCAAGGCGCCATCCTGAGATGGCTTAGGGCTTCGTGGTGCGGACGGCGATGGCCTCGCTTCGAGCGGCGGCCTCCGACTGACGCATTGCTGACGAAATCGCGAACCGCCCCGGGGGCTATGCTGCCGGCCGCTTGTGGAGCATGCCCTCGACGTAGAGACTCTCCACGAGCGATACGATCACGATCGTCAGCGGCACCGCGAAGAGGATGCCCGGCACGCCGAACACCAGCCCGAAAGCGACGATCGCCGCGACGGCCAGCGCCGGCGGGAGGCTCGTGGCCCAGCGGTTGACCAGCGGCACGAGGACGTGGTTTTCGAGCTGCTGCACGGCGAGGGTCAGGATCAGCACATAGAGCGCCTCCTGCGGTCCCTGCGGAAAAGCGATCAGGACTGCGATCGCGCTGAACACCAGCGGACCGAACAGCGGGATGAATTCGAGCAGTGTGGCAAGCAGCGCGAGCCCGATGGCGCCGGGGATGCCCAGTAGGGTCAGTCCGGCGCCGTCCAGGACGCCAACGGCGAGCATGAGCACGATCTGTCCCAGCAGCCACTGGCGCAGCTTCTCGCCGGCCGCACCCAAGGCTTCATCCACCCGGCGCTTGGACGATTCCGGAAAGAGCCGCAGCAGGCCCTTGCGGTAGACCGCCGGATTGGCGGCGAGATAGATACCGCCGAGCAGGATCAGCACCAGAGCGCTCACCGCGCCGAAGGTGACGTGGGTGAAGGCCGCGACGCGTCCGATCGGCAATGCGCCCGACGTCGAGCCCTTGATCGCATCGAGCAGTGCGTTGCCCAGCGGGACAGAAACGAGCCAGCGCCGCGCCGCTTCGATCGCCTGCGGCAGCCGGCCGATGAGCTGTCCGATCTCCTGCCCGACGCGGGCGCCGGCCAGCCAGGCGGCGCCCACGATGACCCCGACGAACACGAGCAGCGCGATGAAGTACGCGGCCGACTCGGGCATCGGGTACACACGGCGCGCGAGGCCGGCGATCGCGAGCAGCACCGAAGCCACCACGATGGCGCCGAAGACGAGGAGAAGCACGTCGGCGAGCTGAAACAGCGCGTAGGCGATCGCAACGATTGCCACGCCGATGACGATCGGGCGCAGATACGGCTCGGTGGTTCGCATGCTGCCGACGGTTCGGCCGCGGAAGTGGAGGGCTGCGGGATCGACAGCGTTGCGGACATCGCCGTTCCGGTCGTCGTGCGGGTCGGAGCTGCTCCTACACCCGGTCCCGCTAAAGCAAGCCGCCGGGCCGGTCCGACGTCGGTCTTCGGCTACGCATGTCTCCGCTGGAATTACGCGTTGGGATCGAGCCGACTACGCACGCTTCTTGCATGACAACGTCCGCGTCCGGCGAAGAAGGAAGAATTGACCAAATGGCCGTGACTGCGCGGCAGCGCGCGCGGTAGAATTTGAAAAATCTACCCACGCGCTGAGCGTGCTGAACTTTTCCTTCTCGTCCGGGTTCGAACTTTTCGTCAGAAGGCGCTCGCGTGCGCGCCAACTCCGCTTGGCGGGCGCGCTGCGCGAACCGCCTCGCCGCCCACTGCAACAACGCTCGTATCAACGCTCGTAATACCGCGGCGCCATGCCCAGCGACGAAGCTGCCCGTTACCAGCGCGAAATTCTGGCCGACGTCTCTCGGACCTTCGCGCTCACCATTCCGCAATTGCCGCCGGCACTGCGCGGCGTGGTCACGAACGCGTATCTGCTCTGCCGCATCGCCGACACCATCGAGGACGAGCCGGGACTCGCGTTCGAGGACAAGCAGCGCTTCCACGCGCTGTTCATCGACGTCGTCAACGGCGACGGTAGCCCCGAAGCTTTCGCTCGCGAGCTGACGCCGCTGCTCGCCGCGAGCGATGCCGAGCGCGATCTCGTCCAGCACACCCCGCTCGTGCTGCAGATGACCCGGCGCTACGGGCCGCGGCAGCGGGCGGCGTTGAGCCGCTGCATCGCCGTCATGTGCGAAGGCATGCCGCGGTTCCAGCGCAGCGCGAGCCTGGACGGCCTCGCCGATATCGGGCAGATGCGCGAGTACTGCGACGTCGTGGCCGGCGTCGTCGGGGAGACCCTCACCGAGCTGTTCTGCGCGTACGCGCCCGACATGGCGCGCCACCGCGATCTCATGCTCGAGCTGGGGGTGTCGTTCGGCCGCGGCCTGCAGATGACCAACATCCTGAAGGACTTCTGGGAGGATCACGATCGCGGCGTGTGCTGGCTGCCGCGCGATGTCTTCGCGCGTTACGGCGCGAGCCTGGCCGAGGTGAGCCGTGAGCGGCTGCCGGCGTGCTTCTGCACGGTGTACGGCGAGCTCATCGCCGTGGCGCACGGGCATCTGTGCGACGCGCGCGAGTACACGCTGCTCATTCCGGCGCGGGAAACCGGGGTCCGCGGCTTCTGCACCATCGCCCTCGCGCTCGCGCTGTCGACGCTCCAGTGCATCAACGCGCGCCGCGACTTCACCGCCGGCAGCCAGGTGAAGGTATCGCGCCAGGTCGTCGCGAGCACCGTCTTCGCGACCAAACGCTTCGCCGCCGACGACGCGGCGCTTGGGCGCTGGCTGGACGGCTTGGCCGAGGGACTCCCGCAGCCGCTCGGCGAGAGAGCTCCGCCGCGACGCCCGGCCGAGCCGGCACACGGCCCGGCGCTGCGCGACAGCGAGCGCGCCGAAGCGGTCGGCGTGTGAGCCCGCCATGCAGACCTCGATCGAGTCGCGGCCGGGCCGTCGGATCGCGTTCCGCCGGCGGGAAGCTTCGCGAGAGACGCTCGCCCCGGTAGACGCTGCGCTAGCCCGAGCGCGCGCCGCGATCGTCGGTCTCCAGAACGCGTCGGGCTTCTGGTGCCACGAGCTCGAAGCCGACTGCACGATTCCGGCCGAGTACGTGCTGATGCTGCACTACTTCGGCGAGACCGATCCGGCGCTGGAAGCCGGCATCGCGAACTACTTGCGCGCGCGCCAGGGCAGGGACGGCGGCTGGCCGCTCTACGACGGCGGCGCGATGGACGTCAGTTGCAGCGTCAAGGCGTATTTCGCGCTCAAGCTTTCAGGCGACTCGCCGGAGGCGCGGCACATGCGCCGCGCCCGGGAGGCGATCCTCGCCCGCGGCGGCGCCGCGCGCGCCAATGTGTTCACGCGCATCGCGCTCGCGCTCTTCGGCGAGCTGCCGTGGCGCGGGGTGCCGTTCGTCCCGGTGGAGATCGTCCTGCTGCCCCGCTGGTTTCCCTTTCATCCTCTCAAGGTCTCGTACTGGTCGCGCACGGTCATGATTCCGCTGTCGGTGCTAACCAGCCTGAAGCCCCGCGCGAGGAACCCGCGCGGCGTGTCGGTGCGCGAGCTTTTCACCACCGCGCCCGAGAACGAGAGGCAGTACTTTCCCGTCCGCTCGCCGTTGAATCGCGTCTTCATCGCCGTCGACGCGTTGCTCCGCCGCTGCGAGCGACTGCTGCCGAAGGCGCTGCGCGCGCGAGCGCTGCGCTGCGCGGAAGACTGGATCGTCGAGCGGCTGAACGGCCGGCACGGGCTCGGCGCGATCTTTCCCGCCATGGTCAACGCGGCCGAAGCGCTGGAACTGCTGGGTTATCCACCCGATCACCGGCTTCGCCTGGAAGCGCGCCAGGGGCTCGCCGACCTTCTGGTGCGCCACGGTAGCGAAGCGTACTGCCAGCCGTGCTTCTCCACCGTCTGGGACACCGCGCTCACCTGCCTCGCGCTCGAGGAGGACGACGACGCTCCCGCGGAGACGCTCTCGCGGGCGTTAGAGTGGCTCGCGGAAAAACAGCTTCTGGAAGCCTCGGGTGACTGGCGCGCGTCGCGCCCGCAGCTCAAAGGCGGCGGATGGGCGTTCCAGTTCGAGAATGCGCACTATCCGGATCTCGACGACACCGCCGTGGCGGCCTGGGCGATGCACGCCGCGCCGGACGCCGAGCGCCATCGCCCGGCCATCGGGAGGGCGGCCGACTGGCTCGTCGGCATGCAGTCGAGCAACGGCGGCTTCGCCGCGTTCGACGTCGACAACGATCACGCATGGCTGAACGAGATTCCCTTCGCCGATCACGGTGCGCTGCTCGATCCCCCGACGAGCGACGTCACCGCGCGGGTCGTTACGCTGCTCGCCAGGCTCGACCGGCCGCAGGACCGGCCCGCGCTCGAGCGCGCGCTCGGCTTTCTGCGCCGCGAGCAGTGCCCGCACGGTTGCTGGTTCGGCCGCTGGGGAACGAACTACATCTACGGAACGTGGTCGGTGCTGACCGCCTTCGCGGCCGCGCGAATCCCGCCCGAAGTTCCCGAGGTGCGGCGCGCGGTCGCGTGGCTCGAGTCGTGCCAGCGCGCGGACGGCGGCTGGGGCGAGACCAACGACAGCTATTTCGATCCGGCGCTCGCGGGATCGGGATCGCGCAGCACCGCCTGTCAGACCGCGTGGGCGCTTCTCGGTCTGATGGCGGCCGGCGATGCCGGCAGCGACGCCGTTGCCCGCGGCGTGCGCTACCTCATGCGCACGCAGCGAGCCGGCCGCTGGCATGACCGCGAGTTCAACGCGCCCGGTTTTCCGCGCGTGTTTCATCTGAAGTACCACGGCTACAGCCAGTATTTCCCCTATTGGGCGCTGGCCCGCTATCGCCATGCCTTTGACCGCGCTCGCTGAACCGCTCGGCATCGTGGTCGCGATGTCGATGGAGGCGCGAAGCCTGTGCCCGATGCCGTCTCGTCGGGCGGGGCGCACGCTCGTCGCGCTCGACGGGCTTGCGATCTCGGGACTCGGCGCGCAGCGTGCCGCGGCCGCGGCGGAGCGTCTGGTCGCGGGCGGTGCGAGGCGGCTCGTCAACATCGGCGTCGCCGGCGGGCTCCTCGCGGGGTTGCGGCCGGGAGACCTGATCGTTCCTGAGGCGATCGTCGACGCCGACGAGCCGTCGACGACCTTGCTTCCGGATGCTGCGCTGCGCGAGCGCATCGTCGGGGCCCTGCGCAGCAGCCTGCCGGTGCGGGGCGGCGTGCTTGCGACCACCGCGCAGCCGGTGCTTTCCTCCCAGGCTAAGCAGGCGCTATGGAGGCGTCTCTTGGCCGCGGCGGTGGACCTGGAAGCGGCCGCGATCGCCCGCGTCGCGGCGCGCCTGGGCGTGCCCTTCGCCGCCATCAAGTCGATCTGCGATCCGGTCGAGCGTTCCGTGCCGTCGCTGACCCTCGGCCTCGTCCACGCGAGCGGTCGGATCAGCGTCCGCGCAATGCTCAGCGTGCTGGCGCGCGGGCCCTCCGCGTGGCGTGCGCTCGCCGCGCCGGCTCGCGACTACGCCGCCGCGCGCACGAGCCTCGCCGCCGTGGCGCCGCTCCTTCTCGCCGCCATAGGAGAGCCATGAGACGCGCAGGACCGTCGCAAGCGTCGAATTCCGCCCCCCGCTGGGCAGCGCAGCGGCGAAGCCGCAGGCGCAGGGGGACCACGTGAGCCGGCCGATTCTCGTCACCGGAGCGACCGGCTTCATCGGCTCGGCCGTGGCGCGCCACCTGCTCGACGCGGGCCATGCGGTGCGCGCGCTCGTGCGCCCCGATAGCCGGCTCGACAATCTGCAGGCCCTCGACGTCGAGATCGTGCGCGGCGATGTGCGGGAGCCCGACACGCTCGCGCCGGCGATGCGTGGCTGTCGCGCCGTGTTCCATGTCGCTGCCGATTACCGGCTGTGGGCGCGTAACCCCGCGGAGCTCTATGCGACCAACGTCGGCGGCACGCGCAACGTGCTCGACGCCGTGGCGCGCGCCGGCGTCGAGCGCGTCGTCTACACGAGCAGCGTGGCCACGCTCGGCACACCCGCGAGCGGGGACTCCGCCGACGAGAACACGCCGGCGCGCATCGAGGACATGGTCGGCGATTACAAGCGCTCGAAGTTCATGGCCGAGCGGCTCGCGCTGCGCTTCGCCCGCCGCACGGGAGTGGAGGTGGTCATCGTCAATCCTTCGGCGCCGCTCGGCACGCGCGACATCAAACCCACGCCCACCGGACGGGTAATCGTCGACGCACTGCGCGGACGGATGCCGGCATACGTCGATACGGGCTTGAACGTGGTGCACGTCGACGATGTCGCGGCCGGCCACCTGCTCGCCTTCGAGCGTGGCGCAGCGGGGCAGCGCTACGTGCTGGGCGGCGAAAACATGACGCTGGCCGAGATCCTCGCTTCGGTCGCCCGGCTCGCCGGCCGCAGGCCGCCTTCGCTGGAGCTGCCGCACGAGATCCTTCTTCCCGCGGCGTACGCCGCCGAAGGCTGGGCGCGCATCACCGGCCGCGCGCCCGCCCTCACGGTCGCCGGCCTCAAGATGTCGCGCAAGAAGATGTACTGCTCCTCGCGCCGCGCCTGCGATCAGCTCGGCTACCGGCCGCGGCCGGCGCAAGACGCGGTCGCCGACGCCGTTCACTGGTTCGAGGCGCACGGTTATTGCTGATGGAAGCCGCCGCCCACGCCTGCGCCAACGTCGCGCTCGTCAAGTACTGGGGCAAGCGCGATGTGGCGCTCAATCTTCCCGCCACCGGCTCGCTATCCGTGACGCTCGACGCGCTGCGCACGCGCACGCGCGTGCGCTTCGACGCGAAGCTCGATCGCGACGAGCTGCATCTCGACGGACGCTCGCACGCTCCTGCGCCGGAGCGCGTGCGCCTGTGTCTGGACCTGGTGCGCCAGCACGCGGGCGTCGAGCTGCCCGCACGGGTGGACAGCGACAACGACTTCCCGACCGGTGCTGGGCTCGCATCGTCGTCGTCCGGCTTCGCCGCACTGGTGGTGGCCGCGGCCGGCGCGCTGGGATTGGGTCTGCTGCCGCGCGAGCTCTCGCGCATCGCGCGCCGCGGCTCGGGCTCGGCCGCGCGGTCGATCTTCGGCGGCTTCGTCGAGATGTCTGCCGGCGTGCGCGCCGACGGCGCCGACGCGCACGCCTCGCCGCTGCTGCGCGCCGCCGACTGGCCGCTCGCGGTGGTGATCGCCATCACGTCGCGCGAGGCGAAGCCCATCGGATCGAGCGAAGGCATGGAACTCACCCGCACCACCTCGCCGTTCTACGCCGCTTGGGTCGCCGGCACGATCGACGATCTCGGCGAGGCGCGCGAAGCGGTCGCGCGGCGCGACTTCGCCGCGCTCGCCACCGTGAGCGAGCGCAACTGCCTGCGCATGCACGCCGCCATGCTCGGCAGCCGGCCGCCGCTGGTGTACATGAACGGCGCCACGCTCGATTGCTTGCACGCGATCCGTGCGCTGCGCGACGACACCGGGCTGGCGACGTTTTTCACCGTCGACGCCGGGCCGCAGGTCAAGGCCGTTTGCCTGCCCGGGGACGCCCCGCGCGTCGCCGAGGCGCTCCGCCGCATCGTCGGTGTCGAGCGCGTCATGATGTCGAGCCTGGGCGAGGGCGCGCGCACGGTGCGGGACCGGCAATCCGGCGAGGCGCACTGATGCAGGTCGCTGCTTCCGCTCCGGGGAAGCTCGTGTGGCTGGGCGAGTACGCCGTGCTCGAGGGCGCGCCGGCACTGGTGATGGCGGTCAACCGCCGGGCGCACGTCCGGCTCGTCGAAGCGAACGGCCGTCCCGAAGCTCACGCTGCGTCCCGCGCCGGCGACGACCGCTGGCACATCGAGCCGCACGTGGTGGACGCGGTCGCGAGGGCACTGGAGTCCGATCCGCGCACGGTGACCGCTGGTCTTCGCGCCGAAGTCGACTCGCAGGCGCTGTTCGCGCGCGCCGGCCCCGAGCGCGTCAAGCTCGGACTGGGTTCCAGCGCGGCGCTCACGGTGGCCATGGCGGGGGCGCTGTGCGCGCTGGCGGGCCGCGCGTTGCCGAGCGTCGATGCCCTGATTCGGGCGCACCGGCGCGGCCAGGGCGATCGCGGCAGCGGCGTCGACGTGGCCGCGGCGCTGCATGGCGGCGTGTCGGTGTACCGCCGCGACGCGTCCGGGCCGCGCTGTGACCCGGTGCGGTTGCCCACCGCGCTGCAGTGGTGCTGCGTGTGGTCCGGCTATCCCGCGTCGACCGGAGCGTTGCTCGCCGGCATGTCGTCCTGGCGCGCTCGCTCGCCGGCGCGCTACGAGGCGGCGATGGCCACGCTCGGGGCCGTGGCCGAAGCGGGCCTCGAGGCTCTCGCGCGCGACGACGCCGACGGGCTGCTGTCCGCGGTGCGCGAATACGCCCGGCAACTCGCCTTGCTCACCGAGTCGAGCGGCGTCGGAATCACCTCGCGCGAGCACCATCAGATCGGCGCCGTCGCCGACGCCTGCGGGGTCGTCTACAAGAGCTGCGGCGCGGGCGGCGGCGACATCGGGGTGGCCATGGCGACGGATTCGCTCGCGCTCGCCGAGTTCCGGCGGCGAGCGCTGCGCCGGGGGTGGCAACTGCTGGACCTCGAGACGGATGCGCGCGGCGTGGAAACGCGCCTCAGCGTCTGACTAGACGATATCAACAAAAAGGAAGAAACATGGAAATGGAACAGTCAGTGGCTCCGGAGCGGGCGCAGGTTTCCGACCGGCCGGTGATTGCGGACGCGGCCGTTGCGGTGGGCCCCGTGCTCTCCGAGCAGCCTGTCGTTGTGGACCGGTCGCGGATGCCGGGGTTCTACAAGCTCTCGGTGACCGAGCGCGTGCGCCTCGTCGGCGAGCGCGGGCTGCTGTCGCGCCGTGATTGCCAGACGCTCATTTCCGGCCGGCACACGCTCGACGTGCAGTGCGCCGACAAGATGATCGAGAACGTGATCGGCGTGATGGGGCTGCCGCTGGGGCTGGGCCTCAACTTCCTCATCAACGGCAGGGATTACGTCGTTCCGCTGGTGGTCGAGGAGCCGTCGATCGTCGCAGCGCTCTCCAGCGCCGCGAAGCTGATCCGCGACGCGGGCGGTTTCGCCACGCGC
The DNA here is from genome assembly GCA_035515295.1 of Casimicrobiaceae bacterium. GTDB lineage: Bacteria > Pseudomonadota > Gammaproteobacteria > Burkholderiales > Casimicrobiaceae > PALSA-1003. The sequence continues at coordinate 50,577 of DATJBM010000068.1, read as the reverse complement.
AGCACCGCGCCCATCCTGATCGGCCAGGTGCAGGTCGTGGACGTCGACAATTCGGCGCGGGCGCAGGCCGCGCTCCTGCAGCGCAAGCAGGAAATCCTCGACCTCGCCAACAGTCTGCATCCCAGGATGGTGGCGCGAGGCGGCGGCGCCGAGGACGTCGAAGTGCGCGTGCATCCGTCCCCCGACGGCCGGCGCGACATGGTCGTGCTGCACCTCCTGGTCAACACCTGCGACGCGATGGGCGCCAACCTGGTGAACACGATGTGCGAGGGTGTCGCGCCGCTGGTGGAGTCGATCACCGGCGGCAAGGTATTCCTGCGCATCCTCTCCAATCTCACCGATCGGGCGCTGGTCTGGGCCAGGATCGCGCTGCCGACACGGCTTCTCGCCGGCAAGGGCTACGACGGCGAGCAGGTCCGCGACGCGATCATCCTCGCCAACGACCTGGCCATCGTCGATCCGTATCGTGCCGCCACCCACAACAAGGGCATCATGAATGGCGTCGACGCGGTGGCGCTCGCCACCGGCAACGACTGGCGGGCGATCGAGGCCGCGGCGCACGCCTACGCCGCGCGCGGCAAGTCCTACACCTCGCTCACCCGGTGGTACGCGAACGAGTCCGGCGAGCTGGTCGGCGAGATCGAGATCCCGATGAAGGTCGGCGTGGTCGGCGGGCCGTTGCAGACCAATTCCACTGCCGCGCTCAACCATCGGCTGCTGCGCGTGCGCTCCGCGCGCGAGCTGGCCGAGATCATGGGCGCGGTGGGGCTGGCGCAGAACTTCTCCGCCCTGCGCGCGCTGGTCACCGAGGGCATCCAGCAGGGCCACATGACGCTGCACGCCCGCAGCGTCGCGGCGGCGGCGGGCGCGACCGCGGAGCTCTTCGACACCGTCATCGAGCGCCTGCTCGACAGCGGCGAAATCAAGGTCTGGAAGGCGAAGGAGATCATCGCCGAGGTGCGCGCGCAGGCGGGAGCCGCGCCCGCCAGCAGGGAAGCGGCGCAGGGGGCCGCCGAGGAGGACTACGCCTGCGGCCACGGCAAGGTGATCCTTCTGGGCGAGCACGCGGTGGTCTACGATCGCCACGCCATCGCGGTGCCGATCTCGCTCAAGATCCGCGCGCGGGTCGAGGCTTCCGACGGCGACACGCGACTTATCATCCCGCGCTGGGGCGTGGAGCAGCGGCTGCAGCGTGGGGCCGAGCACGCGGGATCGCTGCTGCAATCGCTCGCGCTGATCCTCGACAAGCTGGGCCTGGCCGAGCGGCGCCTGCGCGTGCACGTCTTTCCCGGCGTTCCTCGGGCGATGAGCCTCGGGAGCTCCGCCGCGCTCGCCGTGGCGGTGATTCGCGCGCTCGACCGCCACTGCCGGCTCAACCTTACCGACGAGCAGGTCTGCGCTCTCGCCTTCGAGGCGGAGAAGATCGCCCACGGCACGCCGTCCGGGGTCGACAACACCGTGGCCACCTACGGGCGACCGCTGCTCTTCAGGCGCGGGCGGCCGCCGCTCATCCGGATGCTGGAGTTTCGCGAGCGCATCCCGGTCGTGATCGGGCTTTCCGGGCGGGAGAGCCTCACGTCGAGGACGGTCGCGCGGGTGCGCAGTGCGTGGCAGCGCCATCGCGAGCTCTACGAGCGCATCTTCGACGACATCGATGCGCTGACGCTGCAGGGTGTCGAGGCGTTGGCCGCGTACGATCTGCTGCGCTTCGGCGAGCTGATGAACGTCTGTCATGGGCAGCTCAACGCGCTGCAGGTCTCGAGCTTCGAGATCGAAGAGATGGTGCAGATCGCTCGCGACAACGGCGCGGTCGGCGCCAAGCTCACCGGCGGCGGCGGCGGCGGCTCGATGATCGCGCTGTGCCCCGACGGCACGGCGCGGGTCGCGAGCGCGCTGCAGAAGGCGGGCTATCAGGCGATGGAGGCGAGCCTTGGCTGAAAGAACCGAACCGACGGTCGTTTCCTTCGACACCGAGAGCCTGGTCCTGGTCGACGATGTCGATCGCGTGGTCGGCTACGCGACCAAGAAGGCGTGCCACGAAGGGCAGGGCATCCTGCACCGCGCGTTCTCGTTGTTCGTCCTCGACGGCGAGGGACGCGTTCTGCTGCAGCAGCGGGCGATGAGCAAGCTCCTGTGGCCAGGCTACTGGTCGAACAGCTGCTGCAGCCATCCGCGCCGCGGCGAATCGATGGCCGAGGCCACGCAGCGCCGGCTCGAGGAGGAGCTCGGTCTCCGCTGCCCGATGCAATACCTGTACAAGTTCATGTACCGGGCCGGGTTCGAATCCGCGGGCGCCGAGCACGAGCTGTGCTGGGTCTACGCAGGCAGGACGGCCGCCGCCGTGCGTCCCAACGGCAACGAGATCGCGAGCTGGCGGTGGATCGAGCCCGAGGCGCTCGATCGCGAGCTCGCGCAGGAGCCGGAGCGCTTCACGCCGTGGCTGAAGATGGAATGGCGGCGGCTGCGCGCGGATTACGCCAGTCTCTTCACCCGCGTGGGTGACAGCGGGGCAGCGGCCTCCGCGGCTCCGCCGGAGCTCCTCGAGGGCTGATGCGATGGCCGTGCCGCTGCGCCAGCAACTGAAGATCGCCGGGTACATCGTCGCGAAGAAGCTGCGCGGCGAGAAGCGCTATCCGCTGGTGCTGATGCTGGAGCCCTTGTTCCAGTGCAACCTCGCGTGCGCGGGCTGCGGCAAGATCGACTACGAGGACTCGGTCCTGCGCCGGCGGCTGTCGGTCGAGGAATGCCTGGCCGCCGTCGACGAGTGCGGCGCGCCGGTCGTGTCCATCCCGGGCGGCGAGCCGCTGGTGCACGCGGACATCGCCGCCATCGTCGCCGGCATCGTCGCCCGCCGCAGGTTCGTGTATCTCTGCACCAACGCGCTGCTGCTCGAGAAGAAGCTGCATCTGTTCGAGCCTTCCGTCTATCTCACCTTCTCGGTTCACCTCGACGGACTGCGCGAGCGCCACGACGAGAGCGTGTGCCGCGAAGGCGTGTTCGACATCGCTATCGCGGCGATCCGCGCGGCCAAGCGACGCGGCTTTCGGGTCAACGTCAACACCACCCTGTTCGCCGGCGAGGATCCGCGCGGCGTGGCGCGGTTCTTCGACTTCGCGAGCGAGGAACTCGGCGTCGACGGCGTCACGGTGTCTCCGGGCTACAGCTACGAGCACGCCCCGCGGCAGGATGTATTCCTGGGACGCCGCCAGGCGAAGCAGCTCTTCCGGGACGTGTTCCGCGAGCGCCGCGGCGCCCGGTGGCCTCTCGTCCATTCGAGCCTGTTCCTCGATTTCATCTGCGGCAACCAGGACTATCGCTGCACGCCGTGGAGCAACCCGACGCGCAACGTCTTCGGCTGGCAGCGGCCGTGCTACCTGCTGGTCGACGAGGGCTACGCCGAGAGCTTCGCGGAGCTGATGCGCACCACGCGCTGGGACGACTACGGCACGGGGCGCAACCGCAAGTGCGACAACTGCATGGCGCATTGCGGCTACGAGGGCACGGCGGTGGAAGATGCCTTCCGGCATCCGTGGAAGGCGCTGCTCGCGAGCCTGCGGGGCCCGCGCACCGACGGCGACATGGTGCCGGAGCCCGAGATTCACTACCGCGACGGCGACCGCGTCGTGATTCCGGTGGTCGCCCGCGATCGTCGCGGCTAGCCTGCCTAAGCCGCTCGCCGCTCATCGCGCCGCCGTGGCACACCATCGACACGGCATGACCCACGCGCTGCCGTCGCTTCGCGCAATGCCGGCCGCCGAGCGCGATCCGCGACCGCTCCTGACGCGGTTCGTGTACGCCGGATTCGACATCGGCGTGCGCGCGCTGTACCGCACCGACCTCCTCGCGCCAGCGGACTTCGACCTGCCGCCGGGCACGCTCGTCGTGTCGAACCACCAGCGCGATTCGGACGTTCCGATCCTCGCGGTCGCGCTCGACCGGAGCACCGGCGCCGGCTTGCGCTTCGCGCCGCTCTTTTTCGCTTCGCGCGAGGATCTGCTTGGTCCCCGATTTCTGGCGGCCCTGGCGGAGCGATGGCCCAGGCCGCTGCGCGCGCTGCTCGGCACGATACCGCTCGGCTGGCTCTTCGCCGCGGTCCGCGCGAAGCCGATGCGCCGGATCCGCGAGTTCACGCTCCGCGAGGCCGCGCGCTCTCTCACTGAGGCGGGCTACGCCGAGGTACCCTGCGCGACCCTCCTCAACGAGCGCGGGTTGCGCGAGGTCGGCGAGCACTGGGGGAGCCGGGCACTGTGCCTTGTCTGCGAAGACCGCGGCGCACCGCTCGACGCCATCTGGGGCTTGCGGCGACTCAAGCCGGAGACGCGCGCCGCCCTGCGCGCGGAGTTTCGAGCCACGATCGCCCGGCAACTGTGCGAATTCGCTGGTTTGCTCGACGCGGGCCATTGCCTGTACTTCGCGCCCGAAGGCGCAACCTCCGAGGACGGCCGGTTCGGACGGGTCCGCGAAGGCGCCCGGGGAATTCTCCGGCTCGCGGCGCGGCCTCACCCGGTGCTTCCGCTGGCGCTCTCCTACGACGCGCTCGCGCCTGGGCGCTTGCGGGTGGTGGTCCACGTCGGCGCGCTCCTGACCGAGATCGATCCGTCGCGCGCCGAGACATTCGCCGATGCGCTGCGGCGCTCGATCACGCGGTTGTACCCGATCAATGCGAGCCATCTGATCGCCCGCTATCTCACCAAGGGCCCGGCCCGATTCGCCACCGACGATCTTGCGGCATGGTTGGAACGAGGACGCACCACCGTGGTCGCGGCGGGGTATGCCCCGGATCCTCTGCTCGCCCACGCCGAGCCCCGCGCGCTCGCCGAGGAGCGCCTGCAATGGCTGCGCGCCAGGGGCATCGTCGCACGTGAATCGACGAACTGGCACAGCGCCTGGCCACGCCGAAGCCCGGCCGGTTGGCGCCGGCCCGCCAGCGTGGTGCGCTATCTCGCCAACGCTCTCGCCGATCTCGCGCCGGAGCTCGACCGGACGCTCGGTCAGTGAGGCTGCGACCGGTTCTGCGAACCGTCGCCCGGCCGACGGTGATCCTTCCCCTTCTGCTCGCCGTCGCGCTCCTCGCCTTCGCCTTCAGGCTGGGCGGTCTCGAGGGCATGCTCGCGCGCATTCGAGGGCTTCCGTTGCGCGTGCTGTGGTTGACGCCCGCCATCGCCCTCGTTTACCTCGCGCTCAAGGCGGCGCAGCTACGGATGCTGCTCGCCAATCTCGGCGTGCGCGCTCCATGGGCGAATTTCGTGTTGGCGTATTGCGTCGGCGAGCTGACCGCCACGCTGCCGTTCGGACTGTTCTCGCAGAACTGGGTGCTCTCCGCGTCGAGCCATGTTCACGTTGGGCGAAGCGCCGGTGCGACGGTGATGATGCTGCTCGCCGAAGTGCTGGTCGTGCTGACGGTGCTGGCGGCGTTCGGGTTGCGGGGCTGGGGCGCGGTGCGCCCGGTCGCGATCGCGATCCTCGTGGCCGCCGGCATCCTGGTCCTGGGCGTGCTGCGCTACGAGCACGTCGGCAAGAGCGTCGCGTACAAGGTCCGGCACGAAGCGTTGCACAAGGCGATCATGTCGGGAATCGAGCTCCTGGGCTCGCTCAGACGCCTGTCGCGCGCGCCACTCCTCGCGGCCAACGTGCTGCTGGCGGCGGGCTATCTCGCGGCGCTCGCGTACGCGTTTCTTGTGGTCGGGCACGGCATGGGGCTCGCCAAATTGCACTACGCGCAGGCCGCAGTAATCTACGCCTTCGCGCTGGCGATCGTGCTGCTCGGAGCGGGCGCTTTCGGCCAGATCGGAACGGTCGACGTGCTTGGGATGGCGGCGGCGAGCGCCTCGGGCATCGGCTACGGCGACGGTCTCGCACTGATGATCGGATTCCGCATCGTGTGGACCGCGTCGCTGTGGGCGCTCGACTTGCCCGTCGTCCTGCTGCTGTGGCAGCGTCTTTCGAGCCGCGCCCGACCCTCTCGCCGCTCCTCAGCCGACAACCGACAGAAAGCGCTCCACTGAGCGCACGGGCGAGATGCGCGGAACGCCGCACGCGGCTTCGGCCCGCGCGATATCGCCCGGCAAGTCGAGCGCGCGTTGCGTCGTCGACCAGACGTGGCCGCGGTCGCGATGATAACGCGCCAGGTATTCCTGCTCGCTCTGTCCCGGCGTGGGCACGAACAACGCCCGCTTGCCCAGCTGCGCGAGCTCCATCAGCGTCGTGTACCCGGACCGCGCGACGACGACCCGCGCGCGATTGAGCATCTCGGCCTGAAGCTTGCGGTCGAGGTAGCCGTGGACCGTCGCGCCGGCGATGATCCGTGTCTGTCCGGCGGCTTCGGGCCGACCGAGCGTCACGACCACGCGTCCCTTGATGCGCGGCAGCGCGTCGAGCACGAGATCGCCGAAGTCGCGTTGCGGCGTGCCCAGGCCGGAGACCGAGAAGAAGTAATCGATATCCTCGGGCAGCCCCGGCCGCGCCACATCGGACAGCGGACCCAGGTAGACCAGCCGTCCATCGCCCCAGTCGTACGCGGGCTCGTGGCCGAGGTAGCCCGAGAGTCCCCCGTCCTCCTCGATGTCCGGGATGAGCACCTTGGCGAAGCCCTTGAGCAGCCCGCGCTGTCCCCATTCCACCATGCGCTCCAGAAAGCGCGAGCGGCCGGGAACGATCTGGTGCAGCGAGTGGAAGATGAAATAGCTCGGCACGTCGGCCGACCAGATGCCGATCCGGCTGTCGGAGACCACGCGATCGAACTGCCGCTCGCGTACCAGCCGTTCGGTGAGCCGATGCTCGGCGCGGAAGCCCGCAAGGATCCACGGCACCGAAAGGCTCATCTTGAGATAGAACAACGCCGGCGAGCGACCGAGCGGCGCCGGCGTGTCGCGGAACGGGAAATACTCGGCGCGACTCCCGAGCTCGGAGCGCAGCAGCGAGAGCCCAGGCCCGTCCTGCATGACGATCGTGACTGCGTCGCCGCGCGCGAGCAGCGCGCGGATCAGCACCAGGCTGCGCGTGGCGTGCCCGAGCCCCCAGTGATAGATGCCGAAGAGTACGCGATGCGCCATGGCCGCGCCGGCTCGCTCACATCCAGCTGCGCATACCGGCAATATAGCCCGTGCTCAGCCAGCCGTTGTTCGTGCTCTGCAGCGAGAAGCCCGCCGCGAACGCGTTGGTCTGCACGTTCATCTGGGTGACCGACGCATTCCCGACCTCGCTCTGGTCGATGCTGAACGAGGTGGCGTTAGCGGGGACGGCGAGGGTCGAGGAGCGGGCCAGCAACGCGCACAGTGCATGGCGAGGCGGGTTCATGGAGTTCTCCCTCGATAAAAATGGCAGCGGTCATCTGCGGTCGCCGCGATCATGATGCGCCGTCGTAGGCTACTCTGCCGCACCCTAGCCGTCTAATCGGGCAACACCGCCGATGGGCGAGTCGTGGCCGAGGAGCTCTGCGCTACTTCAGCGAGCCGCGGGGCGCTCCTACGCCGCGTGGGCCGCATCCGACAACACAATCGGACGCTCGCCGATTACCGCCCGGCCAACGCCCTCCGATAATGGGCGTCATGCTCCATTTCGTACCTGTGCGCTGGATGTTTGCCGTACTGCTCGCGGTGGTGTTCGTCGCGACGCCGTCCTCCGCCGCCTACCGTGGCGATGAGGGCAGGGCCAGGCTCTCCAACGATTCATGGCTCTGGTCGACGGGCGATTTCCATCCCGATGGCGGACGTCCCGACGCGCAGCCGATCAAGCGCAACCCTGAAGGGGAGCGCGACACCGCCTAGCGGCCGCAAGGCCGAGCAAGGCGGACGTCCGCCGGTCGATCGGGTCGCGCCCCGGCGCCGGCGCTTCCGCTGGCCCATACTGCAACGGCGGTGCAGAGGGTTCGTCTTCTTGCATTGGTCGTCTCGGGCCGGGCTCCCCAAGCGTGACGACGCTGCGTTCGCTCACACGCCGAGCGATGCCGCTCGAACTGGGTATCTGGCCACCGGAACGGCTCGCACGCAGCCGCTACGGCAGCGAGGGCTCGCTCGAATCGACGTGGGCGGCGCCCCGGCCGCGCCTCTCGGCGGCCTTCGCGGCGATGAACGCGAGCGCCTGCGCCGACTCGAGCGACTTGTCGAAGAAGCGATCGGCCCCGAGGCGCCTTGCGAGCGCCTCGCATTCCTCGTTCGCGTGATTGGTTAGCACGATCTTGGTCACCCCGGCTGCGAGGTCGTGCTCGTGCAGCGACTTGAGCACGTCGAATCCCGTTCCTGCGGGCAGCGCGATGTCGATGACGATGAGATCGGGCTGCAGCGCGAAGACGTCCGCGATGGCCTGTTGCACATCGTCGCTGCAACCGCTCACCTCGCCTCCGGCCTCTTCGATGGCGGATCCGAGCAGTCGCTGAATGATCGGCGAGTCTTCGACGATATAGACCCGAAGCGCCGAGCTCATACGTCGCGAGATGTCACGTCCCGAGCGCAATCGAGCAACGCGGTTCAGGTCCAGCGCAGCTTCCACCACGGACGTACGGCGTCGCGCGGCAGTGCGTTGTCCGCAGCGCGCGGCTCAATCAGCGTTCCCAAGCCGACGAGCGCGCCGCAAAGGATCAGCAGGCCGACCGCGTCGTTCGCCACCACCGTCGCCGTCGCCAGCGCAAACGCCGCAGCGGCGATCAGCACGTCCACCGCGAAGCGGCGCCAGTGGAAGAACTGCGGCCCTTCGGGACTTCTCATGGAGCCCTCGGCGAGTCTTTGCGGAGCGTTCAAGGTAGCCAAGCGGCGGCACGGCCACAATCGGTCACGGGCTGATTCCGCTGTAGGACAACCTCAGCGACCGGTGGGAACGCCACCGTCGGAAGCGCCCAAAACGTACCGAAATCCCGCTTCGGACCACTCTAGGACGCCCGACGGGCGTCGACGGGCGGCAACGCAACTACGTTGTCCACCGGTGCCGCGGCGAGGCGCAGCACCTGTTCGGGCGCCGCGGGCTTTGTGAGGTGGGCATAAAACCCGGCCACACGCGTCGCTTCGGGTCGCCCTGCCGCCCCATGCCGGTGAGAGCAACGAGACGGATCGCGCGACCCCATGGCTCGGCGCGTAGCTTCTCGGCCAGCTCGACGCCGGTCATGCGCGGCATGTTGAGATCGATGAAGGCGACCTCAGGGGTGAGGTCGCGCGCCGCGGCGAGCGCCTGCGCGCCATCTTCGCAGGCGCGCACGTCGAAGCCTTCCAGCGCGAGGATCTGTACCAGCGAAGCGCAGGCATCGGCGTTGTCGTCGACGATGAGAACGCGTCGAGCGCGTCCGAGCGCACGCGCGCCGGAGCAAGCACCGGTCCCGGCACCGCTGCCTGCGCGAGCGGCGCGTTGCAGGTCGACCGCGCGTTGGATCAAGTCCGCTTGGAGCCGCTTGTTCTCGGTGACGTCGGAGAACGAGACGGCCACGCCGTCGCCCACCTTACGACGAGGTTACGGAACCAGCCGGAGACGGCACCCGAGTCGTAGCGGACCTCGCGATCGCTCGGCTCGCCGGCCTCGACCACCTGGACGAACGTCGCGAACACGCCCGCGGCGCGCGTCGCCGGCGCGAGGTCGAGCATCCGGCGGCCCATGAGCTTCGCCGGCGCCTGCCTCGCCGTGGCGGCGCCGCGCGGATTGACGTAGTCGAAGCGAAAGTCGCAGATCGCACCGCTCGCGTCGCGAAGCGCGGTGAGCATCGCGTAGCCCTGAAGCGAGGCTTCCTGCGAACGGCGAAACCGCTCCTCGGCGGCGGGGTAGCGGTCGCGCACCTGGCGCATGGCCTCGCCCAGGCCGATGATCAGCGCGCAAGAGCCGGCGAACATCGCGGCGCCGAGCGCTTTGGCGACGCCGCTCACGCCGAAAGTATCGAGATGTCGGCAAGGCCGAGGGCGTGGGCAGCGCTGACGCACAGGCAAAGCGCCGCGCCGCCCGACACCCCGCTCGATGAGAAAACCTTCATGGCGATGCCGCGGCGCCAGTATTCACTGCGGCGCGGTGGCCGCCAATACATCCATTGATAACAGCCCTATACCGTGGGCTATATATCGGCCCTCTCTCGGGTGGGGGCTAGCCAGCACCCAGAGGTGTTCGACCTCGCGGCGACGTACCCGGCCGGCGGCCGTGCGTTCGGCATGGGCATCGGCGCCGCTGTGGCATACTACGACGCGCGGCAGCGATGCCGGTTGCTGTCGGCATCGGAGGCGGGCGAACCAGCGGCCATGGTCAACGAGCGGCAGCGGCGGTGACCTCGTGAGGGAGGAACACATGCACCCGGGGCAGCGAGATCCGACCTGGTATCGGCGACGCGAATCTTTTAACCAGCCTTTGCCGGGAACGCTCCGCTGGGTAGACAGCTTCCCCGAGGTGGTCCGGCCGGTGGCTCTTCTGCAGCGCTTTCCCAGGATCGCCAACGTGCTCGCACGCGTGTGGAACGACGAGGCGGAGCTCCGCGGTCAGCTCGAAGACCTGCTGGTGGATCGGCGCCCGGGGCGGCAAGGCTTTCCGCCGGAGGTCTACAACGAGCTGCTGACGCTGCGCGATTTCGCCGAAAGGCGCTTCCCTGCGGCAACTGCGCCGTCATGAGAATCGTGCTGCCACCCCCCGATCGTCGTGCCCCCCGAGCGGCTCGGCCTCGGTTAAACTGCGCTGGCCGAGGTGTTTGCCGCACCATGTCGATTCCCGTCAAGCGAACCGTCACCGCCGCGACTCGTCTCATCGCGGGTGTTGCCGCCGCGCTGCTGGCGTGGTCCGCGGCCGCGGCAGATACGTCGCCGATCCGCAGCATCGACGTCACCAAGGATTCGGACGCGTACGTCGCCGACATCGTCATGTTCGCACCGGTGCCCGCCGCCATCGCCTGGGCAGTGCTCACCGATTTCGACCACATGGCGAACTGGGTCCCCAACGTGCGCGAGAGCAAGATCCTCTCGAGCGACGGCGATGTGCTGACGATCGAGCAACAGGGCGTGGCGAAGTTCGGCCTGGCGCAGTTTCCCTACACCAGCGTCCGGCAGATGACCCTCGAGCCGCAGAATTCGGTGCGCGCGAAGCAGATCAAAGGGAGCATGAAGCGCCTTGAGTCGCTGATGAATCTCTCCTCCGAAGGCAGCGGCACGCGGCTCAAGTACCACCTCGAGGTCGTGCCGTCCGGCCTTGCCGCCGCCGTCATGTCGAAGGAGTTCCTCCAGCACGAGATGACCGAGCAGTTCACCGCCATCATCCAGGAGATGGTGCGGCGCAGTCGGTAGCGTGTTCGCCCCGGCGATCGACGTTGGACTTGCGCGGAGGTGTCGCAGCGCGCTGCGTCGAGTGCTTCGCCCGCACGAGGCGGTGATCGTGGCGTCCGGTTAAGGTTGGCCGAACTCTCCGGCGATCAGTCCCACCAAGAACTCCGCGACCCAAGATCGGCCCGGGCCGCCCTTGTAGGTTGCTGCGCGACCGTTGCGGCGGTTCTCGACGGTGACGGTGAAGCGGGGGGCGTCGGACAGCGGAGGCTGGCGGCCGCGCACGCGGTCGACCTCGAGCGAGAAGTCGTCGGGTGCGAACCCGAAGCGCACGACTTCTGCGGCGAACGCGAGCTGGTCACCGCGGGCAAGCAAGTAATGCCGGGCTCCGCCGCGCACGACCGGCTGACGTTGCTCGTTGAAGCCGAGGTGCACCGAATCCGCGACGGGCGGAATCGGCCGGGGTTCGACCATGGCGCGGCTCCGGTTGTGAAAGTGCGTCTGCTCCCAATCGGCAGAAGCGTAGCAAGCGTCGAGCCACGGTGTGTTTTCCCGTTCATTTTCTCGGTGTTAACGTGCCGCATGCCGGGTATGCAGGCCGCCGATGTAAAGAAAGCCGTCACTGACTAGGCTGTAGTCATCACTTCCCCGCCCGATGAAATCGCCGAGGAGGAGCGACGAAAGGTATGGCGGCCCGGCTACCTCCAACCGCCTGGCTAGCGCAGCGCGCACTTATCGGGTTAAATTCGGGCGCGCTGTCCGTTGACACAAGAGAGGAGTGTTCCGTGAAGGGCTATGTGATCCTTGCGGTTGCGGCTGCTTCCGTCGCCGCGTGCGCCACTGTGGACCCGCAACCGTCGGCCTCCAGCCAGGACGACAAGGCATATGTCACCGGCAGCCGCATACCGGTCAAGAGCGGCGCCGGCGCCGGCCGCGAAGTGCAGTCCATCGAAAACCGACAAGGCATCGATGCCATGACGCGGAGTCCGGTTTCCTCCCCGCCGCCGGGCAAGTAGCCTGGCAGGCGCCGGACGGCGCCTACGCCGTCGCGCCTGCTTCGTCTCTTTGACGCCTTTTCCGGTTCCGCCGGCGCGGCCTTCGTCATCCGCGTTTGGGTGGTGAGCCGGGCTCGATCTCGTGCGACCCCGTGATCCGCTGCCGGGCGCTGTTCCTGATCGACGGGCCCTAATCGACGGCGTCGGGCGCTCCGCCGTTGCTGGCGATCACCTGCGCGTAGAAGCGCGCGCTGTCCTTGGGCGTGCGCTTCTGGGTGGCGAAGTCGACGTGCACGATGCCGAAGCGCTTGGAATAGCCGAGCGACCACTCCAGGTTGTCGAGCAGCGACCAGACGAAGTAGCCGCGCACGTCGACGCCGGCTTCGCGCGCGGCGTGCAGCGCGGCGATGTGCTTGCGGAGATACGCGACCCGCAGCGGATCCTGGACCCGGTCGCCCTCCGCGGTTGGCGGGTCGAAGAACGCGGCGCCATTCTCGGTCACGTAGACCGGCATGGAGCCGTAGCGCTCCTTCACCCGCAACAGCATGTCGGTGAGCCCCTGCGCGAACACTTCCCAGCCGGTCTCGGTATAGGTCGCGCGGGGCTGGCGTACGCCCGAGGCGCGCAGTGGCCACGCCTGTGCGTCGGCGCGGGTCACGCTGCGCGTGTAGTAGTTGACGCCGACGAAGTCGATCGGCTGGGTGATGAGGTCGAAGTCCGCGTCCGGCCAGTCCGGCCACGCCTCGCCGAAGATCTCCTCGAGCTCGGCCGGATAGCGCTTGCCGAGCACCGGATCGAGGTACTGCCGGTTCATGTACGCTTCGGCGCGCGCGGTCGCGGCGCGGTCTTCCGAGCCGTCGGACGCGGGGTATTTCGGTTCGAGGTTGACGACGATGCCGACGCGATGCCGGCCATTGGCGCGGTACGCCTGCACCGCGGCGCCGTGCGCGCGCATGAGGTTGTGGGTCGCGAGCGGCGCCTCGAAGCGATTGCGATGCCCGGGAGCGAGCGCGCCGTGCAGATAGCCGCCGTCGGTCACGACCCACGGCTCGTTGAGCGTCGCCCAGAGCCTTACCCGATCGTCCAGCTTGCGAAACACCGTCGCGGCGTAGTCGGCGAACCATCCCGCGCTGTCGGGATTGAGCCATCCTCCGCGATCGTCGAGCGCGGCGGGAAAGTCCCAGTGGAACAGCGTGACCATCGGCTCGATGCCGCGCGCGAGCAGCGCGTCGACCAGCCGCTCGTAGAAGGCGAGCCCGGTGGGATTCACCTTGCCGCGTCCTTCCGGCAGCACGCGGCTCCACGAAATGCTGAAGCGATACGCCTTCAGGCCCAGGCTCGCCATCAGCGCGACGTCCTCGGCGTAGCGCCGATAGTGATCGCAGGCGACGTCGCCGGTCTCGTTGTTGGCGACGAGTCCCGGCGTGTGCGTGAAGCGCTGCCAGATGCTCGGACCCGCGCCATCGGCGAGCGGCGAGCCTTCGATCTGATAGGCGGAGGTGGCCGCGCCCCAGAGGAAATCGGTCGGAAATTCGATCTTCGTAGCCATTTCGCATTGCCAATGTGTAGGGCCGGATTCATCCGGCCGGCCGCGCGCGAATCAATTGGCGCCTGGCTCGACCTCCACGCGCGCGGGGAGTTCGCGAATGACGAGCTCGCCATTGTGCCAGCGCGCGGGGCGGCCGTTGATCCGGGTCGGGCCGGGCGGCCGCGCCGACGGCCAGGCGAAGACGAATCCACCGGGAGGCACCCGCGCGCCCGCGGCGAGATCGAGCACGACGCGCGCGCCGTCACGCGAGAGCGCGTAGCCCACGGTTCCGTAAGGCGTGCGCAGCCCGTCGATCGCCACACCCTCGTCGAGCCATGGTCCGGAGATGCCGGCCGCCAGCACGAGCGCGCGGTCCGCAGGGCGCTCGTAGACGAAAAGATCCAGCACCGAGCGGACGAACTCCGAAGCGACCCAGGCATGGGGCATGTCGCCGATGAAGCGCGGCACGCGTGCATCGCGGCCTACCACTTCGGCCCACTGGTTCCAGCCCGGCGGCCGGCGACCGTGCAGGAAGAAGTCGAGTAGCGCCAGCGCGCGCTCGCGCCAGCCCAGGCGCACGAACGTGGCGACGTTGCGCAGCTCGTACGGCGTGTAGTCGTCCCAGCGCGCCAGCCCGTCGCGCCGGGCGACGAATTCCCGCCAGTAGCGCTCGTAGGTGGCACGCACCCACGCCGGGCGAAGGTCCTGCGGCTCGCCGTCCGGAGCGAAGGCGATGCTGGTCGATGTCGGATCGAAGTCGCCCAGCTCGACGGAGCCGGGGAGATACTCGATGCCGTGGGCGGCGATCGCGGATGCGAGCGATCGCGCGAGATCGGCGCGGAAAACGTCGCGCTCGCGCGCGAAGCGCTGGGCATCGTCGCCACGCTCGAGAGCGCGGGCAATGAGGACCGCCGAATCGTACCCCTTGAGGCCCCAGAAATCGTCCCAGTAGGAATGCACCGGCTTCGCGGCGTAGCCTTCGTGGCTGATCGAAGCGGGTAGCATGCCGTAGAAGCCGCGACGCGGCGCTTCGAGGTTCGCCAGCGTGCGCTCGGACTGGCGCAGCGTCTCGAGATATTCGGCCGCGGCGCGCGCGTGCGGCCACATCGCTGCGAGCAGCGTCCGGTCGCCGGTGTAGCGGTAGATCTCGGCCGCGAGGAGGAGGAATTCGCCCGAGCTGTCGTTCTCCGGCACGGGGTCCGCGCCGCGGGCATCGATGCAGCACGGGATCTTGCCGTTGGCGAACTGGTACGGTGCGTACCAGCGCAGGAAATCCTCGGCCGCGTCGGGATGCCCCAGGCGAAGCAGGGCATCCGAGATCATGGTCCCGTCGCGGATCCAGGACCGCGAGTAGGAACGCGTCCCCGGGCGCAGCACCGGGCCGTCGCGCGTCACCAGTATCTGCGCCAGCGCGCTCTTCAATGTGTCGGCGATCGCGTGCGCCGAGCCCGGGAGCTGAACGCGAACGCGTCCTAACTTCTCCTTCCAGCGCGCGGCAACCGTGCTTTCGCGCGCGTCGAACCAGGCCGCCCCCGAGCCCTCGTCCTCCGCGGGAACGATCGCACGCCCGGTGAGCGGTACGACGAGGCCCACCGTTTTCTTCTCGCCGGCAGCCAGCGCGAACCGGTAGGCGAGGATGGCGGTCGCGAACCCGCTCCCGTCGTGCACGCTGTGCGCGTCGCGCCAATCCCGCTCGAGGATGTTGGGCACCGGTCCGGCGCCGAACGAGAACGCGCCGACGCGGTCGGGCGCCGGGAAAGTCGCCACGCTGGCGGTTCCATCGACGAGCAGCGCCGCGCCGTCCCAGGCTATGTCGTGAATCGGGCTCGCGCCGCCGACGGTATTGAGGAACTGCGCCGGTGGATTCACCTGGAACGGTCGCACCGCCAGGGCGAGCGTCAGCGTCAGCGGTTCGCCGCTGTCGTTGGCGATTTCGTAGCGGCCGAAGAGCCCCGAACGCTCGGGCGTACCGTCCGCGAGCGCCGTCATGCGCAATTGCCAGCCGGGCCCGCGCCACGTGACGCTCGGCATCGGGAGATAGCCTTCGAGCAGCGACTGCTCTTCGCTCACGTCGGCCCAGGTGTAGACGCGGGCGCCGGCGACGACGAAGGGCTCGATCGAGAATCCTCCGGTGCGCACCTCGAGGGCGCCGTCCTCGGAGAAGAGTCCAGTCTCTCGGCCACCGTCGATGCCGACCACCGTCCAGTAGGGCTGCTCGCCGGCGAAGCCGCGTGGATAGCTGCCGCGCGGCGCCTCGCGTGCCAGCGCGGCGACGAAAGCGTTGGCCGTCGCGCCGAACGCGAGGTCCTCGATCTCGATTTCGGCCAGCGCGTAGCCCGCGCCCGGGCCATCGGCGAGCAAGAGTCGAACGTAGCGGGCTTCCGATTCGGGAAGCCTGATCGCATCGGGGCCGCCGGTGCCGTCCACGACGTTGGCCACCGTGCGCCAGCGCTGGCCGTCGCGCGACAGGAGCACATCGTAGCGCGAGGCAAAGGCGTCCGGCAGCCAGCGCAGCACGAGGCCGCCGAATTCGCGTTCCTCGCGCAGGTCGAGGGTGAAAATCTGCGGCTTGCCCGCGGAAGGGGCGCTGCGCCAGGCGGTGCCGCGGTCACCGTCGAGCGCGCGCTCCGGACCAGCGCCGGCGAGCGAAGACGAAGCGCTCGCAACCGGCGGCGGAGGCGGGTGCGGCGGTGCCAGCTCGCGCAGCGCGAGGTTGGCTACGTAGAGCGATCCGCTGCCCCCACCCCGGCCGGCGTGGACCACGAATTCGACGCTCGCCGCGTGCCGCAGGGTGTGGTCGGACGCCGGTCCCCACGCAAAATCGATCTGCCGCTTTTTGATTCGGATGTGCCGCCACGCCACGGGAAAATCGAAGTCCTTCAATTGGTACCACCACACGTTCTCGCCACTCGCGTCGGTGAGCTTGAACTGGAAGTCGTTCACGCGGGACTCGGCCCGCAGATCGAACGAGATCTCGTAATTGGCGGGCAGGTCGAACGACAGCATCCGGCGCGCGCCGGCGTAGCCCGCGGTGCCGCCGAGATCGAAATCGAGCCGCAGCGCCGGACCGGGCACGGAGGCGATCGACGCCTGCACGCCGTCGGAGGCGATCGCGTGCCACGGCGCGATCGCTTCGAAGCGGTCGAGGACAGCGACCGGCGCGGCCTGGGCCGGCTGCGCGAAGATGAGAGCGCTGGCCGTGCAGGTCCAGAGAAGGAGCGCGATGGCGACGAGAAGCGATCCGCACCGCGCAAGGCTCATGGCGCAGCTCATCCCTTGACGCTGCCGGCGAGGAGTCCCCGGAGGTAATAGCGCTGCAGCGACAGGAACACGAGCAGCACCGGCACGATGGTCACCACCGATCCCGCCATCATCAGCTCGTTGTCCTGCACGTGCTCGCGCGAGAGCGACGCGAGCGCGACCGGAAGCGTATAGAGGTCGCTGTCGGTGAGCACGATCAGCGGCCACATGAAGTCGTTCCAGGTGCCGAGCAGCGTGAACACGGCCAGCGTCACCAGGATGGGCTTGAGAGCGGGGAGCACGACCGAGGCGAAGATCCGGAACTCGCTCGCGCCGTCGATGCGCGCCGCCTCAAGGAGCTCGTCGGGGATCGACTGCGCGTACTGGCGCACGAGGAAGATGCCGAAGATGCTGGCGAGCGCTGGAACGATCACTCCGCCGTAGGTGTTGACGAGCCCCAGCGCCTTGAGTTCCAGGAACAGCGGCACCATCGCCACCTGGCCGGGAATGACCAGGGCGCCAAGGAGCACTCGAAAGATGCGCTCTCGGCCCGCGAAGCTGAGCTTCGCGAAGGCGTATCCGGCGGCGACGTTGAAGGCGAGCGATCCGAGTGTGGCCGCGGTGGCGAGCAGGACGCTGTTGCCAAGATAGCGCCACATGCCGGCATGCGCGAAGAGCTCCCGATAGTTGGCGAGGCTCGGATGCGACGGCAGGAGCGGCGGCGGCCCGGCGCTGGCTTCGCCCGCCGCCATCAGCGAGGCGGAGAGCATCCACAGCAGCGGAAAGAGCGTGACGATCGCCGCGGCCGCGAGCAGCCCGTTCACCAGCGCCGATCCGCGCAGTCGTTTCATCGCGGTCCGCGGCGGCGCACGAGCGAAAGCTGCGCGCCCGTCACGGCGAACATGAGCGCGAAGAGCACGAACGCCACCGCCGAGGCCGAGCCCAGGTTCCACCACTTGAAGCCTTCCTCGTACATGAGGTAGAGCACGCTCACCGTGCTCTGCAGCGGCCCGCCCTGGGTCATCACGTACGGCTCGGCGAAGAGCTGGAAATAGCCGGCGACCGTGAGAATAGCCACCATCGACAGCATCGGAGCGAGCATCGGCAGCGTGACGTGGACAAACCGCCGCCACGCAGACGCGCCGTCGATCCGCGCCGCCTCGTAGAGCTCCTCGGGAATGGCCTGCAGTCCGGCGAGCAGGATGACCATGTTGTAGCCGAAGTTCTTCCACACCGCGAAGACGATGATCGCCGGCATCGAGAAATGCGGGTCGCCGAGCCAGTCGATCGCCGGAACGCCGAGCGCACCGAGCGCGTAGTTGAGCCAGCCGTAGCGGGTGTTGAACAGATATCGCCAGACGACCGCCGCCGCGACCAGCGTCGTGACGACGGGCGCGAACAGCGCCGTGCGGAAGAACGCCTTGAAGCGGGCGGCGCGGGCGTTGAGGAGCAGCGCCGTGCCGAGCGAGGCGCCGATCGACAGCGGCACGCCGACGAGCACGAAATAAAGCGTATTGCCCAGCGCGTTCCAGAACTCCGCGCGTTGCAGCAGCTCGATGTAGTTGCGCAACCCCACGAAGCGCAGGTTGGCGAGGTTCGCCAGCGCGTAGATGTCGAAATCGGTGAAGCTCAATCCCAACGCGGCGACGACCGGCAGGAAGAAGAACACGCCGATCACCGCGAGCGCCGGCCCGACGAAGACCCACGCGGCGCGCCGCCGGGTCACGGATTGGCTCGCCGCGCGAGGAGCGAACGGCGCTTCTCGAGAATGCGGTCGGCGCGCGCGTCGAGCTCGGCCGCCGCCTGGTCGACGGTGAGCCGGCCATCCACGGCGCGCTCCGCCACGAGGCGCATCTCGGTGGCAATGCGCTCCCATTCCGGGACGTTCGGCGCCGGCTTGACCCGTTCGAGCTGGTCACGGAAGGCGCGCGCGTACGGGTCAGCGGCCAGCGCTCCCTGGTTCCAGGTCGTCCGTCGCGGCGGGAGATCGCCGGTGAGCTCGTGGAAGCGCGCCTGCACCTCGGGCCGGGAGAGATATTCCAACCATTGCCAGGCGGCGTCCTTGACGCGCGACCTGGCGAACAGCACGAGGCTGGACCCGCCGGCGATCGAGGCGCCCGGACCGTCGGGGCCGGGCAGCGGCGCCGTCATCCAGCTCTGCTGCAGCGCCGCCGGCAGACGCCGCTTGAATTCGCCGATGTTCCAGGGGCCGGTGATGTAGAACACGAAGTAGCCGCGCGCGAATTCGTTCCAGACGTTCGAGATCTCGGCGTTGGTGAGCGGCGGCGCGTAGCCGCGGCGGAACATCCCCACGTAGAAGGCGAGCGTGCGCTTGAAGCCGGCGCTTTCGAAGTTACCCCGCGTGCCGTCGTCCACGAGCAGCGGGTCGGGCTGCTGCAGCGCGAGGACCAGCAGCGGCTCGAACTCGTTGAGGGGCAGCAGCACCCCATAGCGATCGGGCCCTGCGTGCGCCTTGATCGCGGCGAGCATCCGCTGCCAGTCGTCCCAGGAGCGCGGCGGCGCGTCGAAGCCCGCCTGCGCGAGCAGGTCGCGGCGGTAGAAGAGGAGCCGCGTGTCGACGTACCAGGGCAAGCCATAGAGGCGGCCGTCGATCACGTTGGTGTCCCAGATGCCGGAGAAATAGTCGCCCGACTCGATCGCGGTGGATCCTTTCACCCGTGCGTCGAGCGGCTCGAGGGCATGAAGCGCCACGAGCTCGGGAACCCATGTGTTGCCGAGCTGGCAGGCGTCCGGCGTGGCGTCGCCCGCGAAGGCGGTGAGGAGCTTCTCGTGGGCCGCGCTCCAGGGCAGGTCCTGAACCACGACCTGGATGCCCGGATGCCCGCGCTCGAATTCCGGAACGAGCTGGGCGACGACTTCGCCTTCGCGGCCCATCGCCCAGAAGCGAACGACCGTCGGCTGGCTTGCCGGCGAGCCGCAAGCGGCAACGCAAACAATGCAGCCGAACGCGGCGAGGCCGGCGAGCCAGCACCGGAGCACGTGCGTCAAGCGAAACGTCAGCGTGCGGCCGTCTTGGTCACGGGCGGCACCGACGCCGCCCCGGTCGCAAGCCATCCGCCCGAGAAGCCGGCGCGCTCGAGGCCGCGGCGGATGTGCGCGTTGCGCTTCATCACGCGCCACACGAAGCCGGTGCGCTGGTTCTCGATCATCGCGCAGATCGGCCCCTGGTCGATGCCGAGATAGTCGACGTCGACCCAGCCGAAGTCCTTCACGCCGCGGCCGTGCGAGAGCGGCACGTCGAAGCGAAAGCTGGGGTTGAAGGCGTCGACGAAGCCGTACTGCGAATAGATGTACTGGCCGAAGCGCCGATACATGTCGAGCACGGCCGGAATCGCCAGCTCGGGTGCGAACGGAATCGAAGCGACGGTGGCGGTGGGCGCCAGCGTGCAGTCGTCGTGCGTAGCGATCCCGCGCGCGGCGTAGGCGCGGAACCGCCGGCGGCTCGCGCCGTCGCCCAGCTCGACGTCCGCCGGCCCGTCGCTGGCGGTGATGCCCCAGATCGTCGCGCCGTAGTCCTTGCATCCGAGCGGGTTGGCGATCGCATAGGCCTGCTGGGCGTAGATCGCGCGCCGGCTGTTCTCGAAGTAGTCGAGCCCGCGCCGGCGCATGTAGTCGTCCTGGATGTTGCGGAAATCCATCCATACGTGGGTGTACTGATGCCCGAACAGCGGCGCGAAGCTCAGGTACTCCTGTCCGAAGACCTTCCGCCAGCTCGTATCGTAGGTGCTGGTCCAGGCGGACCACGCGTCCGAGCCGACGGGGTGGGTGGGCGAGCCGAGCGCGAGCAGGTAGACGAGCATCGCCTCGTTGTAGCCACGCCAATCATATTCGAGGAAGCCGTCCTCGGGCGTCCAGCCCAGGCTGATCGCCGGCGCGTGCGGCTGCGCCCAGTTCCAGTCGACTCGGCGATAGAGGTCCTCGGCCAGGTCGCGAATCTCGACCTCCTCGTGCTCCGACCCGCTGAAGTAAGACTCGCAGAACAGCACCCCGGCCATGAGGATGGCGGTGTCGACGGTGGAGAGCTCGCTGTCCTGGTAGCGCTCGCCGGTCTTCATGTCGAGGAAGTGGTAGAAAAACCCTTTGTAGCCCGAGACCCCGCGTACGGAATGCCCCTGCGGCGCGTCGCGCAGGAAGCGCAGCGTGGCGAGCACGCGCTGCCGCGCCGCCTCGCGAGTCACGTAGCCGCGCTCCACCCCGATCGGATACGCGGTCAGGCCGAACCCGACCGCGGCGATGCTGGAGAAGGACGGAGTCGGGTAACGGTCTGGGATAAGGCCGTTCTTCGGATTGGCGGTTTCCCAGAAGAAGCGGAAGGTGCGCTCCTCGAGCTCGATCAGGAACGGGTCGAGCGCGGGCCGGGCGTTGACAAACACCGAGCGGACCAGCGCGCGCCGAGGTCCGTCGCTGTCGCGCACCATCGTCGTCGGCACGAGCAGCGCCGCCAGCACGATTGCCAGCCAACCCAGATTCCAGCGCCCCGATCGCATCGACCGTCGCCCACCGCCCGCGCAAGAGCCCGGTCCGGCCGCCCCCCGCGCGCCGAAGGCTGCCCCGCACCCCGACCGGCTCGTGATGAGCGGATCGGTCCCTGCCGTGCTCGGACGATGGACGCGAACCGAATGACGCGCACGCAGCACGACGTGCCGCATGCAGCGCGGCCCGCTTATTCCAGACGTGGGAACCCGACGGAGCCGGAAATCTCGGGAAACGTGCCGACCCCGCATCCCGGACCCCGGCATAGTCCGAGCGCAGCCCTTGGACCGTAGCACCGGGGGCGCCTTGGGTCAAGCGTCCGACGGACTGACGACGACACCGCGCTTCCAAACGGCCTACACGACGGCTCGCTCACGGCGTGGCAAGCGGGCCACGGGGCGCGACTGCGCCATCGAGGCACCCGGACAGGCAGGATCAGGCCGCTACCGCCGCTTCACCGGAAAGCTCGGCGAGACGGGCCTCGCGCAGATCGCGCAGTACGGAAGCGAATCCGCCTTCGATGGTGCTCTGCCAGCGGGCGCTGGTGGTCACGGCCGGCGAAGCGTCCCAGGCCACGCGGCAGCCGAGCCTCGCCAGCGACGCCACGAGGACTTCCACCTCGCCCTTGCGCAGGGGCGGAAAGCCGCTAGCCTTGCGGTAAGCGGCAGCGGAAACGCCCAGATTGGCGCCGTGCACGTGGAAGGCTCCCGTGCGCCCGTAGAGCCTGGCGAAGCGTTCCTGCACCCCAAATGGGTGTGCGGACCAGTCCTCGATCCGGACCGGACCGCAGGTCACGTCGGCGCCCGCCGCGAGCTGGGCGGACAGCCAGTTCTCGGGCACGACACTGTCGGCGTCCGTGAAGGCGATCCAGCGAGCTCCGGCGTCGATCGCGAAGGATGCGCCCAGGGCCCGGGCGGCGCCGACACAGCGCGCGTCGAGCGAGACAATCTGCGCGCCGCGACGCACCGCTATGGCCGCCGACCGGTCGGTGCACGCGTCCAGCACCGCGACGACCTCGATCGGTTCGTCGTGAAGCCCGGGATCGCGGGCCGCGCGCGCGAGCGACTCCAGACACTCGCCGACGAGCGCCGCTTCGTTGTGTACCGGAACCACGACGCCGATCATTTGTTGGAACCTCTTTGGCGGGTCCCCCAAGTATCCTGTCTCCAAACGGCGACGCAATCAGACGCTTGCTGATATTTTTGTAGGACAAGCAAGTCCGCGCTCGTCCTCGCGTGTCGCGTTGCTGGCCCGCGAAGCGAGCCTGATCGACCCGCTTCCGCCGTCCTACCCGGTACTCCGGCGAGCCTACAAAACTTTCAGCGCCCGACGGATTGTCCAAACGAGGCTCGAGGTCGACCATGGGCGCATCCGATGAAAGCCCAAGGTCAGCGCATGATCCGGTACATCCTTGTCTTTTCCGTCCTGCTGACGCTCGGCGCGGCAGCGTGCGCTGCGGTCAGTGTCGCGGACGCGCCCGCAGCGGGACAGATCGCATTCGACGTATCCCTCGGATTGTTTGTCGCCGCGCTCGCCGGCGGCGTGACTCAGCCGCGGACGCTTCCTCCGGAGTAGCGTTAGCGCAGGTGCCGCTTACCCTCGGAGATCTGAGCACGCCGTCCCGAGCGGCACGACTTTGAGGCGTCCAAGCCGGCGCGCGAGCAGCCGGTAGATATCGAGATCGAATTCCGCCCGCGGCGGCGCTTCGATCAGCGCGCCCAGGTCGGCCTCGTCACGCGCCGTCCCCAGCCAGCACCAGTCACAAAACACGTGCACCTCGGAGCGCGCTGCGAGGAGCGAGCTCTCCTGCACGCCGGCCAGTCCCGGATAGGGCCAGCGCCGCAGCGCGAGTGTCGCCAGCGCCTGGCGCAGCCGCGCGTGGTGCGCCTCTCTCGTCTCCGCGCCGACGCAGGCTCCGGCGCAACGACCGAGCTGACGCGCGAAGCAGGGCCCTTGCCGGCGCTCCAATCCCAGCACGCTCCAGCACAGCGACGCTTCGCGCGCGAGCTGGCGCAGCGCGTCGCGGGCGTGGCGCCGCGACGAGAATGGCCCGTACAGACCGTCGAGCGCACGCGGATCGATCGCGCCTGAGCGAACGTACGCCGGCGCTCCAGGCTCCTCGGCGACGTGCAGCGCCACCATGTCGGTGCGCTTGCGCAGGCGCTGGTTGTACGCCGGCAGCAGCGATTTCACCAGCCGCGACTCGCGCAGCAGCGCGCCCAGCTCGCCCGCACTCTGCTCGAATTCGATGCGCCTGATCTCGGCTGAAAGTCGCTGGTCGTTCGCGCCGCGATAGTCGGCCGCGAAGTGCGCGGCGACGCGCTCGCGCAGGTTGACGCTCTTGCCGACATAGAGCGGCAGGGCGTTCAGCCCGTAGAAGCGATACACGCCCGGCGTCTCGGGAATGGCGTCGAGCGCGTCGGGCGCGAGCTGCGGCGGCAGGCTCGGCGTCTTGAGGATCCTGCGCACCGCGAGCTCGATCTCCTCGGCACCTCTCTCGCGATAAACCGTCTCCACGAAGGAGCGCAGGATGCGCGCGTCGCCGAGAGCGCGATGCCGATCGGCCGCCGGCAGCCCGTGGCGCAGGACGAGCGCATCGAGGTGATGTGGCCCCGCGTGAGGATAGAGGCGTCGCGAGAGCTTCACCGTGCACAGCACCCTGGCGGTGAATGTCCGGCCCAGCCGCGCGAACTCGTGCTTGAGAAAGCCGTAGTCGAAGCGCGCGTTGTGCGCCACGAGCAGGCAGCCTGCGATGCGGTCCGCCACTTCGTCGGCGATCCGCTCGAACGTCGGCGCGCGAGCCACCATCGCATTGGTGATGCCGGTGAGCGCCTGGATCGCGGCCGGGATGCTGCACTGGGGATGGACCAGCGTGCTCCATTCGTCCACCGCACCGCCTCTTACGCGCACGATGGCGACGTCGGTGACGCGATCCTCGGCCGCCGTCATGCCGGTGGTTTCGAGATCGACGAAGGCGACGGCCGGAGCCAGCATAGCTTGACGGGCGAACGAACGTTCGCTAGTCTACACCCATGTCGAACGATCGTTCCTATCTCGCCGCTCTGCAGGATTACTATGCGCGTCATCGCGCGCTGCCATCCTATGCGTCGATCGGCGGGCTGCTCGGCTTGCGATCGAAATCCTCGGTCGCGGCGCTGGTAGCGCGGCTCAAGCTGGCCGGCTTTGTGGAGTCGACGCCCGACCGCCGGCTCGCACCGACCGGGCGCTTCTTCCAGCGCCCGGTCGCCGATTCACCGGTGCACGCGGGGCTGCCGAACCCGGTGGACGACGCGCCTTCCGACGTGCTCACGCTCGACGATTACCTGATCGAGCGGCCGTCGCAGACCGTGCTCGTGCGCGTGAAGGGCGATTCCATGCAGGACGCCGGCATCCTCGATGGGGACCTCGCCGTGGTGGAAAAGCGAACCACGGCCAGGCGCGGCGACATCGTCGTGGCCATCGTCGACAATCAGTTCACGCTGAAGCGCCTCGATCTGGAGCGCGGCCGCTTCATCCTGCGGCCCGAGAACAGGGCCTATCCGGTGATCCGTCCCGAGGGTGCGCTGGAGATCTTCGGCGTGATGGTCGGATTGGTGCGCAAGACGGTGTAGGCGCGAATGCATTCGCGCGCGTCGGGATGCGTCCCGACCTAGGGCGCCAGCCAGGCCGCGAGATCGCGCTTGAGCTTGCGCATATCGGTTTCGCGCGTGTACATCATGTGCCCTGCGTCATAGTAGTGGTGCTCGACGCGGGCAAGCACCTCCGGCGGCACGTCGAGCTGGGCCAGCGACCAATCGGTGGCGCTGTAGGGGGTGCCCAGGTCGTAATGGCCGCTCGCCACGAGCACGCGCAGGTGCGGATTGCGCCGGAGCGCGCGCGAAAGATCGGGGCTGGTGCAGGCGAAGCCGTTGCCTTTCTGCTCGCCGCGGTTGAAGTTCCACTGCTTGTGCGCATCCATGTTGAGCACTTCGTAGCGATCGCGGATATCGATGCCCAGCTGCTCGCTCATGTAGGCGTGCGCGGCCATGGTATAGGGCGCGGCGATCGCTTCGATCCCGGGGTCGAACTCCCACTCCCGCGTCTTGCTGGCGGCCATCGGACCCGTCACGCGGGCCTCCAGTCGTCCGACGATCCGGCCCTTGTCGCGCAACAGCTCGAAGAAGAACGTCTGATCGCTGATGCGCAGGTTCTTCTCCTCAACCAGGGCCGGCGCCAGGCCGGTGAGCTCGGCGATGCGCTTCGCCGCGTGCCGACGCAGGTCGCCCGACAGCCGCGCGCCGGCGTGCAGAACGCTCAGATAATCCTCGGCGACGAACTTCTCGGCGGCGGCGCGAGCGGCCGCCGGGCTCTCCCCGAGCGTGCCGGAGAGCCTGCCGTGATACTGCGCCACACAGGCGAAGCCGGGCAGGAACAGCGCGTAGGGCAGGTCGTTGCGCGGCGCGAAGACGATGCTCTGCAGGTCCATCGCGCAGGAGACCAGGACCAGTCCCGACAGCGCGACGCCCGTGTCCTGAAGCTTTTCGGCGAGCGCTGCACCGCGCGTCGTGCCATAGCTCTCTCCGGCAAGATAGAGCTCCGAGCTCCAGCGCCGATGGCGCCCGAGCCAGCCGCGGATGCATTCGGCGAGCGCGTCGACGTCGCCGTCCACCGAGAGCATCTTCTTGCGCGCATCCTCGCTCGCCGTGATCGAGTAGCCGGTATGCGGCGGATCGACGAACACGAGATCGAAGTGCTCGAACCACGAGTCCTCGTTGTCGATCACGCTGTAGGGCGGCTCCGGCATCGTGCCGTCCTCGCGAATGGCCACCCGCTTCGGTCCGAGCGCTCCGAGGTGCAGCCAGATCGACGACGAGCCGGGGCCGCCGTTGAAGACGAAGCATACGGGCCGCGTTTTCGGATCGGCGTCTTCAAGAAAGTACGAGGTCGTGAAGACGGCCGCCTCGGGCTCGCCGCGCTTCTCGTCGAGCCCGCCGGCGCTCACCGGCACGAACGCGGCCTCGGCTCGGTACTCCAGCCTCCGGCCGTCCAGGACGATGCTGCCGCTGCTGCGACAGGGATCCTGCGCGAGGAGCTTGTCGACCTTCTCGCGCAACCGCTTTTTCGCCTCTTCCGCCTGAGGCGTTGCCGGGGTGGGTTCCGCCATGATGGGTACGTCCGGAAAGGAAGGGCGGATTCTATCGTGCCCGACGCGCGGGCGCGCATGAATGCGCGGCTTGACGGCGGCGACCGACGGCGCTAGCCCGGCACGCTGTGTAGCGCTACGCGCTCATTTCCATTCCGAGAGGGGAAACGAGGGCAGAATGCGCGGCATCGCCGCGTCGCGCTCGGGGCGGATTGACGACAGCGCGACCGCCAGGCGCGAACGCGTCGCGGCGAGAGTAGCGTCGTCCGCCGCGCCTTCCGCGACGAACCGCTCGAGCGCATCGGCCGGGCACGTCGCAACGCTGCCGCCGGCTTCCATCTCCGCCAGTCGCTCGAGCTCCGCGCGCACCGCGGCCCGTTGCTCGATCAGCGCGGTCAGCTGCTCGTCGCAGCGGGCGATCGGGGTCGGGTAGCTGCGCATTTCGTCGCTCAGCGTCTTGAATCGCGCCCGCAGCCGAAGCGCGAGCTCGTCCCAGGCGGACTCAACCTGGCGCATTGGGTCGGTCATCGGCGGCGGAAGGATTTGCACGGACGCAGTATCGCCCCGCATGATCAAGAAATAAAGCGAATCTTTGGATTGATATTTAGTAAAATGGGGAATATGTTGACAGGAATCGATGCCCTGCTCGCGCTGCAGCGCTTCGGCACGGTGACCGAGGCCGCGGTCCAGCTGCGCCTCACGCAGTCGGCCGTGAGCAAGCGCATCCACACGCTGCAGGACGAGCTGGGCTACGCGCTGGTCGAGCCGGCCGGGCGTCGGCTGCGGCTCACGCCGCTCGGGGCCGATTTCCTGGAGCGTGCTCGGCCGCTGGTCGCCGAGCTCCGCGGCCTGGGAGCGCGTTCCGCAACGGAGGGCATCAACCCGTTTTCGCTCGCGCTTGCCGACTCGATCGCCGCCTCGTGGGGACCGGGCGTGCTGCGCCGCGCGTTGGCCCGACTGCCGGGCCTGAGGGTGGACCTGCACTCGCATCGCAGCGTGCTGGTCGTCGAGAGCGTGCGCCTCGGCCGCTATCACCTCGGAATGTGCACCGATGCGGACGCTGCGGATCTCGTCCATCACCCGATCGTCGCCGAGCCGATGGTGCTCGTGCACTCCCCGGGGACGGCGCGCCCGTCCGCCCGCGCGCCGCTCATCACGATCGAACCCTCGGCCGCATCGTGGAAGGCGATCGAGCCGCTGCTGCGCGCGCATCACCGCGAGCTGCTCGGCCGAACCCTGATTCCGGTGGAGTCGTTCGGCGCGGCGCTGCAGATGGTCCGGGCGGGCTTCGGCGAGGGCCTCATCCCGCTCGGTCTGGCGCTGGAGAACCGCGTCCAGCCGGGATGCTGCCGACGACTGGCCGGCGTGGCGCGGCCCGTCGCGCTGCTCGTGCGCAAGACCGTGAATGCGCTTCCGGGATTCGTGCGCCTTCGCGAAGCGTTGCGGAAAGCCGCCGAAGCCTACTTCGCCACGTCGGCTCGCTCGACCTCGACTAGGCAATCGTAGAACGTCGCGGCGCGGCCCATGTCGGTCAGCGCCTGGCCAGTCAACGCGTTGGCATTGCCGCCGTCCGGAGAGAGCTTCCGCCACCACACCGACAGCGCCACCACGACGCCGGGACGGGCACGTTCGGTCACGCGGGCGGTCAGCGCAAGCTCGCCCCGATCGTTGTGGACGCGCACGCGCTCGCCCGTGGCGATGCCGCGCGCCGCCGCGTCGTCCGGATGGATCTCCAGCGACGGCGTGCGCTCGTGCTCGAGGAACAGCGGGAGGTTGGCGAAGCTCGAGTTGAGCGCGTGCCGTGCCGGCGGCGAGATCATCGCCAGCGGATAGCGCCGCGCCAGCTCGGGGCTGCTGCCGGTCGACTCGCGCGGCGGGATATAGCAGGGCAGGGGATCGAGCCCGCGACGCTTGAGCGTTTCGGAGTAGAACTCGCACTTGCCCGACGGCGTCGGGAAGCCGCCTTGCGCGAACGGCGCGAAAGGCGTCGGAACGTCGAGCCTCTGCCAGCCTTGCTGCTTCAGCGTGTCCCACTCGAGGCTGCGCGCGCGCGGGTGGTCGCGGAGGAACGCGTGCCGGGCGATCGCCTCGTCGCTCTCGGCGAAGCACGCTTCCGTGAAACCCATGCGCTGGGCGAGGAGGCGGAAGACCTCCGTATTAGGCTTTGCTTCACCCACCGGGGCGATGGCGGGGTTGTTCGCGAGCGCATAGAGGTGGCCGTACGATAAGTGCACATCGTAGTGCTCGAGCTGCGTGGTAGCCGGCAGAACGATGTCGGCGTAGTCGGCCGTGTCGGTGAGGAACACGTCGTGCACCACGCAGAACAAGTCCTCGCGCGCGAAGCCGGCAACGACCTTCGCCGATTCGGGTGCGACGGCGACCGGGTTGGCGTTGTAGACGAAGATCGCCCGCACCGGCGGCTCGGCCCCGGCGAGGGCGTCGCCGATCTGCGTCATGTTGATCGTGCGCGGACGGTTCCAGATGAGATCGGGCCGCTCGAGGGCACTGCGGTCCACGGGATAGGTGCCGCTCGATGAGAGCAGGACGCCGCCCGCCGGATCGCGCCAGGCGCCCACGAGCGCCGGCAGGCAGGCGATGGTGCGCACCGCCATCGCCCCGCCGGCGTGGCGCTGCAGCCCGTAGTTGACGCGGATCGCGGCCGGCTTGATCGTGCCGTAGTCGCGCCCCAGCGCGACGATGTCTTCGACCGCCAGGCCCGTGATCTCGGCGACGCGCGCCGGCGGATAGTCGCGCACGCGCTCGCGGAGCGCATCGAACCCGAGCGTGTAGCGCTCGATGTAATCGCGATCGAGGAGCTCCTCGGCGACGAGCACGTGCATCATCGCCAGCGCCAGCGCGGCGTCGGTTCCCGGGAGTGGCGCCAGGTGCTTGTGGCACTTCTCGGCGGTGAGGCTCTTGTACGGATCGATGGCAACGAGCTTGGCGCCGCGGCGCTTCGCTTCCTGCACCCGGCTCCACAAGTGCAGATTGGAGACGACGGGATTCGAGCCCCAGATCAGGACGAGCTTCGCGTTCTCGAACTGCTCGACGTCGGTGCCGATCGAGGCGCCGATCGTCGCGGCGTAGCCTTCCTTGCCGGCGGTGGCGCAGATCGTCCGATCGAGCAGCGACGCGCCGAGGCGGTGGAAGAAGCGCCGGTCCATCGACGAGGACTGCACCAGTCCCATCGTCCCGGCATAGCTGTAGGGGAGGATCGCCTGCGGTCCTTCGGCGGACTCCGCGATCGCCTTGAACCGCGCGGCGATCGTGTCGAGGGCCTCGTCCCAACTGATGCGCTCTAAGCGACCCTTGCCCTTGGGACCGACGCGCCGCAACGGATGCAGGACGCGATCCTTGGCATAGGTCCGGTCGAGATAGCGCGCGACCTTGGTGCAAAGCGTACCGCGCGTGGTCGGATGATCCGGCGCACCGGCAACTTCGACGGCGCGCCCGTTCTCTACCGTGACGAGCAGCGCGCAGGTATCGGGGCAGTCGTGCGGGCACGCGCCGCGGACGACGGTGCGCGAAGCGTGCAGGGCGACAGCCATCGGCCCATTTTACCGGAGCGCCGGCACTTGCCGTCGTTGTATGCTGACGACAAGGTCTTCACGAGTCGATGGCCTCCACTGTCCCCGTGCTCGAGCTTGCCTCCGGCGCCCGCATGCCTGCCTTGGGCATGGGCACGTGGCGCATGGGCGAGCGCACGCGCGATCGCGGGCGCGAAGTCGCCGCGCTCCGCCGCGGGCTCGATCTCGGCATGACTCTCATCGACACCGCCGAGATGTACGCCGACGGCGGTGCGGAGAAGGTCGTCGGCGAAGCGATCGCGGACCGGCGCGACGAAGTATTCCTGGTGAGCAAGGTTCTGCCGAGCCACGCCAGTCGCCGCGGCGTGGTGGCCGCGTGCGAGCGAAGCCTGCGGCGGCTCGGCGCCGACTGGATCGATCTGTATCTGCTGCACTGGCGCGCCAGCGTCCCGCTCGGAGAAACGGTGGCGGGGTTCGAGCAGCTGCGCTCCGCCGGCCGCGTGCGCCATTGGGGCGTGTCGAACCTGGATCGCGGCGAGATCGACGAGATTCGGGCACTGCCCGACGGCAAGCATTGCGCCGCCGATCAGGTGCTCTATCACCTGAACTGTCGCGGAATCGAGTGGGACCTTCTGCCGGAGTGCCGCCGCCGGCGCATCGTCGTGATGGCCTATTCGCCGTTCGACGAAGGCAGGCTCGTGCGCGACCGGCGCCTGCTCGATCTGGCGCGGCGCGTGGGCGCGACGCCGGCGCAAGTGGCGATCGCATGGCTGCTCGCCCAACGCAACGTCGCGGTCATTCCCAAAGCGAGCGATGTGGCGCATGTAGAAGACAACTTCGCTGCCCTCGGTGTGAGACTCTCCTCCGCGCTGCGCACGGAAATCGATCGCATCTTTCCGCCGCCGAAACGTGCCACGCCGCTCGCAATGATCTAGCAGGCCAGGTTCGCGGCCGGAAACTGCCGCCCCGCGGCAGCCGCCGCCGAGCGCACGTCGACGCCCCGCGCGCCGGCCCGCGCTCCATCGGCGCGGCAGCGCCGTTCGTCTTCCATGCCGACGAATCAAGCGGTTGCGAGCCTGTCCTGCCATCGACTCTCAAGCCATGGCATGGATGTTGCTGCCTCATCGTCGAACGGGCTGCACGCCCAAACGTATCCGGAAAAGACTGGGAGAAGGCTGTGCTCTACACGCACTACGACTATCTCGAGTTGCCACCCGGTGCATCGTCCACGCGCATCGAGGCGGCGTATCGGACGATCAAGCAGCGTCTCAACGGCGACACCGATGAAGCGCTGATCCGCCTGATCCACGAGGCCTACGCTGTGCTGTCGAACCCGAAGCAACGCCAGGGTTACGACGAGTCGCTCCGGCGCGAAGCGGAAGAAGCCGATGCGGAGCTCAAGGCCGTGCTGGACACAAAAGGCGCACGCGTCACGCGCCACGTCCAGGACGTTCCTGCGCCATTGGCCGCCGCGCTGACCGCATGGGCCGCCTGACAGCCGCCATTCGCCGTTCGCGCGTCGACGCGAAAGCGTGGTCGCGTCGCGTCGCCGTCGAGCGCGCCTCGGAGCGCTATCCGCGCATGCACGACGCGGCCGTAGCCGCGCGCGAGGCGGGACGCTCGTGCTACTTCCGGCCGCTATTCGACCGGCCGCGTCACTGGGCCGCCCAGCGCACGCCGCGCCAGGCGCCCGCCGTCAAGCAGCCCCACGCGCGCCCGGCTTAGGCATCCCACTCGAAAAGGACTCTACGTGGTTCGAGCGCGCGCTTCCGAGCGTGGCCCCGCGGCTGGCAAGAAGACGGCCGACGCGGCTGCACCCAAGGACGCCGACCCGCTCGCTCGGGCGCCGCAGCCGACCGCCTCCCCGAACGAAGCGCTCGAGAGCGTGGAGAAATGCATCAACTGCCGCTTCTACGATCGCCGCCACGCCCGTCCGCTCGACGGCAAAGCGCCGCTTTGGGGACAGTGCCGGCGCCAGGCGCCGCAGCTCAATCCCAATCCCATCAACGCCAAGGCTTACGTCGTCGAAGGGATCTGGCCGCTGGTTCGCGACGACGACTGGTGCGGCGAATGGAAGATCATTCTGCGCGCCGAAGAATGGCTGCCGGAACCGCCTCCGGCCACAGCCGAGGAGCTTCCGCCGATTCCCTCGCGCGAGCCGCGCCCGGAGTCCGCGCCCGCCGAAGCGGCGCTGGGCGACGATTAGGCGACCCGCTCTCTGACGATTCCGCCGCGGTCGGCGCTCAAGGCCACGCGGCTTCGCCGTCTGCGCATGACCGGGCCGCGACGCAGCGCGTGGACGCCTGTCGTCACGATCTCAAGGCGGACCCGCGTGTCGGCTAACATTGCGGCTGATGAATCCCGCACTGCTCGCCGCGCTCGGCGCGGGCGCGATGGTGGTCACGCCCAACCGGCGGCTCGCGCGCTTCCTGCATCGCCAATTCGACGTCGCGCAGCGGCGCCGCGGCGTCACGGTCTGGCCGACGCCGACGATTCTTCCGTATCCGCAGTGGCTGGAATGGCTGTGGCAAGAAGCGCTGGCGGCCGACGCTGTCGATGCCGCGTTGCTGCTCACGCCGTTGCAGAGCACGGTGCAGTGGCGGCAGATCGTCGACGCCGATGCCGATCGTGTGCCGCTTTTCGACGGCCGCGCCGCAGCTGCGCTCGCCGCCGAGGCATGGTCGCTCGTGCATCAATGGGGCGTCGGGGGCGAGAGCTGGCGCAGCTGGCGCGTCGACGGTGGCGATCCCGACGATCCGGCCGTGTTCGCCCGCTGGGCGGAAGCTTACGCGACGCGACTTCGCGCGGCCGGAGCGCGCGACCTCGCGCTCTTGCCCGATGCGCTGATCGCCTGCGCCGGTACGTGGATGCGCGCGTTACCGCCGACCGTCATCGCGGGGCTTGTCGAGCCCACGCCGCAGCACGAGCGCCTGTTCCACGCGTTGCGCGAAGCGGGCGCGGCGTTGACTTCGCTCGATACGCTGCCCGAGATCGAAGCCACCGCGCAGCGCACGGTTGCCCCGACGGTGCGCGATGAGATCGCCGCCGCGTTCGCATGGGCGCGGGAACACGCGCGGGCGCGTCCCGAAGCACGCATCGGCGTCGTCGTCGAGAACCTGGCCGCCCGCCGCGACGAAGTCCTGGCGCTGGCCGAGGAGCTGCTTGCCCCGGAGGCGGCGATCGCCGCCGGCGCGGCGCGGATGCCGTTCGAGCTCTCGCTCGGGCCGTCGCTGGCGGCTGTGCCGCTGGTCGCCACTGCGCTCGATCTGATCGCGCTTGGCGAGGCTTCGCTCGACGCGGGCGCGGCGGCGGCGTTGTTGCGATCGCCGTATCTACCCGACGCCGCAGGCGCGTGGCTGATGCGCGCGCGCGCGGAGCGCGAATGGCTCGACGAAGGCAGAAGCGAAGTAACGCTCGGCGATGCCGTCGCCACGCTGGATCGCGGCTCGGATCCGCTCGCGCAGCGCTGGCGAAGCGCGCGCGATGTCCTGCGTGGACTCGCGCGCTTCAGCCCGCGCGAGTGGAGCGATGCGTGGCGTGCCTGGCTCGCTGGCGCCGGATGGCCGGGCACGCGCACGCTCGACAGCGGCGAGTACCAGGCCCGCGTCGCCTGGGAGAAGCTGCTCGTCGATTTCGCCAGCTTGAGCGCCGTCGCGCCGCGACTGTCATCGGCGCGCGCGCTCGCCACGCTCCAGTCGCTCGCGAGCGAGCAGCGTTTCCAGCCCGAAGGCGGGTCCGCGCCGATCCAGATTCTCGGCGTGCTCGAAGGCGCCGGGCTGGCCTTCGATGCGCTGTGGGTCGCCGGATTCGCCTCCGAGCGCTGGCCGGCGGCGCCCGATCCGAATCCGCTGCTGCCGCTCGCCTGGCAGCGCGAGCGCAACGTCGCGCACGCCACCGCGGAGCGCGAGCGCGAATACGCGCGGAGCCTGACGGTGCGATTCGCGCGCGCGGCGCCGGAGGTCGTGTTCAGCTGCGCCGCGGTGATCGACGATTGCGACGCTTCGCCGTCGGCGCTGATTCGGGACTATCCCGAGCGCGCGCCGTCGCCGCGGCCGCGATCGTGGATCGACGACATCGCGCGCACGGCGACGCTCGAGCGCATCGCCGACGATCGTGCGCCCGCGATTGCACCCGGCAGCGCGGTGCGCGGCGGCTCGCGTCTCGTCGCTTTACAGAGCGACTGTCCATTCCAGGCGGTGACGCGCTGTCGGTTGCGGGTCGATCCCTGGCCGGCGTCGAGCGTGGGACTCACGGCGCTCGAGCACGGCAAGATGGTGCACGCCGCGCTCGCGCTGTTCTGGCAGGGCGCGCACGACCACGCCACCCTCGTAGCCTTCGACGGAGCCGCGCTAGCGGCCCGCATCGCCGAGGCCGTCGATCGCGCGCTCGCCGAGCTGCCGGCGAGCCGCTGGCGCGCGCTCCCGGCGCTGCTGCGGGAGGGCGAGGCGCGCCGCCTCGAGCGCACGCTGGCCGTGTGGCTTGCGCTCGAGCGCTCCCGGCCCCCGTTCGTCGCGCAGGCGCTCGAAGAGCGCATGCCGCTGCGCCTCGGCGGCATCGATCTCACGCTTCGACTCGACCGGGTGGACGCCCTCGCCGACGGGGGCGTATCGATCATCGACTACAAGACCGGCGAGGTCGAGCGGCCGCGCCAGTGGTTCGACGAGCGCCCGCGGTCGGTGCAGCTCGGGCTGTACGCGCTCGCGCACTCGGTCCGCGCCTCCGGCGGCCCCGTCCGCGCCGTCGCCTTCGCCGAGCTGCGTCCCGAAGGCGTTGCCGCCGTGGGAATCGCCGCGGACGAAGGCGTCTGGCCGGAACTGGACTCCGCCGCGGTCGCGCCGGGTGGAACGTGGACGAGCCTCGAGGCCTGGTGGGCCCGGAAGCTGGACGCGCTGGGCGCCGAGATCGCGGGCGGCCACGCCGCCGTCGCGCCGCGCCTCACGCCTTCGCCGTGCCGCAACTGCGGGTTGCAGGCGGTGTGCCGGATCGAATCCGTGCGCGCGATCGATCTGAGCGGAGCGAACGATGAATGAAGCGGCGCTCGACGACACCCGCGCGCGCGGCGACGCGCTCGATCCGACGCGCTCGTTCATCGTCCAGGCGCCGGCAGGATCGGGCAAGACGGAGCTGCTGATCCAGCGCTATCTCGCGCTCCTGGCGCGCGTGGAACGTCCCGAGGCAATCGTGGCGATAACCTTCACACGCAAGGCCGCCGGAGAGATCCGCGAGCGGATCGTCGCGGCGCTGCGCGAGCCGCATCCACCGGCGGACGCCACGCCGAACCGCCTGCTCACCGCGCGCCTCGCGCGCGCCGCGCTCGAGCGCGATGCCGCCGCCGACTGGCACCTCGTCGCGCATCCGGCGCGGCTGCACATCCACACGATCGACGCGCTGTGCATGGCGCTGGTGCGCCGGGCACCGTTAGCGGCGAAGCAGGGCGCGCTCCCGCGTCCGGTCGAACGTGCCGACGCGTTGTACGCGGAGGCGGCGCGCGACGAGCTGTACTCGGCCGCGGACGACGACGCGTGGCGCCGGCTCCTCGATCATCTCGACAACGACGCGGAGCGCGCCGTGCAGCTGATCGCCGGGCTCCTTGCCAAGCGCGAGCAATGGCTGCGCTATCTCGTGAACCACGACGCGGAGCAACTTCGCGCCCGGCTGGAGCACGCGCTCGAAGCCGAAATCGCGGCCGAGCTGGGCGAGCTCGAGGCACTGCTGCCTCCGAGGCTGCGCGCAGCGCTCGCGCAGTCCCTCCAGTACGCCGCGCGCAACATCGCCGCAGGCCGCACCGAGCATCCGCTCTCGGCGTGCGCCGGCACACCCGGCCTGCCCCCGGCGAACGCCGAAGGGCTGGCGCAGTGGCGGGCCATCGCCGGATGGCTGCTCACGGCCGGCGGGAAGCTCAGGGTCAGCGTCAACGTCAACGACGGCTTTCCGCCGGACGGCCGCTCGGAGAAGCGAACCATGGAAGATCTGCTCGATGCGCTCGGGCGGATCGACGGGTTCGAGAAGGCGTTGCAGACGGTGAAAACGCTGCCGCCGCCGCACTACGAGGACGATGCCTGGTCGTTCATCCAGGCGCTGACCGTCGTGCTGCCGCGCACCGCCGCGCGCCTGAGCCTCGCGTTCGCGCGCCACGGCGTGATGGACTTCAACCAGGCCACGCTGGTCGCGCTCGAGGCGCTGGCGAGCGACGGGGCGCCTTCCGACCTGCTCCTCGCACTCGACGCCCGGATCGAGCATCTGCTCGTCGACGAGTTCCAGGACACTTCGTTCGCGCAATGCGAGCTCATCGGACGGCTGACCGCCGGATGGTCGGCTGGGGACGGACGGACGCTCTTCCTCGTGGGCGATCCGATGCAGTCGATCTATCGCTTCCGCGACGCCGATGTGCGCCTCTTCCTCGAGGCCAGGGCGCGGCGACGCATCGGCGGCGTCGCCCTCGAACCCTTGACGCTGTCGTCCAACTTCCGGGCGCAGCGCGGGCTCGTCGACTGGCTCAACGGCAGCTTTCCGGGCGTGCTGGCCCCTCGCGACGATCCCGTGCGCGGTGCGGTGGCATTCGCCGGAACGGTGGCGGCCCGCCGCGAGCGCTTCGATGGGGGCGTGACGCTCGACCTCGCGTCCGACGATCGCGGCGAAGCCCAAGCAGCGGTCGGACGGGTGCGCGCCGCGCTGGCCGCGGGCGCGCGCAGCGTCGCCGTTCTCGTCCGCAAGCGAGCCGACCTGGCGGAGATCCTGCCGGCGCTCCGGGCGGCCGGCATCGCCTTCGCGGCCGTCGAGCTGGACCGGTTGTCGGAGCGCCAGGCGGTTCTCGATCTCGCGGCGCTCACCCATGCGCTCGTGCAGCCCGACGATCGCGCCGCCTGGCTCGCCGTGCTGCGCGCACCGTGGTGCGGGTTGACGCTGCCCGACCTGTTCGTACTGCTCGACGCCTGCGGCCATCGGCCGCTGGTCGAGGCAGTTGCCGGAAGTCTCGTCCAGGACGCGTTCTCTCGTCTCACCGTCGAGGGTCGAGCGCGGCTCGAGCGGTTCGCCGCCGCGGTGTTGCCCGCGCTGCGCGAGCGCGGCCGAGCGCCGGTGGCGAGCCGCGTGCGCTCGACCTGGCTGGCGCTGGGCGGTCCGGCTTGCGTCACGGAGCCGGCCGTCGATCTTGCCGCCGCCGAGCAGGTGTTCGCGCTCATCGCCGAGCGCGCACACGGCGCCGATCTGCCCGATTGGCCTGGATTCGTCGCGGCGCTCGAAGCGCTGTACGCGCAAAGCGACATTCCGTCGACGCCGGTCCAGGTGATGACGCTGCACAAGGCGAAAGGCCTCGAGTTCGACGCGGTGATCATGCCCGGGCTGGCGCGCTCGACCGGCGGGGGCGATGCGCAATTGCTGCTGTGGCGCGAGCGCCCCGACGGGCTGCTGCTCGCACCCCTCCGGGCGCGGACACGCGCGCGGGAGAGGGACGATCCCGTGTACGCCTATCTGCGCGCGCTCGCCGCCGACGAGGACGACGCGGAGCTGCGGCGGCTGCTCTACGTGGGCTGCACGCGCGCGCGGACGACCCTGCATCTGTGCGCGGTCCTCGGGGTGGACCGCGATGCCGAGGGCGCTGTGCGCTGGAGGACCGCGCGACGCGGAACGCTGCTCGCCGCGCTGTGGCCTGCGCTGACGCCGCTCGTGCCTGCGCCCGCCACGGGCGACGAGGCGCAGCCTCCGCGCCGCCTCTCCGGGGTCCCGCTCGAGCGCCTGCCGGTTGCGTGGCGGCTGCCGGGGCCGCCGCCGGGCATTCCTGTCGGCCCGGAGTCTCCGGCGCACGGAGAGGACGAGACGATCGAATTCGATTGGGCCCGCGAAGCGGCGCGCCGGGTCGGCATCGTCGCGCATCGCATCCTTCGCCGCATGGCCGACGAAGGCTTCGAGCGCTGGACGCGCCAGCGCATCGACACCGAACGGCCGCGGATCGAGGCGGAGCTCGCGCACGCCGGCTTCACCGGGCCGGAGGCGCGCGCCGCGGTCGACGACGTGGTGGCCGCCCTGGAGCGCACGATCGCCGATCCGCGCGGCCGCTGGCTGTTCGACCCTCGCCACGCCGAGGGGCACAGCGAATACGCGCTCACCGAGTGGCGCGACGGCGCCTATGAGCACCGCGTGCTCGATCGTACCTTCGTCGATGCGAGCGGCACGCGGTGGATCGTCGACTTCAAGCTCTCCCGCCACGAAGGCGGCGACCTGGAGGCGTTCCTCGATCGCGAACGCGAGCGCTACGCGACGCAATTGCAGGACTACGCCACGATGCTTCGCGCCCTCGACCCGCGCCCGATCCGGCTCGCGCTCTACTTTCCCCTGCTCGCGGGCTGGCGCGAGTGGGCCGCGTGACGCTCGCGCCTCGCACCGAAGCGATCGTAACGCGATGCCGCGCTGGACCGCCGCGCGGCGTGAACGGTAAAATCGAAGTTTTTCAAAGCCTTCCCACCGGTCGCCCGGCAGGCGCGAGCCCTCAGTGCAGGTCTTCCGCGGTTTTCCTCCCGCCCCCGAACACGTCGCACTGACGATCGGCAATTTCGACGGCGTGCATCGCGGCCACCAGGCGATGCTCGCCCGGCTGGTCGAGGCCGCAGAGGATCTGGGCCTGCCCGCCGCGGTGCTCACCTTTGATCCGCATCCGCGGGAATTCTTCGCACCGCATGCGGCGCCGCCGCGCCTGTCGACTTTGCGCGACAAGCTGGAGCAGTTCGCGGCCCACGGCGTGGCGCGCGTGCACATCGGCCGCTTCGACGCGCGGCTCGCGCACCTGAGCGCGACGGAATTCATCGACAAGATCATGGTGGGGGCGCTCAAGACGCGCTGGGTGCTGGTGGGCGAGGACTTCCGCTTCGGACGCGCGCGCGCGGGGGACCTCGAGCTGCTGCGCGCCTCGGCGCGCAGCTTCAGCGTCGAAGCGATGGGGCTGGTGAGGAGCGGAGAGGAGCGCATCTCGAGCAGCGCCGTCCGCGAGGCGTTGGTGCGCGGCGATCTTGAGCGTGCGGCCGACATGCTGGGCCGGCCGTACGCCATCTCGGGCCACGTCGCGCACGGCGACAAGCGCGGCCGCGGCCTGGGCTACCCGACCGCCAACCTGATCCTGCGACGCAAGCCGCCGTTGTCCGGTATTTTCGCGGCGCGCGTGCGCGGCCTGGGCAACGGTCCGCGCCGCGGCGCGGCGAGCGTTGGCGTGCGCCCGACCATCGCGGCCGAAGGCCGTCCGGTGCTGGAGGTGTTTGTCTTCGACTTCGACGAGACGATCTACGGCCGTCGGGTGACGATCGAGCTCCTGCACAAGCTCCGCGACGAGGAACGCTATCCCGATCTCGGCGCTCTCACTCGGCAGATCGGCATCGACGTCGCTCAGGCCCGCGAATACTTCTCGACCCGCAAAGAACAGCAGTGATGCCCGACGATCCGAAGACCGACTACAAGTCGACGCTGAACCTTCCGGACACGCCGTTTCCGATGCGCGGCGACCTCGCCAGGCGCGAGCCGGGCTGGGTCGCCGACTGGCAGCGCCGGAAAGTCTACGCGGCGATTCGCGCGGCGAGCCGCGGCCGCCCGAAGTTCATCCTCCACGACGGCCCGCCGTATGCCAACGCCGCCATCCACATCGGCACCGCGGTCAACAAGATCCTCAAGGACATCGTGGTCAAGAGCAAGCAGCTCGCCGGCTTCGATGCGCCGTACGTCCCGGGCTGGGACTGTCACGGCATGCCGATCGAGGTGCAGATCGAGAAGACCTACGGCAAGCAGCTCTCGACCGCCGAGACGCTGCGCCTGTGCCGCGCCTACGCCACCGAGCAGATCGAGCTGCAGAAGGCGGACTTCCAGCGCCTGGGCGTGCTCGGCGACTGGGAGCATCACTACACCACGATGGCCTACAGGGCCGAGGCCGACGAGATCCGCACGCTGGGAAAGCTCCTCGTCGAAGGCTACATCTACCGGGGATTGAGGCCGGTCAACTGGTGCTTCGACTGCCAGAGCGCGCTCGCCGAGGCGGAAGTCGAATACGAGGACCGCGACGATGTGGCCATCGACATCGCCTTTCCGCTCGATCCGGAGGAGCGCAGAAAGCTCGCCGAAGCTTTCGGCCTCGACGCGCTTACCGAGGAGCCGATCGCCGCGGCGGTGTGGACCACGACGCCGTGGACGATCCCGGCGAACCAGGCGCTCAACGTGCACCCGGACTTCGACTACGCGCTGGTCGAGACCCGGCGAGGGCATCTCGTTCTGGCCGCCGAGCTGGTCGAGAAGTGCCTCTCGCGCTACGCGCTCGACGGCCGCACGATTGCGACCACGAAGGGCGCGGCGCTCGAGCGCATCGTCTTCCGCCATCCCTTTTACGACCGAGGCGCACCGGTGTATCTCGGCCGCTATGTGACGCTCGATCAGGGCACCGGAATCGTCCATTCCTCGCCGGCGTACGGGGTCGAGGACTTCGTCTCGTGCCGGCGCTACGGCATGACCGACGACGAGATCCTGAACCCGGTGCAGGGCGACGGCCGCTTCGCTCCCGACCTGCCGTTCTTTGGCGGCATGAAGATCTGGGAGGCCAACCCGAAGATCGTCGACAAGCTGCGCGAAGCGGGCGCGCTGCTGCACGCTGCGCCTTGGCGCCACAGCTACATGCACTGCTGGCGGCACAAGACGCCGATCATCTATCGCGCGACGACCCAGTGGTTCGCCGGAATGGATGAGGTTCCCGGATGGCGCGGACACAGACCTGCGGAAACGCTGCGCACGAAAGCGCTCAAGGGCATCGAGGCGACGCGCTTCTTTCCCGCCTGGGGCAAGGCACGGCTCACCGGCATGATCGCCAACCGTCCCGACTGGACCTTGTCGCGGCAGCGCCAGTGGGGCGTGCCGCTGCCGTTCTTCGTCGATGTCGAGACCGGCGAGCTCCATCCCGACACGCTGGCGCTGCTCGAGCTTGCCGCGGCGAAGGTCGAGCGCGGCGGCGTCGAGACGTGGTTCGCCGCGACGCACGAAGACTTCGGCGTCGATCCGGCGAAGTACCGCAAGCTCACCGACACGCTGGACGTGTGGTTCGATTCCGGCTCGACGCACGAGACGGTGCTCCGGCGCAACCCGGAGCTCGGCTTCCCGGCCGATCTCTATCTCGAGGGCTCCGATCAGCACCGCGGCTGGTTCCACTCGTCGCTGCTCATCTCCAGCATGCTCAACGGCCGGCCGCCGTACAACGCGCTGCTCACGCATGGCTTCGTCGTCGACGGCTCGGGACTGAAGATGTCGAAGTCGAAGGGCAACGTCGTCGCGCCGCAGAAGATCTCCAATACCTACGGTGCGGAGATCCTGCGCCTGTGGGTGGGCGCGACCGATTATTCGGGCGAGCTGTTCATCTCCGAGGAGATCCTCAAGCGCGTGGTGGAGAGCTACAGACGGATCCGCAACACGCTGCGCTTCCTGATGGCCAACACCGCGGATTTCGATCCGGCCGCCGATGCCGTGCCGATCGGCGAGCTGCTCGAGCTGGATCGCTATGCGCTCGCGGTGGCCAACGCGTACTTCGCGGGCTTCGCCGAGTCGTACGAGAAGTTCGAATTCCACCCGGTGGTGCAGCAGCTGCAGACCTACTGCTCGGAGGAGCTGGGCGGCTTCTATCTCGACATCCTCAAGGACCGGCTCTACACGGCGCCGCGCACCGGCCGGCCGCGGCGCTCGGCGCAGACCGCGCTCGCGCGGATCCGCGACGGCATGCTCAAGTTCATGGCGCCGATCCTGAGCTTCACCGCCGAGGAGGCATGGCGGGTCCTTCGTCCGAGTGAGGCGACCATCTTCGCCGGCACCTGGCGGGACGCCGTCGTCGATCTTGGGCATGCGCCGGAGTTCGGTGAGAAGTGGGAGACGATCGTCTCGGTTCGCCGCGACGTGTTGCGCGCGCTGGAAGCCGCACGCGAAGGCGGCGAGATCGGCTCGTCGCTGCAGGCCGAGGTCGATATCGTCACGCCTCCCCGCGACCATGCGGCGCTCGCGAGCCTGGGCGAGGATCTCAAGTTCGTGCTGATCACGTCCGCGGCCCGTGTCGAGCCGGGCCCCGAGCGCACGGTTCGCGTGCGGCGCAGCGCGCATCCGAAGTGCGAGCGCTGCTGGCACTACCGCGCCGATGTGGGAGCGGATCCGGCTCATCCCGGACTTTGCGGCCGCTGCGTGTCGAACCTCTACGGTGCCGGCGAGGCGCGAAGGTTCGCATGAGACGTCGCTTGTGGTTCTGGCTCGGCGCGAGCGCCGCGGTGTTCGTCGCCGATCAGCTCTCGAAGCGGGCGCTGATCGGCGCGTTGCGCCCCGGCGACGAGCGCGTCGTCACGCCGTTCTTCAGCCTCGTGCTCACCTTCAACACCGGCGCGGCGTTCAGTTTCCTGCGCGATGCGGGACCTTGGCCGCGTTATCTTTTCTCGGCGGTCGCCATCGCGGTGGCGGCGCTGATCGTATGGCTTCTGCGGCGCGGAGGCGACGCGTGGTACTGCGCCGGGCTTGCTCTGATCCTCGGCGGAGGCCTGGGCAACCTCTACGACCGCCTGACGCTGGGGCACGTCGTGGACTTCCTGCTGTTCCACTGGCGGCACTGGTACTATCCGGCTTTCAACGTCGCCGACAGCGCGATCACCGTCGGCGCCGCGCTGCTCATCATCGACAGCCTGCGCCCGCGGCGCAAGGACCGTGCGGCCGCCTAAGCCTTCGGATCGATACATGGACGTCTTACTCGCCAATCCCCGCGGCTTCTGCGCCGGAGTCGATCGCGCCATCGCCATCGTCGAGCGCGCGCTCGAGAAGGTTGGCGCGCCGATTTATGTCCGACACGAGGTCGTGCACAACCGGTTCGTCGTCGAGGAGCTGCAGCGCAAGGGTGCCGTCTTCGTCGACGAGCTCTCCGAGATACCGCCGGGAAGCACGGTCGTGTTCAGTGCCCACGGCGTGTCGCGCGCGGTGCGTGCGGAGGCCGGGTCGCGCGGCCTCACCGTGTTCGACGCGACCTGTCCGCTGGTCACCAAGGTGCACGCGGAGGTCGTGCGGATGCGCG
Organism: Casimicrobiaceae bacterium; assembly: GCA_035515295.1. Classification (GTDB taxonomy): domain Bacteria; phylum Pseudomonadota; class Gammaproteobacteria; order Burkholderiales; family Casimicrobiaceae; genus PALSA-1003. The sequence continues at coordinate 7,407 of DATJBM010000068.1, read as the reverse complement.
AGCAGGGGAGGGAGGTCGTGATGATCGGCCACGCCGGTCACCCCGAGGTCGAGGGCACGATGGGGCAGGCGAGCGATGGCATCTACCTCGTCGAATCGGTCGCCGAGGTCGATCGCCTCGCGGTCCGCGATCCGGCCCGGCTCGCCTACGTCACGCAGACCACGCTGTCGATCGACGATGCGGCGCAGATCGTCGCGGCGCTGCGCCGGCGCTTTCCGGGCATCGTCGGGCCGAAAAAGGACGACATCTGCTACGCGACGCAGAACCGCCAGGACGCGGTGCGGCTGCTCGCTCCGCGGTGCGACGTCGTAATCGTCGTGGGGAGCCCGAACAGCTCGAACTCGAACCGGCTGCGCGAAGTCGCTGCGCGCCACGGCGCGGACGCCTACATGATCGATCGCGCCGAGCAGGTTCGCGGCGACTGGCTCGCCGGCAAGCGGCGGATCGGCGTCACCGCGGGCGCCTCCGCCCCCGAGCTGCTCGTGCAGGAAGTGGTCGCGCGGCTGAAAGCGCTGGGCGCAACCGAGGTTACCGAGCTCGCCGGCGTGGTCGAGAAAGTGGCCTTTCCGATCCCGCGTGGACTGAGCGGCGACGGCGACCCCGCCAAGGCCCCCGGTAAAGCGCTCGCCGCAAACGCGCGCGAATAAGCGCTTCAAGCCACCGCGACGTATTCGTAGAGCTGGAAGCCCGGCCCCTGTTCGACGAGCTTGGTAAGCACGGCCGTGTCCGCGCGAGCGCCCACCTTGAGCTCGATCGCCTGCTCGGTCTCGAAGGCGCCCGCGGGCAGCAGCACCATCGCGGCAGCGCTTTCCTCGCCCTCGCCGGGCAGAACCACTGCGGGCACCGGCGCCTTCGCACCCTCTTCGGCGTGCGCGGCCGCCGCCTGCGGATTGTCCGACAGTAGCTCGCACCCGAACTCGAGCCCGCTGCCGCGCAGCGTATTGCGGAACCAGCGGACCATCGCCACCTGCAGGGCGTTGCGTCCCTCCACACGCAGCGCGATCAGCTCGCCGATACGCAGCGCCGCGTGCGCGGTGTCGACCTGGCGCAGCGCGTATCCGGCCGGCGTGTGGTTGATGACCTGGCAGGTATTCATCGCCGGCAGCCCGGGGACCGCGCCGGGCAGGTCCGGGCGCGAGCCCCGGCTGTACTGCCACACCGCCGGCAGACCGGCGCACATGACCACTCGCGCCCGCGAGGGCAGCCGGTTGAACTGCCGCGCCGGCGGAATCGCCCATTGGCGCAGGAGCCGCCGCAGGAGCGCCATGTATTCGACCCTGGTGGTCGGCGCGGCGCCGCCCGCGGCGGCCGGCGGTACGCCTCCCGCTTCGAGCGCGCGCAGCTGCTCCTGGATCTGGAACGCGAGATCGAAAGTAAGCAGGAACAGCTTGCCACCGTTGACGTTGGCGCCCTTGTTGGCCGCGAACGGCGGGAAATCGTGGCCGACGGGGATGATCGCCACCGCCTTCGCCAGGCGATGTACCGGCGGCACGTCGGTGATGCGGGCCCAGTGCGCGTGCGCGTGCAGGTACTGCACGACCTGCCCGAGCTGCCCCGGCATGAATCCGTAGGGATTCGCAAGCGCCAGCAGCAGCGCCTGCACGTAATAGCGCTCGGGAGTGGCTTCCGCCGAGTCGCTTCCGACCGGCGTCATCTGCAGATTCCTGCCGTGCGCGAAGACATATATAGCGTGCGCGTCGTGCCAGGTGCGCGCGGGAACGGGCGCGTACGATTGATAGCTGTTGATGAGAACGCGGTTCGTGCACTGCAGGCAGCGGTGGATGAGCGCGATGAGCTGCCGGTTTCCGGACAGGATGAGGCGTCTCTCCGCCTCGTGCGACAGCAGGTGCTTGTACGCCGTGGCCAGCTCGCTCGCGAGCGTGAGCGCCGCCTTGGCCGCGGCAAGCGCGTTGCGGGTGAGCGGGTGCTGCGCGCGCGTGAACTGGCGCTCGAGGTGCGGCCAGAGCGCGAGCGAGGTCGCGTAATAGCGCTCGGCGAGCTCGAGCCGCCGCGTCTCCGACAGCGCGACCCGATTGGTGGCCGCCAGCGCGTCGCCGATGGTCGACGCCGCATCGATCGGCTCGCGCTTGAGCGTCTCCTCGAGCCAGGGCACGACTCGCGCGGGGCGCGTTTCGGGCGGGTGGGCGGGTCGCGCTTCGACGGCGGGGAGGCTTAGGGCCAGCGGCATGACATCGACATTGGCAGGTCGGGCAGGATTGTAGACGATGGCGCGCGCGTTGGGACGGTTCGCCTAGCGAGCCTCGAGAAATTTCGCCACGGGCGCGATCTGTTCCGCTGTGAGCAACATCGGCGCATGGCCTACGCCGGCGAATTCGATCAGCCGTGGCGCAGGCCCGCGCGTGCGCATCGCCGCGGCGGTCGCGGACGACAGCAGATCCGATTGGGCGCCGCGCAGCAGCAGCGTCGGGCACGCGATCGCATCCCACACCACCCACAGATCTCCGCCCGGCGACGCGGAGCTCTTGAACGGGACTGCGATGCCCGGATCGTATTTGAGCTGCCAGCGGCCGTCGACCGTGCGGCGGGAAGTTGTCGTGGCCAGCTCGCGCCACTGGGCATCGGTCAGCGCGCCGAAGGGCGCCGAAACTTCGCGGATGTGCGCCTCGAGCTCGCCGAAGGTGGCGAACGTCGGATCGAGGCCGACGTAACCGGCGATGCGGGCGAGCGCCGCGGGTTCGATCACCGGCCCGATGTCGTTCACCACCAGCCGCGTGACGGGCGATGCCTTCTGCGCCGCGAGGATCATGCCGAGCAGCCCGCCCATGGACGTCCCGATCCAGGCCACGCGTTCGACCCGCGCATGGGCGAGCAGCGCGGTGAGCGCGGTGAGATAGGTCGGAAAGGTGTAATCGTTGGCGTCCGCCAGCCACTCGCTCTCGCCGCGACCGGGCATGTCGGGACAGAGTACGCGAAACCGATCGGACAGCGATGCGGCCAGGGTGTCGAAGTCGCGGCCGTTGCGGGTAAGGCCGTGCACGCACACCACGACGCGCGAGCTGTCCGGATTCCCCCAGTCGCGGTAGACCACTTCGTGGAAGCCGTGCGCGCTCAGCGAGCGGAAGCTGTGTCGGTGCGGCTGGAGCATGGCGGAGGAGACCGTGGCGCGGCCGAATTGGGTCGCGGGTAGAGGATCGAACTATAGCGTGCACTTCGCGCTCGCACACGGGCCGCCGCGTTCGTCCCGAAGAGCGGCCCGCCGTAGGCGATAATCGCGACCTGGCCCGCACAGGCTGCCGGCGATGACCGATTACTATCTCGAGGATTTCGAGCCGGGCCGCACGTATAGCACCCCGGAGCACACCGTCGGCGAGGACGAAGCGCTCGACTTCGCCCGCCGCTACGATCCGCAATACTTCCATCTCGATCCGGTGGCGGCGCGCGATTCGGTGTTCGGCGGGCTCGTCCTCGGAGGATTCCAGACGGCCGCGCTCACCTGGGCGCTGGTACAGCGGACCGGCATGTTCGAGCGCTCCGCGCTCGCCGGCATCGGCATCGACGAGCTGCGCTGGCTCGCGCCCGTGCGGCCCGGAGACCGCCTACGCTGCGACTTCACCCTGCTCGACGCGCGGCCGTCGCGGCACCAGGCGGGCCGCGGCGTGGCGCGGTTCCGCTACGAGCTCAAGAATCAACGCGACGAGACCGTGCTGTCGCTGGTCATGATCCAGCTGCTGCGCCGCCGCCCGTAAGCCGCTCAAGACTCGCCGGAGGCGGCGCACTCGCGGCGTTTCATTGCCAGGTAGGCGTCCTCGCCGAGCTCGTGGAGCTGGAGCGCGTAGCGTTCCGTGGATTCGAACCATTCGCGCAGCCGATCCTCCAGCCGCTCCTCGGGCGGCGCGGACTGCGTGCCGAGATAGGCGTCGATCGCGAGGTAGTAGCGCATGACGTTGCGCTCCAGCGCGCCGCGGAGCCCGCCGACCAGCACCGGCGTCCCGTCGGGTCGACGGCGCTCGGCCGTGAAACCTACTTTGCCTTCTCCTGCGGTTGCGAAATACGCGCGCATCGCCGCTTTCGCCGGACCGCCGTAGGCATACGCGTACGACAGGTGCAGGAACGTACGATCGCCGAGCGGGACGGCTTCAACGGCGAGGCGATAGTCGTGCGTGCCGAAGGGACCGCGGGCAGCCGTCAGCGATGCCTGGAAATAATCCTGGGTCCCGGCAAGCCCCCGATAGTGGAAGTCGATGCGGTACGCCGCGGTCAACGGTTCGTCGAATTTCCTTCCGACATACAGGTGCAGGACGCTCGCGTCGCCAGCCGCTCGGCGGCAGCCCTTGACGTTGAGGTGCAGCAGCATGATATCGCACCAGCGCTGTGCAGCGCCCAGCGTGCGCTTCACCTGCGCGAACGGATAGCCGAGCAGGACGTAAACGTCTCCGTCGAGACGGCCGTGGCCTTCGCGCGAATCGATATGCAGTGGCCGGCCGAACGCGTTGTTCATGAGCTGCGTGCCCAGCGCGGCGTACTGCGTGTAGAGCGCGAGCGCCGGGTCCGCCGGCTCGGCTGCGACCGCTGGGGCGAGGGGAAGCGCCGCCAGTGTCGCGAGCCGCACTCCGACCAACCATCGCTGCATGCGGGGTAGCTGCCTTTGGTACCGGCCTTACGATACTCCGTCCGATGGCAAGGGCACAGGGGGAGATTCCGGTCGCGTCCGTCCTAGGACAGCTCGGGTGGGAACAGGGGCTGGTAGCGGACGCCTTCGGCGGCGAGAAAGGCCGCGATTTCGTCGCGCCGGGCAATCGCGTCGCGGTAGCCGAGCTCGAGCAGCATGTTGGTATAGCCACGATCGAAGAGCAGATAAGACAGCAACGAAGCACCCGTGCCCTCCGTGCTGCCCAGGCCGCGGAGCAGGTAACGCACGCCGGCGGGCAGGCTCGACGCAAACGGCACCGCCATCGCGCCAAGATCGCGGCTTGGGCTGACCACCATGGCATCGACGTGCGTTACTTCCGGATGCCGGCTCTGGATCGCTTCCGGCACGAGGCTCAGCACGTGGTTCATCCTCTGCATGCGCTCGAGGTCGGCGCCGAGATTGTCCAGAAAGATCGACGCGAGCGCGTGACCGGCGGTCTGCGCGAACGATGGGTAGGAGGGTGCTTCGCGCTGCCGGGACGTCGGCATCTGCCCGGTGAACTGGCCGACCGCGATCACCAGAATGCGCCGCGCGCCCAGATGCAGCGGCGGGGAGAGCGGCGCAATCTGGCGCACCGAGCCGTCGGCGAAGAAATCGCCGCCGATGCGCCCCGCCGGAAATACAAACGGTATGGCGGCGGAGGCGAGCAGATGATCGACACCGATCACCGCCGCCTCCCCGCGCCGCCGCGTACGCTGCCAGGGCAGGACGTCGGGCGCGCCCTGGAAGAACGACACCGCCTGGCCCGTGGTGTAGCTCGTGGCGTTGATCGACAGCGCCCGCAGCGCGCCTTCGCCCAGGTGCCGCGCGACGCGCTCGAGATCGAGGCTCCCCAGCGCGCGGCGGAGCGGCGAATTGTCGAGCATGGCTGCCGCTTGGCCGGGGCCGCCCACCAGCACGGAGGCGAGCCAGCGCAGGCCGTGGAAGGACACGCTGGCGAGGTCCGCCCGATAGACATCGGTGACGCGAACGCGATGCCACCAGCGGAGCAGGCGCGCGACGCCGCGCCGGAAGCTGTCGGCGTGCACGGCCAGCGTCGCGGCGTTGATCGCGCCGGCGGACGTGCCGCAGATGATGCGGAACGGCGGTCGCGACGAGCGCCCACGGATGCGCGCCACCGCCCGCAGCACGCCCACTTGATAGGCGGCGCGTGCTCCGCCGCCGGGCAGCAAGACGGCAATGTCGTGATCCGTCATGGCGGCGCGTCCGGGCCTGTCAACAGGCTCTAATCGGCCCGCAGCGTCCGATCGAGGATAAGCAGCATCGCGGCGGTCGCGCCCCAGATGTAGCGCTCGCCGTAAGGTATCGCGTAGTAGTCGCGGCGACGGTCGCCGATCATGCGGAAATGACGCTGTTGATGGGCCGGCTCCAACAGAAACACCAGCGGCACCTCGAAGACGTCGGCCACCTCGACAGGATCCGGCGCGACCGCGAACGGCGGCTCGATCCAGCCGACGACCGGCGTCACGCGGTAGCCGGTCACGGTCTCGTATTCGGCGAGTCGGCCGAGAAGCGTGACGCGGTCCTGCGGCAGACCCACTTCCTCCCGCGCTTCGCGCAGCGCCGCGACCCCGGCATCGCGGTCCTCGGGCTCCATCCGGCCGCCCGGGAAGCTGATCTGGCCTGGATGATCGGGCAAGTCGAGGCTGCGCTGGGTGAAGAGTACCGTAAGGCCCTCGTCGCGATTGACGAGCGGCACCAGCACTGCGGCAGGTTTCACCGCTCCCTCGCGGCCCGGCAGCCGGAACCCGTCGGAGAGATTGAGCGCGTCCGGGGGCGGGGCGCGTCGAAGCCGCTCCCGCAGCCACGCCTGCTGCGCCGGTGGCGAGAGCTCGAACAACGGCAAGGACATCGCTGGACGCGGCTGGCGCAAGGACGGAAGGTCCGCATGATACCGTCCGTGGCCGTCGGACGCCTCGCAGACCCGGTGTTTCCCCGCGGGCTCCGGCCAGAAGCTCAGCGGCGAGAGCGAAGCCGGCAATCGGCGCGGGGGCCGGTCAGCCGGCAGCCGCGCGATCGCTCTCCGTGGAAGGCGGCGCCGACGCCGCGCGTGCCCCCGGGCGGAATTGCGGCCCGATCAGGATCAGCGCCGGCCCGGCGATACCGGTCCGGGCAATGTCCGGCAGCGCCGAGAGCGTGCCATAGCGCGTCCGCCGGTCCGAAAGCGAGATGCTTTCCACCACCACGACGGGGGTCGTCGGCGGTTTTCCGGCGGCGACGAGCGCCGCCGCAATCTCGCTCGCCTGGCCGGCGGCCATGTAGATGGCTGCCGCGTCGGATGCCGCGACGCTCGCGGCCCAGCTCGATGCTCGTTCGCCCTCGCCAACCCTCGGGGTGACCAGCGCAACGCTGCGGGCGACGCCGCGCTGCGTGAGCGAGATGCCCAGTTCGGCGCTCGCCGCGAGCGCGGCCGTCACGCCCGGCACGACCTCGTAACGCACACCGGCGGCCTCGAGCGCGGCGATCTCCTCCTGCGCACGGCCGAAGAGCATTGGGTCGCCACCCTTGAGGCGCACGACGACGGAGTGCATGCGCGCCGCATCGACGAGCCGCTTGGTGATGAATCGCTGCGCGGTGGAGTGCTTCCCGCAGCGCTTTCCCACCGCGACCCTTCGGGCCCGCTCGGCGAGCGCGAGCGTGTCCGGATGGACGAGCGCGTCGTGAAACACCACGTCGGCCACTGCGAGCAGCTTGGCCGCCCGCAGCGTCAGAAGGTCCGGCGCGCCCGGACCCGCGCCGACGAGATAGACGCGCCC
>DATJBM010000067.1:0-13045 GCA_035515295.1 Casimicrobiaceae bacterium | reverse complement strand
GATTGCCGTCCGCCTGGAAGAAATTGGTGCCGGCTGGAACCGTATCCGAGAATCCCGGGTTAGTCCAGACAGGGTAAACATTGCCAGACCCGCCCGTATAACCTTCGGAGCCCTGCATACCGACGTAGGTAAGGCTCCCGTTGGCGCCAGCCGTACCCGCCGACCAGCCAATCGGCGCCACGGAGTTAAAAAAGTCCTTTTGCGAGTTTGCCGGGTTGAATGGGTTGGTTAACTGATTGAACTCGATGTTCGTGACCGGAAGGATGTCCGCCTGGACCGAATAGGCGACCAAGCACATGCCAGCAAGAACACCCGCTTTGAGCTTGAATGACTGCCGCATGATTCCTCCCGGTTGTTTTTCGCCGGACCTGGCGGGCGCCGGCATCCGTAACGAATGGATTGAAAACGAAGCCGGCCGATGCACGATGCATGCCGACACATGGAATCAAGAGGTTAGCTAGCCGGCTCGATCGCATGTGTAAAGTATTTTGACAGGCCGTGGCCGGCGACGCATGCCTCTTCGGCGCACGGCGCGCCGAACGGCGGCCGTGGTCGCCGCCGTGGACGATGCGGGTCACGGCTATCTCAAGGCCTCGTGGGATGTCTCGCTCCCCGCGACGCTGCTGGCGCTGGCCCAGTGCCCCGCGGGATCCGGAGGCCTTCCGCCCGACTTCGACGGGTACGAGAGCCGCCGCCGCGATTGAGATGAGGCTCAAGCGGCGAGCTTCATCGCCACCACCGTGATGTCGTCTTCGCGCGGCGTGCCTTGCGCGAAGCCCTCCAGCGCCGCGAAGACGCCGGCGACCAGCGCCTCGGGCTCTTCGCCGCGGTGCTCGAGCACCGCCTGCCCGAGGCGGTCCCGGCCGAAGAGCTCGCCGGAGCGATTCCGGCTCTCGGTGACGCCGTCGGTATAGAACACGACGATGTCGCCGGTCGCCATCTCGACGCTGACTTCGGCGAAGTCCGCCCGCTTCGCCAGGCCCAGCAGCGGTCCGTCGCCGGCGAGCGTGCTGCAGCGCGCGTCGGTGGCGCGCAGCAGCAGCGCGGGAGGATGGCCGGCATTGGCGTATTTGAGCACGCGGCTTGCCGCATCGAAGGTCGCGCAACAGGCCGTGATGAAGTGACCCGCGCGATCGAGATCGTCGTGCAGCAGCTCGTTGAGCCGGACGAGGATCTGCGCGGCGTCGGGCTCGACGAGTCGCTCGGCCAGAAACGTGATGCGCGCCTCCGCCATGAGCAGCGCCGCCCCAACGCCGTGCCCGGAGACATCGCCCACGAAGCTGTCGACACCGCTCTGCCCGCGCGGAAAGTAGCCGAAGTAATCGCCGCCGACTTCCGCCGCGGGAAGGCAGCGTCCGGCGATGCGCATCCCGGCGAGCGCGAGCGGCGCCTGCGGCAGCAGCGAGCGCTGGATCTGCCGGGCGATGTCCATGTGGGCGCGCGCCACCGCCAGCTCGACCTCGGCCGCGCGGGTTTTCTCCTGGGCGACGTGCAGCTCCCGCTCGCGGGTCTGCAGAGAGGCGGACATATCGTTGAAGGCCCGCGCGAGGAGCTCGAGCTCGCTGCGGTCTCCGACCACGGCGGCGCGGGCGCCCAGATCGCCTGCGCGCAGCCGTCGCGTCGCCGCGACGAGCGCATCGACCTGGCGCAGGATGAATCCGCCGCCGAGCCACGCCGCCGCGAGAGCGCCCAGCGTCACCAGGCCGAGGGCGATCAGGTTGCGTTCGAGCCGGCGCTGGATGGCGGCGAAGGCGACCGCCTCCGGCACGCCGACGGCGGCGTGCAGATCGAGGCCGGCGATGAGCGGGGCATGCGCCCACAACCGCCGCTGCCCATGGCCGTCCTCGGCTTCGAACGCGCCGCCGTCCGGCTGGAGAGACAGCGCGGCCAGCACCTGCGGCTCGGGCAACGTCTTGCCGACGCGATCGCTCAGGTCCGGGAGGTCGGCGAGCACCGTCCCGTTGCGGTCGGTGATCGTGAGCACCGCCTCGGGCGGAAACTCCACCTTGGCCATCGCGACCGTGAGCCAGTTGAGGCTCTGGGCCGCGAACACGACGGCCTGCACCTCGCCGGCGCTGCCGAGCATGGGATAGGCGTAGTTGATCGAGGGCAGCAGCGTGACGCGGCCGATCTGGTAGTCGCCGACCGCGAAGCGTCGCGTTTCCAGCGCCCGGCGGAAATACGCGCGATCGGAGACGTTGACCGTCGACTGAAGCGCAACGGCGCTGCACGAAAGCCTGCCATCGCGTTCCGCCACGGCGAGATTCACGTACATCGGGAACGTCTCCAGCATCTCGGCGAGGAATGCGCTGCAGGGCCCGTCCTGCCTCGACTGGAGCTGCGGCACGCGGGCGATGGCGGCCAGGAGCTGCCGTGCCCCCCCGATCTCGCCGGCCTGGGTGCTCGTGACGATACGGAGCAGTCGCTGCTCGTCGCGGCTGACTTCGGTCATGGCGGCTTTGCGCTCTTCGGCCTGGGTGTAGAGCACCAGGACGAGCCATGGCACGAGCACGAGCAGCATCAGGGCCATGAGCCGCAGGCGCAGGCTCAGGAAGCGCCCGCGCGAAGACTTGCCGATCGCCAAGGCTGCCGCCGCATCCGAGCGGCTCTCGTGTGGCGCCGCCCTGGCGGGCGATCCTCGCGCGCTGCGCAGTCTCATCCGAGCGCCTGAAGTCGAAGGTGCGGTCGCGAGAGCCGACGTTCCCGCCTCGCGGGGGGACATCGTACTATACCGGCCTCGGGCTGCGATCCGGCCCGAAGCTGGCCTCACTCATGATCCGCGCCGTCGTCCGGCGCTCACCCCGCGTCGATGCCGGCGCTTCGAACGGAAAACCTAGCGATGACCATCGATGCCGATTTCGCCGAGCTGAAGCGACGCCTCAGGACCATCGCCGATCTGCACGACGCCGAAAAGGTGCTCGAGTGGGATCAGGCGACGTACATGCCGCGCGGCGGTGCCGAGGCGCGCGGCCGGCTGCTCGCGCTGCTCTCGAGCCTCGCCCACGAGCGGCTGACCGATCCGGCGATCGGGCGCCTGCTCGACGCCGTGACGCCGTGGGCGGAAGCGAAGGGCGCCGAATCCGACGAGGCGGCGCTCGCCCGCGCGGCGCGGCGCGACTACGAGCGCGCGACCCGCGTGCCGTCCGCCTTCGTGCACAAGGTTGCCGAGCACACGGCCGCAACCTACAACGCCTGGCAGCGCGCGCGGCCGGCCAACGACTTCGCGGCGGTGCGCCCGTTGCTCGAGACCACGGTCGCGCTGAGCCGCGAGTACGCCGCTTTCCATCGCGCCCGCGCGCACCCTTGCGACCCGCTCATCGAGCTGGCCGAGGAAGGCATGACGGTGGGCGCCGTGCGCGCCCTCTTCGACGAACTGCGGCCGCACCTTGTGTCGCTTCTCCGGGCGATCCGCGCGCGGCCGGCGCCCGACGATCGCTGCCTCTCGGGCGATTTCCCGGAAGCCGCGCAGCGCGCCTTCGCCGAAGGCGTGGTCCGCGCCTTCGGCTACGACTTCGGCCGCGGCCGCAACGACAAGACCGCGCATCCGTTCATGATCAAGCTCGGCCGGGGCGACATCCGCATCACCACCCGCTACCGGACCGATTCGCTGCCCGACGGGCTGTTCTCGACGCTGCACGAGGCCGGACACGCGATGTACGAGCAGGGCATCGACGAGCGGCTCGACGGCACGCCGCTGTATCAGGGCACGACCTGGGGCGTGCACGAGAGCCAGTCGCGCCTGTGGGAGAACCTCGTGGGGCGCAGCCTTCCCTTCTGGCGGCACTGGTACGCGCCGCTCCAAGCCGCGTTTCCGCGCCCGCTCCAGGGCGTGGATCTCAGTGCCTTCCATCGCGCCATCAACAAGGTCGAGCCCTCGCTCATCCGGACCGACGCCGACGAGGTCACCTACAACCTGCACGTGATGCTGCGCTTCGACCTCGAGCTCGCGCTGCTCGAAGGCACGCTGAAGGTCGCCGATCTTCCGGAGGCGTGGCGCGCGCGCATGCAAGGGGACCTCGGCGTCGCGCCTGCCGACGATCGCGACGGCGCGCTCCAGGACATGCACTGGTACACGAGCTTCGTCGGCGGCCAGTTCCAGAGCTACACGCTGGGCAACATCATGAGCGCGCAGTTCTTCGCCGCGGCGCGCCGCGACCTGGGCGACGTCGACGCGCAGATGGCGGCCGGCGAATTCGCTCCATTGCGCGGCTGGCTCACCGAGCGGATCTACCGCCACGGGCGCAAGTTCACGGCCGAGGAGATCGTGCGCCGCGCCACCGGCGAGCCGCTGTCGATCAAGCCGTACGTGTCCTATCTCAACGCCAAGTACGGCGCGCTCTACGGACTCGATCAGTCGCCGGGACCGGCGGCGAGCATGTAGATGCCGAGCGCGAGGAGCAGCGCGGCCACCACGCGCCGGAAGATCGGCTGCGGGATGCGCCCCAGCACGCGCGTGCCCAGCGCCGTGCCGACGATGACGCCCGCGGTGGCGGCGAGCACGCCCGGCCACACGGAGGCCATCTCGCGCCATTGCGTGGCGAGATAGACAGGCAGCCGCGCGCCGTCGACGAAGAGTCCGATCGCGGTCGCGGTCGCGACGAACGACTCCTTCGGGACGTCGAACCCGAGCATCGCGGCGGAGCGGATGCCGCCCTGGTTGCCGACCAGCCCACCGAAGCCTCCGGAGAGTATTCCCGCGGCCCAGGCCGCGCGCCGTCCCCAGCGCACGCGCTGCATCCAGCCGGTGAATTCCGAGACGGCGGCCAGCACGAGGAGCCCGCCGAAGACCAGCGACAAGCCGCGGCTCGAGACCCACACGTGGGCCAGTGCGCCGGCCAGCCCGCCGACCGCGCTGGCGATGCCGAAGCCCCACAGCACCTTGCGGTCGACATGCTGACGCAGCCGCCAGAACCGCTGCACGGTGCCGACGAAGTGCGGGATCGCGACCGCCGCGACGGCGAGCTGGGTTCCCGTGCGCGCGGCGAAGAGCGGCGTGAGCACGCTGCCGATGCCGAAGCCGGCGATCGAGGCGATGCCGCCGGCGACGATGCCGGCTCCGGCGAGGATGATTTCCAGCACGCGACGATGATATTACGAGCCGCCGGGCCTTAGGCCGCGCGGGCTCGCCGCGGTCGGAACGAAACAGCGCGCCGCTAGAACCCACCGCGCATCCAGATCGCGTCTTCCTGCTCGAGCTCCTCGAGGCGCGCCTCGATGTCGGCGACGTCGCGATCGAGCTCGGGAAGCAGCACGTCCTGCAGCGCCCGCGCGCGGCGCACCGACCGCCGGTACTCGCTCGACAGCCGCTCCAGGTTGCCTTCCGCCGCGGCGAGCGGCGCGGCGGCTTCCAGCAGCCGTGCGAACGCCTGTCGGCAGGTATCGGCTTCCTGGGAAGCGTCGCAGGCCGGCGCCGATGGAACCGAGCGGGCGACCCAGGTCGCTTCCTCGAGGCGCACGCCCATGAGCGAGCGCCGAGCGCAGCGGATCTCGGAGGCTTCGAGCACGTGCGGGGGATAGACCTGGAGGCCGTGCAGCCCGTGGCGTCCGACCGCCGCCTGCAGCGCTCTAGCCGCGCCGTCGCACGCGCCGAGCAGACGCCGCAGGAGCGCGTCGTGCACTTCGAGCTGCCGCAGGATCTCGCCGGCGAGCAACAGGCACTTCTCGTCGAGAAAAGCGTAGCCGTCGCGCATCGCCCGGCGCTCGTCCTTGAGCTCGAGCGCCGCGCTGCGCGTGGGGGTGAAGTCGCTCATCGGGCGGCGTCGCGTCGGTCGATATGGGCCGCGATCTGCGCATCGGAGAGCCGCGAGAGCTCGCTCACCGGCAGCCCGGCGAGAATCTTCCAGCCCGCCTCCATGCTCTGCTCCAGCGTGCGGGCGCCGTCCTGGGCGACGATCGCGCTCTCGAACGCGCTGCCGAACGCGAGATAGCGCCGATCGACCTCGGCGAGCCCCTCCTCGCCCACCACGCTCGCGAGCACGCGCGCCTGCGCCGCGCGCGCGTACGCGGCGTAGAGCTGGCTGGCGAGCGCCGGGTGATCGGGATGCGTGTAGCGGCCCCCGGTTCCGTCCTTCATCAGCCGCGAGAGCGACGGCAGCACGTTGATCGGCGGATACAACCCGCGGCGGTCCAGCTCGCGCGAGAGCACGATCTGGCCTTCGGTGATGTAGCCGGTGAGATCGGGGATCGGATGGCCGATGTCGTCGGCCGGCATGGTCAGGATCGACAGTTGCGTGAGCGTCCCCGGGGAGCCGCGGATGCAGCCCGCGCGCTCGAACAGCGTGGCGAGATCCGAGTACATGTAGCCGGGAAAACCCTTCCGGCTCGGGATCTCGCCCTTCGACGAGGACACTTCGCGCAGCGCCTCGGCATAGTTGGTCATGTCGGTGAGGATCGCGAGCACGTGCTTGCCGCAGCCGAAGGCGAGATATTCGGCCGCGGTGAGCGCGAAGCGCGGAGTGAGCAGGCGCTGCGTCGAGGAATCGCTCGCCAGGTTGAGAAACAGCGCCGTGCGCTCGAGCGCCCCGCCCTGCTCGAGCCCGCGGCGGAAGTACTCGGCGCTGTCGTGCGGCACGCCGATGCCGGCGAAGACGATGGCGAACTCGCCGCTCTTGGCGTTCTTGAGCCGTGCATGCGTCGCGATGTCGAGCGCCAGGCGGTCGTGCGGCAGCCCGCCGCCGGAGAACAGCGGCAGCTTCTGCCCGCGCACCAGGCTGTTCATCAGATCGAGCGTCGTGACGCCGGTCTCGATGAAGTCGCGGGGCATCGCGCGGGCGACCGGATTGATGGGCAGCCCGTCGATGCGCCGGCGCTCGCGAGCGGCGACAGGCGGCCCGCCGTCGATCACCTGCCCCACGCCGTTGAACACCCGGCCGAGCATCGACGGCGAGACCCCGAAGGACAGAGGCTCGCCGTAGAACCGCACCACCGTGCCCTCGAGGGCCAGGCCGGAGGTCGACTCCAGCACTTCGATCGTCATCCGGTCGCGATCGATCGCCGCGATCCGCCCCAGCCGCGCGCGCCCGTCGCGGCCGAGAACCTCGACCGCGTCGTGGAGCCCCACGTCGAGCGTGCGCTTGAGGAACAGGAGCGGCCCGTCGAGCCGCGTGGCCGCGCCTTCAACCGTGAGCCGCATCGGAAACCTTCGCCGGCTGGCCGAGCGCGGCGAACTCGCGCTCGATCGCGCCCTGCAGTGCGTCGAAGCGCGCAAGCTCGCTGTCGCCGATGTCCTCGCCCATCCGCTGCACGAGCCGCAGGCATTTCATGCCCGCCATCGTCGCGGTGGAGACCCCCGCGTCGAGCGCGCTTGCGGCGAGGTCGAAGAAGCGATCGAGGATGCGCATCATCGCCGCCTGCCGGGCGGGCGCGCAGATGCGATCGTTGTCCGAGAACGCCGACTGGCGCAGGAACGCCTCGTCCACCAGGCTCGCGCAGAGCAGCGTCAATTGCTGGCGGTCGGGCAGCGCGTCCTTGCCGATGATGCGCGCCATGCGTTCGAGGCGCGCCTCGTCGTCGAGCAGGCTCAGGAACCGGCGCCGCAGCGCCGTCCAGCGCGGGTTGCCGGCCGCGGTCCACCACGGCGCGAAGTCGCGCGCATCCTCGGCATAGGACTGCAGCGGATGGATCGCCGGATAGAAGCGTGCCTGCGCGCGCTTGACGTCGAGCGCCCAGAACGCCTTGACGTAGCGCTTGGTGTGCGAGGTGACGGGCTCGGAGAAGTCGCCCGACGGCGGGCTGATCGCGCCGATCAGCGTGAGCGAGCCTTCGCCGCCGGCGAGCGGCTCGACTCGCGCCGCGCGCTCGTAGAAGTCGGCGATGCGCGATGAAAGGTAGGCGGGATAGCCGCCCTCGCCCGGGAGCTCGCCGAAGCGGCCCGAGACCTCGCGCAGCGCCTCCGCCCAGCGCGAGGTGGAATCGGCCATCAGCGCGACGTGGAGTCCCTGATCGCGAAAATATTCCGCCACCGTGGCGGCGCAGTAGATCGAGGCCTCGCGCGCCGCCACCGGCATGTTCGAGGTGTTGGCGATGACGACCGTGCGCTCCATCAGCGGCCTTCCGCTGCGCGGGTCGACGAGCCGCGGGAACTCCTCGAGCACTCCCGCCATCTCGTTGCCGCGCTCGCCGCAGCCCAAGTAGACGATGACGTCGGCGCTGCAACCCTTGGCGAGCGCCTCGAGGAGCACGGTCTTGCCGGTGCCGAAGCCGCCGGGGATGGCGGCCTTGCCGCCGAGGGCGACGGGAAAGAGGCTGTCGAGGATGCGCTGGCCGGTGACGAGCGGCGCATCGGCCGGCAGCCGCTTCGCCACCGGGCGCGGCACGCGCACCGGCCAGGCGTGCGTCATGGCGAGCGTGCGTTCCCGCCCTTCGTCGGCGCGCACCGTGGCGATCGGCGCGTTCTCGGCATAGCGTCCGGGGCCGGCCATCGCCACGATCTCGCCCGCGAGACCGGGCGGCGCGAGGCAGCGTTGCACTCCGCCGCGCGCGTCGGTGGCCTCGCCGATGATCGCCCCGCCGCGCAGCGTATCGCCGCAAGCCAACCGCGGCGCGAAGGCGAACGTGCCCGCGGCCGGCCGGCGGATTCCCGAACGGACGAAGGGGCCCTCGACGCAGTCGAGCGGGCGAAGCAGGCCGTCGAAGATCCGGCCGAGCAGACCGGGCCCGACTTCGATCGCGAGCGGCAAGCCATCGCCGTGGACCGCGTCGCCCGGCCGCAAGCCGGTCGTATCTTCGTAGACCTGGACGACGGTGTCGTCGCCGTCGATGCGCACGACTTCGCCGAGGAGCGAACCGGCTCCCACCCGCACCGCCTCACGCAGCGCGAAGGGCGACTGCGCCGTGGCGTGCAGCACCGGTCCGGCGATGGAGCGGATCGTGCCGCGGCTCACGCCTCCTCCATGTGGCGCAGGAGCCGCGCGCCGATCTCGACGCGATCGCCGATGAGCCCGGCGAGGGTGCCGTCGATCACGTTGCCGCCGGCGGAGATCCGCAACCCGGCTCGGATCGCGTCGTTCTCCACGAATTCGGGCGGCGTACCGAGCGCTCGGCAGAGATCCGCCCCGAGCGAATCGCGCTCCTCCGGCGGCCAGAGGCGTGCGTGCTCGATGCGCCAGCGACCGGGGAGCAGTACCGCGCGCGCCTCGTGCAGGACTCGCGCGACCCAGGCTTGCCGCGACGGCGCCTCGAGCCAGCGCCGGACCAGCGCGTCCGGCAGGCGCGCCCATGCGAAGGACAGCAGCGCGCCCGCGCGGCGCTGCTCGTGCAGGCGCCGATGCGTCTGCAGCCTCGCCTGGGCCGCGGCGACGCGCGCCTCGCGCCGCTCCCGCTCCTCCCTGAATGCCGCGTGCAGCCCCTCGCGCGCCGCCACGCGCGCCGCGGCCAGCGTCTCGGCCGCGCGCGCCTGCGCGGCGCCGAGGATCGCTTCGGAGCGTCGCGACCGGTCGGCTTCGACCAGATCGAGCAGCGCCCGGACGCGCGCGTCCAGCGTCATCGATCCGCTTCCAGGCCGAGCTCGCGTCGCAGCCGCGCGGCCAGCTCGGGCGGCCGCGTGCCGTCGCGCAGATCGGGCACGACCAGCACGAGCGGCGCGAGCGCGGCGCGAGCAGCGCGCAGCGCCTGGTCCGGAATCCGGGCCGCGGCCGAGGCGGAGACGAGCACCAGCGAGGCGTCGGCGCGCGCGGCTTGAAGCGCGGCAGCCTCCTCGCCATCCCGCGGCACGATGACCCTCGCGCCCGCGAGACGGAAGCCTGCGCCGCTCGCCTCGTCGCCGACGTAATAGAGCGCGCTCATCCGAGGCGGTTCAGGATCAGGATCGAGACGATCAGGCCGTAGATGGCGATCCCCTCGGCAAGCCCGATCAGGATGAGCAGCCGCCCGAAGAGCTCCGGCTTTTCGGCGAGCGCGCCGATGGCCGCGGCGCCAACCTTGGCCACCGCGAAGCCGGCCCCGAGCGTGGCGAGCGCCGTGGAGATCGCCGCGGCGATGAAGGCGAGGCTCGCGACGTCGCTCGCAGGCGCGCCGGCGGCGGGCGCCGCGGCAAGAACCGGCGCCGAAGCGCCGATCAGCGCGGTCGCCAGCACGCCGAGCAGCGCCGATGCCACGACGAGGGCCATGGGGAAGCGGGATGCGTTGTTCATTCAATGCTCCTGGACGACGGAAGGCGGAAGCGGAAGGGGACGGAAGGTGCGTCCCTGCGCCACCAAAAAGCGGGTGAAGAACTCGAAGAGCACGAGGCGCGTGGTCTGGATCGAAACGACCAGGCCTTCGAGCACGACCACGACGGCGTTGCCGACGAACAGGACGAGCCAGCGCGCGGTCTCGCCTTCGGCGGCCGTCATGAGCGCGCCGACGGCGGAAGCGAGCCCCGCGTGCGCGAGCGCGAAAGCGCCCACGCGCGCGAACGACAGCGTGTTGACGACGATCTGCAGCGTGCGCTCGACCAGCTCGGCGACGGCGGCGAAGGCCGCGCGGACGCGGCGCGCGGAGAACGCCCGCCCGACGCAGAACAGCAGCGCCGCCGCCGCGGCCACCCACAGCGCCTGCGGCCGCAGCGGGGAAGCGACGATGGCGAGATAGGCGACGATGAGCCAGATCTCGCTGCAGAACCACCCCGTGAGCTCGCGCCGCCAGTACGCCTCGAGTGCGGTGAAGAGCAGACCGAGCGTGAGCAGCGCGGCGCCGCCGTAGAGCGGCACGATCAGCACCGTGAGCGGATCGTCCAGCGGATCGAGCCACAGCGCGGGAAGCACGTCGTGCAGGTTGAACACGCTGCCGAAGAGCACGCCGAACGCCGCGGCGGCGAGGCCGCCCGTGACGAACAGCCGCGCCAGCGGCCAGCGCTGGCGCAGCGCCAGTCCCGCCGCCGCGATCAGCAGGCCCTGGCCGAGATCGCCGAACATGTAGCCGAACATGAGCGGGACGACCAATGCGAGCAGCAGCGTCGGATCGGCCTCGTCGCGCGCGGGCATGCCGAGCGCGCGGCTGAAGATCTCGAACGGACGTGCCCATGCCGGGTTGGCGAGCACCAGCGGCGGCTTCGCGTCGGGCGGCGGCGGGAAATGCAGGATGCCGCGCGCCCCCGAGCGCTCCAGCGCCTCGCGCAGCCGCTCGCCGGAGAGCTCGCTCGTCCAGCCCGTGATCCAGCAGAACAGCTCGCCGGCGTCGAGCGCCTGCACGTTCTCGATCACCCACTGCAGACGGCTCGCTTCGCCCAGCGCCGCCGGCAGATCGTGGCGCTCGTGCCGCGCCTGGAGGTCGGAGGCGAGTCGGGCGTCGTCGCGATCGAGGGCGGCGAGCCGCGTCGCGACGTACGCCGCGTGACCGCGCGGGTCGCTCCGCAGCCAGGGCGGAATCGCGTACACGCGTCCCTTCAGCGCCGCCGCCCGAACGGCAAGCGGCGCGAGATCCTCCTCCGTGCCCACGGCGATCGCGTGCACGGCGTCGCCGAGCGTGAAACGCCGCGCCGGGAGGCTCTTCGGCAACGCCGGCTCGACGTTGGCCGGAAAGCAGAACAGCCGGGCGTCGATCAGCGGGCCGGCGCGCGCGAGATCCTCGAGGTCCAGGTTGGACGCGGCGAGCGCGCCGAGCACGCGTTGCCAGAGCTCCAGCTCGGCGCGCTCGGCCTGATCGGCCTGCAGGCGGCGGATCGCCGGCTCCGCGTCCGCGGCCCAGGCGGTGATTCTCGCGAGCGAGCGGCGCAGAGTTTCGGCGGCCGGCTCGGGAACCGTCGACGGCGTATGCGCGGCCCTGGGCCAGTAGGCGCGATAGCGCTGCGCGAATTCGGCATAGCGTTGCAGGAGCGGCCGCAGCTCGGCGAGCGCCGCCGGCAAAGCGGCGGCCGGTCGAGCCTCCAGCTCGACTTCGCCGGTCGCCGCCAGGGCCTCGAGCGCGCGCGCGGTGTCGTCGCGGGCCACCAGCACCTCGAACCAGCGCGCGGGCTCGGGGCGGATCATGCGGCCAACCGGAACCCGGAAAACAGCGCCCGGCGGAGGAGCTCCCCACGCAGCCGCTCCAGGTCGAGTGCCGAGAGGGCGAGATAGACGAACGCAGCGGCGGGATCGCCGGTCGCGCGCCGGAAGAGCAGAACGAGCCGCGCCGCGATCGCGGCCCGGCTCGGGCCGGTAGGCAGGTCCCCGGATATGTGGCGGCTCGAAGCCAGGGTGCGCGACAGCGCCTCGATCAGCGCGCTGCGGACGCAAGGCGTCGAGGGCACTCGCCGCAGCCATTCGCGGCGCCACGCGGGCAGAAGGCCATCGGGCCGCTCCCAACCCGCGGCGAGCGGCGCCAGCGGGCCGGACGTCGGCGCGCCTTCCCCCGCGCAGAGCGCTCCGTACAGCGCGTCCTCGCGCATCCACGGCAGCGCTTTGTCGCGCCGGGCGAGATGCTCGAGGACCGGAAGCTCGGCGAGCACGCCCGCCCATTCGACCGCGCCCTTCCAGGCCCGGGGCATCCAGCGCGCGACTTCTTCGACCGCCGCGCGCCGTTTCGCGACCAGGGCGGCTTCGATCGCGTGGGCGTCGGCGTCGCCGGGCAGAGCCGCGATCCAGCGCCGGAAAGGCAGATCGCGGGCGGCTTCGAGCAGCGCGGGAAGTCCGCGGATCGCTTCGATCGTGCGCCACGCGACTTCGTCGGGACGCTCGCCGAAGCGCGCTGCGAGGCGCGCCTGCGCGTAGTCGAGATCGCCCGGGAGCCTCATCGTGCCTCGCCCGTGAGCTCGGCGGCGAGCCGGGCCAGCACCGCCTCGAGACGCCCGGTATCTTCGGCCGACAGCCCTTCGGTCGCGTCGTGAGCGGCGGCTTGCGCGTCGATCGCCGCGACCTCCGCCGCGACCCGCGCCTCGTACGCCGAGCGTATCCTGCGAATGCGCCGCGCCGTTCGATCGGCGAGCGCGCGAGCGCTCGCCCGGGCGCGCTCCTCCAGCGCGTCCGCATCGCGGCGCGCCAGGTCCACGGCCTCGCGGCCATCACGTTCTGCGGCCAGCACGCGCGCGATCGCCGCTTCGACGACGGAGGTCGCCGCGGTGGGTTCGACTGTCGGCATCGCAGCCCCCGAG
>DATJBM010000066.1:0-21094 GCA_035515295.1 Casimicrobiaceae bacterium | reverse complement strand
GCGCAGGGTGACTCGCGGAATGCCAGCGAGCTTCGCGAGCGCGAGCTGCGACATGCCTCGCGCCTCCATCGCCGCCTGCAGAAGCCGCACCACGGAAGCGGTCGTACCGGACTTTGGCATCGTTGGCTCCCTTCTTCGGGTTCTCACGCAATGGTATCCGGGCTGCGGTGCACACTGGTAATGCTGGTAATATCGGCGCGTCCGCGGCCCGGCGTGTGCGGCCCCGACGGCGCTGACGCGACGGGCCTTTCCACATGAGCAGCCATGCGTGACGAGCCTCCAGCGCCCCGCCCCACTGCGTCCCGGTGAACCTGCAACAGATTCGCTATCTTTGCGCCGTCGTCGATCACGGCCTCAACGTGTCCGGCGCCGCGGAAGCGCTGTTCACCTCCCAGCCGGGCATCAGCAAGCAGATCCGGCAGCTCGAGGACGAGCTGGGCGTGCCGATCTTCATCCGGCAGGGCAAGCGCCTTGCCGCGCTCACCGCCGGCGGCGAGGTGATCGTCGCCACCGCGCGCCGGGCGCTGCAGGAGATCAACAATCTCAAGCGCGTGGGCGCCGAGTTCAAGGCCGAGGACGTCGGCGCGCTGGCGATCGCCACCACCCACACCCAGGCGCGCTACGTGCTGCCGCCGGTGATCAAGCGCTTTTCCGAGAAGTATCCGCGCGTGCGGCTGCTGCTGCACCAGGGCAATCCCATCCAGGTCGCGGAACAGACCGCGCGGGCGGAGGTCGATGTCGGCATCGCCACCGAGGCGCTCGCCGACTTCCCCGACCTGGTCACCCTGCCGTGCTACACCTGGAACCGCTGCGTGCTCGTGCCGAAGGGTCATCCGCTCGCCGGCGAGAAGACGCTCACGCTCGAAGCGCTCGCGCGCTATCCGATCGTCACCTACGACTTCAGCTTTACCGGCCGCTCGCAGATCAACGCGGCGTTCACCGCCAAGGGCCTCACGCCCAACGTGGTGCTCACTGCGCTCGACGCCGACGTGATCAAGACCTACGTCGAGCTGGGCCTGGGCGTGGGCATCGTGGCGCAGATGGCCTACGACCCGGCGCGCGACCGGCAGTTCGACAAGCTCGACGCAAGCCACCTGTTCGCGCCGAGCACCACCCGCCTCGCGCTGCGCCGCGGCGTCTACGCCCGCGGCTTCGTCTACGAGTTCGTCGCCATGTTCGCGCCGCAGTACGGGCGCGCCGCCGTGGAGTCGGCGCTCAAGGGCGAGGGGGAGCACTATGAACTGTAGGTGCGAATTCATTCGCACGGGCGGCCGAATGCATTCGGCCGTACGGGCGATGCTCGTAGCTGCCGCGCTCGTGCTCGCAGCCGCGCCGCTCGCCGCCGCCGAGCTGCCCACGGTCGAGCTCGCGATCGGCGGACATCGACTGGTCGCCGAGGTCGCCGCCACGGTGCCGACGCGCACCACCGGGCTCATGAACCGCTTCAGCCTGCAGCCGGATCACGGCATGCTGTTCGTCTTCGACGCTCCGCAGCCGCTCGCCTTCTGGATGAAGAACACCTACGTGCCGCTGTCGATCGCCTTCATCGCCCGCGACGGCCGGATCCTCAACATCGAGGACATGGCGCCGCAGACCGAGAACACGCATCCGTCGCGCGGGCTCGCGCTCTACGCGCTGGAGATGAAAAAGGGCTGGTTCGCGGAGCGCGGCATCGGGCCGGGCGCTCGCGTCAACGGCCTCGCAAACGCGCCCCGGGCGACCGAGTAGCCGCTTTAGCGCTCGGGATTCGGCTTTGCCTTCTTCGCGGCCGCGGCGAAGCGCGCGATGTCGGTGCGGATCGCGGCGGAAAATTCGGCCGCGGTCTCAGCGATGGGATCGTAGCCGAGCTCGAGGATTCGGCCCCGCACCTCCGCCGAGCGCAACGCCCTGGCAAGGCTGTCATCCAAGATCGTAATGACGTGCGCAGGAGTTCCGGCTGGTGCGGCGAGCCCGTACCAGGGCTCGAGCACGATTTCGCCGATTCCCAGCTCGCTGAGCGTGGGAAGATCGGGAAACGCCCGCAACCGCTTGTGGCCGGCGGCAGCGAGCAGCCGCATCGAGCCCGCCTTCACGTGCGGCGCGAGCAGCGCCAGATCGGTGAATATCATGTCGACCTCGCCGGAGAGCACCCCCTGAAGGCTCGCGGCCGCCGTCCTGTACGAAACGTTCAGGATGTCGATGCCGGCGCCGCGGCTGAGCATGTCGAGCCCGAATCCGGCGGCGCTCCCCGGGCCGGTCGACGCGCCGGTGAGCCTCCCCGGGTTCGCCTTGGCGTAGGCGACGAGCTCCGGAACCGTCTTCACCGGCAGCGTCGTGCGGGCGCCAAGCGCCCAGGGGATGCGCGCGATGCGCCGGATCGGCAGGAAGTCGGCGACCGGGTCGTAGGGCAGCGATTGCACCTGCGCGGTGGCCAGGGCGAGATTCGAGGACGAAGCCAGCAGCAGCGTGTAGCCGTCCGCGCGCGCCTTCGCAACCGTGGCCGCTGCGATGGTCCCCGCGGCGCCGGGATGGCCTTCGATCACGACCGGCTGGACCAGGATTTCGGAGAGCTTCGCGCCGACGAGCCGGGCGAGGATGTCGGATGTGGTTCCGGCGCCTTGCCCGACAATGATCCTGATCGGCCTCTCGGGGAAGCTCTCGTCGAGCGCCGACACCGGCGAGCCGCCGGCGATCGCCGCGCAGAGCAGCAACGCGCGCCAGAGTCGCCAGCGAGATGACGCCGCGCTTCGGGTTTCGCGGCGCGGGGCGAGCTTAGTCACCGGCGAGTCGCCCTGTGGGCGGCGACGCCGCTTCGGTAGCGCTCCGGTTAGCCGCGCCGGCACCGTAGCGCACTCGCTCGACGGCCCGGGCCATCCCGGACACGGTCGCAGCTTCCTGGAACAGCGACGCCAACGGCAGCTCGACTCCGAAGACCTCCTTCACCCGCGCGAGCAGCTGACTGCCGCTGAGCGAATCGCCGCCGAGCAGGAAGAAATCGCCATCGTGGGCGACTGTCGGAGCGCGCAGAGTTGCCGCGAACAGCGCCCCGATGACCGTTTCCGTCGTCGACGCCGGCGCCTCGCCATCGCCAGCGCTCGGCGGCCGCGCAAGACCGGGCTTGGCGCCGACCAGCCGTGGCAGCTCGCTGCGCAGCAGCTTGCCGCTGTCGGTGCGCGGTAGTCGCTCAAGAAAGTAGATGCGCCGCGGCGAACGCGTCAGCCCGACGCTGCGGCGCGCATGCTCGAGAATCGCCGGCTCGTCGATGCTTGCGCCGTCCTGGCGGACGACCGCGGCGACGACTTCTTCGCCGAGGCTCGGATGCGGGATGCCGAACGTGGCCGCTTCGCGAACGCCGGGCAGAGTCGCGAGCGCCGAGTCGATCTGCAGCGGGGAAATCTTCTCCCCGCCCCGGTTGATGATCTCCTTGATACGCCCGGTAATGTACAGGTAGCCGTCCGCATCCAGGTGACCAAGATCCCCGGTCCGGAACCACTCTCCGGCGAACGACTGCGCGGTGAGCTGCGGATCGTCGAGGTAACCGCGGAACACCAGCGGCCCGCGCACGACCACTTCTCCGCTCGCGCCCAGCGGGGCGAACCGGCCGGGCTCGAGCATGATCGCCACTTCCGCGCCTACCGGCACGCCGACTGCATCGCGCTTGCGCGGCCCGGGCGGCAGCGGGTCCTGCGTGACCGCGCTCACCTCGGTCAACGATAGTCCCTTGATGGCGGGGACGCCGAATGTCTGCTCGAGGCGATCGATCTCCTCCGGCTCGAGCCGCCCGGCTCCGATGCGCAGGAACCGCAGCCGCCCGCGCGCGAGCGTTTGCCGAAACGACGGCGCGCGGACGAGCAGCGCCCGATAGATGGCGAACCCGGCGGTGAGAAACGTCGGCTGGAATTGCTCCATGGCATGAAAGAAGCCGTCCACGTCGGCCTCCCCGAGGCACACCACGGGAATCCCGGCCAGCAGCGGCACCATCAACGCGTTCCGCAGCGCGTGTCCCAGATGCATCGGCACCAGGTGGCAGCCCGTGTCGGTCGGCGAATAGCGAAACCACTCCGCCATCAGTCGCGCATGCCTCACGATGTTGGCGTGGTCCATCGGCACGAGCTTCGCGCGTCCGGTCGTGCCCGAGGTCGCGACAACGTAAGCGCACTGCGGACCGGCCTGCGGCGGTGTGTCCAGCGACGCCGAGGGTCGCGCAAGATCCAGGGCGAACTGCCCGGCGCATCCCCCGGCGGCGACGAGATGGATCTCGGCAAGCCCGAGGGCTCGCGCCGCGGCGCGCAGCGCGTGGTCCTCCTGGTCCGGTACGAGCACGGCTTTCGGACGCAGCCGCTGGAGCAGCTCCGCGTAGGCATCGCGCGTCATCGATGCGCCGAGCGGGGCGAACGTCGCGGCCGCGGGCAGCGTGGCGCTGACGCAGGCCATTTCCGGACGGGAGGTCACGAGCCCGGCCACGATGTCGCCGCGCTCGATTCCCCAGGTGCCCAGGCGCTCCCGGACGTAGCCGATCTGCTGCCCCAGGGCGCCGTACCGGAGCGCCGTGCGCCCCGGCGCCTCGAGCGCCGCGGCGCGGGGCTGGGCGGCCACCAGGCGCTCGAGCGCGAGCGTGATATCGCCGAGGGGCGCTTCCATCAGCCCCGCGCAACCCGTGGGCCGCGCGGCGCGATTGCAATCATCGCCACCGCCCGCCGCTCGCGAGGACCGCGCCGAGCCTTCGTGCCAGCGCGGCGCCGAACTTGCGCGCGAGCCGCTCGCCGATGTTCTCCTTGACGGTGAAGTCGACCACGTCGTCGGCCTTGATCACGTCGCGGGCGACCGAGCCTACGCTGCCGAGGCCGTCGGCGAGACCGAGGTCGACGCCGCGGGCGCCGTTCCACACCAGCCCGGAGAACAGCTCCGGCGAATCCTTCAGCCGGTCGCCGCGTCCCGCCTTGACCGCGGCGATGAACTGCTGATGGATCTCGTCGATCATCTTCTGCGCGTAGTCGCGCTGCTGCGGGGTCAAGGGCGCGAACGGATCGAGGAAATCCTTGTTCTCGCCGGCGGTGATCGCGCGGCGCTCGATCCCGAGCTTGTCCATCGCGCCGACGAAGCCGAAGCTGTCGATGATCACGCCGATCGAGCCGATGAGGCTCGCCTTGTCGACGTAGATCTTGTCGGCGGCCACCGCGGCGTAATACGCCCCCGAGGCGCACATCTCCTCGACCACCGCGTAGATCGGGATGGCCGGGTACTTCGCCCGCAGCCTTCGGATCTCGTCGTTGATCTCGCCCGCCTGCACGGGGCTGCCTCCCGGGCTGCTGATGCGCAGCACCACGCCCTGCGTGCCCTTGTTCTTGAACGCCGCCTGGAGCCCCGCCATGACGTTCTCGGCGCTCACCGGGCCGTCGGCGTCCAGCTCGCCGAGCATCTCGACCTTTGCGGTGCACCGGTCGAGGCAGGTCACCTCGGTCTGGGTCAGGGTGCCGGCGAAGATGAGCAGTGCCACGGCCACCACGCCGAACCCGAGGAAGCGGAAAAAGATCCGCCAGCGCCGCGCGCGCACCTGCTCGCGCAGCCCCTCGGTGGCGATCTGCTCGATGACCCTTCGTTCCCAGCCTTCTTCGGCCATGTCAGTCCTCGCTGCAATAGATGGCGCCGTCGCGCTCGCGCACCGCGACCGGCGCGAGGCGCGCGCCGCGGCACGGCCCCTCGACGCACACGCCGCTGTCCGGCTGATAGAGCGCGCCGTGCGTGGCGCAAACCAAGTATAGCCGCTCGGCGTCGAAGAATTCGCCGGGATTCCAGTCGAGCTCGGTCGACTGGTGACGGCATTCGTTGACGTACGCGCGAACGACGCCGCGGAAGCGCACGGCGAAGGCCGGCAGCGCCTCTCCGGCGCGGTGCACTTCGAACCGCAGCCCCGGTCCGCCGTCGGCGAGCGCGTCGCTCGCGCCGATCAGGCGTTCGCCTCGAGCCATGTGCGAAGCTCCGGAATCGACGCCACCAGCGCGAGCGGATCAAGCGCCGCGAGCGCCGCCGCGGCGTGCGCGCCGTAGGTCACCGCGACGGCGCTGGCGCCGGCGTTGCGCGCCAGCTCGAGATCGTGCGAGGTGTCGCCGATCATCAGCGTTTCGGACGGCTCGACGCCGCAGCGCTCCATGAGCTCGAGCAGCATGTCCGGATGCGGCTTCGGGAATCCCTCGTCGGCGCAGCGGGAAGCGAAGAAGCGGCCATCCAGGCGCTGCTGCTTGAGCGCCCGGGCGAGCCCCGCGCGCGACTTGCCGGTGGCGATGGCGAGCAGGAATCCGCGCGCATCCAGCGCGTCGAGCATCTCCCGCGCCCCGTGGAAGAGCGGGATGTCCGGATCGCAGGCGAGATAGTGCTCGCGATAGCGCTCCGAGAGGCGCGGATAGTCGTCCGGCGCGAGCGTAGGCGCGACGGTCCTGAGCGCGTCGGCGAGGCCCAGCCCGATCACGAACTTCGCCGCCGTCTCCTCCGGAACCGGGAGCCCCAGATCGCCGCACGCGCGCTGGATGCAGCCGGCGATGATCGCTGTGGAATCGGCGAGCGTGCCGTCCCAGTCGAACACCAGCAGCCGGAAGCGCCGCGGCGGTGTGGTCGCGGTCACGGCCATCGGGCTACGCGGCGGCGTCGAGCGCCGTCAGGAAGCTCGACAGATCGGCGGGCACCGGCGATTCGAGCTCCAGTCGGCGCGCTTGGAGCGGATGGTCGATGCCGAGCCGCCAGGCGTGCAGGAACATGCGCTTGAGGCCCTGCTTCGCGAGCGATTTGTTCCACGCGAAGTCGCCGTACTTGTCGTCGCCGGCGAGCGGGAAGCCCAGGTGCGAAAGATGCACGCGGATCTGGTGCGTGCGGCCGGTGTGCAGCTCGGCTTCGAGCAGCGCCATCGGAGGATCGGCGTCGGCCCAGACGCGGCGGCGGTGGAACACCGTGCGCGCCGCCTTGCCGCCGTCGCGCTCGATGCGCACGCGCCGCTCGCCCCCGGCGGTCACGAACTTCGTGAGCGGCAGCTCGACCCTGCGCACCGCGTCGCGCCAGCGCCCCTTCACGAGCACGAGGTAGCGCTTGTCGACGCGGCCGTCGCGGAAGCTCGCGTGGAGCGCGAGCAGCGCTGCACGCTTCTTGGCCACGAGCAGCACGCCGGAGGTGTCGCGGTCGAGGCGATGCGCGAGCTCCAGGAAGGTCGCGTCCGGCCGGGCCGCGCGAAGCTGCTCGATCGCGCCGAACGCCACGCCGCTGCCACCATGCACGGCCAGTCCCGCGGGCTTGTCGATCGCGATCAGCGCCTCGTCCTCGTAGAGGATCGACGGCACGGCGGGCCGCGCCCGGCGGGGGACCGGTTCCGCGGCGGCGGTGCGCACCGGCGGGATGCGCAGGTCGTCGCCGGCGACAAGCCGCGCATCGGGACGCACGCGTCTTCGGTTCACGCGCACCTCGCCGCTGCGCAGGATCCGATAGACGTGACTTTTTGGCACGCCTTTGAGCACGCGCAGCAGGAAATTGTCGACGCGCTGGCCGGCCGCGCTCTCGTCGATCGCGACGTGACGGGCGACATCCTTGCTTAAATCATTCATTTCTTTATAATTGTGCTCGCCTGTAACGAGCGGAAGAGACTGGCGGACGGCGGGAGCGGAAAGACAAGTTTCGCTTCCCCGGCTCGAAGACAGCCGGATGCCCCGGCCTTGGAACGAACCCGCGCGTTGCCCCTCGTCGGGGCCAAGGTTAAATCGGCTCACCGTCCGGGTCTCGCAACCCGGAAAAGTAGCGATGTTAATGGAAGAGCGCGTAAACCGCGACCGGCTCGATGCCGGAGTGAAGCGGCTTGAAGACGCGCGGCGCGCAACGTTTGCGCAACGATTCTGTATCCGGCGTGCGTAGCACGCAGTCACAGACCGTTCGAGCGAGTCAAAGCGAACAATCCCTCACGCTCCCGAGAAACTGCCCGCCTTGCACGCGCGATGAGCGCCCCGCGGGCCAAAGCGATGCCTCCATTCCGCATCGATACCCTCGCAGACCGGCAGCCCGCGCTGCCCGCGTGGTCGGCTTCGCCCTCGCCCGCCGCCCGCTAGAGCCCGCGCCCTGACGGGCGCCTCCGCTGCACTCCGCCGGAAAGCCCGCGAGAACTGCGCGCCGGGGAAGAGAATCATGAAGCGCATGCTGTTCAACGCCACCCAGGCCGAAGAGCTTCGGGTGGCCATCGTCGACGGCCAGAAGCTGATCGACCTCGACATCGAATCCGCCAGCAAGGAGCAGCGCAAGAGCAACATCTACAAGGCCGTGATCACCCGCGTCGAACCGAGCCTCGAAGCCTGCTTCGTGGACTACGGCACCGAGCGCCACGGCTTTCTACCGTTCAAGGAGATCGCCCGCGAGTACCTGCACGGCAACGGAGAAGGACGCGGACGCCCGCAGGAGGGCTTCAAGGAAGGCCAGGAGCTCATCGTCCAGGTCGACAAGGACGAGCGCGGCAGCAAGGGCGCGGCGCTCACCACCTACATCTCGCTCGCCGGCCGGTATCTGGTGCTGATGCCCAACAATCCGCGCGGCGGCGGCGTCTCGCGCCGGATCGAGGGCGAGGACCGCAACGAACTGCGGGAGGTGATCGGCCAGCTCGAGGTTCCCGACGGCATGAGCGTCATCGCCCGCACCGCCGGCATCGGCCGCTCGCTCGAAGAGCTGCAATGGGACTTGAACTACCTCATGCAGCTCTGGCAGGCGATCGACGGCGCGGCCAAGATGCAGGCCGGCGCTTTCCTGATCTATCAGGAGTCGAGCCTGGTGATCCGCGCCATCCGCGACTACTTCCACCCGGACATCGGCGAGATCCTGATCGACACCGAGTCGATCTTCGAGCAGGCCCAGCAGTTCATGAGCCACGTGATGCCGGCCAACGTCAACCGCGTGAAGCTCTACAAGGACGACGTGCCGCTGTTCTCGCGCTTCCAGATCGAGCACCAGATCGAAACGGCGTACGCGCGGCAGGTGCCGCTGCCCTCCGGCGGCGCGATCGTGATCGATCACACCGAAGCGCTGGTGTCGATCGACGTCAACTCGGCGCGCGCCACCAAGGCCGGCGACATCGAGACCACCGCGTTCCACACCAACCTCGAAGCCGGCGAGGAAATCGCGCGCCAGCTGCGGCTCCGCGACCTGGGCGGCCTGATCGTCATCGACTTCATCGACATGGAGAGCGGCAAGAACCAGCGCGACGTCGAGAACCGGCTCAAGGACGCGCTCAAGTACGATCGCGCCCGCGTGCAACTCGGCAAGATCTCGCGCTTCGGGCTGATGGAGCTCTCGCGCCAGCGGCTGCGCCCCGCGCTCACGGAATCGGCCTACATCCCCTGCCCGCGCTGCCACGGCATCGGCCACATCCGCGGCGTGGAATCGACCTCGCTGCACATCCTGCGGATCCTGCAGGAAGAGGCGATGAAGGAGAACACCGCGCAGGTCGTGGCGCAGGTGCCGGTCGACGTGGGCACGTTCCTGTTGAACGAGAAGCGCCCCGAGATCCACGGCATCGAGACCCGTTTCAAGGTCAACGTGCTGCTGGTGCCCAACCGCTACCTCGAGACGCCCAATTACACCGTGCAGCGGCTGCGTCACGACGATCTCAACCAGGCCGAGCCGCTGCCGGCATCGTTCGACATGGTCGAGCGGCCGGAGGAGGAGGACCTCGCCAAGGCAATGAAGGAGGAGGCGCGCGAGCCGCGGCAGGAAGCCGTGGTCAAGGGCATCACGCCGGCGCAGCCCGCTCCCCTCCCCGTTTCTCGACCGCCCGCCGCCGAGCCGGCGCGGCACGAGAACTGGCTCACGACGGTGATGGGCTGGTTCAAGCGCCAACCGAGCGAGCCGGTCGCCGCGCCCGCGGCCGCGCCCGTCCGGGAGGTTCCGCGCGAGCAGCGCGCTCCGCGGGGTGAACGTCGCGACCGCCGAGAGCCGCGCGGAGGCGAGCGCCGTCACGGGCGGCCCGAGGGGCAGCGCTCCGAGCAGCGCGAGGCGCCGAGGCCGCCGCGGGCTCCGCAGGGCGGCCCGCCGCAGCAGCCGCGCCGCGAGCGCGAGGCACGCGAAGGCCAGCGCCAGCGTCCGCCGCGGGAACCGAGATCGGGTCAGGAACCGAGAACCGGCCACGAGCCGCGCGCGACCGAGCCGCTCGCGGCCATCACGCAGGGACCGCCGTCGAACCACGAAGGCGAGCGCGGCGAAGGCGGCCGGCGTCGTCGCGGCCGACGAGGCCGCGACCGCGGCGAGCGCCATGCTCATGCACCGGGCGAGCGCGGCGCGCCGCCGTCCGCCACCGCGCAAGCCGCCCCGAATCGTCGGGCGGAGGTTGCGCCGGCTGCCGCGCCGGCGCACCCCGAACCCGAGCGCAGCGCGCCGGCCGGCGATGCGCTCGAGCGTTCCACGCCTCCGCCGGCTGCCGCAGCGCACGTTGCGGAGCCTTCGGCAGAGCATGACGAGCCAACGGCACCGCCGCGCGAAGCCGAGCCCGCGCTGCCGCCCAACGCGCCGGAGATTCCGCGTGTGTCGCTGGAGCTGCCCCCGGAGTCCGGGCTCGTGCTGGTCGAGACGAGTCACGCCGCGCCGTCCGCCGAGGGCGAGCCGGAGCCGGCCCGTCCGCGCCGCGTCCGTCCGCCGCGCACGACAGCCGCCGACGAGCCGCTGCAGATGGTGGAGACCCAGCACAAGGAACCGCCGATGTAGGGTCGGCGGCGCGGCCCGCTTGCGCTCGGGCAACGCGGGGGCTATCGGCGCGCGTCGCGCAGCGTCTTGCGTACCGCTTCGAGCAAGCCCTCGGCCGCGTCCTCGACGAGATCGAGGACCCGGTCGAAGTCCTTCGTCTCGCCGCCGTACGGGTCAGGAACCTCCGGCACGCCGACTTCGGGAGCGAAATCCAGGAGCAGCCCCAGGTAGCCGCGAAATCCTCGCGGGCGCAGGGTCTCCAGATGGCCGAGGTTGAATCGATCCATCGCCAGGATCCAGCCGAAGCGATCGAAGTCTTCGAACGCGAACTGTCGTGCGCAGCGGGCTCCGAGATCGTAGCCGCGCAGCCGCGCCCGCGCGACCGCGCGGAGGTCCGGCGGCTGGCCGAGCTGGTAGTCGTGGGTGCCGGCCGAATCGATCGCGATCGCGCTTGCGAGCCCCGCGCGCTTCACGTGCGCGCGGAATACCGCTTCGGCCGTCGGCGAGCGGCAGATGTTGCCGGTGCAGACGAAAAGCACCGCAGCCTTGGCTGGCGTCGTGGCGGGTCGGCTCATCGGCGAGGGCTCATCGAGCTGCCTGCAGGGTCGACGGAATGAATTCCGACCTACTGCATGAACCAGCCGTGGCTCACCACCAGCGACTGTCCGGTGAGCGCGTTGGTTCCGAAGGCGGCGAAGAACAGCGCCACCTCGGCGACGTCCCGGACGGTGGTGAAGATGCCGTCGACCGACTCCTTGAGCATCACCTTCTTCACCACGTCGTCCTCGGAGATGCCCATCGACTTGGCGAGCTCGGGGATCTGCTTCTCCACCAGCGGGGTGCGCACGAAGCCCGGGCAGATCACGTTGGCGCGCACCCCATGGGCGGCGCCTTCCTTGGCGACCACCTTGGCGAGCCCGATGAGACCGTGCTTGGCCGTCACATAGGGCGCCTTGAACACCGAGCCTTCCTTGGAGTGCACCGAGCCCATGTAGATGATGCTGCCGCCGCGACCCGACTTGTACATGGTCGGCAGGCAGGCGCGAGTGGTGAGGAACGCGCCGTCGACGTGGATGGCGAGGAGCTTCTTCCACTCGGCGTAGCTGAACTCCTCGATCGGATGCACGATCTGGATGCCGGCGTTGCTCACCAGGATGTCGACGCCGCCGAACGCCTTCACCACTGCCGCCACGCCGGCGTTCACCGCCTTCTCGTCGGTGACGTCCATGGCCACCGCGATCGCCTCGGCGCCGCTGGCGCCGATGTCCTTCGCCGCGGCGGAGGCGGCTTCGGCGTCGAGATCGGCGATCGCCACGCGCGCGCCTTCGCCCGCGTAGGTGCGGGCGATCTCCAATCCGAGACCGCTCGCCGCGCCGGTCACGATGGCAGCCTTGTCCTTGAGCTTCATGGGTGCCTCCTCTCGATGGAGCCCGGCGCGGGGGAGCGTCAGGCGGTGAGGTCGAAAATGCGCACGCCGTCCTCGAGGGAGCGCGCCTCCTCCCAGCGCTTGTGCGAGCACGACAGGCGCACGTCGTCGAGGCCGGCTTCCCAGAGCTGCTCCATCGTCGCGCGCGAGAATTCGTAGTCCTTCGCGCTGGTCGAATCCGGCGAACGGCGGTTGATGAGGTGGAGGATCGTGATTTCGCGCCGCCCGCTGCACAGCGGCCGCAGGCGGCGAAAATCGGCGTCGTCGCGCAGCTTCGCGGGCACCTTGTTGAACAGCCGCGCCAGCGCCTGCCGAAATTCCTCGAGCTCGGCGACGCGGCTGGTGTTGAACCGTGTCTTGCTCGAGTACTGGATGTCCTTGGCGCGCTCGAGCACCTGATCGAGATTCGCCGGCAGCGCTCCGCGGGCGCTGAACAAATCGACCTGGACGATCAGCGCCGAGAGGCGAGGCGCGTCGTCGAGGACGTACCAGAGGGGCGAATTCGACACGATGCCGCCGTCCCAGTAGTGCGATCCTTCGATGACAGTGGGCGGAAAGCCCGGCGGAAGCGACCCGCTCGCCAACACGTGGCGCGGGGTCAAGGCCCCGTCCCGGCTGTCGAAGTAGACCGAGTTGCCGGTCTCGACGTTCACCGCGCCGAGCGAAAGCCGCACCCCGGACCTGCGGTTGAGGAAGCCGAAGTCCACCAGCTCGTGGAGCGTGTCGAGCAATGGCGCGTTGTCGTAGATGCTGAGCGCCGCGGGCGTGCCTTCGGGCGCGAGCAGCGGGGGCGGGACGCGGGGAACGAAGAAGCCCGGCACGCCGAACGCGACGACCGCGGTGGCATTGAGACGGGCCGAGGCGAGGCGCACCAGGTCGAGCTGCGCCGGCACGACCAGCGGCAAGCCTGACGAAACCCTTTCCCAGAATTCGCGCAAGCGCTCGATCCGCCGCTGCGGAGGATTGCCGGCGATCAAGGCCGCGTTGACGGCGCCGATCGAAACGCCTGCCACCCAGTCCGGCGCGAAGCCGTGCTCCGCCATGCCCTGATAGACGCCGGCCTGGTAGGCGCCGAGCGCGCCGCCGCCCTGGAGGACCAGGACGCTGTGCTGGTGCTTGATGCCGAAGGGGCCGTCGCGCTTGGGTTTTGTCGGCATGGTTGCCAGAGCGTCGTTCTCGCGGCACGGGTCCGGTCGGGCCGGATTCATCCGGCGCCCGGCGCGGGCGAATGAATTCGCGCCGACGGGCGGCTACTCCTGCAGGGCCACACCGAAGAGCTTCTCCTTCAACTGATACAGCCGGTCGCGCAGCTCCGCCGCGCGCTCGAACTCGAGGTTCTTCGCCGCTTCCAGCATCTCGCGCTCGACGCGCTTCAACTCGCGCTCGAGGTCCTTCTCCGGCATCGCCTCGTAGCGGCGCTGCGCCTGCGCGGCCTTGAGCTGCTTGCGCTCCTCGTCGAGGTCGTAGACGCCGTCGATGATGTCCTTGATGCGCTTCTGCACGCCCTTCGGCGTGATGCCCATGCGCTCGTTGTAGGCGACCTGCTTGGCGCGCCGGCGCTCGGTCTCGCCGATCGCCGCGCGCATCGAGTCGGTGGTCTTGTCGGCGTAGAGGATGGCCGTGCCGTTGATGTGCCGCGCGGCGCGGCCGATGGTCTGGATGAGCGAGCGCTCCGCGCGCAGAAACCCTTCCTTGTCCGCGTCGAGCACGGCCACCAGCGACACCTCGGGAATGTCGAGACCCTCGCGCAGCAGGTTGATCCCGACCAGGACGTCGAACTCGCCGAGCCGCAGATCGCGGATGATCTCCACGCGCTCGACGGTGTCGATGTCGGAGTGCAGGTAGCGCACCTTGACCCCGTGCTCGTTCAGGTAATCGGTCAGGTCCTCGGCCATGCGCTTGGTGAGCGTCGTCACCAGCACGCGCTCGTCGCGCTCGACGCGGACGCTGATCTGCGAGAGCAGATCGTCGACCTGCGTCTGCGCCGGCCGCACCTCGAGCGCCGGGTCGACGAGGCCAGTCGGGCGCACGACCTGCTCCACAACTTGGCCCGAATGCCGCCGCTCGTATTCCGCGGGCGTGGCCGAGACGAAGATCGTCTGCGGCAGGAGCTTTTCGAACTCGTCGAAGCGCAGCGGCCGGTTGTCGAGCGCCGAGGGCAGCCGGAAGCCGTAGTTGACGAGGTTCTCCTTGCGCGCGCGGTCGCCGCGATACATCCCGCCGACCTGCGGGATGGTGACGTGCGACTCGTCGACGAAGGCGATGGCGTTGCGCGGCAGGTAGTCGATGAGCGTCGGCGGCGGCTCGCCGGGCTGCCGACCCGAGAGGTGGCGCGAGTAGTTTTCGATCCCCTTGCAGAAGCCGATCTCCAGCATCATCTCGATGTCGAAGCGCGTGCGCTGCTCGATGCGCTGCGCCTCGACCAGCTTCATCTCCCGGACGAAGAACGCCTTCTGCTCGGCGAGCTCGACCTTGATCGCCTCGACGGCGCGCAGCACCTTGTCCCGCCCGGTGACGTAGTGGCTCGAGGGAAAGAGCGTAAAGCGGGCGAGCTTCTGCTTGATGTGGCCGGTGAGCGGATCGAAGAGCTGGATCGATTCGACCTCGTCGTCGAAGAGCGAGACCCGGATCGCGTTCTCGGCGTGCTCCGCCGGGAAGATGTCGAGCACGTCGCCGTGGACGCGGAAGGCGCCCCGCCTGAGCTCCATGTCGTTGCGCTGGTATTGGAGCTCGGTCAGGCGCCGGATCGCCTCGCGCTGGGCGAGCTTGTCGCCCTGCCGGAAGTGCAGGATCATGCTGTGGTACTCGGACGGGTCGCCGATGCCGTAGATCGCGGACACCGTCGCCACCACCACGCAGTCGGGGCGCTCGAGGATCGCCTTGGTCGCGGAGAGCCGCATTTGTTCTATGTGCTCGTTGATCGAGCTGTCCTTCTCGATGTAGAGGTCGCGCGAGGGGACGTAGGCTTCGGGCTGGTAGTAGTCGTAGTAGGAGACGAAGTACTCCACCGCGTGCGTCGGCAGGAACTCGCGGAACTCCGAATAGAGCTGCGCGGCCAGCGTCTTGTTCGGCGCGAGCACCAGGGCCGGCCTTCCCGTGCGGGCGATGACGTTCGCCATGGTGTAAGTCTTTCCCGAGCCGGTGACGCCGAGCAGCGTCTGGAAGGAAAGACCGTCGTCGATGCCTTCGACCAGCTTGTCGATCGCTTCGGGCTGGTCGCCGGCCGGGGGAAAAGGCTGGTGCAGCTCGTAGGGACTGTCGGGAAAGGTGATGACCATGGCGGCGCGCGAGGAATCGATCATTTTAGCCGAAGCGAGTTCCGCGGCGCGCGGGCAAAGTCTCTTCCCGCATCGATCCCGATTTGTTTGCACGGCGATACGTGCGCCTGGCGTGCGGATGAATTCGCACCTGCGTTGCCGGGGAACGACGGAATCGGGCACGTGCTAGAATCTGGCGTCGCCCGCATCCCTCGGAACCATGAACGCCCCCCTCGCCGCCCCGCTCCTCTCCGCCGTCGAAATGGCGCCGCGCGATCCGATTCTCGGCGTCACCGAGGCCTTCAACGCCGACCCGAATCCGAACAAGGTCAACCTGGGCGTCGGCGTCTACTGCGACGAAGAGGGCAAGGTGCCCCTGCTCGAATGCGTGCGCCGCGCCGAGCGCGTCATCGCCGAGCAGGCGCGGCCTCACGTCTACCTGCCGATCGACGGCATCGCCGCCTACGACCGCGAGGTGCAGCGGCTGCTCTTCGGCGCCGACGGCGAAGTCGTGCGCTCGGGGCGGGCGGTCACGGTGCAGGCGATCGGCGGCACCGGCGCACTCAAGATCGGCGCCGATTTCCTGCGCCGGTTCGCGCCCTCGGCGCAGGCGTGGATCAGCGATCCGTCGTGGGAGAACCACCGGGCGCTGTTCGAGAGCGCGGGCTTCAACGTCAACACCTATCGCTATTACGATCCGGCCACGCGCGGCCTCGATTTCGACGGCATGGTCGCCGCGCTCGAGCGCATCCCCGCCGGCGCGATCGTCTGCCTGCACGCCTGCTGCCACAATCCGACCGGCGCCGATCCCACCGACCAACAATGGGACCGGATCATCGAGATCGTCCGCGAGCGCGGACTCGTGCCGTTCGTCGATCTCGCCTATCAGGGATTCGGCGACGGCGCCGACGCGGATGCCGCGCCGGTGCGGCGACTCGCGGCCACGCCCGGCCCGCTGTTCGTCGCCAATTCGTTCTCGAAGTCTTTCTCGCTCTACGGCGAGCGCGTCGGCGCCCTGTCGATCGTCGCCGCGGACCGCGACGAGGCGCAGCGCGTCCTCTCGCAGGTCAAGCGCGTCGTACGCGGCAATTATTCCAGCCCGCCCTCGTTCGGCGGGCAGGTGGTCGCCACGATCCTCGGTTCACCGGAGCTCGCGACGCTTTGGGCGCGCGAGCTGGGCGCGATGCGCGAGCGCATCCTCAGCCTGCGCCGGGCTCTGGTCGAGCGGCTCTGCGTTCATGCGCCTGGCCGCGACTTCGGATTCATGCTGCGCCAGCGCGGCATGTTCTCCTACTCGGGGCTCACGCGCGATCAGGTGGCGCGGCTGCGCAGCGAATTCGCGATCTACGCGATCGACAGCGGCCGCGTCTGCGTCGCGGCGCTCAACGCGCGCAACACCGATTACGTCGCCCGCGGCATCGCCACGGTCATCCGGTAGCGCGCGACGTCACCCCGTCTTGGGCAGGGCGTAGGCCAGCACGTAGTCTCCGACCGGCGTGTGCATGAAGTGATGCCCGCCGGCCATGAAGCCGACGTATTCGCGGCCGTTCTCCTCGAACACCATCGGGTTGGCCTGGCCTCCGGCGGGAAGCTTGTCCTGCCAGAGCACCTTGCCGGTGTCGATGTCGATGGCGCGGATCAGGTCGTCCGTTGCGGCAGCAATGAACACCAACCCTCCGGCCGTGATCACCGCCCCGCCGTTGTTCGGCGTGCCGATGACGAACGGAAGCTGCGAGTGGA
Organism: Casimicrobiaceae bacterium; assembly: GCA_035515295.1. GTDB lineage: Bacteria > Pseudomonadota > Gammaproteobacteria > Burkholderiales > Casimicrobiaceae > PALSA-1003. The sequence goes on along the minus strand of DATJBM010000066.1, from coordinate 3,997 downwards.
TGCCCCAGGGCCCGTTCTCCCGCGCCTCGCCGAGCGGCTCGTCCCAGATCGTCTTGCCGGTCGCGAGCCTGATCGCCCGGATGCCGCCATACGGAGGCTTGGTGCACATCAGGCCCGTCCCGATGCGCCAGCCGGGATTGATCTCGACCGCGTAAGGCACGCCGGCTTGCGCGCCGTACTCCACCCGGCCCGGCGGCGGTTCCTTGTGCGGGACATTGATCGGCTTGAGTCCCCTGGCATCGGCTTGCTGCCGCGTGAGCAGCCGATCGTTGTTGGCCATGTTGTTGTAGTTGACGATGAGGATCCCGCGCTTGGGATCGACGGCGACGCTGCCCCAGTCCGAGCCGCCGTTGTAGCTCGGGTACTCGAGGTACCAGTTGGTGGTCGGCGGCGTATAACGGCCGTCGTAGGTCTTGCGGTGGAACTGGATCTTGCACCAGAGCTGATCGAGCGGCGTCATGCCCCACATGTCGGCTTCGGTCAGATCCTTCCCGGCCACCGACGCATAGCCGGAGTACGGCTGCGTGGGCGACACATACTGTGGCTCGACGCCACCCTTCGGCGCCGGCCGCTCGGTGACCGGAAATAGCGACTTGCCCGTCCGCCGGTCCAGGACGTAGATCTCGCCTTGCTTGCTGGGCAGGATCACCGCCGGAACGGTGCCATTCTTGGAGGGAAAGTCCACGAGCGTGGGCTGCGAGCCCAGATCGTAGTCCCAGAGGTCGTGATGAACCGTCTGGAAGTGCCAGGCTTCCTTGCCGGTCGTGACGTCGATCGCGACCAGCGAGCTGTTGTACTCGTTGTCGAACTTCGTGCGCTCCGCGCCGTAGTAGTCGTCGGCGGCGTTGCCCAGCGGCACGTAGACGTAGCCGAGCTTGTCGTCGCCGGCGGCGGAGGTCCACATGTTCGGCGTGCCGCGGCTGTAGGTCTCGCCGGGAGGCGGCGCCCCGGTGCGATCGGGATGGCCCATGTCCCAGGCCCACGCCAGCTTGCCCGTGACGACGTCGTAGCCGCGAATGACGCCCGACGGCGCGTCATGCGCCTCGTTGTCCTTGACCTGGCCGCCCAGGACGATGATGTTGCGCACGATCGTCGGCGCGGCGACGTTGCCGTACCAGCCGGGGACCGTTTCCCCGATCCCCTGCTTCAGGTCGACGCTGCCGTTGTTGCCGAAATCCGGACAGAGCTTGCCCGTGTCGGCGTCGACGGCGAGCAATCGCGCGTCGAGCGTCGCTTCGAGGATCCGGTTCGCACACATCGCGCCCGCCGTCGCGTTCGGGTCCTTGTAATAGGCGACGCCGCGGCACGTCGCGCCGTACGGAATGTCGGCGTCGGAGACTTTCGGATCGAAACGCCACACCGGTTTACCCGTCGCCGCATCGAGCGCGATCATGATGTTCTTGGCCGAGCACAGGTACAGCCGATCGCCGACTTTGAGCGGCGTGGTCTCCGGCGAGTACTTGCCTTTCGCCTTCGGGTCGGGCATGTCGCCGGTGCGATAGGTCCACACCCGTTGCAGCTTGCCGACGTTGTCGCGGTTGATCTGGTCGAGCGTGGAATAGCGCAGCGCGAGGTTCGTTCCGCCCCAGGCCGCCCAGTCGCTCGCGGTTGCGCCGGGGATGCTCGTGCCCGCAACGGGCTTCGCTTGCGGATTGGATGGCGCTTCCGCAGACGCGTGCGCCGAGCCCACCGGCACGGTACCGCGGATGATCAATGCTCCCCCGCCGGCCACGATGGCGATCGCCGCCAGGCCTCCTGCCAGCCTTTTGGCGCCGCGCGCGAATCGGGACTCGCCGACGCGCACCTGCTCGCCGGGCGCTCGTCGCGGTGCGTCTGGCGAAGCGGTGGGCGAACCGCGGCCCAGCACCGGAATGAAGCACAGGGCGATGATCGCGAAAAGCGTGGGCACGACCAGCCACGGCAGCAGAGCCCACCCGTCCCATCCGACTTCTGCGACCGCCCAGATCCAGGTGAAGACGTAGGTAACGAGGTAGATGGCGACGCCCCATGGCGCAGCCATGAACAGCCCGATCGCCGCGGCGATGAAGCCAGCCCCGGCGATGACGTAATACCAGGCGCCGCCGAGCGCGATGAGCCACCCGCCGCCGACGACGATCGCGATTCCGAAGAGAAGCAGGATGACGCCGAACGCGACGGCGAGCCAGCCGCCGAGCGTGCGTCGGTTCCGGGAAGAAGAGGATGGGTCTGGCATGTAGCATTCCTTTTGCGAGCACCGGGGACAGTACGGGCGCCCAAGGAACGCCGCTACCGAAGGAACGCCGCGACCGAGCCACGGCGCTGACGGCATATCCCCACCCCAGATTAGAGGCGGACCCCACACGGCAGTTCGTCTGGGGCCGAAGGTTCGGATTGAGTCCTACCGGCTGCGTAGCGCTCATCCGATCGCTCCCTTCTTGCCGCAAGCGCCCGTGGCCCTCACGGCCGTTGACGCGAGCGACGCCTATGGCCGAGAATGTGCCGCACCAGCCGTCAAGGGAGGACGAGCATGGCGCTTGGTCGTGATGCATGCGGCTTCGCGATCGTCGCCGCAAGCTGGCTGTGGGCAGGCACGGCACTCGCCGGTTTCGCCGCACCGATCGTGATGCCCAGCCCGGTGCCGCTGTCGTTTTCGAACCAGAACGTCGGAACGACAAGCCCCGCCAATACGGAGGCCTACGCCGTGAGCGGCGGAGCCGCCGGCACCGCCATGGTGATCAACTCCATCTCTGCCAGCGGCGACTTCGCCGTGGTCCCCGGGGGCACCTGCCAGACCGGCATCGGCAACGCCGTTCCGACCGGCGGATCGTGCACCGTGTTCGTGACCTTCACGCCGACGGCGGGCGGTCCGCGCAGCGGGACGCTGACGCTCAACTGCACCAGCGTGGTTTTCGCCGGCGGGGGAGGATTCACCTGCGCGGTGAGCGGCAGCAGCGATCTGCTGGTCGCGCTCCTCGGCAACGGCATCGGCATCACGCTCGGCGCGCCGATCCCGACGCTCTCCTCGTTCGCGCTCGCCGTCCTCGCCGGCGCGGTCATCCTCTACGCGTTGTCGAGCCTGAAGCGCCGGCCGCGCGCCTAGCGCCGCGCTTGCTCTAGAGGCGCCCGTCGAGCCTCCACGCCGCGAGCGGCGTGAGCAGCATGCCGCGTACGCTCTGATGCGCCGGGGCGGCGAGCCGACGCAGCCCGTACGGCTCATCCGAGGGCAGCTTCCCGGCGCGATAAGTTCCGAGCAGGCGATCCCACACGCTGAGCAAGCCGCCGAAATTCGAGTCGGTCTCCTCGGCCAGCGGCGAGTGATGGATGCGGTGCATCAGCGGCGTGACGATGACGGTCCGCAGCACGCGGTCGAGCGCCCGCGGCGCGCGCACGTTGGCGTGCTGCCACTGGACGAGCAGCGTCGACCACGCATCGCGCATGAGCACCAGCGCGAAGGGGATCCCCACCGCGGCGATCACGACGATCCTCCAGGCGACGCCCACGATCAGGTGCAGCGGGTGCGCCCGGAAGTGGGTTGTGACGTCGAGCCGAGGATCCGAATGGTGCACGGCGTGCATCACCCACAGCCATTTGTGCTCGTGGCTCACCCGATGGAAAAGGTAATCGCCGAAGTCGATCGCCAGGAACGCGATCGCCAGTCGAAGCCAGCTCGGCAGCGGCACGGCGTACAGAAGGCCCACACGGTTCACGGCGAGAAACGCCGCACCGAGGTAGTAGAACGTGCCGATCACCGCGCTGGTCAGGACCACGCCGAAAACGTACATCGCCACGTTGCGCGTCCCGTTGCGCGCGCGCAGCGCGAGCGCTTCACGGCGCTCGGGAATCACCGTCTCCGCGATCGCGAATGCGATCAGGCCGGCGAAGACGATCGCCCACTGCAGGTTCTGCAGATCGATGAAGGCGAACTTTTCGAGCAGGCTTTCCATGCCCTCTCGCGCGATTCGAGCGACGTCGTTTTGACAGCCTGTGAGCGCCGGCTATAATAATGCGTTGCCGAGCG
>DATJBM010000065.1:0-68206 GCA_035515295.1 Casimicrobiaceae bacterium | reverse complement strand
ATGGTGATGCCTGGGGACAACGTGCAGATGACGGTGCAGTTGATTGCGCCGATCGCGATGGAGGAAGGGTTGCGCTTTGCCATCCGCGAAGGCGGACACACGGTCGGCGCCGGCGTGGTGTCGAAGGTCATCGAATAGAGGTATGGCCATGCAAAACCAACGCATCCGCATCCGCCTCAAGGCCTTCGACTATAAGCTGATCGACCAGTCGGCGCAGGAGATCGTCGAGACGGCGAAACGCTCCGGCGCCGTAGTCAGGGGGCCGGTGCCGCTGCCGACGAAGATCGAGCGCTTCGACATCCTGCGCTCGCCGCACGTGAACAAGACCTCGCGCGACCAGCTCGAGATCCGCACGCACCTGCGGCTGATGGACATCGTCGACCCGACCGACAAGACGGTCGATCAGCTGATGAAGCTCGATCTGCCGGCCGGCGTGGATGTGGAAATCAAGCTGCAATAGCGCGAGGGTTGAGCAGGGAGACACCGCGAAAGGGCGTGTTCTCCGTGCCTCGGTGTCTTGCTGTGAATCGAAGGTGGGACTGGGAACGTTGACCGTCGGTCAATCGCAATCGACGGCAAGGAAAGGCTAAGAGATGAGTCTTGGATTGCTGGGTCGAAAGGTAGGCATGACCCGCGTGTTCGCCGAGGACGGCTCCGCCGTTCCGGTGACCGTGCTCGACGTGGCGGGCAACCGCATCACGCAGATCAAGACGCCGGAGAGCGACGGCTACGCCGCCGTGCAGGTGACCTATGGCAAGCGCCGTGCGCGCCGGGTCAACAAGCCGCAGGCGGGCCACCTCGCCAAGGCCGGCGTGGAAGCCGGCGAGGTGCTGCGCGAGTTTGCGGTGGCGGTCGAGGAGCTCGCCCATCTCAAGCTGGGCGAGACGCTGAGCGTGGAGGCCTTCGCCGTCGGTCAGCCCGTCGACGTGTCGGGGACGACCAAGGGTCGCGGTTTCTCGGGCGTGATCCGCCGCCACAACTTCAGCTCCAATCGCGCCTCCCACGGCAACTCGCTGTCGCACAACACGCCCGGCTCCATCAGCATGGCCCAGGACCCCGGGCGCGTGTTTCCGGGCAAGCGCATGGCGGGCCAATACGGCAATGTGAAGCGCACGGTGCAGAAGCTGACGGTGATTCGCGTCGACGCCGAGCGGGGACTGCTGCTGGTCAAAGGCGCGGTCCCGGGCGCGGACGGCGGCCACATCGTGGTCCAGCCCGCGACCAAGGCTCGGCTGAAGAAAGGCGGCTGACATGGACCTCAAGCTCATCGACGAGAAAGGGACCGCGAGCACTCTCGCGGCCTCCGATGCGCTGTTCGCGCGCGAGTACAACGAGGCGCTCGTCCACCAGGTCGTCACCGCGTTCCAGGCCAACGCCCGCAGCGGGAGTCGGGCGCAGAAGTCGCGCGGCCACGTGAACAAGTCGCACAAGAAGCCCTGGCAGCAGAAGGGCACCGGGCGGGCCCGGGCGGGCCAGGCCAACAGCCCGTTGTGGCGCGGCGGCGGCAAGATCTTTCCCAATACGCCGGACGAGAACTTCTCGCAGAAGGTCAACAGGCGCATGTACCGCGCGGGTCTGGCGTCGATCCTGTCGCAGCTCGTGCGCGAAGGGCGGCTGTCCGTCGTCGACAGGATCGCCCTCGACGCGCCGAAGACCAGGCTGTTCGCTCAGAAGCTCAAAGGGCTCGGGCTCTCCGGCACCGTGCTCGTCGTGACGGACAAGGCCGACGACAACGTCGTCCTGTCCGCGCGCAACCTGCCCGACGTGCTCGTCCTGGAGACCCGGGACGTCGATCCCGTCAGCCTCGTGCGCTTCCAGAACGTGCTGCTCACCAGGGGCGCCCTGGCGCAATTCGAGGAGATGCTGGGATGAGCGCGGCGAAGACGAGGGCGAAGGCGGCCGTCCCGGGCGCGGACGAGGCCCGGCTGATGACCGTGCTGCTCGCGCCGGTGATCTCGGAAAAGGCGACGTTCGTCGCGGACAAGCACAACCAGGTCGTGTTCCGGGTGCGCCAGGACGCCACCAAGAAGGACGTCAAGGCCGCGGTCGAGCTGATGTGGAAAGACAAGAAGATCGAAGTGGCCAACGTCCAGATGGTGAACGTGCAGGGCAAACCGAAGCGCTTCGGCGTCTACACCGGCCGGCGGCGGAGCTGGAAAAAGGCCTATGTGAGCCTCAAAGCGGGCCAGGAAATCAACTTCGCGCAAGAGGCTTAAGGAAGAATCATGGCACTGGTCAAAGTCAAGCCGACCTCGCCCGGACGCCGGGCGCTGGTCAAGGTCGTCAATCCGGAGCTGCACCGGGGCGAGCCGCTCGCGCGGCTCACCGAAAGCCGCAAGCGCGGCTCGGGGCGCAACAACAGCGGCCACATCACCACCCGGCATCAGGGCGGCGGCCACAAGCACCATTACCGGATCGTGGACTTCCGCCGCAACAAGGACGGCATCGCGGCCAAGGTCGAGCGCTTGGAATATGATCCGAATCGCAGCGCGAATCTGGCACTGCTGCTCTACACCGACGGCGAGCGTCGCTACATCGTCGCGCCGCGCGGCGTGTCGGTCGGCTCGCAGCTCATGAACGGGCCCGATGCGCCGATCAAGTCGGGCAACTGCATGCCGCTGCGCAGCATTCCTGTCGGCACGACCATCCACTGCGTCGAGATGCTGCCGGGCAAGGGCGCCCAGATCGCGCGCTCGGCCGGAACATCGGTCCAGCTCCTGGCGCGCGAGGGCGCTTACGCGCAGCTGCGCATGCACTCGGGCGAGATCCGCAAAGTGCACGTCGACTGCCGGGCCACCATAGGCTCGGTGGGCAACGAGGAGCACAACCTGCGCTCGATCGGGAAAGCCGGCGCGCAGCGTTGGCGCGGCACGCGGCCTACGGTTCGCGGCATTGCGATGAACCCCGTCGACCACCCCATGGGTGGTCGCACGAACGGCGGCGGCGGACGGCACCATCCCATGTCGCCCTGGGGCACGCCGAGCAAGGGTTACCAGACGCGCAAGAACAAGCGCACCAACGGAATGATCATCCGCCGCCGGCACGCCGTGAAGAAGGGATAGAAGCATGGCACGTTCGATCAAGAAGGGCCCGTTCGTCGACCATCACCTGCAGGCGAAGGTGGAGGCCGCGCGGGCGACCTCCGACAAGCGTCCGATCAAGACCTGGTCACGGCGCTCCACCATCACGCCGGACTTCGTGGGCTTGACGATCGCGGTGCACAACGGCAAGCAGCACATCCCCGTGTACATCTCCGAAAACATGGTCGGGCACAAGCTGGGCGAGTTCGCGTTGACGCGCACCTTCAAGGCGCATTCCGCCGACAAGAAGGTCGCCGCGCCGACGCCGCCGCCGCGGAGATAAGGCGAGGAGACAGCAGATGCAAACCAAGGCGATTCTGCGCGGCGTACGGCTCTCGGCCCAGAAGGGCCGGCTTGTCGCCGACCAGATCCGGGGACTCCCCGTCGGCAAGGCGCTGGACGTGCTCGCCTTCAGCCCGAAGAAGGGGGCGAAGATCATCAAGCGGGTGCTCGAATCGGCGATCGCCAACGCCGAGCACAACGACGGCGCCGACATCGACGAGCTGAAGGTGCAGTCGATCTGCGTCGACAAGGCCGCGAACCTGCGCCGGTTCACGGCCCGGGCCAAGGGGCGAGGCAACGTGATCCTGAAGCAGACCTGCCACATCCATCTCACCGTCGGCGACGGCAAGGGAATCTAACTCATGGGACAGAAGATCAATCCGACGGGATTCCGCCTGGCCGTGAACCGTGACTGGGCCTCGAAGTGGTACGCGAACAGCAAGCACTTCGCGTCGACGCTCAACGAGGACGTGAGGGTCCGCGACTACCTGCGCAAGAAGCTCTCGCACGCGTCGGTGTCGAAGATCACCATCGAGCGGCCGGCGAAGAACGCCCGCATCACCATCCACAGCGCGCGACCCGGCGTGGTCATCGGCAAGAAGGGCGAGGACATCGAGACGCTGCGCGCCAACCTGCGCCGCATGATGGGCACCGAGGTGGGACTGAACATTGAGGAGATCCGCAAGCCCGAGATCGATGCCCAGCTTGTCGCGGACTCGATCGCTCAGCAGCTCGAGAAGCGGATCATGTTCCGGCGCGCCATGAAGCGCGCCATGCAGAACGCCATGCGCCTCGGCGCCCAGGGCATCAAGATCATGAGCGCGGGGCGGCTGAACGGGATCGAGATCGCGCGCACCGAGTGGTACCGCGAGGGTCGCGTGCCGCTGCACACGCTGCGCGCCGACATCGACTACGGGTTCGCGGAGGCGAAGACGACCTACGGCGTCATCGGCATCAAGGTCTGGGTGTTCAAGGGCGAGGTGCTGCCGCACAACGCCGAGCCGCAGGCGGCGCCGGCGCCGGCGCCGGAAGCGCCGAAGCGCGCGCCGCGCAGGAGCACGGGAGCGAAGAATGCTGCAGCCAGCTAGGCGGAAATACCGCAAGGAGCAGAAGGGCCGCAACAAGGGCGTGGCCACGGTCGGCGCCAAGGTGAGCTTCGGCGAGTACGGACTCAAGGCGGTCGGCCGCGGTCGGCTCACCGCGCGCCAGATCGAGGCCGCACGGCGGGCGATGACGCGCCACATCAAGCGCGGCGGCCGGATCTGGATCCGTATCTATCCGGACAAGCCGGTATCGCAGAAGCCGGCCGAAGTCCGCATGGGCAACGGCAAGGGCAACCCGGAGTATTACGTGGCCGAGGTCGTTCCCGGCAAAGTCCTCTACGAGATGGACGGCGTGGACGAGAAGCTGGCCCGAGAGGCGTTCGCGCTGGCCGCGGCGAAGCTGCCGATTCGCACGACGTTCGTGCACCGGCTGCTCGGCGCCTGAGAGGAGACACGGATGAAGCGTTCGGAACGCAAGCGGGAGCTGCGCGACAAGTCGGCGGACGAGCTTCGAGCGGAGCTCGGCGCGCTCCTCAAGGAGCAGTTCGGGTTGCGCATGCAGAAGGCCACCCAGCAGCTCGGCAGCAGCGCCAACATCGTGCGCGTCCGCCGCGACATCGCGCGCGTGAAGACGCTGCTCAACCAGAAAGCGGGACAAGCATGAGCGAGACGGGACAGGCCGCGGCGCCGGGCGCCGCGGGCGCGAAGGGTAGTCTGATCCAGACCCAAATCGGGCGGGTGGTCAGCGACAAGATGGACAAGACGGTCACCGTGCTGGTCGAGCGCCGGGTGAAGCACCCCCTGTACGGCAAGGTGGTCACCCGCTCGAACAAGTACCACGCCCACGACGAGAACAACGAGTTCAAGGAGGGTGACCTGGTCGAGATCGAATCCTGCCGCAAGCTCGCCCGCACGAAGGCGTGGCGCGTGAAGCGGCTGATCGAGAAGGCCAAGGTCATCTAAGTGACTGATCGGCCGGCAAGCTTGCGCGGAAGCACGAATCTTGCCATAATTACGGATTCGCCCGCCGCGGGCGAGGCAGGCCAAGGCCACCGTCGACCGCGACACCACCCGGACGGGTTCCAAAACTGGCCGCCGCGAGCAAGAGGGGCGGCGCTGACAAGCGCTGCCGCAGCGGATCAAGTTGGAGAGTGGCAATGATCCAGATGCAAACGATGCTGGATGTCGCCGACAACACCGGCGCCCGGCGGGTGATGTGTATCAAGGTGCTCGGCGGCAGCAAGCGCCGCTACGCCCACATCGGCGACGTGATCAAGGTGAGCATCAAGGACGCGGCGCCGCGCGGCCGGGTCAAGAAGGGCGAGGTCTATCACGCGGTGGTGGTCCGCACGCGCCAGGGCGTGCGCCGTGACGACGGGGCGAAGGTGAAGTTCGACACCAACGCGGCGGTGCTGCTCACGCCGAAGCTCGAGCCCATCGGGACCCGGATCTTCGGCCCCGTGACGCGGGAGCTCCGGACCGAGCGCTTCATGAAGATCGTCTCGCTCGCGCCGGAAGTGCTGTAAGCAGGGGACAGGCTCATGCGCCGGATCAGGAAGGGTGACAACGTGGTGGTCATCGCGGGCCGCGACAAGGGCAAGCGCGGCGACGTCACGCGCACGATGGGCGCCGACTACATTCTCGTCGCCGGCGTCAACCAGGTGAAGAAGCACCAGAAGCCCAACCCGATGAAGAACCAGCCCGGCGGCATCGTCACCAAGGAGCTGCCGATTCACGTCTCCAACGTGGCGATCTGGAATCCGGTGACCAAGAAAGCGGACCGGATCGGTTTCCGCACGCTGCAGGACGGGCGGAAAGTGCGTTTCTTCAAGTCGAACGGCGAAGTGCTGGAGGCCTGACCATGGCGCGGCTCAAGGAGCAGTACAAGAAGGAGATCGTGCCGGCGCTGATCAAGCAGTTCGGCTACAAGTCGACGATGGAAGTCCCGCGGTTGTCGAAGATCGTGCTCAACATGGGCGTGGGCGAGGCGATTTCCGACAAGAAGATTCTCGACAACGCGGCGTCCGACCTGACCAAGCTCTCCGGCCAGAAGCCGGTCATCACCAAGGCGAGGAAGTCGATCGCCGCCTGGAAGATCCGCACCGGCTATCCCATCGGCTGCATGGTGACGCTGCGCCAGGACCGCATGTACGAGTTCCTCGACCGGCTGGTGTCGATCGCGCTGCCGCGGGTGCGCGACTTCCGGGGCGTGTCGAGCCGCTCCTTCGATGGGCGCGGCAACTACAACCTGGGCGTGAAGGAACAGATCATCTTTCCGGAGATCGAGTACGACAAGATCGACCAACTCCGGGGACTCAACATCACGATTGCGACGACGGCCAAGACCGACGCCGAGGCCAAGGCGCTGCTCGCCGCGTTCCGATTCCCGTTCAAGAGCTAGGCCCTAAGGAAGGCACCCATGGCGAAGACCGCTGTCGTGAATCGCGACCAGAAGCGCCGGTTGCTGGTGAAGAAGTACGCCAAGCGGCGCGCCGAGCTGCTGGCGATCATCGAAAGCCCCAAGGTTTCCGACGAGCAGCGGCTGGCCGCCCGCCGCAAGCTCGAGCAGCTGCCGCGCGACTCGAGCCCCACGCGGCTGCGCAACCGTTGCGCGCTGACCGGCCGGCCGCGAGGCGTGTTCCGCAAGTTCGGCCTCGGGCGGAACAAGCTGCGCGAGATAGCGATGCGGGGCGAGATCCCGGGCGTGGTCAAGGCAAGCTGGTAGATGATCAAGCACGCCCTCTGCCCGCCCCTGTCCCGCTGCGCGGGTGAGGGGAACTTCGTCCGCGCCTTCGGCGCGCAGTTCGAACTCCAGGTGACCCAATGAGCATGACTGATCCCATCGCCGACATGCTGACGCGCATCCGCAACGCGCAGTTGGCCGAGAAGGCCACCGTGCGGATGCCCTCATCGGGCGTGAAGGTCGCGATCGCCAAGGTGCTGAAGGACGAGGGCTACATCGAGGACTTCGCCGTTTCGGGCGAGCAGACCCGCTCCCAGCTCGAGATCGCGCTCAAGTACTACGCGGGCCGGCCGGTAATCGAGAGGATCGAGCGGGTATCGAAGCCCGGGCTTCGCATCTACAAGGGCAAGGACGAGATCCCGCGCGTGATGAACGGGCTCGGCATCGCGATCGTGTCGACTTCGCGCGGCGTGATGACCGACCGCAAGGCCCGCGCCACCGGCGTGGGCGGCGAAGTCATCTGCATCGTCGCCTGACGGAGAGCGTCATGTCGCGCATCGGAAACAGTGCGGTGAAGCTCCCGCCGAAGGTCGAGGTGACGCTCGCCGGCGGAGAGATCTCGATCAAGGGTCCGCTCGGCACGCTGACCCGGCGCTTCGGCCAGGACGTGGCGATCGAGAAGAACGGCGACACGCTCACGTTCAAGGCGTCCCGGCCCGAGGTCGACGCCATGCACGGCACGGTGCGCGCCCTGGTGGCCGGAATGGTCAAGGGGGTGACCGACGGCTACGAGAAGCGGCTCGCGCTGGTCGGCGTCGGCTATCGGGCGCAGGCCGCGGGGGACAAGCTCAACCTGTCGCTGGGCTTCTCGCACCCGATCGTGCACAAGATGCCCAAGGGCGTGAAGGTGGAAACACCGTTGCAGACGGAGATCGTGATCAAGGGTGCCGACAAGCAGCAGGTCGGGCAGGTCGCGGCGGAGATTCGCGCGTATCGGCCGCCCGAGCCGTACAAAGGCAAGGGCGTGCGCTACGTCGACGAGCAGGTGACGCTCAAGGAAACGAAGAAGAAATGAGGCACGTCCGGAGCAGATGCGGATCCATCCGGACGGAGGCGCGAGCCGATTGGGCACTTCGCATGGAAAGGGTACGTTGATGAACAAGAGAGAAGCCCGCGCTCGGCGGAGTCGGAAGACGCGCGTGCGGATCGCCCAGCAGCGCGCGAACCGGCTGGTAGTGGGGCGGTCGAACTGCCACATCTACGCCCAGATCATCGCTCCGGCGGGCAACAAGGTGCTCGCGAGCGCATCCACGCTCGAGTCGGAGGTGCGCAAGGAGCTCAAGAGCGGAGGCAACCGCGCCGCGGCGGCCGTCGTGGGCAAGCGCATCGCCGAGAAGGCGAAGGCCGCGGGAATCGACACGGTCGCCTTCGATCGTTCCGGATTCAAGTATCACGGCCGCGTCAAGGCGCTGGCCGACGCCGCCCGCGAGGGCGGGCTGAAGTTCTAGCTTCGGATAGGCACGGAATCGAACATGGCCAAGCCAACGGGAAGGCAGCAACAGCAGCACGACGACCGCAGCGACGGGCTGCGGGAGAAGATGATCTCCATCAACCGCGTGACCAAGGTGGTAAAGGGCGGACGCATCCTCGGGTTCGCCGCGCTCACCGTGGTCGGCGACGGCGACGGCCGGGTCGGCATGGGCAAGGGCAAGGCGAAGGAAGTGCCGGTCGCCGTGCAGAAGGCGATGGAGCAGGCGCGGCGCAAGATGGTTCGGGTCCGGCTCAAGAGCGGAACGCTGCATCACGCGGTCATCGGGCGCCACGGCGCCACGCGCGTGCTCATGCAGCCCGCCTCGGAAGGCACCGGCATCATCGCCGGCGGTCCGATGCGCGCGGTGTTCGAGGTCGTGGGCGTGACCAACATCCTCGCCAAGTGCCACGGGTCGACCAATCCGTACAACGTCGTGCGCGCGACGCTCAACGCGCTCGAGAACTGCAATGCGCCGTCGGATGTGGCGGCCAAGCGCTCGATGACCGTCGAGCAGATCACGGAGGCTTGAAATCGTGGCGGGCGAGAAGAAACTGAGGATCACGCTCAAGAAAGGGCTGACGGCCAAGCGCGAGGATCATCGGGCGACGGTCCGGGGCCTCGGGCTCAAATGGCGCAGTGACAGCGTCGAGGTCGTCGACACGCCCCAGGTACGCGGCATGATCGACAAGGTCGCCTATATGCTCGACGTGGCCGATGCCGGCCCGCGCGACGCCTGAGGCGGCGAAGGACGGGCAGCCCATGCGCATGAACACCATTGGACCGGCGGAAGGAAGCCGGCGGAATCGCCGCCGCGTCGGTCGCGGCAGCGGGAGCGGGCTCGGCAAAACCGCGGGCCGCGGCAACAAAGGCCAGAAATCGCGCGCCGGCGGCTTTCACAAGGTCGGCTTCGAAGGCGGGCAGATGCCCCTGCAGCGCCGGCTGCCGAAGCGCGGCTTCGTCTCGCCGCGGAGTCGAGAGACGGCCGAATTGCGGCTGTCCGACCTGGCGCGGCTGCCGATCGACGAGATCGACATCCTCGCGCTCAAGGCCGCGGGGCTCGTTCCCTCCGCCGCTAGGACGGTGAAGGTGATCCGCTCGGGGAAGCTCGAAAAGGCGGTGAAGCTCTCGGGGCTTGCGGTCACCAAGGGCGCGCGCGCGGCGATCGAGGCCGCCGGCGGAACGATCGCCGGCGAGCCCGTCAGGGCGGCCAAGGCGCCGGTCGAGAAGGCGTGGCAGAAGACGCTCGCCGAAGCCGTGGCCAAGGCCCAGAAGGCGAAGGGCGAGAAGACGAAAGGCGAGAAGGCCACGCAAGGCGACAAGGGTCAGAAAGCTGAGAAGCCGCCGAAGGGCGACAAGCCGCCGAAGGGCGACAAGGCCCCCAAGGGTGATCCGAAGGGCGATAAGCCTCCCAAGGGCGACGGCGCCTCGGCGCACTAATTTGCGAAGGACTGAACTTGGCTGCCATCAATCCGGCGCTCAAAAGCGGAACGAAATACGCGGACCTGAAGAAGCGTCTGCTGTTCCTGTTCGGCGCGCTCGTGGTGTACCGGGTCGGCACGCACATCCCCGTGCCGGGCATCAACTCGTCGGTGCTCGACGAGCTGTTTCGCCAGAACCAGGGCGGGATCCTGGGCCTGTTCAACGTGTTCTCGGGGGGCGCGCTGCAGCGCTTCTCGATCTTCGCGCTGGGCATCATGCCCTACATCTCGGCCTCCATCATCATGCAGCTGTGCACGGTGGTGGTCCCTTCGCTGGAAACGCTGAAGAAGGAGGGCGAATCCGGCCGGCGCAAGATCACCCAGTACACGCGGTACGCGACGCTGGGGCTATCGTTCTTCCAGGGCCTCGGCATCTCGCTGGCGCTCGAGCAGCAACCCGGGCTCGTCATCGATCCCGGCGTCGCTTTCCGCCTGATCTCGGCCGTGACGCTGGTCACCGGAACGATGTTCCTGATGTGGCTGGGCGAGCAGATCACCGAGCGGGGCCTGGGCAACGGCATCTCCCTCATCATCTTCAGCGGCATCGCCGCGGGGCTGCCGCGCGCGATAGGGCAGACGCTGGAGCAGGTGACCACCGGCGCCTACTCGATCATCCTGGTGCTCGGTATCGCGGCGCTGGTGGTGCTGGTGACGGGCTTCGTGGTGTTCATGGAACGGGCGCTGCGGAAGATCCAGGTCAACTACGCCAAGCGCCAGGTCGGAAACCGGGTCTATGCAGGGCAGCAATCGTTCCTGCCGCTCAAGATCAACATGTCGGGCGTGATCCCGCCGATCTTCGCCTCGTCGATCATTCTGTTTCCGGCCACGGTCGCGCAGTGGTTCGGCTCGAGCGAGCACACGATCTGGCTGCGCGACCTCGCCGCGACGCTCGGGCCCGGGCAGCCGGTGCACGAGATCCTGTACGCGGGTGCGATCATCTTCTTCTGCTTCTTCTACACCGCGCTCCAGTACAACCCCAAGGACACGGCCGAGAACCTGAAGAAGAGCGGCGCCTTCATCCCGGGCTACCGGCCGGGGGAGCAGACCGCCAAGTACATCGAGAAGATCACGCTGCGGCTCACCCTGGTCGGCTCGCTCTACCTCGTGGTGGTGTGTTTCGTCCCCAACTTCCTGATCGCCTGGAAGAACGTTCCTTTCTACTTCGGCGGCACGTCGCTTCTGATCATCGTCGTGGTGACGATGGACTTCATGACCCAGGTGCAGGCGTACATGATGTCACAGCAGTACGAGAGCCTGCTCAAGAAGGCGAACTTCAAGGGAGGTCTGCCCACACGATGAGGACCGGGCGCCGCGCCCTCACCCCAAGCTCCTCTTCCCCAAGCGGGAGAGGGAACGCGTTGAGCCGCTAGGCGACTGAACAGGCACGCATGGCGAAGGAAGAAACGATACAGATGCAGGGCGAGATCCTGGAGACGTTGCCCAATGCGACGTTCCGGGTGAAGCTGGAAAACGGGCACGTGGTACTGGGGCATATCTCCGGCAAGATGCGTATGCACTACATCAAGATCCTGCCCGGGGACAAGGTGACGGTGGATCTCACGCCGTACGACCTGTCGCGAGCGCGGATCATCTTCCGCGCCAAGTGAGCGAAAGCGAAGGGAAGCGAGATGAAGGTACTGGCATCGGTCAAGAAGATGTGCCGCAACTGCAAGATCGTGCGGCGCAACGGCACGGTGCGCGTGATCTGCAAGGATCCGCGCCACAAGCAGCGGCAGGGCTGACGGCATTGCCGCGCACTCGAGGTAAACCATGGCCCGTATAGCAGGCGTCAACATTCCGAACCACCAGCACGCGGAGATCGCGCTCACCGCGATCTACGGCATCGGCCGCGCGCGCGCGCGCGCGATCTGCGACGCCGGGGGCGTGAAGCCCGCGGCCAAGATAAAGGATCTGTCCGACGCGCAGATGGACAAACTGCGCGAGCTCGTGGCGCGCTACACGGTCGAGGGCGACCTGCGGCGGGAAGTCACGATGAGCATCAAGCGGCTGATGGATCTGGGCTGCTACCGCGGCGTGCGCCACCGCAAGGGCCTCCCGGTCCGGGGACAGCGCACACGCACCAACGCGCGCACCCGGAAGGGTCCGCGCAAGGCGAAGCAGATCGCGCTCAACAAGCCGTCTACGTCGAAGACCTGATAGGAAGCTTAACGATGGCACAGTCACCCTCACAGAAGACCGCCTCGGCGGCGCGCGCCCGGAAGAAGGTCAAGAAGAGCGTCTCCGAAGGCGTGGCGCACATCCACGCCTCGTTCAACAACACGATCATCACCATCACCGACCGGCAGGGTAACGCGTTGTCGTGGGCGACGTCCGGCGGCGCCGGGTTCAAGGGCTCGCGCAAGTCCACCCCGTTCGCCGCGCAGGTCGCGGCCGAGGCCGCCGGTCGCGCGGCGCAGGAATACGGCGTGAAAAACCTGGAGGTCCGCATCAAGGGGCCGGGGCCGGGGCGCGAGTCGGCGGTCCGGGCGCTCAACGCGCTGGGACTCAAGATCACCAGCATCTCGGACGTCACTCCGGTGCCGCACAACGGCTGCCGGCCGCCCAAGCGCCGCCGGATCTAAGAGAGATAAGGACTCGACGTGGCTCGATACCTGGGACCGAAATGCAAGCTCGCGCGGCGCGAGGGAACGGATCTGTTCCTGAAAAGCGCCCGGCGCTCGCTCGACTCGAAATGCAAGCTCGACTCCAAGCCGGGGCAGCACGGCGTGAAGTCCGGGATGCGCATGTCCGACTACGGCAAGCAGCTGCGCGAGAAGCAGAAGCTGCGCCGCACCTACGGCCTGCTGGAGCGGCAGTTCCGGCGCTACTTCTCCATGGCTGCGCAGCGCAAGGGGTCGACCGGCGAGAACCTGCTGCGGCTGCTCGAGTCGCGGCTGGACAACGTCGTCTACCGCATGGGCTTCGGCTCTACGCGGGCGGAGGCGCGTCAGCTCGTGACGCACCGCGCGGTTACCGTGAACGGAAAGGTGGTCAACGTCCCGTCGGCGATCGTCCGCGCGGGCGACATGGTGGCCGTCAAGGAAGGCGCCAAGACGCAGCTCAGGGTGGTCGACGCCCTGCAGCTCGCCGAGAAGATCGGCTTCCCATCGTGGGTCGAAGTCGACGTCAAGAAGATGGTCGGCACGTTCAAAGGCGCGCCGGAGCGTTCCGAGTTCGGCCAGGACATCAACGAGAGCCTGGTCGTCGAGCTGTATTCGAAGTAACGGGGAATCGAGGATCGGGGATCTAATCGCATGCAAAGCACCGCGTTGTTGAAACCGCGCATCATCGACGTGCAGAGCACGTCGCCGTTTCACGCCAAGGTCGTGATGGAGCCGTTCGAGCGCGGCTACGGCCACACGCTCGGCAACGCGCTTCGCCGGGTGCTGCTCTCGTCGATGCCGGGCTACGCGCCGACGGAAGTGAAGATCACCGGCGTGCTGCACGAGTATTCGGCGCTGGATGGCGTCCAGGAAGACGTCGTCGACGTGCTGCTCAACCTGAAGGGCGTCGTGCTCAAGCTCCACAACCGCGACCACGTTACGCTCAGGCTCGCCAAGACGGGCGAGGGGCCGGTCACGGCGGCCGACATCGAGGCCCACCAGGACGTCGAGATCATCAATCCCGACCACGTCATCGCCCACCTCACCGCCGGCGGCAAGATCGAGATGGAGATCAAGGTCGAGAAGGGCCGCGGCTACCAGCCAGCGACGGTGCGGGTGAAGCCGGAGGGCGGCCGGAGCATCGGCAACATCCTGCTCGACGCCTCGTTCTCGCCCGTGCGCCGCGTCAGCTACTCGGTCGAGAGCGCCCGGGTCGAGCAGCGCACCGACTTGGACAAGCTGGTGATGGATATCGAGACCAACGGGGTCATCGAGCCGGAGCAGGCGATCCGCTACGCGGCCTCGATCCTGGTCGAGCAGCTCGGCGTTTTCGCGGATCTCAAGGGCACCGAGGCGCCGATCGAGCAGCGGGCCATGCCGCAGGTCGATCCGATCCTGCTGCGGCCCGTCGACGATCTGGAGCTCACGGTGCGCTCGGCCAACTGCCTCAAGGCGGAGAACATCTACTACATCGGCGACTTGATCCAGCGTACGGAGACGGAGCTTCTCAAGACGCCCAACCTGGGGCGGAAGTCGCTGAACGAGATCAAGGAAGTGCTCGCCTCGCGCGGGCTCTCGCTCGGGATGAAGCTCGAGAACTGGCCGCCGCCGAACCTCGATCGCCCTTAAGACCCAGGAAGACCGACCTATGCGCCATCGTCACGGACTGCGCAAGCTCAACCGGACCAGCAGCCACCGGCTCGCCATGCTGCGCAACATGACCAACTCGCTGCTCACGCACGAGGCGATCCGCACCACGCTGCCGAAAGCCAAGGAGCTGCGCCGCGTTGCCGAGCCCATCATCACGCTCGGCAAGACACCCAGCCTGTCCAACCGCCGCCTGGCGCTCTCGCGCCTGAGGGACAAGGACGTCGTACACAAGCTCTTCGCCGAGCTCGGTCCGCGCTACGCCAAGCGGCCGGGCGGATATCTGCGCATCCTCAAGTTCGGTTTTCGGATCGGCGACAACGCACCCATGGCGCTGGTCGAGCTGATGGACCGGCCTCAACCCGGCGGGCAAGGCGACGCCGTGGCCGACAACGGGGACGGCAAGGGCAGGAAGAAGCGCGCGGCCAAGGCGGCGGAAACCAAAGCCAAGCCCAGGAGCCGCAAGACGAATGCCAAGAGCGGCAAGACCGAGACCAAGGCCAAGTCGGCGCCCGCCTGATCCTCGCCGATCGTTCCAGAAAGCCGGGTGCATGCCCGGCTTTTTTCATCTCGAGGGTCGCCCGTCGCGATGCGGCGGCGGCGCGCCCCACGCGCTCCGTCTGGCTGGTCCGAAACCCGCATGTCTGCCTGCACGGTTCGACGATGGAAACCAAGCGATGGCGCGGTGCGAGCTCTCGCGACAACGACTACGACAAAGCGTTCCGGATCGAGCGGAACGGCGACGTCCCACACCTGCGACAGCTTCGAATGCGCGATCCAGGCCCTGGCGCCATCGTGCGCGCATTGCGGCTGCCGGATCATCTAGCACGAGCGGCTCAGACCTCCACGGTGCTGCGGTCCTGGCGCGACGACGGTGTGCCGTCGGCGAACTCGCGAATCATCCGGTCGTTGAACGCCGGGATGTCGTCCGGCTTGCGGCTGGTCACGAGGTTGCGGTCCACGACCACCGGCTCGTCGGCCCAGTGCGCGCCGGCGTTGCGCAGATCCGTCTTGAGCGAGGGCCACGAAGTGAGGCGGCGGTCCCTGACCACGTTGGCCTCGATCAGCATGATAGGCGCGTGGCAGATCGCCGCGACCGGTTTGGAGTGCTCGAAGAACGAGCGCACGAACCCGACGGCGCGCTCGTCGAGGCGTAGCCGATCCGGATTGAGCGCTCCGCCCGGCAGCATCAGCGCATCGTAGTCGTCGGGGTCAGCTTCGCCGAGCGCAACGTCGACCGCGACGCAATCGCCCCAGTCCTTGAACTTCCAGCCGCGTATCTTGCCCGGCGCGGGGGCGATCACGACGGTCTTCGCGCCGGCGTCATCGAGCGCCGTGCGCGGCTCGGTGAGCTCCACCTGCTCGAAGCCGTCGGTGGCCAGTATCGCGATCCTCTTTCCGGTAAGGGGCGCTTCACCCGTCTTTGCTGCCCGCTCGGTCATGGCTGTCTTCCTTATCCCTGCGATGCATCGCTGCGTGCACGTCGCACGCCTAGAGAAGTATTTCACCGTGCCGTCGCGCGCGGTATCGGCGCGACGGCCAACGTTGTGTAGGAGCGGCGCTTGAGCGAAGCGCGACGTCTATCGACGCTTCGCGCGCCGGCGCCGGGCGCCGCGCGACCGGAGGCGGTTCCCCGGGCGATCGAGTTGCCGATGTGCGGTGGCACAGGTGAGCCCGTGCGCTCGGCATCGTGGCCGCCGCGTCCCATGGTCCCATGGCTCGGGCTGCCCTGACCGCGCCGGTCGGCGGCGATCGCGGCGCGCTCCTTGCGACCGTCGGCCGCCGCGGTTTCCCTGGGAGGGGAACGCGGGCGACCGAACCGAGTGCCGGCTCATGCGTCAGGCGGCACCTTAGCCCGGCGTCGAGAGCGACGGGCTTACTTGTAGCTCCCGTTCTTCGACGACATCCTCTCGCTGGAAGCGGTCTTCTGGCCGGGAGCGGTCTTCTCGCTGGAAGCGCTCTTCTCGTTCCTGACCGAGGCTTCGGCCGACTTGGCCAGCCTCAGGTGCTCTTCCAGCGTCGGCAGGGTATTTTGCGCGAAGGACTTCACGTCCGCGTCCTGCGCCGACTTCTCTTCCGACTTGAACTCCTTGATGTCCTTCTCGTGGTCCGACACCATGTGGCCGATGTATTCGCGATCGAACTGGGCGCCCGACAGATTGGACAGCTTGTCGTATTCGCGCTTGGTCGAGGAATCCATTTCGCTCGGCGGCGTGACGCCCTTCTGGCTGGCGATCTGCTTCAGCTTGTCGTTGGCGGCGCTGTGGTCCTTCACCATCCGCTCGCCAAACTGCTTCACTTCCGCGCTTTGGGCCTTTTGCGAAGCCAGCTTGCCGAGCTCGACTTCGGCCATGCCGCCCTCCGCGGCTTTCTCGATGAACTTCTTGTCGCCCGACGACAGCGTGCTCTTGTGCGCCGTGGCGCCGGTCTTCTCCTGGCTCATCGTGCCGGTTTTCTCGTGGGTCATCGCGCCGGACCCCGCGGTCGATGCGCCGCTCGACGGTGTTGGCGTGCCGGCGGCTTGAGCCGCGAGCGGCACCGCCGCGACGCCGAGCGACAGCAGCGCGGTGGCGAGCAGCGTCCTGGTGAATGAATGATGCGTCATGTCTTACTCCTTTCACTAAGCGTGGAATGCGGACGCCGGCAGCGGCTCGGCCGTGAAAGCGATCGTCTGTCGGATCGCTCCTGCAGCATTGCGGGTTTTTCAAAGACGGTTTGCAATAATGTGACACCGTAATTACCCGCGCGGCCATTCGCCGGCCGAGCGCCGTAGGCCGGCGGCTCTCTCGCCGCTGCAAGCCTCGTGCCGGGCGACCGGCGCAAAACGGGCGCACTTGCCGCCCTCCCGTTGTCCTACGCGTCCGCCATCGGCGCGGGAGCGTTCCCCGTGCTTTCGCTGTTCCCGCCGATCGGGCTCGCGATGCTGGCGATGGGCTCCTTGCGGGTCGATCGCCGATCGGGCTCGGGCGGATCGCGTGGGCAACCAGCTCCAACGTGAGCTGCTGCAGGATGACTTTCGTGGACCCGCGGCGCGCCGGATAGCCTCGTCCATCGACGGCTCCGCGGGGGCCGCGCCGGCTCGATCAGCGACGCAGGACCTCGAGTCCTCGGCGGATCACCGCGAGGTCGGCGACGAAGCGTTCGAACGCCGCGTCGCGCTCGGTTTCGTCGGTGATGCGCAGGATCGAGGAGGGATGGACCGTGGCCAGTACGAACGGCGCCATGGCACCCTCGATCAACCGACCGCGCTCCCGGGTCACCCGGAAATCGCGACCGAGGAGCGCCTTGGCCGCGGTCGCGCCGAGGCAGACGATGACCTTCGGCCTGACCAGCGAGATCTCGGCTTCCAGCCAGTCCAGGCAGGCGGCGACTTCGCTTTGCGAAGGCGTCTTGTGCATGCGGCGCTTGCCGCGCGGAAACCAGCTGAAGTGTTTGACCGCGTTGGTGACGAACACCTCGCCGCGATCGATCCCGGCCTTCTCGAGCGCCTGGTCAAGCAGCCCTCCCGCGGGCCCCACGAACGGCCGACCGACGCGATCTTCGCGGTCGCCCGGCTGCTCTCCGACGAGCATGACGCGGGCGTGCGTGTCGCCCTCCCCGGGCACGGCCTGAGTCGCTCTTTCCCATAGAGGGCACGCCCGGCAGCGGTCGATCTCCTTGCGAAGGCCCGCGAGCGTCGTACCGCGGAAACGGTTCGTGACGGGTTCCTTCTTGGTCATCGTGACCGCCGTGTGCGGCGTTCTCGATCCCGACTCGTGCAGCTTCCGTGCCATTGCGCGTCCGAGCTCTCTCCCTAGCTCGAATCGGCTGCGCGCGATCGAGACGCTGAACGACACCCGGTAGCGCCGCCGCAGCGGGCTCGCGCGACGAGGTGAGAAGTCGCGTCCGAATCCTCCGTCAGGCGATTTGGCTGCGACGAGACGAATTTCGACAGCGATCCGCGGACAACCAACATCCTACGTGCGAATCAGACCCACGCCGATATCATTCATGCGACGGAGCATCGAAGATGGCGCCTGGAGATCTGGAAAGCTGAGGCAATGCTCCGTGTCTGCGCAGCAACGACGGCGCTCACGGCCCCATGAATTCTCCTCCCGGTACCGCTCGAGGGAGGACTTCCATCGTGCCGCGCCGGTCGTGCTGGAGGTGCGGGCGAGCGAGTGGTTCGCCGGCACCGGCGTGCCCGTGCTGGTCAACACGTCGATCGTATGCACGCCGCTCGATGCGGTCGGTTGTTCCTCGACTGCGCCGTTCGACGCGCTGCTGATCGGCTCTTGGCTGGAGAAGGCGTAGCTGGTGAGCGTGCTCGTCTCGGTGGTCATCCCCACCTACCGGCGGCCGCAGCTGCTCGAGCGCTGCCTGCGCGCGCTCGTCGCGCAGAGCTTCGACCCGGCGCGCTACGAAATCATCATCGCTGATGATGCCGACGATCCTCTTACCAAGCAGCAGGTCCTGGCCTGGCGTGAGCGGGTCCACGGCCCTACGGAGATTCTCTATGTTCCGGTGTGGGACCGGCACGGGCCGGCCGCGGCGCGCAACGCGGGCTGGCGACTCGCCGTCGGCCGGGTGATCGCGTTCACCGCCGACGACACGATTCCGCGCCGCGACTGGATCGCGCGTGGGCTCGCCGCGATGCGCGGCGGCGTCGCCGCGGCGGCGGGACGCGTCCACGCGCCGTTGCCCGCGGGCAGGCCGGCGGATTACGAGGCCGATGCGAGTCAGCCCGGCAGCGGCTTCGTGACCGCCAGCTGCTTCGTGCGCCGTGACGTGCTCGCGGCGATCGGAGGCTTCGACGAGCGTTTCACCGCGGCGTCGCGCGAGGACTCGGATCTGTTTTTCACCCTTCTGGAAGCCCACGGCAAAGTCGTCGCGGCGCCGGCGGCGGTGGTGATCGATTACGTGCGTCCGGCGTCGTGGGGCGCGAGCTTGAAGCAGCAGCAAAAGGTCCTGTTCGAGGCGCTTCTGTACAAGAAACACGGCGAGCTGTACCGGCGCCTTGTCCGGCGCCCGCCGCGATGGGATTGTTACGCGATCGTGCTGGCGCTTGTCGTGGCGATCGCGGGCGCCGCCACCGGCTGGCGCGGTGTCGCCGCGGCCGCGTTCGCCTCGTGGGCAGGCGGGACGGCAGCTTTCTGCGCGCGGCGCCTGTGCGGTACGTCGCACACGCCAGCGCACATCGTGGAGATGGTGGCGACATCGATTCTGATTCCACCGCTGGCCGTCTTCTGGAGGCTGGTCGGCGCGATCCGCTTCGGCGCTTTCGTCGCTTGAACCGATGCCGCGCCGATCGCCGTCGCGTGGCCGCCTCCGGCGCAGCGCATCACGGTCTTCCGCGCTCTGCACCTTAGTGACCTACTCTGCGCCGTGCCCGCGTCGTGTGTGCTGCGTGGGGGCGACGGCTTAGCGCATCACGCTAATCGGTTCGCCGCGGGGGGCGAGTTCGCGCGGCGCTTCGCGCGCTAAAGCGTCGCGGTGCGCGCGAATTCAGGAGCGCCGCAGCTCGCGCAAGCCGGTGCGGCGAGGCGGGCGCGCGATCTGCGAATAGGGAAACGCGATCCACAGCGCGACGAAAACCACAAAGGCCGCCGTGCCGAGCGTCACGCCGACCCAGCGCTTGCCGTCCGGCAGCGAAAGGCGGGTGACGACGTAGATGTCCAGGCTGATGGAAAGCAGGAGCGGCACCATCGCCGCGGCGACCAGAACCGAGGCGAGCCGCGTGAAGAACAGCGACGTGCGACCCGGCTCGCAGATGCGATGGTAGGCCGCGGGCGTCATGATGAGCGCGATCGCGAGCGCGGTGAGCGCGAGGGAGAGCAGATGAATCCCGCGGTCGAGCGCGGAGAGCTCCATGTATCGGGCGTTGAACGCGGCGATGAGCTGGAAGCCGAACAGCGCTTGGATGCCGGGAAGCACCATGCGCGCTTCTTGGTGCGTCGAATGCGCGCGCTCCTCCGGCGATTCCGACTGACTCTGCGGCCGACGCTGAGCGCTCATCGTGGCGGCGCGGCGCGGATGCGCGGGCGAGCGGCGGAGAGGCCCATGCGTCGCCGCCGCTCGAGAGCGACTCTAACGTGCGGTGAGCCTTCCCAGCAGAAACCCGACGATGAGTACGCCGGCGGCGACTGCGACGGGTCGCGAGCGAATCGAAGCGCTGGCCGATTCGAGCAGGCTCGCCGCGCCGTCGACCGCGTCGTGCGCCGTGCCGCGCAGGCGATCGACCTGAACGGTTGCGGCGCGCGCCACGCGATCCGTCGTCTCGTGCGCGGCCTGGGTGGCGTTGCGCACCTTGTTTGCCGCGTTGCCGGCGGCGATATCCAGCGGTTGCTCGAGCGAATGTTCCATAGCCTGTCCCTTCTTGAGGATGAAAATTGCGCTTCGGGGAAGCGATGATTTTCTCAGCCGCCGGCCGTCTCGCCGCCCATCACCTGCAGTACGATCCCGGTGATGTACGACGAGTCCGCCTCGGAGGCGAGAAAGACGTACGCGGGAGCCACCTCGTCGGGCTGCGCGGGGCGTCCCATCGGACTCTGTTCGCCGAACCGGGAGACCCGCTCCGGGGTCATGCCGGCGTCGGCGGGGTTGAGCGGCGTCCACACCGGCCCGGGGGCGACGGCGTTCACCCGGATACCTTCGTCCACGAGGTTCATCGCCAGGGCCTTGGTGAGGGCGTTGATCGCGCCCTTGGTGGCCGAGTAGTCGGGAAGCTGCTCCGAGCCCAATATGCCGGTCTCGGAACTGGTCGCGATGATCGCTGCGCCGCGTTTCATGTGCCGGAGCGCTGCGCGCGCGAAGCGGAAGTAGGCGTAGATGTTGGACTTGAACGTCAGGTCGAACTCCTCGTCGGTCACCTCGGCCAGGCGCTTCTTGCGCGTCTGGTGGGCGGCGTTCGACACCAGGATGTCGAGCTTGCCGAACGTCTTCACCGTGCGCTCCACGGCCTCGTCGCAGAATTCGCGTGAAGTGACGTCGCCCGCGAGAAGGAGGCATTTCGCACCGGCCGCCTCGACCGCGCGCCGGGTCTCCTCCGCGTCGGACTGCTCCACCGCCAGGTACACGAGCGCGACGTCGGCGCCCTCGCGGGCGTAGAGCACTGCGACCGCGCGGCCGATGCCGGAATCGCTGCCGGTGATCAGCGCCGTCTTGCCCTGGAGCTTTGCGGCGGGACGATAAGACCTCGCCTCGTAGCTCGGGCGCGGATCGAGCCGCGATTCGAGCCCCGGTGCGGACAGGCGCTGCGGCGGGAAGGGAGGCTTGGGGCGGGCCGGCGAGCGGGAAACTCTGCGCTGAGCCTTGTCACGAGGCTTGCTTGTCATGATCGAACGAAACCAACGCGGACACTGGACGCTGCTTCGCGTGCAATGTACCCGTTTCGCCTCGGAAAGGATGTCGGCGGAATGCTGATTCGCGCGTAGGAACCTGGGCGTCCGCGCCGACTCGCGGGAGTCGGTCGAGCGTTGCCGTCGAGCGTCGGGAGATGTCCTAGGCCAAATCCGCCCTTCTCCTAGGGCGCGCGTGGAGCGAGCCTGATAGACAACCGCGACGATCGAGGCGACGATGAACGACTCGTCGCGCTTTTACAGGAGAGCGAATCATGGCGAAGTACGGCAAGACATCGAAGCGCAAGGTCAAGCGCGCGATGCACGAATACAAGTCCGGGAAGCTCAAGAGCGGCCGCTCCGGCAAGAAAGTGAAAAGCCGCAAGCAGGCGATCGCGATCGGCCTCTCGGAAGCGCGCCGCAGCGGCGCGAAGGTGCCGAAGAAGAGGGCGACCAAGCGGAGCGCAAGCAAGAAGTCGAGGAAAAGCTCGAGCAAGCGCTCGCGGAAAAGCTCGAGCCGATCGAAAAAGAGCCGGAAGCGCTCGACCGGCCGAAGGAGTTCGAGCAAGCGCTCGAAGCGCAAGTAGCGAAGCGGCCGGGCAGCGACAGCGCGGCGCGCAACGGAAACCGGTCCGGTAGAATGCCGCGATGTCCGCGCGAGTTCTCGTCACCGGAGGCGCCGGTTACATCGGCGCGCACGTCGTTCTCGCCCTGGCGCGCGCCGGCTACGCGCCCGTCATCGCCGACAACCTGGCGAACAGCTCGGCGTCCGTGCAGCCGCGGCTCTCGCGTCTCGCGGGCGTCGACATTCCGCTGCACGTGGCCGACGTGCGAGATCGCCGCGCGCTCGACCGTCTCTTCGGCAGCCAATCGATCGATGCGGTCGTCCATTGTGCGGGACTCAAGGCCGTCGCCGACAGCGAGGCGCAGCCGCTCGTCTACTACGACAACAACGTCTGCGGATCGATCACACTGCTGCGGGCCATGGAGGAGTCCGGTGTGCGTACGCTGGTCTTCAGCTCCTCGGCCAGCGTGTACGGGCAGCCGGACGGCAACCCCGTCTCCGAGGATGCGGCGGTGCGTCCGGCGAACGTCTACGGACGCACCAAGCGCGCGATCGAGCTGATCCTCGGCGAGGCGGCGCGGCGCGACGGCTCGTGGCGCATCGCGCTGCTGCGCTACTTCAATCCGGCGGGAGCGGACGCATCCGGTGAGATCGGCGAGGCGCCGTCGGGCTCCCCCAACAACCTCGTTCCGATCATCGCCGAAGTGGTGCTCGGCCGCCGGCCGCGGCTGGAGGTCTTCGGCGACGATTATCCGACGCCCGACGGCACCGGCGTGCGCGACTACATTCACGTGAGCGATCTCGCCGCAGGGCACGTGGCGGCGTTGCGCTATCTCGGAGACGCTTCGGCCGGCGCGCTCACGCTCAACCTCGGCTTGGGCCATGGCTCGTCGGTGCGGGAAGTCCTCGCCGCTTTCGAGCGCGCCTGCGGCCGACGCATTCCGTGGAGCGTCGTGCCGCGCCGTCCCGGCGACGTCGCCTGCTATTACGCCGATCCGGCGCGCGCCAACGCCTTGCTCGGCTGGCGTGCGCGACGCCATCTCGACGAAATCTGCGCCGATGCCTGGCGCTGGGCCTCGCGCTCCTCCGAGCTTCAGCGAACGCGCAAGCTCACGAGCACGGGGTTGTGATCGGAGGACCTGACGGGCCAGGCGCTCGCGCCGAGCACTTCGATGCCGCGCACGTAGACCCGATCGAACACGCGGCCCATGAAGCGCTTGCGCTCGTCGACGTCGAAGGCGACCGGAGAGAGGGACAGTCGCTCTGCGATGGCGCGCACCACCTCCATGCGCTCGTCGCTCCAGGTGTTGAAATCGCCGCCCACGACGATCGGCCCGCTGTGCCGGGCGAGCGCATCGGCGATCGCCTCGAGCTGGGCGGCGTACGCGGCGGTGCCGAGGGTGAAATTGATCGCGTGCAGGTTGACCACCGCCAGCGTCGCATCGCGCTGGACGAGCCGATAATAGGTGATCAGCGCCGCCTTCGGTATGCCGAGCAACGGCTCGTTGGCGCGCAGGATGCATGCGGAGGCCGGCCCTACGCGGGTCGCGGTGAGGACGCCGTATTCGAAGCCCAGATACGAGAAGGCGCTCGAAAGCAGCCACGAGAAACCCTTGCCCTCGACCACGCGGCGCAGCTCCGGTGACACACCCGCCTCCTGGAGCAGCACGAGGTCGCTCCGGGCGACCAGGCGTCCGAGGTCGGACTGCCACCCCGGGTCGGCCTCCTTGTGCAGGTTCCACGATGCCATCCGGATTATTCCCGGATCGAGCGCGCCGGCGGCCGGCGGTCGCGGCACCTTCGGATCGTCGCAACCCAACGGCTCCTGCGCGACCGTGCCGTCGCTCTGCAACACGAGGGCGTGCTGGCGCTCCGGCACCGTGACGCACGCCGCGAGGCTCGCGGCGAGGACCGCGCAGGCAAGCACGCAACAGCCACGCATGCGAGCCATGGTGGTTGACGGCGCTCGGTGTGTCAACGCGCCGGCCCTCGCGCATAATGGACGGCGCAGGCCGGCGCCGCCGCGCGACGACGCGGCCGCCGGCGTCATACCAAGAGCATGAGACTGTTCGCCCGCGACGCGCTCCTGCCCACGGGCTGGGCGCGAGACGTCCTCGTCGACGTCGGTCCCGACGGCAGCATTCACGGCGTCGACGTGGCGTTCGAGCGGCCGTCCGACGCGGAGCATCTTCAGGGCCCGCTGGTCCCCGGCATGCCGAACGTGCATTCGCACGCGTTTCAGCGCGCGCTCGCCGGCCTCACCGAGCGCGGCGGTCCGCGAGGCGACGATTTCTGGACGTGGCGCACGCAAATGTACCGCTTTCTCGAACGCCTCGGTCCCGACGACTGCGAGGCGATCGCCACCCAGCTCTACCTGGAGATGCTCAAGGCAGGTTACACCAGCGTCGGCGAATTCCATTATCTGCATCGCGACCCGGCCGGCCAGCCGTACGCCAATCCGGCCGAGATGGCGCTGCGCATCCAGGCAGCCGCGGAGGCGACCGGGATCGCGCTCACCCTGTTGCCGGTGTTCTACGCCCACTCCGACTTCGGCGGAGCGCCCCCGCTCCCCGGGCAGCGGCGCTTCGTGCACGACGCCCGAAGCTTTCGGGCGCTGCTCGAATCGCTGGCGCTCGACGGGTTCAAGCTGGGTGTGGCGCCGCACAGCCTGCGCGCCGTCGCGCCGGAGGAGCTCGCCGAGATCGTCGCCTTCGCGCGCGCCGTGGACGAGGATGCGCCGATCCACATCCACGCCGCCGAACAGCGCAGGGAAGTCGAGGACTGTCTCGCCTGGAGCGGCGCCCGGCCGGTCGAGTGGCTGCTCGAGCACGCGGACGTCGGTCCGCAGTGGTGCGTCGTGCACGCGACCCACATGACCGAGGCGGAGACGCAGCGGCTCGCTCGGAGCGGCGCGGTGGCGGGATTGTGTCCGACGACCGAGGCCGACCTGGGCGACGGGGTGTTTCCGACGGCGGCGTACGTCGCTGCGGGAGGACGCTTCGGCGTCGGAGGCGACAGCCATGTCGGGGTCGACCCGTTTCTCGAGCTGCGTCTGATCGAGGCCACGCAGAGGCTGGCCCTCGAGCGCCGCAACGTGCTGGCCCGCGACGGCGAATCGACCGGGCTGGCACTGTATCAGGCAGCGCTCGCCGGTGGCGCGCAGGCGCTAGCCCAGCCGGTGGGCGCGATCGAGATCGGACGGCGCGCCGATCTGGTCGTGCTCGACGGCGAGGATCCGGCGCTCACCGAGCAGGCGGCGGCGAATCTCCTCGATGCCGCCATCTTCGGCCCCGCGCGCAGCACGGTGCGCGACGTGATGGTCGCCGGGCGGTGGGTGATCGGCGAAGGCCATCACGCCGACGAAGAGGCGATCCTCACGCGTTATCGGCAAACCGTCAGACGGCTGCTCGCATGAAAGCCGGGGAGAGCGCGTGCGATCTGGCCATCGTCAACGTCGCCCTGGCCACGATGGGCGAGGGCGCGCCGTACGGCGCGATCCGCGACGGCGCTCTGGCGGTGCGCGACGGCCGCATCGTGTGGGCCGGCGCGCGCACTGATCGGCCGGCGACCGCGCGCGGGGCCCTCGAGCTCGACGGCAAGGGCCGCTGGCTCACGCCGGGGCTGATCGACTGTCACACGCACCTCGTCTACGCCGGCAACCGCGCGCGCGAATTCGCGCAGCGCCTCGCAGGCGCGACCTACGAGGACATCGCTCGCAGCGGCGGCGGCATCCTGGCCACGGTGCGGGCCACGCGCGAGGCGTCGGAGCGCGCACTCCGCAAAGAGAGCGCGCCGCGCCTGGAGCGCCTGGCGGCGGAGGGCGTCACGACGGTCGAGATCAAGTCGGGCTACGGGCTCGATACGAGCAGCGAGCTGAAGCTGCTCCGGGCGGCGCGCGCGCTGGGGGCCGCGCAGGGCGTGGACGTGCGGACCACGCTACTCGCGGCGCACACGCTGCCGCCCGAATACGCGGGCCGCGCCGACGATTACGTCGAGCTCATTTGCGGCGAAATCATTCCCGCGGCCGCGCGCGAGGGACTGGCCGACGCGGTCGACGCTTACTGTGAGCGCATCGGGTTCTCGCCGGCCCAGGTGCGGCGCGTGTTCGAGGCGGCGCGGCGGCATGGGCGGGGCGTCAAGCTGCACGCCGATCAGCTCTCGGACATGGGCGGCGCCGCTCTGGCGGCCGAGTCGCGGGCGCTCTCCGCGGATCACCTCGAGCACACGAGCGAAAGCGGCGTCGCGGCGCTGGCGCGCGCCGGGACCGCTGCGGTGCTGCTGCCCGGGGCGTACTACTTCCTGCACGAGCGGCAGGCGCCTCCCGTCGCCGGTTTGCGCGCGGCCGGCGTGCCCATGGCGGTGGCCACGGACTGCAACCCGGGGACCTCGCCGGTCACCTCGCTGCTGCTCGCGCTCAACATGGCGTGCGTGCTCTTCGGGCTCACGCCCGAGGAAGCGCTCGCCGGCGCCACGCGCCACGGGGCCCGTGCTCTCGGCCTTGCCGATCGCGGCCGGCTCGCGCCGGGCATGCGCGCCGACCTCGTTCTGTGGGACGTGGACGATCCGGTCGAGCTCGCCTACGCGGTCGGCGCCAATCCGCTGGTCGGGCTGGTGCGGCAGGGCACGGTGGCGCGCTGGCCTTGACGGCAGGCGGCGGCGACTGCGACATTGTCTCGTGGAGCGCTTCTACATTGCCGCCAACCGGATCGACGCCTACCTTCTGCTGCACCGGTTGCAGCAGGCCGGAATCCCGGCGCACGTGTTCAACGAGCACATGCAGAGCATCGCCGGCGAAGTACCGCCCGACGTGGCTCAGCCGCAGGTGTGGCTGGACCGGCCGGCAGATCGCGCCCGCGCCGAATCGGTGCTCGCGGCGATGCGGGCGGACCGGATGAAGACGGGGAGCGTGCGGTGCCAGAACTGCGGCGAGGACAACCCGGCCAATTTCGAGCTCTGCTGGAAGTGCGGCCGGGGACTTTAGCCTCGGCCCGCTAGCTAGAGCCCTCTTCGCGCTCGAGGAGCGCTCGCGCGTGCGCGGCGGCCTCCGCGTCGGTCTGCCCAGTGGCGGTGCCTTCGCCGCGAGCACGCCGGCGCAGCACCGCCCACCACAACACCGCGCCTCCGGCGAGCAGCGCGAACGGACCGAGCCACAGCAGCGAGGTGATCGCCTTGAGCGGCGGGTCGTAGAGCACGAAATCGCCGTAGCGCGCGACCAGGTAGGCGCGGATCTCGTCGTCGCTCTTGCCGGCAAGCGCCAGCTCGCGCACTTCCTTGCGCAGGTCGCCGGCGAGATCGGCGTTCGAATCGGCAAGGGTCTGGTTCTGACATACGAGACAGCGGAGCTCCGTCTCCAGGCGCTTGAGCCTCGCGTCGAGCGCGTCGCCGGACGGCGCAGTCGGCGCCGCCGCCCAGGCGCTCGCTGCGGCGGCGAACAGCACGCCCAGTAACGCTCGCCGCGCGGCGATCATTTCTGCAGCTCCCGCGCGAGGGGCAGGATCCTGTCCTTCAGCGCTTCCAGCGTGATTGGACCGATCTGCTTGTAGCGGATGACGCCGGCCTTGTCGATCAAGAAGGTCTCCGGCACGCCGTACACGCCGTAGTCGATGCCGACCCGCCCATCGGCGTCGACGATCGAAGCGGTGTACGGGTCGCCGTTCTGCGCGAGCCAGGCGAGCGCCGCCGCGGGCTGGTCCTTGTAGTCGAGGCCGTACAGCGGCAGCACCTTGGCTTGCGCGAGCTGCAGCAGCAGTGGATGCTCCTCGCGACACGAGACGCACCACGACGCCCAGACGTTGAGCAGCCACACCTGGCCCTTCAGGTCGTCGAGCTGCAGCGTCTCGTTCGGGCGGTGCAACTGCGCCAGGCGGAAAGCCGGCGCCGGCTTGCCGATCAGCGGCGAAGGCACGATCCTCGGGTCTCGCCACAGACCGAGCCAGAGGAAGACGACCAGGATCGCGAAGATCGCGAGCGGGATCGACCAGCGCCAGGCTTTCATGGCGAAGCGATCAATCGGCGGGCGCGCCGCCGCGGACTTCGCCCCAGAGAGCGCTCGCCTTGCGCTTCACCGCCAGCCTGTAGCGCCGATCGGAGACGGCCATGAAGCCGCCGATCGCCATGAGGAACGCGCCGGCCCAGATCCAATCGATGAACGGCTTGATGTAGATGCGCACCGCCCACGCGCCGCCGACGTCCTCCGCGCCGCCTGCCCCGACCGGCTCGCCCAGCGAGACGTAGCGATCGCCGAAGAGCCCCACGTCGATGGCGGCGATGGTCATCGTCTGGCCGGACGCGTTGTAGATGCGCTTTTCGGGCTTGAGGGTCTTGAGCTCGCGCCCGTCCTTGCGCACTTCCACGGTTCCCGTGAGCGCCCGATAGTTCGGTCCCGGCCCGGGGACCACACCCGCGAAGCGGAAATCGTAGCCGCCGACCGAGACGCTCTCGCCGGGCTCGAGGCGCACGTCGCGCTCGATCTCGTAGCCCTTGACCAGCGTCACGCCGACCACGAACACGCCCAGGCCGAGGTGCGCGAGGAGCATCCCGTAGTAGGACCCCGAGTTCGCCGTGAGCTTCGCGATGCCGCGCCGCGGCGAGCCCGCCAGGCGCGAGCGCAGCGTCTCGGCGGTGCTCGCGAAGATCCAGAAGGCAAGAAACAGACCGAGCGAGACGAGCGGCGACCAGCGTCCCATGACCACCGGCGCCACGAGCCCCGCGACAACCGCCACGCCAAGCGTCCAGCGCAGGCGCACCCACAGCTCGGGAACCGGTGCCTTGCTCCAACGCGCGACCGGTCCCACGCCCATCAGGAACAGCGCCGGCGCCATGAGCGGATAGAACACCGCGTCGAAGTAGGGCGGCCCCACGGAGATCTTGCCGAGGTTCAGCGCGTCGAGAAACAGCGGATAGAGCGTGCCAAGCAGCACGCTCGCCATCGCCACCACCAGCAGGACGTTGTTGGCGAGCAGCATCGACTCCCGCGAGACCATCTCGAACTTCCCGCCGAGGCCCACTTTGCCGGCGCGCGTGGCGAAGAGCGTGAGCGACCCGCCGATGACGATCGCCAGAAAGGCGAGAATGAACACGCCCCGCGCCGGGTCCGTCGCGAACGCGTGCACCGAGGTGAGAACGCCGGAGCGCACCAGAAACGTCCCCACGAGCGAAAGCGAGAAAGCGACGATCGCGAGCAGCACCGTCCAGCTCTTGAACGCGCCGCGTTTCTCGGTGACCGCGAGCGAGTGGATGAGCGCCGTACCGGTGAGCCAGGGCATGAACGAGGCGTTCTCGACCGGATCCCAGAACCACCACCCGCCCCAGCCCAGCGTGTAGTAGGCCCAGCCGCTGCCGAGCGCGATGCCGATGGTGAGGAAGGCCCAGGCGACCGTGGTCCAGGGCCGTGACCAGCGCGCCCACGTGGCGTCGAGCCGGCCGCCGAGGAGCGCCGCAATCGCGAACGAGAACGCGACCGAGAAGCCGACGTAGCCCATATAGAGCATCGGCGGATGGATCACCATCCCCGGATCCTGCAGCAGCGGGTTCAGGTCTCGGCCTTCCGCCGCCGCGGGAACGAGGCGCTCGAACGGGTTCGAGGTGAAGAGCAGGAAGGCGAGGAAACCGACGCTCACCAGTCCCATGACGGCGATTACGCGGGCGAGCAGCGCCGGCGGAAGGTGACGCGAGAAGACGCTCACCGCCAGCGTCCAGCAGGCGAGCATCAGCGTCCAGAGCAGAAGCGATCCTTCGTGCGAGCCCCAGGTGGCGGCGAAGCGATAGTGCAGGGGTAGTTCCGAGTTGGAGTTGCTCGCCACGTTGAGCACCGAGAAGTCGTTGCCGATGAACGAGGCGGCGAGGCAGGCGAACGCGGTGGCGACCAGAAGGAACTGCGCCCGCGCTGCGGGACGCGCGAGCTGCATGAGCCTCGGCTCGTCGAGCGCGGCGCCGGCGAGCGGCAGCGTGCCCTGGGCCACGGCGACGAGCAGGGCGAGGATCAGCGCGAAGTGCCCCAGCTCCGGAATCATTTGCGCTCCGCTTGCGTGGTGACCAGCGTTTTGGTCGACATCGCTTCGTGCGCCTGCTTGACCGCGTCTGCGGCCGCCGGCGGCATGTAGTTCTCGTCGTGCTTGGCGAGCACCTCGGTGGCGTGGAAGGTACCGTCGGACGCCAGCGTGCCCTGGGCCACGACGCCTTTGCCCTCCTTGAAGAGGTCCGGAAGCAGCCCCGTGTAGGCCACCGAGATGGTCTTCGCGGTGTCGGTCACGCGGAAATGCACCGTCAGGCTATTGGGCTCGCGTTTGAGGCTGCCCTGCTCGACGAGTCCGCCGATCCGGAAGGCGCGGCCCTGCGGCGCCTCGTGCGCCGCCACCTGGGTCGGGGTGAAGAAGAACACCAGGTTCGAGCGAAAGGCGTTCAGCACCAGCGTCACCGCGACGCCGAGCACCGCGAGCCCCGCGACGATCCAGCCGATGCGCCGGGTGCGTGGTTTCATCGCTCGCCTTCCTCTGCGCGCGCCGCCTCGCGCGCGGCCTTCAGGCGCGAGCGCACGGCGATCGCCTCCGCGATGAGCACGAGCGCCGTCACGCCGTAGGCGCCCCACACGTAAAAGGCGTATCCGCCCATGGCGAGGAACTCGCTCACCGGACGGCCTCGGCCAGCTCGCCGACCCAGGCCGCGCGGCGCTCGCGCTCGAGAATGATCGCGCGCACGCGGGTGAGGGTCACGGCGATGGCGTAGAACCATGCGGCGAAGGCCATGACCAGCATCGCGCTGAGCATGATCGCCGCCATCTTCGGCGCGGAGGTGAGGCTCACGCTCGCGCCTTGGTGCAGCGTGTTCCACCATTTGACCGAGAAGTAGATGACCGGCAGATTGACCACGCCGACGAGCGCCAGCACCGCGCTCGCGCGGTCGGCGCGACGCGGATCGTCGATCGCCTGGCGCAGGGCCAGGTAGCCGAAGTACAGGAAGAGCAGAATGAGCTCCGAAGTCATGCGGGCGTCCCACGCCCAATACGTGCCCCACGCGGGGCGGCCCCACAAGGCGCCGGTCCATAGCGCGATCGCCGTGAACAACGCTCCCGTCGGCGCCAGCGCCTGCGCCATCATCGCGGAGAGCCTGGCGTTGAACGCCAGCGACACCGCGCACCAGAACGCCATCACGGCGTAGAGGAACATCGACATCCAGGCCGCGGGCACGTGGATGAAGATGATCCGGTAGGCGTCGCCTTGCGTTGCATCGGTCGGCGCCACCACAAGGCCGAGCCACAGTCCCACCGCCGCGAGCAGCGCCGCCGCGAGCGCGAACCAGCGCGCCAACCGCTGCGCCAGCGGAAAGAATGATACGGGGGAGGCGAATCGGAACCAGTTGATCGAAGTCAAGGTCGTGCCAGCAAGTCGGGCTGCCCTGGCGCTGCGGAGGAAGGACGCAATGTTACGGGGTAGGCGAAGTGGAATCCGTTGATCGAAGTCAAGCTCATGCACTCCCTCCAGCTGCGCTCGGTAGCTAGTCGAGCGCGATGCGCACCGCCGCCGCGCACGCCGCCGGTGCGCCCACGGCGGCGGCGAGCAGCGCGGCCCCGAGAACGGACAGCTCCCCGCCCGCACCGAGCCCCGCGTGCGTGGCCCCGACGGCGCCGGCACCGAAGACCAGGATGGGGACGTAGAGCGGGAGCGTCAGAAGCGCGAGCAACGCTCCGCCGGCGCGTAATCCCAACGTCAGCGCTGCGCCTACAGCGCCCAGCAGCGATAGCGTGGGCGTTCCGAGCAGCAGCCCCGCGAGCAGCGCCGCCGACTCGCCCGCGTCCATCCCGAACTGCAGGGCCAGCAGCGGCGCGAGAACGGCCAGCGGAGCGCCCGTCGTCAGCCAGTGAGCCAGTATTTTACCCGAGATCAACGCCGCTAACGGATAGGGCGACAGCGCCATCTGCTCCAGGGTTCCGTCGGCGAAGTCGGCGGCGAACAGCCGCGGTAGCGACAAGAGCGACGCGAGCAGCGCCGCGACCCACAGCACGCCGGGTCCCAGCGCGCGCAGCAGCTGCGCCTCGGCCCCTACGCCGAGGGGGAACAGGGTCACGACGATGACGTAGAACAGGAGCTGCACGCCGAGCTCCGCCTTGGAGCGCAGCGCGAGCCGCACGTCGCGGCCGAGCGCCCAGCCCACGCCCGGCCACGCGCCCACGACTGGCTCGCGCGCGCTCACGTCAGACGCAACGACCGGCTCGCGGCGGAGGGCAACGCGAGCTCCTGATGGGTGGCGATGACCGCGACGCCGCCATTCGCGAGATGCGCGGCGACCGCCGCGCACAGCGAGGCGATGCCGGCATCGTCGAGTGCGGTCGCCGGCTCGTCGAGAAGCCATAGCGCGCGAGAGACGAGACTGAAGCGCGCGAGTCCGATCCGCCGCCGCTGGCCTTGCGAGAGCACGCGCGCGGGAAGCGAGCGTTGCCGGGAAAGAGACCACGCGGCGAGCGCTTCGCGCAACCGCTCCGCCCCGACCTCGCCGCCGTGGAGGCTCGCGAGCGAGGCGAGATTCTCGAGCGCGGTCAGCTCGTCCTTGAGCGCCGGCACGTGGCCGATGAACAGCGTCTCGGCGCGCAGGCGTGGATCGAACGGGCGCACGGGCTCGCCACGCCAGCTGAGCATGCCTTCGGCAGGCTGGGTAAGGCCGGCGAGGATCCGCAGCAGCGTGGTCTTGCCGCTCCCGTTCGGACCACCGATGACCAGTGCCGTGCCGGCCGCCAGCGAAAAACTCACTTCCGAGAACAGCAGGGTCTCGCCGCGGCGCGCGGCGAGATTCTGCGTCTGCAGCATCCGGGCGGCCTCCTCGCGCTGCCAGCGCGTGATTATACCGAATGCGGGCCTGGCTCCCACCGCGGCGGCGACGCGGTTCCTGGATGTGCTAATGTTTGGCACGCTTCTTCGGGGAGGCAAGCAACATGTTCGGACGCTTCGGCAGACGCTCCGGCATAGACTCGCCTGCGACACGGTTCACGCGCCTCGCCGCGGCGGTGTTGTGCTGCGCATCGTCGTGGTCCCAGGCGCAGCTCTCCGACATTCGCCCCAGGTCGCTGCCCGACGCGACGCTCCATCATGCCTATTCGGCTCGGCTCACGCCGGTCAATCCGTTTCAGGGACTGCCGGTGCTCTGGAGTATCACGGCCGGCTGCCTGGACGGAACCGGGCTACTGTTCACCCCCGAGAATGGCGTGGCCAGCACGGCGCGCATCGCCGGCGTGCCGACGCTGCGCGGAACGTTCGTGTGCACGGTCACCGCGCAGGACGCCGGGGAGAACACCGTAGCCAGGGTTTACAAGCTTTCCATCGTCCGAGGATGCAGCACGCCGCAGATCACAAGTTCGCCTCCCCCGTCGACGATCGATCCCGGCGCGCCGTTCAGCTATACGGTGACCACTACAGGTCGGTCCGAGCAAACCTTCGCCGCGCTTGGCCTGCCGCCGGGCTTGGCGATCAATCCGGCGAACGGCGTGATCTCTGGCGTGACGCAGGTCAGCGGCACGTACCCGGTCACGGTCAGCGTGACCGGGTGCGGGCGGGCCGTGATCCAGAACTTCACCCTGGTCGTCGGTCCGGCGCCGGTGACGCTGCAGCTCACCAGCACACCCGATCCCGCGGTCTTCGGTGAGGACATTGCGGTGGCCGTGCACGCGGCCGGCAGCGGGCAGCCGCCGAGCGGGACGGTACTGCTTTGCGCACTCCCGGCAGGACAGTTCTGCGCCCCGCCCGCGGGCGCGCCGCCGCCCGGCACGCCGCCCGGACAGATCGTCGCCTTCTCGAGCGCGCCGCTCGACGCGAACGGCGACGCGGCGTTTGCACTGCGCGGGCTGGAGATCGGGAACTACGTCCTGCAAGCCTATTACGGCGGCGACCCTACCCACGGCGCGGCGCAATCGTTGCCGGTGGATCAGTTCGTCATCAAGGGCGTGGTGCTGCCGCCCCAGCGGGCCCGCGTAGGGCGTGCTCCGGTGGCGGGCGCGGAGCCCATTCCGGCGCTCGCGCCGGCGGCGCTGGCGCTTCTTTCGCTCGGGATTGCGCTCGTCGCTCTCGGGGCCGCGCGCCGGCGCTGATGCGCGCGGTCATCCGCCAAACCAGGTTTTTCGTCTGGCTGCTC
This sequence comes from Casimicrobiaceae bacterium, assembly GCA_035515295.1. Classification (GTDB taxonomy): domain Bacteria; phylum Pseudomonadota; class Gammaproteobacteria; order Burkholderiales; family Casimicrobiaceae; genus PALSA-1003. The sequence goes on along the minus strand of DATJBM010000065.1, from coordinate 33,861 downwards.
CGTGCCTCCCGCGCGCTTGCCGCATTCGCGCGGCGCTCCTCGCGCGGGCCGCGCGCGCTCGCCGGAGTGGCGGTCATCGCGCTGTTCCTGCTGCATCCGCTCACCGACGTCGGCAAGAGCGCGTTCCCGCTGCTCCCCAGGCTGGAGGGATTCGCCTACGACATGCGGCTCAAGGCGACGCTTCCCGGGACGAGCGATCCGCAGGTGGTCGTCATCGACATCGACGAGTCCAGCCTGCAGCGCCTCGGCCGCTGGCCGTGGTCGCGCGACAAGCTGGCGCGGCTCACCACGCAGCTCTTCCAGCGCTACGGCGTGCGCGCCATCGGATTCGACATCCTGTTCGCGGAAGCCGATCTGTCCTCCGGCATCTCGGTTCTGGACCGGCTGCGCGAGCGCGAGCTCAAGTCGGACACCGCCTTCTCGGCGGCGCTCGCGAAGCTTCGACCGGAGCTCGACTACGATGCCCGCTTCGCCGCCGCAATCCGCGGCCGCCCGGTGGTGCTCGCGTTGGCGTTCCCGCTGGAAACGGAGACGCGCGGCGAGCTGCCCGCGCCTGTTTTCACGCACGCCGACCTCGCTGGCCGGGCCATTCGCATCTTTCCCGAGCACGGCTTCGTCGCGAGTCTGCCCGAGCTCGCGGAGGCGGCCGCCGCGAGCGGCCATGTCGACCCCGCGTTCGACGCCGACAATCAGGTGCGGCGCGTGCCGATGGTCAAGCGCTACGGCGACGGCTATTACCCGGCGCTCTCGCTCGCGATGGTGAAGACGGTCGTCGAGGCGAAGCGCGTGGTACCGCACTTCGACAGCGAAGGCGCGCTCGATGCGCTCGACATCGGCGGCTTGACCGTCCCCGTGGACGAGTATGGGACCGCCCTGATTCCGTTCCGGGGCAAGTCGAAGACCTTCCGCTTCATCCCGGCCGCCGACGTGCTCGACGGCAGCGCGCCTACTGATTTCGCAGGCGCCATCGCGCTGGTCGGCACCAGCGCCAAGGGCCTGAAGGACCTTCGCCCGACGCCGCTCGATCCGGAGTTCGCAGGCGTCGAGATTCATGCCAATCTGATCGCCGGCATGCTCAACGGCGACGTCAAATCCATTCCCGCGCACGCGAATGCGATCGAGGCGATCGTGATGCTCGTCGCGGGGTCGCTGGCGCTGTTCGCGCTGCCCTACCGCCGGCCGCTGCTCAACGCGCTGGGCGTGGCGGCGATCGCCGGCGCGGTCACGGCGCTCAACTTAGCGCTGTGGACGCGAGGCGGATACGTGGTGCCGCTCGCCACCACGCTTCTCATGCTCGCGGTGCTCTTCGCCTGGAACATGCTCGCGGGATTCCTGGGCGAGGGCGCCGCGATCCGCAGGCTCACGGCCATGTTCGGCGAATACGTGCCGCCGGAGCGCGTGGCCCAGATGCGCGAGTCCGGCCAGCGCTTCAGCATGGAAGGCGAGAGCCGCGAGCTGACGGTCATGTTCTGCGACGTGCGCGACTTCACCGCGCACTCCGAGACCCTGGCACCGCGGCAGCTCTCGGCGATGCTCAACGCCTACCTCACCACCATGACGGCGATCATCCACGAGCGCCGCGGCACGATCGACAAGTACGTGGGCGATTCGATCATGGCCTTCTGGGGCGCGCCGGAACCGAACCCGGATCATGCGCGCAACGCGGTGCAGGCGGCGCTCGCCATGCAGGCGCGCATGCCCTCGCTCGCGAAGGACTTCGCCCGGCGCGGCTGGCCGGTATTCAAGATCGGCATCGGCATCAACAGCGGCACGATGAACATCGGCGACATGGGCTCGAAGTTCCGCAAAGCCTACACGGTGCTCGGCGATGCCGTGAATCTCGCCTCGCGCCTCGAGGGGCTCACCAAGGAGTACGGCGTGGGGGTCATCGTCGGCGAGAACACCACGCGCGCCGTTCCCGATTTCGCCTGGCGCGAGATCGATCGCGTGCGCGTGGTGGGACGGGCGGGCGCGGCGACGATCTACGAGCCGCTGGGGCCGGCGGCGAACGCCGCTGTCGCGGACGAATTGGCGCAGTATCGGCAGGCGCTCGCGCGTTACCGCGAGCGCGATTTCGCCGCGGCCGAGCTGGCCTTCGCGGCGCTTGCCGCGGCGCATCCCGATACCGCGCTCTACGCCCTGTTCCGCACGCGCTGCGCCGCGTTTCGGTCCGCGCCACCGCCGCCGGCGTGGGAGGGGGCGACGGTGTTCGTCACGAAGTGACGCGCGTGTCGTCCTTGAGGCGATGCGCCGCCGTACTCAACACTTGCCGCCCGCACACTGCCGATAACCCGCCACGCCCTCGATCACGCCGCCGGGACGCGTGTTGAAGTAGTAGTCGAGGCCGATGGCCGCGCCGCCGGGGCCGGCGAAGAAGCCGGTGAAGTTGCTCGCGACCAGCGGCTGACAGCCCGCACCGCTGCATGCGCCCGTCGCGCCGACGCCGGTGGTCGTGAAAACGCCGTTGGCGATGCTGGCCGTCCCGCCCATCGTGTAGGTCGCTCCCGGAAAACCGATCGCAAGCCCCGAGAGCGCCAGCTGCGCGGTGGTGAAGTTGACGTTGATCGTGCCGCCGGCGAGCAGCGTGCCGAGCTGTCCGGTGCCGGAATCGGTGGGACGCGTGCCGCCGATCGGCGCGTAGAGGACCTGGCCCGAGCTCGGCAGGTCGGTCGCCGTGATGCCGTAGATGTAGTGCAGGTTGCCGCCGTCGTTGTGCACGATGTCGTTGCCGAGACGCTGGGCGATCGTCGAGCCGCTTCCCTCCCAGCGCCCCCAGTTGAGCCCGGCCGGGGACTCGTCGCGGCCGGCGTCGACGATCGCCGCGCTGCCGAGGCTGGCGACGAGGCTCGCGTTCTGGAATCCGGTCAGCCGCGCGTCGGCGTCGACCGTCACCTGCAGGCTCGGATCACCCGTCCGATCGAGCTCCAGGGTGTTGCGGTCGGATCCGATCAGCACCGTGCGGCCCTGAGATAGCGCGATGCGGTTGAGGTCCTCGGTCGCCACGTAGGTGAATCCCGGCGCGGGCACTGCCGTGTTGGCTTCGTTTTCCGGAACCTTGGCGAAGCGCACCTCGGTCGCCTCCGATTTGGCGGCCGAAGTGCGCGGCCTGAGCTTGTCGGACAGGAACAGCGGGGGCACGAGCCAGCGGATCGGGGCCTCGCCGTCGGGAACGTAGAACAGCTCGTCGACGCTGAACTCGTCGGCCCCGAAGGCGTTCGCCACCGCGATGCGTCCCTCGTAGACGGCGCCGTACATGCCGGAGCGTGCCGCCTGGCTGCCGTTCATGCACTGCCCCGGCGCGCAGATCTGCACCTGGTAGTGCGTGCCGCGGATGCCGATCGTCGCCTGCGTGGTGAGCAGTTGATAGCGATCGCCGGAGAGCTTGCCGATCTGGCCCGTGAGCGTGCGGAAGCCGCCCTTCACCAGCCGGAACACGGCGATCTCGGTGCCGTCGTCGCGCCCGCTGAAGTTGTAGCGCTCGATGCGGAACTCCGAATCGGGCTTGAGCGCGACCAGCGCATCGTCGCTGAAGCGCAGCTGCGCGTGGCTCTGCGCCGCGGTGACCACGGTGTCGCCGACCTCGAGCGCTGAGCCGGCGCTGAGCGGAACGCGCGTCGCGCCGCGGGCGGCGACGACGTTGCCCACGGCGAAGACCACCTTGCCCACCTCCGCCGGTGCGGCTCCGGCCGCCGCGAGGCAGGCCAGCGCGGTCGCAATCGAGAGGCAATGTCGCAGGCTTCGCATGGCGTAACTCCCGCCGCCGCTACCTGAAGTCGTAGCGCAGCTTCACCGCGCCGACGTGGCGCGAATACTCGAACAGGTCCAGGTTGGACGCGTTGTGGAAGTACTGGTACTCGGCGCGCACGCTCCAGTGCGAATCGAGCAGGTACGCCGCGCTCAGGGAGAGCGCGAGATTGCGGTCGCGCCGCTCCACGTCGATCAGCGGAATCTGCCCCTGATAGCGGCTCTCCACGTAGCCGATGCCGGCGTTAAGCGCCCAGAACGGCGAGGGCGATACCGTCACGTCCGCCGCTCCGCCGGACAGCCACCGGCCGAGATCGGGCCGGCCTTCGCGGTTGTGCTCGTCGCCGTAGAAGGCGAGGGCGTTGAGCACCGGATGCCAGGACTTGAGCCACACTCGCCTGTAGGCGGCGGAGAGCGCCACGAGATCGGAATCGCGAGCCGCGTTCGCGCCCGAATAGGCGAGCCGCGCATACTGCGGGATGAGCGCGAAGGAGCTCTGCTCGCTCAGCTGCCGTCGCCACTCGAGGCCGAGCCCGTCGGTCCAGCGGTAGCGCGAGCCGTCGAGCACGATCTCGCTGTGCGCGTAGGTGAGGCTGTAGAGATTCTCGCCGGCGCTGCGCGTGGCGCCCAAGGCTGCGCCGGCGGCGCCGAGATTGAACTCCGAGGCCTGGGTGTAGAACGTGCCGTTGGCGTACCCCGAGGCGTTAAGGACCCAACCCGGCGCGATCGGGTGGTCGATGCGGCCCACGCCGGCGAGCCAGCCGAAGGCCGATGCCTTCTGCACGCCGATGTCCGCAACCGTGACGGGGCCGAGAACCGGCAGACCGATGTCGGCCTGGGCCACGCCCGCATTGGCGTTGCTGTCGTAACCGCTGCCCACTTCGAGATACCCGGTGCGGCGCGGAAGATAGCGTCCTTCGCGGGCATCCAGCGCCGCGAGGTAGCGTTCGATGCCGGCCTGCACGTCGGGCGGCGGGCCCGCCTTCGCCACGGTCTCGAATTCCTCGCGGGCACGGACGTTGTCCCCTGCCTGGAAGTAGGCGCGGGCGAGCTCGAGCCGAGCCCGCAGGTCGTTCGGGAATTCCAGCACATAGCGCTCGAGCGCGAGCACGCCCTCGCCGGCGCGGCCCAGATCGACCGCCGCCACGCCGCACCACAGATCGTACGCGCGCGGACGGGTGGCGATGTCGGAGTCCGCGCAGTAGGCGTTGTACGCTTCTTCCGAGCGCCCCTCTTCGACGAGGGCACGCAGCTCGTCGACCGGCGCCGCGCGCACGAGGCTCGCCACGCCGAGCACGCCGACGGCAAAGAGGAGACGGAGCCGCGCTGGGCTGCGAACCTCGATCGACTGCGGCGGCGGCGTCGCGCGAAGAAGAGGCATGGGCGGCGGCTTGAGGGCGGCTGATGATAGCACGCGCCCTGGCGCCACCCGCCGCTAGTGTCCGGTTGCGCAACCCGACCCTAGGGCACCACCTGATCGATGGTGATGTTGACGCCGCTGGCGCCGGGCTTCACGGGCCCGCTCCTGCCGGAAAGATCGCCCGCTTGCGGAATCGCGTTGCCGCTCTTCGAAATGCGCGCTTCGACGACTACGCTCGGTGCGGTGGAGAGCTTCGCTCCGGCCATGCCCATGCTGTCGTCGAGACGATAGTCCGTCGGAAGATCCTTGGCGGGGATGCGCAGGACCGCGAGCGGCATGCGCGGGCCCTCGGCCGCGCGCGCGTAGATGAAAACGGTGTCGGTCAAGGCGACCTTGGACGCGAGCGCCGACGCAACCTCGACGCGGCCGGCGATGCCGGCGGCTGGCGTCGCTGCGGTCGGCGGCGCTTCGCGCGGCGCGGCCGGCGGCGGCGCGGCGCGAGCACGGCTAGCCGCTGCGGTCTCAGTCGCCGCATCGGGATGCCGCTTCATGTCCTCGACCTCGGCAATGAACGAAGTCACCTGCTTCGCGTCCTCCGAGCCTTGGGGAAATTGCGCCCGCAACCGTTGCCAGAGCGCGATGGCGCCGTCGTAGTCGCGCGTTTCCATCGCGGCGGTCGCCGCCAGGGCCAGCGCCTTGCGGTGGTTCGGATCGAGGGCGAGCGCCCGCGCCGCGAGCGCCGCGGGCTTGCCTTCGAGGCGGCGGCCCTGCGCCACCGCCAAGACGTCGGCGTAGTCGGCCAGGAGCGACGGATCGTCGGGCACGAGCTCGGTCGCATGCGCGTACGCCGCCGCGGCTTCGTTCCAGCGCTCGAGTGCGCGGTACGAGCGTGCGAGGAGCACCCAGCCTTCGGCGTCGTCCGGGCGCGCCTTGAGGCGCTGCGCGAGCGTGTCGACCAGCCCGTTCACCTGCTGATCGGTGAGATCGTGCACGGCCTGATCGCTCGCCGGTACGATGGCATCGGGCTTGCCGAGTCTGCTGTAGAGCACGACCGCGACCGCCGGAATGACCACCAGCAGAACGACCGCGAGGACCCACGCCGAGCGCCGCGGGAGCGCCGGCGCGGCGCGCTCGCGCGGCCGTCCCACGTCTTCGGCCAGCCGGTGGGCGAGCTCCGCCATCGCCGCTTCGCGTTCCTCGACGCTGATCACGCCGTCGGCGTATTCGGCGTCGAGCGCATGCTTCTGGTCGCGGTAGACCGCGGCCGCCGCCGCGTCCGCGTCGGGCGCCTCTCGGGCGCGCCGGTGTCGCAGCAGCGGAATGAGCAGCAGCGCCAGCGTGGCGATGACCAGGAGCGTGGCGAGGGACGCGAAGAGCAGCATCGTGGCGAGTCGTATTCAAGCTGCTCGGGGGGAAGACCGGCGCGGCGTCCGCCCTACGACCGGCGGCGCCGATTCCCCCGAGGCGCGACATTATAGTGCGGTACGTGGCCCGCAGGCGGTTCCAAAAGCGGTGCGCCGGGCGATACACTAGACAACCAGCTTCGCCTTCGCGCGCTGCGCTGAGCGTTTTCGGCGACGCAACGCGTTCGCGCCCATGGCGTCGACAGGTCCCGGCGATCGCCTGCCCGCCCGCGGAAGTCGAATCCTGACGGCTGCTTGAGACGGTCGCGCAAGGAAAGACGGAAGGCAATGCCCGACGACGATCTCAGTCGCAGTTCGCTCGAATACCACCGCTCGCCGCGGCCCGGCAAGATCTCCATCCTGCCGACCAAGCAACTCGAAACGCAGCGCGATCTCGCGCTCGCCTATTCGCCGGGCGTGGCCGCCGCCTGCAACGAGATCGTGCGCGACCCTGCCGAGGCCCGCAACCTCACGGCCCGCGGCAATCTGATCGGGGTGGTGACCAACGGCACAGCCGTGCTGGGACTCGGCGCCATCGGGCCGCTCGCCGGCAAGCCCGTCATGGAAGGCAAGGCGGTGCTGTTCAAGAAGTTCGCCGGCATCGACTGCTTCGACATCGAGATCGCCGAGCGCGACCCGGAGAAGCTGGTCGAGATCATCGTTTCGCTCGAGCCGACCTTCGGCGGCATCAACCTCGAGGACATCAAAGCGCCGGAATGCTTCTACGTGGAACGCAAGTGCCGCGAGCGGATGAAGATCCCCGTCTTCCACGACGACCAGCACGGCACGGCGATCATCGTCGGCGCGGCGGTGCGCAACGGGCTGCGCGTCGTGGGCAAGGACATCGCGCAGGTGAAGCTCGTGTGCTCGGGGGCGGGCGCGGCCGCGCTCGCCTGTCTCGATCTGCTGGTGAGCCTCGGGGTCAAGCGCGAGAACGTCTGGGTGTCCGACATCGCCGGTGTCGTCTACGTCGGGCGCAAGGAGGAGATGGACGACAACAAGGCGCGCTACGCGCAAGCCACCTCGGCACGCCGGCTCGGCGACATCATCGAAGGGGCGGATGTCTTCCTCGGGCTCTCGGCGGGACGCGTGCTGCAGCCCGAGATGGTCAAGCGGATGGCGGCGGCGCCGCTCATCCTCGCGCTGGCCAACCCCGAGCCGGAGATCATGCCCGACGTCGCCCAAGCCGCGCGCCCCGACGCGATCATCGCCACCGGCCGCTCCGACTTCCCCAACCAGGTGAACAACGTCCTGTGCTTCCCGTTCATCTTCCGCGGCGCGCTCGACGTCGGAGCCACCGCGATCAACGAGGCGATGAAGCTCGCCGCGGTGAATGCCATCGCCGATCTAGCGCTGGCCGAGCAGTCGGACATCGTCGCCGCGGCGTACGGCGTGGACGACGTGACCTTCGGCCCGGAATATCTGATCCCCAAGCCGTTCGATCCCAGGCTCATCACCAAGATCGCGCCGGCGGTCGCGCGGGCAGCGATGGACTCGGGCGTCGCGACCCGGCCCATCGACGATTTCGACGCTTACGGCCAGCGCCTGACGCAGTTCGTCTATCACTCCGGGCTGCTGATGAAGCCCATCTTCGAGGCGGCGAAGAAGTCGCCCAGGCGCATCGTCTACGCCGAAGGCGAGGACGAGCGCGTGCTGCGCGCGGTGCAGGTGGCGGTCGACGAGGGGCTTGCCAGGCCGATCCTGGTAGGGCGGCCGGCGATTGTCGCGCAGCGCATCGAGCGCCACGGTCTGCGGCTCAAGCGCGGCGTCCACTTCGAGATGATCGATCCCGAAGACGACCCGCGCTACCGCGCCTACTGGATGGAATACCTGCGCCTCGCGGAGCGGCGCGGCGTAACCGAGCAAGTCGCGCGGGTCGAGATCCGGCGCGAGCCCACGCTCATCGGCGCGATGATGATCCACATGGGCGACGCCGACGGCATGCTCTGCGGCACCTACGGCAACCACGCGTCGCACCGCGTCTACGTCGAGCGGGTGCTGGGCCTGCGCCGCGGAGTGAAGACGCTCGCGGCGATGAACGCCGTGCTCCTGCCCGACCGCACCGTATTCATCACCGATACCTACGTGAACGCCGATCCCACGCCCGAGCAGATCGCCGAGATCACTCTGCTCGCCGCGGACGAAATCCGCCGCTTCGGCATCACGCCGAAGGTCGCCTTGCTGTCGCACTCGAGCTTCGGTTCGAGCAGCCATCCGCAGGCACGCAAGATGCAGGCCGCGCTCTCGCTCATCAACGGCTTCGAACCCGACTTGGAGGTCGACGGCGAAATGCATGGCGACGCCGCGCTGTCGGTCGAGGTGCGCCGGCGCGTCTTTCCGAGCTCGCGCCTCCAGGGCGAGGCGAACCTGCTCATCATGCCGACCCTGGACGCAGCCAATATCGCTTTCAACTTGCTGAAGGCCGCCGCAGGGAGCGGCGTTACTCTCGGCCCCATTCTCCTCGGCGTGGCGAAGCCCGCCCACATCCTGACGCCATCGGCGACGGTCCGGCGCATCGTCAACATGACCGCGCTCACCACCGTCGACGCCAACGTGGAGCGTCAGCGCGCCCTTCTGTAGGACGCCGAACCCGTCCGTCGCTAGGTCGCCGCCCACAGCGGTAGGAGCGGGTCCGCTGCGCGGCGATGCCGCCGCTGACACGAGAAAAGGAGGCCACCGGATAGCCTTGCGCCCGACTGACGAGCAGACTTGCGCCACACGGGAAGGGGCACTGTTGAGGAGCGCAACATGAACATGAAGCCGGCAATGTTAGTCGCGGCGCTCGCTGCGGCCGCCCTGGCCACCGCAGGTTGCGAGCAACGCGCGAACGAAGACGTGAGCAAGCGCGACACCGCTTCGGGGGGGATGGCTCAGACCACGCCGGGCATGCGCGGATCGACCAATGCGCCGCCGGGCTCGACCAATACGCCGCCCGGAACGAGCTCGCCTGGCCCGATGGCCAGCAGCGCTCCGGAGAAGAACGTAGCCGAGAGCACCGGCGACGCCGCGAGCGACGCCGCGATCACGGCCAAGGTCAAGGCGAAGATCCTGGCCGAGCCCGGACTGAAATCGCTGTCGATCAACGTCGACACCAAGGATGCGACCGTCACCCTGAGCGGCGATGTCGCCTCCGAGCAGGCACGCGATCGGGCGAAGCAGATCGCGATGTCGACCGACGGCGTGAAGAACGTCGTCGACAATCTGAACGTCAAGGCCTCATAGCCTCGCGCGCCGGAGCCGCCGCGACCGGCTCCGGCGGCGCCCGCTTGGGCTTGGGAACTGAGATGACGATCGTCGTCCCGGCTCCGGAGCTGCCGGACACCGATACGTCGCCGCCGAGCTGCTGGGCGCGCTCGCGCATCCCGCGGATGCCGTGCGAGGTAGGCTTGCGCAGGTCTTCGTCCGATAAGCCTATGCCGTTGTCGCGGATCTGCAGCACGAGCGCCGTATCGGTGATCGCCAGGTTGACCGCGACTTCGGTCGCACGGGCGTGACGGGCGACGTTGGTGAGCGTCTCCTGGAAGATGCGAAACAGGGTAAGCGCGGCCTCGCGGCTGATGCCATGATCGGACGGCGGCGTCTCGACCAGGACGCGCGTGCCGGTGTGCTTGCGGAATTCAGCCGCCTGCCAGCGCAGCGCCGCCGAAAGGCCCAGGTCGTCGAGGATGCTGGGCCTGAGGTCGGTCACGATCCGCCGCGTGGCGGCGACCGCGGTATCGAGCAGCTTCCCGATCTCGGCGCGCTTCTGAGCGACCGGGGCCGGCGCGCCGGAGAGGTGCTCGGCGAGCCAGTCGAGGTCCATCTTGAGCGCCGTCAAGGTCGAGCCCAGCTCGTCGTGGACTTCGCGGGCGATGCGGGCCTTCTCCTCCTCGCGGACGCTCTGCAGATGGCGGGACAGCGAGCGCAGCTCCTCGCGTGAGCGCTCGATCTCGAGCTGCGCGAGTCGTGCCTGCGTGTCGTCGAACACCAGCCCGTCCCACACCACGCCGCCGTCGAGCCGGCGCGGCCGGGCGCGGATATTGATCCACTTCTCGTTGGTCTCGTGGGCGGGCAACAGTCTGCCGGACCAGTACCAGTTGGTGAGCTGGTTCGCGGAGGCGTCCAGCGTGGCCGCGAGATGCGTGCGCTCGCCTTCGGGAATCAGGCCGAAGAAGGCCGCGGCATCGGAGCAAAGAGCCGATTCGGCCAGGCCCGTGAGCGGCTCGCCGCCCTGGCTCACGTAGGTGAACGAGAGCTTGCCGTCCGCGTCGCGGACGAGCTCGAACACCATGCCGGGCACGTTCGCCGTCATCCCTTCGTAGCGCGCCTCGCTTTCCTTGAGCGCCTGCTCCATGGCGCGCCGCGCGGTGTTGTCGTAGCACGAGCACAGATAGCCGGCGAAGCGCCCCTCCATGTCGTGGTACGGACGGCCGAGGCAGATCATCGACCCGTAGAGGCCGTCGGCGCGGCGCAGTCGGAACTCGATCTCGAAGGGCTGGCGCGCCGCGAAAGCCGGCTCGTAGCTTTCGCGCCAGCGCTCGCGATCGTCGGGATGCACGCCCTCGAGCCAGCCCTGGCCGAGCTGTGTCTCGCGCGCTCGGCCCGTGTAGTCCAGCCAGGCCTGGTTCAGGTAATCGCAGGCGCCGTTGGCGTCGGCCCGCCAGACCAGCGTCGGGAAACCCGAGAAGAGGGCGAAATAGAAGTCGCGCGAGCGCTCCGTCTGCTCGCGCAGCGCGATGCGGGGTGTGGCGTCGCGGGTGACCACCGCGAAGCCCTGCAAGGCTCCATCCTCGCTGCGGATCGCCGAGATGATGTCGTCGCCGCAATAGCGCGTTCCGTCCTTGCGCTGGTGCCAGCATTCCTCCTCGAACGAGCCGTATCTCGCGGCGAGCGTGAGCTCGTCTTCCGGCGGGACTTCGCGATCGGATGTGTAGAGCGCCGAGAAGTGCCGACCGATGATCTCCTCGCGGGTGTAGCCGTTGAGTGCCTCGGCGCCAGGATTCCAGCTGCCGACCCGCCCCTGGGGATCGAGCATGTAGATCGCGCAATCCTTGATCGCGTCGATGATGAGACGGGTGCGCTGCTCCGTCTCGCGCAGCGCCTGCTCGACCTGCCTCCGGGCCTGGATGTCTTCGAGCAGCCGGGCGTTGCTCGCCGCGAGCGCGCGCGCCCGTCGCCGCGCGGTCTGGAAGAGGTACGTGCACAGCCCCAGCAGCGTGGCGAGCACGGTGCCGAGCGCCAGCGAAGACTCGGGGAGGACGGAGTCGGTGCGGTGCAGGTAGTCGCGCGTGGGCGCAACGCGCAGCGTCCACCGCACCGTGCCGATGTCGACCGTCTGCTCCTGCGTCCACTCCGAGCCGGCGGCGTTCTCGCGGTCGCCGAGCACGTCGGTCACTTCGCCGTTCTCGAGCACGGCGACCTGGAAGTCGGCGAACCGCTGGTCGAGTATTGCCGCGAGCCAGTTGCCGCCCACGCCGGCGGAGACCATGCCCCGGAGCATGCCGTCGGCGAAGACCGGCACGTAGATGACGAATCCCCGCCGGCTCGGTGCGTGCAGATCGACGGTGCGCGACACGACCACGTGCCGCGTGCGCAGCGCGTCGTCGATCGCGCGGGAGCGCTCGGCGTCCGAGCGCAGGCTCTCGCCGACGCGCGCCGGCTGCGATTCGGGCACCGCCCAGCGGACGATCAGGCTCGGATCGGCCCAGGTGATCGCCTGGAACGGGGGAGTCTCCTGCACGAGCGTCGCGGCATCGCGCTTCCAGCGCTCCTCGGTGAAGTCGTAGATCTGCGAGCGCTCGGCCAGCCGCTCGAGCTGGCGGATCCGCGCGCCGACCGTGCGCTCGATGCGGTTCTTGACGTCGGAAGCGACGAGCAGCGTGCCGATGTCGATGTAGTGCGCCTGCTGGACGCTGATCGCCCGCCACAGCACCAGCGTGCACACGAATGCGGCGAACCAGACGATGCCCGGCGTCCAGCGCCGGATCGCGCGCTGCTCGTCCTCGCTGCGCACGAGCACTTGCGCCAGAAGGCCGGCCGCGAGCAACAGCGAGAGCAGACCGGCCATGCGTTCGCCGCCGGTAAGAAACAGCCACTGCGAGGCGGCCATCCCGCCGGTCCACGCGGCAACAATCAGCAGCGAGGCGAGCGCCAGCCCGATCGCGGCGAGCAGGGTCGTCAACACCGAGCGCGCCGGACTCGCCCTTCGTGGCTCCATCGCGATCAGCGTCGAGCCGAGCGGGACGAGCACGAGCGCCGTGAGCACGCTCATGTCGTTGTAGTTGCCGGCGCCGAACGGCAGCCAGGGATCGCCCACGATGGGATGCACGTCGATGATCCCCGGGACGCCGTAGGCGATCAGGCGCAGCAGGCCGAGGCCTACCGGAACGGCGCCCACAATGCTGCCCATGAGCCGCCGGCGCAAGGCGTGCGCGGCAAGCGCGAGACCGCCGAACACGAAGGCGACGGCGGTGTCGTACTGCACGCGATCGACTCCCTGGGGCGGCCGCGTCAGTTCGTGCCACGAGGCAACGTACCACCCGCCGACGGAAGCGACGACGAGTCCCAGCAGTACGATGACCCCCGCGGCCCACGGCAGCGAGCGCGCTCGGTCCAAGGGAATCTTCACAGCGCCCTGTCAGACGGAAAAGGGGCGGGACGCACGCCAGCCATCTTACCCCATGGGCCGGTGCGCCGACGGCGGTGCTCCGCTGCCGTAGGACGGCTCCCGCGGCAAGCGGTTCAATGGCTGAGCGATTTTCGCTGCGCGCGGCAGGAGCGCACCGTCCGGATCGCCTACCGCCGTCGGCGCGGTAGAAGTCGCTGCCCATCCTGCTCTCGGGCGCTCGGCCGCGCCTTTTTGTAGAAACCGCGCCGCAAATCTTGCAAGAAGCCGGCACGCCTCGCGGGCGCAACGCGCTCGGTGCCCTTGCGCGCCGATGGCACGGCGCTTGCACCGTTGCGCTCGCAGCGGGGCCAGCCTCCAGCGAAGCGTTTCCCTTCTCGCGCCCGCGCTGGGCCGAATGCTGGGCCCGCTGCACCAACCCTCTGGCGCGCTCGCCGTGGTCGCGCCTACAGCCAGGCGCGAAAAACTCCCCCTGATTTGTAGGAGTATGTCCTACGTGTCCGCGTTAGATGCTGACAGCAGAAACGGACACGCACCGATATCCTCTGCATTCGTCGCAAGCGAACATGGCGTCGTCAAACGACCGCCGGAGACCCAAGCCATGTTCGAGACCACGCCTTCCTTCAGCGCCGAGAGCCAAACGCTGCCGCCGGGCGCTGCGCCGGGCTCGGACCTGCCGCGTCCGAAGCGGCGGGCGCACGGGCGCCTGCAGCGCCTGTGCGAGCTCTACGGTGCCTGCGAGTCGATGCGCATCCTGTTCGACACGCTCGATCGCGTAGCAGGCGCGAGCGCGACGGTAATCATCCTGGGCGAATCGGGCTCCGGCAAGGAGCTGGTGGCCAACGCCATTCATCAGCTGTCCGACCGCCGGCAGCGTCCGTTCATCGCCGTCAATTGCGGCGCGCTGCCCGAGACGCTGATCGAAAGCGAGCTCTTCGGCCACGAGCGCGGCAGCTTCACCGGCGCCGCGCGCACGCACCGCGGCTGCTTCGAGCGCGCCAACGGCGGAACGCTGCTGCTCGACGAGATCACCGAGATGCCGATCGACATGCAGGTGCGGCTGCTGCGGGTGCTCGAGTCGGGACGGTTCTCGCGCGTCGGGGGAGACGCGGAGATCGCGGCCGACGTGCGGGTGATCGCGGCGAGCAATCGCGATCTGCGCGCCGCGGTCGCGAGCGGCAAGCTGCGCGAGGATCTCATGTATCGGCTGTGCGTCATTCCGGTCTCGGTGCCGCCGCTGCGCGATCGCGGCGACGACGCGATGCTGCTCGCCGAGATGTTCCTCGAGCGGCTCAACGACGACCACGGCACCGCCAAGACGTTCACGGCAGAATCCCGGCAGTCGATCGCGACCTATCGCTGGCCGGGCAACGTCCGGGAGCTCAAGAACGTGATCCATCGCGCGTACGTGCTGTCGGATTCGGAAGTCGACGTCGACACCGGCGCCGAGTTCATCGCGCCCGTGCCGGCGACGGCCGCGCAGCCGCGCAGCGACACGCCTTCGGGCAACGAGATTCGAATCCGCGTCGGCACGTCGCTGGACAGCGCGGAGCGGGCGCTGATCATGGCCACGCTGCGCGCCCTCGACGGCAGCAAGTCGAAGGCGGCGCACGTGCTAGGCATCAGCCTGAAGACGCTGTACAACCGGTTGCACGCGTACGGTGCGGCAGCGACGCTCGATGCGCTGCCGGCAGAATCGGACGTGCGCAACGAAGTGCGGCTCGCGGCGTAACGTTCCCTTTCGTTCTCTCGTTTGGTCCCATCGCGCCAGGAGGTCTAGAATGCTGACATCCGATCCGTTGAGCGCAATTCGTCAGGAACCCCTAATGGACGCCGTCGTGGCGCGCAAGAAACGCGTTCTCGTGGTGGATGACCACGCGCTGGTCCGCGCCGGCTTCAAGCAGCTCATCGACCGCACCGACGACCTCGAGGTCGGCGGCGAGGCCGGCACGGCGGCGGCGGCGCTGGAGCTCGCCATGTCCGAGGGCTTCGACATCGTCATGCTGGATATCTCGCTGCCCGACGCCTCGGTGGTCGAGACCGTCGCCACGTTGCGCCGCCGGCGGCCGGAACTGCCGATCCTCATCGTCAGCATGCACGCCGAGGAGCAATACGCGGTCAATCTGCTGCGCGCGGGCGCGAGCGGCTTCTTCCCCAAGGCGGGCGAAGCGAAGGACCTCCTCGAAGCCATTCGCACCGTCGCTTCCGGCCGCAAGTACATCAGCCCGTCGCTCGCGGAAGCGCTCGCGCTCGAAGCGTCGGGCAACGCGCCCGAACCGCCGCACCGCAAGCTCTCCAACCGCGAATTCCAGATCTTCGTTCAGCTCGCCTGCGGCAAGACCGTGACCCAGATCGCCAACGAGGTGCATCTGTCGGTCAAGACCATCAGCACCTATCGCACGCGGATCCTGCAGAAGATGGAGTGCTCGCGCAATGCCGACCTCACCGCCTACGCGTTGAAGCACAACCTGATGGGCTGAGCCGGGCGTGCAGGTCGATACGGCACTGGTGCGCGTCTTTCTGGTCGAGGATTCGCCGTTGATCCGCAGGCGGATCATCGACAATCTGCTGTCGATCGGTGGCTTCGTTGTGGTCGGCTTCGCCGAGAGCGAGGACGACGCGGTGGCGGCGATCGCCGAGACCAAACCCGACGTCATCGTCACCGATATCCGCCTGCGCGAAGGCAACGGCATCGAGGTCGTGCGCCAGGTCCGGCAGGCGCCGGCGGCCTCGCCGCCGAAGATCTACGTTCTTTCCAATTACGCCAGCGCCGAATACCGCCGCGAGTGCGAGCTGGTCGGCGCCGACGCATTCTTCGACAAGTCCGGCGAATACGACCGGTTCCTCGACACGCTGCAGCACGTAGCGCACTGACGCGGTTGCTCAGGCGAAGAGCTTGGCGCGGCCCCTGGGCCGGCCATCGGCTCCGGCGCGCGCTGCTCACGGTTGTAAATGTCTTCCGTCGCGAGTTGGGAGTCCTGCCTGCCATCCTCGACGCCGCGGCGGATGCCTCGGGCGGTCGCCACGAGGTGGCATGCGGATTGCCTCTGGACGTGAGCGGGCTGCGGCGCCAGCGGGCGTCGCGAAGGGGGAGCCGGCGTCAGGGAGCAGCCATGCTGCGCTTTGCAGCCATTTTCTTCGTCATCGCCATCGTTGCGGCGCTGTTCGGCTTCGGCGGCATCGCCGCGGGCGCCGCGGCGATCGCTCAGGTGCTGTTCTTCGTCTTCCTCGCCCTGTTCCTCGTATCGCTTCTCCTCGCGCTATTCCGACGCAAGGCCCGAACGTCCGACGGGTACTCAAGCGCGGGCGGGGGTGACAAAGCTCTCCTCCGGTCCTCTCCGCCCGCGTTCTTTTTGCCGCTGACCGCGAGCGCCGCGCCGGGACGAATCGACCGGCGCTGCGCGAAGCTGCCGGCAAGAATTACCGAGGCATTGGCGGCGGCGCGTGCGAGCCCGTACGAGATCGCTGTTTCGGCGAGCCAAGATGCCATTGGCATGAGCGTTGCAGTGTTCGTGGCGATCGACGATGCCGATACGCCATGAGAGAACGCAGATGAACTGGGACCGAGTGCAAGCCAATTGGAAGCCGGTGGCTGGCCGGATCAAGCAGCGCGGGCGACGGCTGACCGACGACGCGGCAAGGCAGGCGCGCATCCGTGGGCAACCGCATTAAGGGCTCAGGAAGCAGACGATGGGCACAGCACGCTACCTCGGGTGAGGCCGGCGGCCGCGACGCCATCCGGAGGCTTCGGGCCCTCGTCAACCAGGGCACGGTGGCGATGGTCACGGCGACCGACCGGCGCTTCATGCCGGCGAGCCGGCCGCTGCTGACGCAAGGCCTCGACGACGAAGGCGTGCTCTGGTTCTTCGTCCCGAGCGACGGCAGCCTTGCGCTCGACATCGAGAGCAATCCGCGCGTGAGCGCGACCTACAGCGACCCGCTGCGCGGCATGTACGTTGCGTTGTCGGGCTACGCGCGCCTCACCTACGATCCCGAGCGCATCTTCGCGCTGTGGGACGAGCGTGTCGAAGCCTGGTTCAGCCAGGGTCCGCTCGATCCGCGTCTGTCGCTGCTGCGGGTCGAGGTCGATCGTGCGGAGTACTGGGAAGAGCGCTCGCGACCCAGGATCCGCCTTTGGGCGCTCGCGCAGGCCGCGCTCGGCGCGGAGACGCGCCCCCCGGAGCACGGCCGGCTGCAATTCCGGGGCACACGCCCGCGCGCGGCACGGCGCGCTTGAAACGGGCGGCTTCGGCCGCCACCTGAAGAAGCGCCATGGCTCCGCTCGATCGCTTGCCGGGCGCGGCGTTAGTGCCGGTGCTGGACGAGGACCATCCAGCGGCACAATGCTCCGACGCATCGCGCGCATTGCTTGCGCCCGACGGCGCGCTGCTCGACGCGTACTCGCGCGCCGTCGTCACGGCGGTCGAGCGGGTGCGGCCCGCGGTTGTGCACATCCGGGCACACCGGTCGTCGCGCCGAGGCCCCGCGCGCGAAGGCGCCGGCTCGGGCTTCATCATCACGCCGGACGGCTATCTCGTTACCAACAGCCACGTCGCCGGCGGCGCGAGCGCCCTCGAGGCGACGCTGCCTGACGGAAGAACGGTCGACGGCGAGCTGGTCGGAGACGATCCGGACTCGGATCTGGCCGTGGTCAAGATCGGCGCGGACGCTCTCGCCTACGTACAGCTCGGTGACTCCGCACGAGTGCGCGTGGGCCAGCTCGCCATCGCCATCGGCAGTCCCTACGGCTTCCAGCACACCGTGACCGCCGGCATCGTGAGTGCGCTCGGCCGCTCCATGCGCGGTGCGACGGGCCGTCTTCTCGACAACATCATTCAGACGGACGCCGCGCTCAATCCGGGGAACTCCGGCGGCCCGCTGGTGGATTCCGCCGGCGTGGTCATCGGCGTCAACACGGCGGTGATCGTCCCAGCGCAAGGTATCTGCTTCGCCATCGCGTCGAACACCGCGGAGCGCGTCGCCATCGCGCTCATCCGCGAAGGCCGCGTGCGCCGCGCGTATCTCGGCGTGACCGCGCACGACGTGCCGTTGCCTCGTCGTGTGGTGCGTCATTTCGCGCTGCCGCGGGAGAGCGGCGCGCGCATCGAAGCGGTGACGCGGGACTCGCCCGCGGCACTCGCCGGCGCTCGCGCGGGCGACATCATCGTCGCGCTGGACGGCGGGTCGATCGCCGGTGTCGACGACCTGCAACGCGTGCTCACGGGCGGACGCATCGGCGAGGCCGTCGAAGTGGTCGTCCTTCGCCGCGATCAGCGTCTCGCGCTCTCGATTACGCCTTCCGAATATCCTTCGCGCTAGCGCCTTCGTTCGGTCGGCGCGAGGGTACCGGCGAGCGGCCGGCCTTGGCAGGGCTGGGGGAAATGTGGAAGAATCCAGTCAACTTGCCGAATCAAGGTGGTCGCGATGCTGGACCGTGACGGCTATCGTCCGAACGTCGGGCTCGTCATCGCCAACGCGAAGAACCAGGTGTTCTGGGGCAAGCGGGTCCGCGAGCATGCCTGGCAGTTTCCCCAGGGCGGCATCGACCGCGGCGAGACCCCGGAACAGGCGATGTATCGGGAGCTCAAGGAGGAAGTGGGCCTCGAACCGGGCCACGTGAAGGTCCTCGGTCGCACGCGCGAATGGCTGCGCTACGACGTGCCTTCGCACTGGATCAAGCGCGAGTACCGCGGGAGCTACCGCGGCCAGAAGCAGATCTGGTACCTGCTGCGGCTCACGGGCCGCGACACCGACGTATCGCTGCGCGCCACGAACCATCCCGAGTTCGACGCCTGGCGCTGGCACGAATACTGGGTTCCCCTCGAAGCCGTCATCGACTTCAAGCGCGAAGTCTATCGCCGGGCGCTCCTGGAGCTGGAGCGCTTCCTCCATCAGCGGCCGCAGTCGCGGCGGCAGCGCCTCTATGGGTTGACGCACTCCATCACGCCCTCGCCGTACGCCAATCCGCCGCACGAGGCGTGAACCCCGTTCAGCGCGGCACGCCCATCGGTCCCGCGGCGAGGGGACCGGTGCCGATGCCGAAGCCGAAGCCCAGGCCGCGCGCGATCATGGCGAGCAGGTACATCAGCACGATCGCGCTGACGACGACCAGGAGCGTGAACGGTATCGCGCGCTCCACCGTGCTTTTCTTGAGCACCGGCACGCCGAGGAAGAACAGGTAGAACGCGTAGACGAGACCGATCAGCACGATCAGCCCGCCGGCAACCGGAATCAGAAGCGCGATCTGGGCCACCCACAAAGCGGTGAAGCTGTAGGCCACGAGCTTCAGTGCCGCCACGTAGTCCCTGGCGCCGCCGAAGGTGGGCGCCAGCACGTCGACGATCAGGGCCAGGATGGCCACGCCCACGAGCGAGTGGACATACGCGAATACTGCCGCGCCCAGGCCGAAGCCGAGCCCCAGCACGGCGAAGGAGACCAGCGTCGCCACCGGTCCGATGGCCGCGAGAACGACGATGTAGCCGATATAGATCGATTGCACGGTCGCCGGCTCGGCGGCAATCCTGGGCCATGCGTCCCTGGGCGAGAGCAGGATCGTCTTTACGCGATCGATCAGATTCACGGTTCCTCCTGGGTTGGCTGCAGCGAAGAGAGCGACCGAAGTCCCGATCTCGCCCCGTCCCTCAGAGCAGGACGAGATTGTCGCGGTGGATGAGCTCCGGCTCGTCGACGTAGCCGAGCACCGCCTCGATCTCGGTCGAAGGCTTGCGCAGGATGCGCCGCGTCTCGGCGGCGCTGTAGTTGACGAGCCCGCGCGCGACCTCGCGGCCTTCCGCGTCCAGGCAGCCGACCACTTCTCCGCGCTCGAACCGGCCTTCGCAGCGCACCACGCCGATGGGCAGCAGGCTCTTGCCGTCGCGCACGACCGCGCGCACCGCGCCGGAGTCGAGCGTCAGCCTTCCGGCGAGCCGAACGTGATCGGCCAGCCACTGCTTGCGTGCCGCGAGCGGCGAGGTATCGGCGACGAGCTCGGTGCCGATTGCTTCTCCGGCGGCGAGCCGGCGCAGTATGCGTTGCTCGCGGCCGTTCGCGATCACCGTGCAAGCGCCGCTGCGCGCGGCGCGTGCCGCGGCCAGCACCTTGGTGAGCATTCCGCCACGGCCGAGCTCGCTTCCGGTGCCGCTCGCCATCGCCTCGAGGGCCGGGTCGCCGGCGCGGGCGTGGCGTACCAGCGTCGCCTCGGGATGCTTGCGCGGGTCGGCGCTGTACAGGCCGTCCTGGTCCGTCAGCAGCACCAGCGCATCGGCTTCGACCAGGTTCGTGACCAGCGCGGCGAGGGTGTCGTTGTCGCCGAACCGGATCTCGTCGGTCGTCACCGTGTCGTTCTCGTTGATGATCGGGATCGCGCCCAGCTCGAGGAGCGTGAGCAGGGTCGAGCGCGCATTGAGATAACGGCGGCGATCGGCGAGATCGTCGTGTGTGAGGAGCACCTGCGCGGTGCGCAGGCCGAAGCGGGAAAACGCGCCCTCGTAGGCCTGAACGAGCCCCATCTGGCCGACGGCGGCGGCGGCCTGCAGGGCGTGCATGGCCGGCGGACGCCTGCTCCAGCCGAGTCGCCGCATTCCCTCGGCGATGGCGCCGGAAGAAACGAGAGTCACCTGCCGGCCGTCTTCCTTCAGCGCCGCGATCTCTTCCGCCCAGTGCGCGACGGCCCCGTGATCGACGCCGCGCCCCTCGTCGGTGACGAGCGTCGATCCCACTTTCACGACCAGCCGTCGCGCCCGCACGATGGCGCTTCCGCCCGGGTTCATGAACTCAATGTCGCGGCGTCGTGCGCGGGATGCTCGCTCAGCCACACCGCGACCGATTGCACCAGCGCCCGGCATCCGGTTCCGTCGATCGCCGCGACGGCGTACACCGGCCCTTTCCAGCGATACGCCTTCACGAACGCGGCGATGCGCGCCGGCCGCTCGTCGGCCGGAACGAGATCGATCTTGTTGAGCACGAGCCAGCGCGGCTTTTCGTAGAGCGCCGGGTCGTAGCGCCGCAGCTCGTTCACGATCGCGCGGGCATCGGCGACGGGCTTCGCGGCGACATCCAACGGTGCGAGGTCGACCACGTGCAGCAGCAGCCGCGTGCGCTGGAGATGGCGCAGGAAACGGTGTCCGAGCCCAGCGCCCTCGGCCGCGCCTTCGATCAGGCCCGGAAGGTCGGCTACGACGAAGCTGCGCTCCTCGTCGGCGCGTACGAGGCCGAGGTGCGGAACGAGCGTGGTGAACGGATAGTCCGCCACGCGCGGCCGCGCGGCCGAGATCGCGCGGATCAGCGTGGACTTGCCGGCGTTGGGAAGGCCGAGCAGGCCAACGTCCGCGAGAACCTTGAGCTCGAGCCGCAGCCGGCGCTGCTCGCCCGGCTCGCCGGGCGTGGACTGGCGTGGCGCGCGGTTGGTGCTCGACTTGAAATGCAGATTCCCGAGCCCCCCCTTGCCGCCAGCCGCGAGCAGCGCCCGCCGGCCGTCGAACGCGAGGTCGGCGATGAGCTCTCCGGTGTCCTCGTCCGTGACGACCGTGCCTACGGGCACGCGCAGCGTGAGGTCGTCTGCGCCGCGCCCGTACTGGTCGGCGCCGCGGCCGTTCTCGCCACGCTTGGCACGATGGATGCGGGCGTAGCGATAATCGATGAGCGTGTTGAGGTTGCGATCGGCGACGACGTAGATGCTTCCGCCGCGCCCGCCGTCGCCGCCGTCCGGGCCGCCGCGAGGCACGTATTTCTCGCGCCGGAACGACACCGCGCCGTTGCCGCCGTCGCCGGCGATCACTTCAATGACGGCTTCGTCGACGAATTTCACGCCGAGTTCCTGCGGTACAGTACGAAGTGCTCGGTGCCGTCGCCGCGGCGCCGGCCTTCCCAGATTTTCTCCCACGCCGAATCAGGCGGCACCTCCGCATCGTCCTGGCCGAACTGCACGAGCAGCAACGGACAGCGCGCCGCC
Organism: Casimicrobiaceae bacterium; assembly: GCA_035515295.1. Lineage (GTDB taxonomy): Bacteria > Pseudomonadota > Gammaproteobacteria > Burkholderiales > Casimicrobiaceae > PALSA-1003. The sequence continues at coordinate 11,800 of DATJBM010000065.1, read as the reverse complement.
GCGGCTTCGTCGTAGCGCACGGTGACGATTCCGCCGAAATAGTCGAGCAGCGCCCGCTGCGGCTCGCCGACGTTGCGCCCGGCGACGCATTCACCGGCCGGAATCCTCGCCGCGAGCGCTTCGGCCACGGGACGGTAGCTGCGCCGCGAATCGACATAGGGCAACCAGATCGTCGCCAGGAGTCCCCACACCAGCGTCATTCCGGCGGCCCAGTTCAGCACTGCGCGACGGTTGGAGCGCCGAGCCGGCCGGACCAGCGCCAGCCAGAGCACGGTCAGGAGCACCGAGGCGACAACGGGCAGCCATTGCCAGGGTGGCCGGAACCCCGGCTGGGTGTCGCGAAACAGCTGCGCAACCGGCTCCGGCAGACCGTACAGCAGCGACCGCACCCACAAGCCCCAGAGCAGGATCGCCAGCAGGCCGAAGGTGAGGATGCCGAACCAATCGAGCGCTCCGGAAGAGCCGCGCTTCAGCGTGTCGACTTCGGCGGCGCCGAGGAGCGACAGCGGCAGGAGGATCGGCAGCGCGAGACTGGCGCGCGGCTCCGCGCCGGCCGAGAGCACGGCCAGCGCAACGACGACCATGGTGATCGGCAACGCGACGCCGGCACCCGTGAGGCGGCCGTTGAAGCCGCGCCCGCGCACCCACAGGGTCCACAGCGCCAGAGGCAATGCCGGCCAGGCGAACCAAAGAAGATTCTTGAGGTAATAGAGCGGCTCCGTCGGCGGAGAGCCGGGCGCGAGACCGAGGAAACGGCTCGGATCCTGCGCCTCTCGCCACTGCTCGAAGAGCGCCGGAGCGCGGAGATACAGGTCGAGTGGCCAGGCGAGGCTCAGCGACAGCGCGACGGCCGCGGCGATGAAAAGCGTCGCGGCATACCCGCGACGCCGCCACGGCGCAAATGCCGGCAACACCATCGCGGTGAGCGCGATGAGCGCTGCGCCGAGCGCTCCGCGCATCAGAAACGCCAGCCCGGCGGCGAATCCCAGGAGAAGCCCGCCCAGCGCGGGCCGGCGCGGCGCGAGCGCAAGCGCATAAAGCGCGAGCGCATCCGCGGCCAGCACGCCGACGTCGGGCGAGAGCTGGTGCGCGCGTTCCCACAGGCCCACGCAGCCGATGAATAGCAGCACGGGAAGCCACCGGAAGGCGCGACCGTAGAGCTCGCGGCCGGACAGCGAGAGCAGCCATAGCGCCGCCGCCAGCGAGATCCCCACGGCGATCCGCGCGCCATCGTGCAGTGGAAGAAGACCTTCGAACGCGCGCGCTGTCGCCGCCGCGAAGGCGTAGAAGAGCGGCGGCCTGTCCGGCTGCGCGACGCCGGCGAGCTCGGGGACGGCCCAGTCGCCATGGCGAAGCATGTCGTAGGCCATGCCGAAGGAGGTTGCGTCATCGGGCTTCCAGGGGTCGTGCCCGATCAGCCCGAGCACGATCCAGGCCGCGCACAGAAAGACGAGCCCGGCCTGCTTGAGCGCGCGATACGGACCGGACGGCGAGAGCTCCGGCGTGCCGTCGGCACGGTCGGTGTCGGATAGCGGCATCGATTACGGGTAGCCGGGCAGCGCGGCGAGAAGGCGCCCCCATTCTCGCCGGCGCGGTTACGAGGCGTGGTGCCCCATCACCAATAGTTACACAAATCCGCCGGTCCCGCCCCGAGGTGGCGGCACCGGGCGGCGGACGGCACCGAAGTGCGCAAACATGCAAAAAAGGCAGCCGAAGCTGCCTTTTGCCCGATTACCGTGCCGCGCTTCAGGCCGCGGCCTTCTTGCCGGCGTAGCGCTGGCGGAACTTCTCCACCCGCCCGGCCGTATCGACGATCTTCTGCTTGCCCGTGTAGAACGGATGGCAAGCCGAGCACACCTCGACGTGAAGCGGCTTGTTCACCGTAGAACGGGTGGTAAACGTGTTGCCGCAGCTGCACGTGACCTGGATTTCGCTGTATTGAGGATGAATGCCGGTTTTCATCGCCCACCTTTAACCTTGGATCGCTCGCTCGAAGACGGGTTCGGCGTCGATCAAATATCAATCTCTTCAAAGGCTTACGCCTGAAACACGGCGCAGCCGCAGATTATGCGCCGCTTTGCGCTGCGTTGCAACAGCGTTACCGTATAACGATGTGGGGGTGTGGCGCCGGTGATACAACCTCGCCCCGGGCGTTGAGCGCGGCGGGGGACATCGGGGCCCGTCCGAGCGCTCCTGAGCAGCACCCGAGCGGCCCTCGCAACAGGCGCTAGCCGCGCCGCATCGAGTCGAAGAACTCGGCGTTGTTCTTGGTCTGCTTGATCTTGTCGACCAGGAAATCGGTGGCCTCGAGATCGTCCATCGGGTACAGCAGCTTGCGCAACACCCAGACTTTCTGCAGCACCTCTTGCCTGAGGAGAAGCTCCTCCTTGCGCGTGCCCGAGCGGTTCACGTTGATCGCGGGGTAGGTCCGCTTCTCGGCCATCCGCCGGTCGAGGTGGATTTCCATGTTGCCCGTGCCCTTGAACTCTTCGTAGATCACGTCGTCCATCCGCGAGCCCGTGTCGATCAGCGCGGTGGCGATGATCGTGAGCGAGCCGCCTTCTTCGATGTTGCGCGCGGCGCCGAAGAAGCGCTTCGGCCGCTGCAGCGCGTTGGCGTCGACGCCGCCGGTGAGCACCTTGCCGGACGCCGGCACGACGGTGTTGTAGGCGCGGGCGAGGCGGGTGATCGAATCGAGCAGGATCACGACGTCCTTCTTGTGCTCGACCAGGCGCTTCGCCTTTTCGATCACCATCTCGGCCACCTGCACGTGCCGCGTGGCCGGCTCGTCGAAGGTGCTGGCCACGACTTCGCCACGGACCGTGCGCGTCATTTCCGTCACCTCCTCGGGCCGCTCATCGATGAGCAGCACGATGAGGACGACCTCGGGATAGTTCGCCGCGATCGAGTGGGCGATGTGCTGCAGCATCACGGTCTTCCCCGACTTCGGCGAGGAGACGAGCAGGCCCCGCTGTCCCTTGCCGATCGGAGCGATGATGTCGATGACCCGCCCGGTGATGTTCTCCTCGGCCTTGATGTCGCGCTCGAGGATCAGCGGCTCGTCGGGGAAGAGCGGCGTCAGGTTCTCGAACAGGATCTTGCTCTTCGCGTTCTCCGGCGGCTCGCTGTTGACCTTGTCGACCTTGACCAGCGCGAAGTAGCGCTCGCCGTCCTTCGGCGTGCGGATCTCGCCCTCGATCGTGTCGCCGGTATGCAGGTTGAAGCGCCGGATCTGCGACGGCGAGATGTAGATGTCGTCGGTGCCGGCAAGGTAGCTCGTATCGGGCGAGCGCAGGAAGCCGAAGCCGTCGGGGAGCACTTCGAGCGTGCCGTCGCCGTAGATGCTCTCGCCTTTCTTCGCGTGGTTCTTGAGCAGCGCGAAGATGAGGTCGTGCTTGCGCATGCGGTTCGCGCCGTCGATCTCCGCGGTGTTGGCGATTTCCACCAGCTCGGTGACGGGCTTCGACTTGAGGTCGGACAGGTGCATGGATGTACGTGTGGGAGGAACAGGCGCGGCAATCAAGGCCGCGTTACTCGATCTGGGGTTTGACGCCGGAGACGGGACGGCGCCGGTGATGGCATCCCGCGGGTTTCGGACCACTCCCCCGCGCCCGCGGGGCGCGTCTCAATGCCGCAAGAGGGTAGCGAGTTCGGCCGAAGCTGTCAAATGGGGGGAAGGCGGAATCGGGGAAGGCGAAGCCGGCCTCAGAGCTGGCTGTCGAGGAACGCCGTCAGCTGCGACTTGGACAGCGCCCCGACCTTCTGCGCCGCGACCTGGCCGCCCTTGAACAGGATCAGCGTCGGAATGCCGCGTATGCCGTACTTGGCCGGGGTCCCCGGATTGGCGTCCACGTCGAGCTTGGCGACCGTCACGCGGCCGGCGTAGTCCTTGGCGACTTCGTCCAGGATGGGCGCGATCATCTTGCAGGGACCGCACCATTCGGCCCAGTAGTCGACCAGCACAGGCGTGCCGGCCTTGAGCACTTCGGCCTCGAAGCTGGCGTCCGTGACGTGCTTGATGTGTTCGTTCATTGCGAGCCTCGATTTGCGGCGCGTCCGGCGCCAGAGCCTATCTTGGGACTGCGCCGGCCTGTTCAAGGTTTCTACGTTAGCCCAAAACGTTTCGCCGGCGCAAGGCAAGCGCCGGCGCGGCACCGCGTCGGGGGCGAGACCGCGATTTGATAGAATTCAACGGATTCGGGCGGGACTGCACAAATGACCTACGTCGTTACCGAGAGTTGCATCAAGTGCAAGTACACCGATTGCGTCGACGTATGTCCCGTCGACTGCTTCCGGGAAGGGCCCAATTTCCTGGTGATCGATCCCGACGAGTGCATCGACTGCACGTTATGCGTCGCGGAATGTCCCGTGGAGGCGATTTTCGCGGAGGACGACGTGCCGCCGGACCAGCAGGCGTTCAAAGCGCTCAATGCCGAGCTTTCCAAGGTGTGGAAGCCCATCATCGAGCGCAAGCCGGCGCCGCCCGACGCCGACGAATGGAAGACCGTTAAGCCCAAGCTGGATCTGCTGGAACGTTGACCCGTGTCGCGGCGAACCCGTAGAATGCGCGCTCTCGCGGCGCTCGCCGCCTGCCGCCGATGACAACAATGAAGCTTCCGATGCTCGTCGCGTTCGCCGTGCTTGCCGCGCCCATCGCGGCCTCGGCACAAGCCACGCCGGCGGGCAATGCGGACGCGGGTTCGCGCAAGAACGCGATGTGCTCCGGCTGTCACGGCATCCCCGGCTGGCGCACGGCCTACCCCGAGGTCTACAGCGTGCCCAAGATCGGCGGTCAGCATCCGGCTTACATCGTCAAGGCGCTGCAGGAGTACAAGTCCGGCGAGCGCAGTCATCCATCGATGCGCGCGATCGCGGCCACGCTTTCCGACCAGGACATGGCGGATCTCGCCGCCTATTACGGCGACGCTCCATCGAATACCGCCAGCAAGTGAGTCCCGTATGAGCCTCCCCTTGCGCGTGTTGCTCGCCGGCTTGCTGTGCGGCTGCACTGCGGCGCACGGCGCCGGCGATCCGGCCGCCGGCGCGGTGAAGGCGAAGGAAATCTGCCAGGCATGCCACGGCCTCGACGGCAACAGCCAGGTGCCGGACTATCCGAAGCTGGGCGGCCAGCGGCAGGACTATCTGGCGAAAGCCTTGCGCGACTACAAGTCGGGATTGCGCAAGAACCCGATCATGGCCGGCATGGCTGCCCCGCTGTCCGCGGCCGACATCGACAACGTCGCCGCGTACTACGCCTCGCAGCGGCCGGTGCTGATCGTCAAGCACTGAGTTCCCCGCTGGGGTGCGGGCGCCGCGCCTAGCGGTCGCTCTTCTCGTCTCCGGCCGTCTTGTGGCGATACTCGCACAGGTCGACGATGACGCACTCGGGGCACTTCGGCTTGCGCGCGACGCATACGTAGCGGCCGTGCAGAATGAGCCAGTGATGGGCGTCGTGAACGAACTCCTGCGGCGTGAACTTCATGAGCTTCGCCTCCACCTCCTCCGGAGTCTTGCCCGGCGCGATGCCGGTGCGGTTGGCCACGCGAAAGATGTGCGTGTCGACCGCGATGGTGGGCTGACCGAACGCGACATTGAGCACCACGTTCGCCGTCTTGCGCCCGACGCCGGGCAGCCTCATCAGCGCTGCGCGCTCGGCGGGCACCTCGCCGCCATGCTGCTCGACGAGCATCCGGGAAAGCGCGATGACGTTCTTCGCCTTGGTGCGAAAAAGCCCGATCGTCTGGATGTAGGGAACGAGCTTCTCCTCGCCGAGCGCGAGCATCTGCCGTGGCGTGTTGGCCACCGGAAACAGCCTGGCGGTGGCGAGGTTCACGCTGCGGTCGGTCGCCTGTGCGGAGAGCACCACCGCGATCAGCAGCTCGAACGGCGAGCCGAAACGAAGCTCGCTCCGCGGATGCGGCATGCGCCGGCGCAGCCGCTCGAAGATCTGCCGCCGCTTCGCGGGGTTCATTCGCCGCCGCCGAGGCGCTTGAGCCGCGCGAGGCGCTCCGCTGCCTCGGCCTGCAATCCCTTGTCGGCGCTCAGCAGCGCGTATGCGCGGGCGAAATTCGCACGCGCTGCGTCCGGCTCGCCCTTGGCCAGAAGGATCTCGGCGAGCTCCTCGTACACGTCGCCGTCGGGCTGTCCCGCGGCGTCGGCTTCGCGTGCGAGGCGCAGCTGAATGGCGAGCGCATCGTCCAGGCGACCGAGAGAGCGGTAGGCGCGCGCGATCGACCAGTAGGCGATGCGGACCTCTTCCGGGCCACCCCGCGCCTGCCACGCCGGCAGCGCCTTCTCGAAGTAGGCGAGCGCGGCGGCGTAGTCGCCGCGCTCGTGATAGGTCCAGCCGATGTTGTTGTACAGCGAGGCGAGCCAGCGCTTCGAGCGCGCATCCGCGGTGCGCTCGGTCATCGCCACGGCCTCGAGACTCCACGCGAGGCGGTCTTCCGGCGCAGCCGCGATACCGAGCATGTGCGCCGCGTCGATGGCGAGGAAGTCCTCGTGCTGCGCGCGCGCCCGGTCAAGCGCCTCGCTAAACAGCGGCACCGCGAGCTGCGGCTGCCCCGAAGAGTTGAACGTACGCCCGCGCTCGAGAAGATAGCGAACCCGCACCCGGTCCGGACGCCCGTCGAGCCCTCTTTCGACGGCGTCGAGCGTCCTGTGCGCGGCGGCGAAGTCGCGCTGCAGCGCCTGGGCGCGCGCGATTTGCGTGCGGAGCTCGAGCGCCGCGGCGCTGCCCTCGGGGAGCGCGGCGAGCTCGCGGCGAAACCGCGCCTCCGATTCCGCGGGGCGATCGAAGTCCCACGTCGCATCCAGCCACGCGGTGTCCAGAGGCTGGTCGTCGTTGCCGGCTTGGGCGATGGACATGGCGAGCGCGCCGAAGACAAGAGCTCGGAGCACGGCGCGAAGCATTGCGGATGGATGGGCGGCGTCCGCCGGGCGGCAGCCTAGCGGTGCGCGGCCCGTCGCGCGCGAGCGCGCTCGAGCGCCGCCGCGACGGCGGCCTGCCGCTCCGCGCGAGTGGTCTCGGGCGTCGCGCGCGCCGGCGCCTCGACGCGTGCGCGCAATCGTGCGAGCCGGCGATTGCGTGCTTCCTCGTTGATCCGCGCGCGCTCGGCTTCGGCCGCGGTCCAGCGTCGCGATCTCGGCACGAGGGCGATGCAGTCGACCGGACAGGGCGGAAGGCAGAGCTCGCAGCCCGTGCAGCGCTCGGCGAGCACGGTGTGCATCAGCTTGGCAGCGCCGACGATCGCGTCGACCGGACACGCGGCGATGCACAGCGTGCAACCGATGCAGGCGGTCTCATCGATCCTTGCAAGCGACGGTGCGCGTGCGAGCGTGCCCGGCATGGCGTCATTCTACCGTCGCTCACGGCGCCGGGAGGTCGGCCCGCGCATCGGGGGCCGAGAAATCGATCCGCCAACGCTTTCATCGGCGCCGCTTTGCCAACGCTGGCTGCTGCGGATCGGGCGAACCCGGGGACCAGTCTCGCGTTCCAAACGAATGCGCGTTGCGACTGCGGCGAGCATGGCAGAGAATGCACCAAGCGTGGGACCCGCCGCACCGATGCCTCGTCCTTCACCTTCGCATTCCCACGATCACCCCTCCGGCGGCACGCGGCGGGAGCGGCACGTGCTCGCCGCGGCGCTGGCGCTCACCGCCGTATTCGCCGTGGTCGAAGCGGTGGCCGGATGGTGGTCGGGCTCGCTGGCGCTGCTCTCGGACGCCGGGCACATGGTGACGGACGTCGCCGCGCTATCGATCGCGCTCATCGCCCAGCGTCTGGCCCAGAGGCCGCCGTCCCGGCGCGCGAGCTACGGCTACACGCGAGCCGAGGTGCTGGCCGCATTCAGCAACGCCCTGCTGATGCTGGCCCTCGTGGGATGGATCGCGATCGAAGCGGCGCGGCGCCTGCTCGCCCCCGCGCCGGTCGTCGGCTCCGCGGTCATCCTCGTCGCGCTCGCGGGGCTCGTCGTCAACCTGGTGTGCGCCGGGCTGCTCTCGCGCGGCCGCAGCCTCAACAGCCGTGGCGCGCTGCTGCACGTGCTCTCCGACGTCGGGGCTTCGTTCGCGGCGCTGGTGGCCGGTGTGGTCGTCACCGCCACGGGCTGGCTTCCCATCGATCCACTGCTCTCGCTGCTGGTCGCCTTGCTGATCCTGCGCTCCACCTGGGGCCTGCTCAAGAGCTCCGTCGAGGTGCTCATGGAAGGCGTGCCGGCGCATCTGTCCTACGAGGAGATCGGCGCCGCGCTGACGCGCCTGCCGGGCGTCTCGGCGGTGCACGACCTGCACGTCTGGCACATGACGAGCGATCGGGCCGCGCTGTCGGCGCATCTCGTGATCCGCGACGCCGGCGAATGGCCCGAGACTCTGGAAGCTGCGCGGCAGCTCCTCGCCGAGCAATTCGGCATCGACCACGTGACCTTGCAGCCTTCCTGGCCGCGGGCGGTCCCCGGCAAGCGCGTCATCCCCGTCATGCCCGTGTCGGCGGACGAGAAGCCTCGGCTGCACTGAGCGCCGGGCGGCATCAAAGCCAGCGGATGCGCTTGAACCAGCCGTAGAGCGCGAAGTCGATCCCAGCCATCACCCCGAGCACGATCGGATAGCCGTACGCGAAGTCGTACTCGGGCATGTTCTTGAAGTTCATGCCGTAGATGCCGGCGATCAGCGTGGGGATGGCAATGATGGCGGCCCAGGCCGCGAGCTTCTTCGTGACTTCCGTCTCCGCGAGATTGATCATCCCGAGGTTGACCTGGATCGCAGTGGTCAGCATGTCCCGGATACCTTCGATCGATCCGTGCAAGCGCTGGAGGTGGTCGAGCACATCGCGGAAGTAGTCGCGCAAGCCCGTGCACAGCGCCGGCACGCGGCCGCCGGAGAGCCTGCCCACCGCCTCCATGAGCGGATCGACCGCGTGCTTGAGCGTCATCAGCTTCTGCTTGAGCGAGTAGAGCGACTTGATGTTGGAACGCGGCGTGCTCTTGCCGAAGATCTGGCTCTCGATGGACTCGAGCTCGGTTTCGAGCTGGTCGAGCACCGGGAAGTAACGGTCCACCACGGCGTCCAGGAGCGCGTAGAGGACATAGCCGGAGCCGTTGCGCAGCAGCTCCGGTTCGTGCTCGCAACGCGCGCGCACGTCGGCGAACCCGCGCTCGGTCTTCCGCCGAGTCGAGAGGATGTAGTTCGGTCCGACGAAGATGTCCACCTCGCCGAGAACGAATTCGTCGAGCGGATTGAGCTCGATCGTGTGCACTACCGCGAAGAGCGAATCGCCGTATTCCTCGATCTTGGGGCGCTGGTGTCCATGGCGTGCGTCGTCGACCGCGAGCTCGTGCAGCCCGAACTCCGCCTGCATGAGCTCGAGCTCGGATGGCTCCGGGTCCTTGAGTGCGACCCAGACGAAGCAGTTCGGCCGCTTGAGATACTCGCTGATGTCCTCGCGCGGGATATCGGCGAGCTTGCGGCCGTCGCTGTAGGCGACGCAATTGACGATCATGGCTGCAGAGCCTCCCGGCTCCTGGTCGCGGCGCGCCTGTGGGCCGGGCCGGCGGAGCTCGCCGCGAATCATAGCCGCCACCGGACCGCGCTGCCAGCGTGCGTCCGATGCGAGGGGCGCAGCGGCGGCGCGCCGTGCTAGACTCGCAACGCCCGGCGGGACAATCGCTTCGCGCGCCCCGCGGGCGGCGATCGCCGCTTCGACTTCGTGTCAAGGCTCCGCGCGTCTCCTCCATCCGGCCACGATACAGATGGCGGGCTCGGCGTTCGCCTCGCTCGTCGCCGGGCTCAGGATCCGCCGCGGCGACGGCGGCACGCTGCTCGACTTCGGCGTGGTCGGATGGCTCGCAGTCGCCTGCACGTTGGTTTGCATCGTCCTGTCGCGCGACATCGGCGTCGTGCCGGACGAGGCTCTGCGTTCGACCGAATGACCGGCTGGCCGCGCCGGCCGGGCGCGCGTAACATGGCAGGCCCGCCGATCGATCGCCCACCTGCCGGATGATCATCGAGTCGCTTCTCGACACCGACCTGTACAAGTTCACGATGATGCAGGTGGTGCTGCATCATTTCCCTGCGGCGGAAGTCGAATACCGCTTCAAGTGCCGGACCGCCGGCGCGGATCTCACGCCCTACATCGGGCAGATCGAGCGCGAGATCAGCGCGCTGTGCGGCTTGCGATTCCAGGAAGCGGAGCTCGATTATCTGCGCTCCTGGCGGTTCATCAAGAGCGATTACGTCGATCTCCTCGGGTTGTTCGGGCTCGACGAGCGGTTCGTCACCGTGCGGCCGTCGCCGGCTGCGCCCGGCGAGATCGACATCTGGATCAAGGGCCCGTGGCTGCACACCATCCTGTTCGAGGTTCCGCTGCTCGCCATCGTGAGCGAGCTCTACTTCCGCAACACGCAGCCGAATGCAGATCTCGACGAGGGCCGGCGCAGGCTTCGCGTCAAGATCGAGCAGATCAACGCCGTGCGCGATCCGGAGTTCCGCATCGCCGACTACGGCACGCGGCGGCGCTTCTCGGGACGCTGGCAGGAGGAGGTAATCCTCGGCCTGAAGAGGGGCATCGGCGCCAAGTTCGTCGGCACGAGCAACGTCTACTTCGCGCTCAAGCACGGCCTCACGCCGCTCGGCACGATGGCCCACGAGTATCTGCAGGCGTGCCAGGCGGTGGGACCTCGCCTTCGCGACTCGCAGGTGTTCGCCTTCAACACCTGGGCACGCGAGTACCGCGGCGACCTCGGGATCGCGCTCTCCGACGTGTGCGGGATGGACGCCTTCCTGCGCGATTTCGACTTGTTCTTCTGCAAGCTCTTCGACGGGGTGCGGCACGATTCCGGCAACCCGTTCGAGTGGGGCGAGAAGCTGATCGCGCACTACCGCAGGATGCGCATCGATCCGCTCACCAAGGTCATGGTATTCTCCGATTCGCTCGACGTGCCGCTCGCGATCCGACTGTTCGAGTACTTCAAGGGGCGCAGCCAGACCGCGTTTGGCATCGGCACCAACCTCACCAACGATCTTGGCTACTCGCCGCTGCAGATCGTCATCAAGATGACCCGCTGCAACGGGCAGCCGGTCGCGAAAATCAGCGACGAGCCGTCGAAGTCGATGGACTACGATCCGTCGTACGTGAAGTATTTGCGCGAGGTATTCGAAGTCCCCGACACGGCTGCCGAGGCGCAGGCGCGGACCGAAGGCATCGATTCGGAGTAGGGCGGAATTCACTCCGCCAGGCACTGCGCGACGATGGACCGGCGTGCGAATGAATTCGCACCTACCGCGCTAGAGCCGTCTGGTAGGCCTGCAGCACGCTTGCGCTCGCGCAGCAGAAGACGACGCGCTCGAGCGCGTCGAGCCGCTCGAAGGCGCGCACCGTATTCACCGCGATCGGAACGGCGCGCTCGAGCGGGAAGCCGTAGGCGCCGCAGCTGATCGCCGGAAAGGCGATCGAGGCGAGCGCGTGCTCGACGGCGAGCGCGAGCGACCGGCGGTAGCACGAGGCCAGCAGCTCGGCTTCGTCCCGGGTTCCGCCCTGCCAGACCGGGCCCACGGTGTGGATCACATGCTGCGCCGGAAGCCGGTAGCCGCGCGTGATCTTCGCCTCGCCCGTGGCGCAGCCGCCCAGCCGCGCGCATTCAACGGTGAGCTCAGGGCCGGCCGCGCGGTGAATCGCGCCGTCGACGCCGCCGCCACCGAGCAGCGTCGGATTGGCGGCGTTGACGATCGCGTCGAGCGCGAGCGTGGTGATGTCGCCGTGCACCACGTCGAGCGATGCGGCCATCGGTCCGGTGCGGTCGCGGGG
>DATJBM010000064.1:0-14188 GCA_035515295.1 Casimicrobiaceae bacterium | reverse complement strand
CGGGTCACGTCCGTCAAGGTGGTGTAGGAGCGCGTCATCCGGTTGATTGATTAGGCTGCGGTCTTCTTCACGAGCGCCTTGGTGTCGATCACCTCCTCGCGCGGGGCGATGGTCATGTAACGGCGGACGACGGCCCAGTCGTCGTTGAGTTCGCAGAGCACGGCGCCGACGAGGCGTACGATGCTCTCGCGGTTGGGGAAGATGCCGACGACGTCGGTGCGGCGGCGGATTTCACGGTTGAGTCGCTCCTGCGGGTTGTTGCTCCAGATCTGCCGCCAGTGCTCCTTCGGGAAAGCGGTAAACGCGAGGATCTCTTCCGCGTCTGCGAGCATCTTCGCCGCGGCCGCAAAGCGCGGCTGCAACTGCTCGACAGTGCGCGCGTGCTGCGCCCTCACCGACTCCGCATCGGGCTGGGCAAAGATGGTTCGCACAAACGTCGCCACGATGCCGTGCGCCGCCTTCGGCACCTTGGTGAGCAGGTTGCGGATGAAATGCGTTCGGCAGCGCTGCCAGGCTGCGCCACGCAGCACCGACGCGATGGCGTCCTTCAGGCCGGCGTGTGCGTCGGAGATCACCAGCTCGACGCCCTTTAGTCCGCGAGCGCGCAAGCTGCGCAGGAATGCCAGCCAGCCGGCGCCGTCCTCTTCTGCAACGACGTCGAGGCCGAGGATCTCGCGGCGGCCGTCGCCATTCACTCCGACTGCGACCAAGCAGGCCACGTTGACGATGCGTCCGTCCTCGCGGCACTTCACAAACAGCGCGTCAAGCCAGACGTACTTGTACGGGCCCGCCAGCGGCCTCTCGCGGAAGCTCTTCACCACGCCGTCGAGCTCCTTGGCCAGCTCCGAGACCTGGCTCTTCGAGAGCCGCTCGATGCCCAGCGTCTGCACCAGGTCCTCCACTTTCCTCGTCGAGACGCCGAGCAGGTACGCCTCCGCTACCACCGCGGTGAGCGCCTTCTCCGCGCGCCGGCGCGGCTCGAGCAACCAGGTCGGGAAGTAACTGCCCTGGCGCAGCTTCGGGATCTGCAGGCCGATCGTTCCCACTCGCGTGTCCCAGGCGCGCTCGCGATAGCCGTTACGGCTGTTGGCTCGCTCGCCGCTGCGCTCGCGGTAACCGGCGCCGCAAATGGCGTCGACTTCTGCCCCCATCAGCACGTTAACCATCTCGACGAGCATCGTCTTCAGCGGGTCAGGAGCGGACTCTTCGATTTGCTTGCGCAACCACTCGATCGCATCAATGCTGGCCGGTGCGGCCATCGTCTTCTCCTCGGGAAATCACCCTGCCAGGGGTTTCCTTGAGGATGACGCGATGGCCGCGTTCATCTACTTCTCGGCCGGTTGCTCGTACACCACTTCAGCGGACACTACTTCCCCGACGCCGGCCGTCCAAGCTGAACTCCCAGGGCGAAGACATTTGGCGGCCAGGTCTGCACCTCCCGCGAGCGCTCCGAAACCGGACACTGAAGAGCGCGAACAGCGGGTTTGGCGCAGCGAACCGTGGAAATGCAGCGGCGTGACCCGCGTTGATGCGCCCAAGGGGGTCTGCTCATGACATCTCTCCTCGCTATAGTCGCCCTTCTCGCTGCCGCGCCAGAGAGCGGCACCATCAGCATCACCACCGCCAACCCCGAAGCGGCGGCCGCGTACGTGGAGGCCTACGATCAGCTCTTCTGCGGCCACGGCGATCGCGCGCGGGCCGCGGCCAGCCGGGCGCTCTCGCTAGATCCCAACCTGGCGCTCGCCAAGGCGCTGCTCTACGCGATCACGCCGGGAACGGACTCGATGAAGCAGGTGGACGACGCAGCGGCGGCTGGCGCGTCGCTCCCGGAGGCAGAGCGGACCGAGCTCGCCGCGTGGGCCGCGGCCAAGCACTTCGACAACGAAAAGGCGCGCTCGTTGCAGATGAAGCTGGTCGAGCTGGCGCCGGGCGACTGGCGCTCGCATTACTATGCGGGCAGCATCGCCTTCTTCGTCGGTCACGACGTCGATAAGGGAAAGGCGCAGCTGCTCGAGGCGACCCGGCTGAATCCGGGAGCCACCTCGCCGTGGATGGGGCTCGCCGCCATCGCCGTCGAGCAGGGTGACCGGGCCGGTGCCGCCGACGCGACCAAGCACGTGGCCGACATGCGGCCCGATGATCCGGCCGTACAGGCCGACTACGCCTACGCCTTGCTCACCGCCGGCAAGCTCGACGAGGCCGAGGCCACGGCGCGAAAGGCGACGACCCTTCCGAATGCCGATGCGAAGCCGCTCGCCGCTCTCGCGAACGTCGAGCTGTACCGCGGCCAGTACGCGCGCGCTCACCAGGACCTGGCGAAAGCGCGCGCACTCTCGAAGGACGATTTCGAGAGGATGGGCCTGATCGTCTTCGAGTCGCTCGGCTACGCGGCAGAGGGGAAATACCAAGGCGTGCTGCGGTCGACGGCCGCGCTGGAGAAGGAGGCGCGCGCGAAGAAGAACCCCAACTTCTACGTCACCGCCGCCACGCAGCGCGCGTTCGCCGCCAACCTGCTCGGCAAGTTTGGCGAGGCGCGCAAATACGCGAACGAGGCGCTGGCGCGCTGCGAGAAGGAGCCGCTCTCCGACGCCGGGCGCAAGGGGCTGCAGCAGGGCATTCGCCTGGCGGCGATCTGGGCACAGTCGTTCGGCGGCAAGCTGGACGAGGCGGAGAAGACGCTCGCCATTCTCGAGAAGGACGCGGCGGACACGCCCAACGACCAGAACGTGCAGTCGTCGGCGGCGTGGGGGCGCGGCATGCTCAAGCTCGCCCGTGGCGATGCCAGGGGCGCTGCGGCGGAAATGGCAAAGTGTGTGCCCACCTTCGACGGCTGCCACTTTCACATGGCGCTGGCCCAGGAGAAGGCTGGAGATGCCGCCGGCGCGCACGCGACGCGCGCAGCGTTGCTGGCGCAACAGCGGTCGCAGGACACGTTCTTCCTCACGCTGCGCTCGCAGCTGCTCAAGAAGGGAAAGCCGATGGCCAGCGCCGACCAGCCTTGACTCAGGCCGCGATCCACGTCGCCTCTGCGACGGTCGGGACACGACGGCTACGGTCAGGAGGTTGCCTCACTCCCTGAATCGGAGTCAGGAATCGCTCGAAGGAGCAGCCTCGAAGATCATCCACCCGAACTGACCAAGTCGGCTCGCTCACATCCACAGCATGCCATGGCCATCTGAAGTGAGCGTGCGAGGAGCTAAACTGGTCGCATGCCTGCAATCACCGCAGAGAAGAGGGCCGCGAGACTCATGGAGGGCGGCATCACCACGCGCGAGCGCGTCGCCGCCGCATTCGGGAAGCCGAGGCAGTTGCCCGAGACGCTGCGCTGCCGGACGCGTACAAGATCGCGCAGGGCTCGACCGATCCCAAGGTGGCCGCGGCCATCGCAGCGCTGAGTCGCCTGCCGAAGTAGTCTCTGCCCCTGTGTCCTTTGGGGTGCCCAAACCACCCTGAATTCGAACGCCGGTGGGGAGATACCAGCGGCAGAAACACCAGCAGTGGCTATCCTTGCCATTTCCTTTCTGCCGAACCTGCGCTGGTTGCCTGTTTCAGATCCATGCTGCGGTATCGACCCGACCTGGCTCGACAACATCCATTGGGTCGAGGGCCCATCGGCGGGCTCGAGGCGCGAACGTGAGAAGCACACCGGAAGAACATAGCAACACGCGATAGCGGTATTTCCCGAAGAAGCAGATGTCGGCGAAGACCTCGCTTCGTGTCCGCATTGGAATGCAGCGCCACTACATGCGCACCCTTAGCAGTTGCCGGAAATGCGGGTACGCGATGGTTCTCGTGGGCATGAGAGCGACGTTCGCTCTGTGGGGGTGAGAGTCAAGGCAGGCCCGTCCATCGCTGTGGCATGATCGCCGCATGCCGATCGTTGACCAGACCATCCCCGTCTTGTTCGTTCAGGACGCCCGGCGCTCGATTGAATGGTTCTCGCGGGTGCTTGGCTTCCGCGTACGGTTCGACTACGGCGACTACGTAGGCATCGAGCTCGACGGCGCGCAGATCCATCTCGCCGAGCGTGGCGCGCCCGACGGCGTTCGTCTCAAAGGCGCGTGCCAGGTGCACTTGGTGAGCGGCATCGAAGAGTATGTCGCGGCCATCGTTGCCAAGGGGCAGGTGCTCGCTGCACCGCTCAGTAGCGGGAGCACCATGCACGGAGCGACCGTGCGAGATCCCGACGGCAATGACATCTACTTAGGCCAGCTTCGCTAGCTCGCCTCAAGGATACGCGAAGGTTCTCGTCGGCAGGGAGCGAAGTTCGCTCTCGGGGTGGGTCCGTCAAGGCATCCTTGATTCCTGCGAGGAAAGCGGCCACGCTTGCGCCGCCCCGGGAGGAACCATGCTGGCCTTCACTCTCTTCCACGTCCTCGTGAGCTTGATCGGAATCTTCTGCGGCCTGGTCGTCACCGGCGGCTTCGCCGCCAGCCGCCGGCTCGACGGATGGTTCAGTACCTTCTTCGTGACCACCACCGCAACCAGCCTGACCGGCTTCTTCCTGCCAGCCGAGCACTTCCTTCCCTCGCACGCGGTGGCGATCTTGTCGCTCATCGTCCTAGCGGTGACCGGCGTCGCGCGCTGGGTGAGGCAGACCTGGCGCACCGCCTTCGTCGTCGGCTCCGTTGTGGCGCTTTGGCTCAACTGCTTCGTCCTCGTCGCTCAGCTTTTCCTGCGCGTGCCGGCACTGCAGCAGCTCGCGCCCCACGGAAACGAACCAGCCTTCGGGGCTTCGCAACTCCTGGTGCTTGTCATGATGGCGGTCCTCGGACGCGCCGCGGTGAGGGGGTTCCGTGCCTGGGAAGCGCCCGCCGTCGCCTGATCGTGCGTGCCTGCCACCGTTTTGTGGCTCTCGGTGCTCAGGGCTTAGGTACGCGTGGTTCTCGTTGGCGTGACAGCCACGTTCGCTCTCAGGGTGGGAGAGTCAAGGCGAGCCGGCTAAGAGAAGGGCCATCATGCATTCCGCCCTTCTTGCGTGTGGGCCAGCAAAGTGGCCAGAACGGCAATGAACAAGATGGTGCCGCTGACGACTGCCACCCAATCGGGACGGTGCGGAGGTTGGTCTGGCCGGGGCCAGATGAAATCAACGGCCAGACGCCCAGCGAGCATCACCATGGCTGCGGCACCGAGGCGTACGCGCCATGAAAGGCTGACCCTCAGGTACTTCTTGCTTGCCCATGCGGTCACCGGCCAGGCGGCGATTCCCGAAAGCATCGCGAACCAGCCATGAGTCGGTGGCCATGGCCCCGTGGTGATGATGAGGCCGAGGCCGCCACATCCGGCAACGATGAACCAGATCCAGGCCGCGATCGCTGCTATGAGTTCGGCCCCTCGCTTCCAGCCGAATCCCGGCACTGTTCCATTCTCACGCGAAGTTTCGGGCCTTGAAGCCAGTTGTTTCATAGAGTGATGACCTAGTTGGCGCGATCGCGCCTGGTGAATGAGCGCCATGACATCGGCTCCCGCCGCTCTTCCACCCACCCGTACCCCACTCCTCAGCCTCGAGGCGCCGCCACCGCGGCCGCGGCCGGGCCCACCGGAGTGGGCTGATCGACTTCAGCCTCGCTTGCGTCCAGCCGGCGCGAGCCAGGGTCGCAGCGCTGGCATCGACTCCTCTTCTCTCATTGGGAGGTCGCACCGGGGGCGTTGCGTCCTCTCGTCGATCCTCGCCTCTCACTCGACTCGTTCGACGGCCGGTACTCCGTTGGGCTGGTCGCATTCGAGATGAAGGCGGTGCGTCCGTTTCATTGGCTGCCTACCATCGCCGAGGACCCGACGGCCCTCGCCGCTCCTTCCCTCGTGGCCGTCGCTCCCCGATCAGCCGGCGGACCTTCAAGAGCGCTCGCCCGGCCCCACCACATCGACGCCAGCGCGAGCGCGGCGGCAGCAATGACCCTCGCGGTTCATCCGGAGCGCTCACCGTAGCATGCGAGGTCAATGACCCTGCGGCGCGTTCGCACTGAGTTGGGGCACCGGCAGGTCGATCTCGAACGCGGCCCCCCGGTCCACGGGCACGAAACGGACCGCGCCGCCATGCGCTTCGACGATGGCCTTGCTGATGGCGAGGCCGAGGCCGAGCCCATCGCCGGACCTGGACTCGTCCGCCTGCGCAAACCGCTCGAAGAGGCGCGGTCGCACCCGGGTCGGAATACCCGGTCCCTGGTCGGCGATGAGGATGTGGCGCCATCGCAAGTCGGATGCAAGCTGCACGCTGACGGCTCCGCCGCCGTGAAGAAATGCGTTCTCCAGGAGGTTGCGCACCGCGCGCAGCACCAGTACGCGATCGCCTTCGACGTCACCTGCCACGCCCTGGATGGCGATGGGCCGCGCATCCGCGCCCCGCTTGCGCGCGTCCTCGAATGCGATCGCTGCCGCCTCGCTCACCGTCGCGTCGAGCGACCACTGCGAGCTGCCGACCAGCAGCGTCCCAGCGTCCGCCCGGGCGAGCGTCAACAGCGCGTCGAGCAGCTCCGCCAGCCTCTTCGATTGCTCGCGGACGATCTCGAGCGACGCGCGCAGCTCCTGCGAGGTGCGCTCCCGCCGCAGGCTGACCTCCGCTTCTCCCACGATCGCGGTGAGCGGCGTGCGAAGCTCGTGCGCCGCGTCCGCGGTGAACCGGCGGATCCGCTCCATGGCAGTGCGCGAGTCTGCCAACAGGGAGTTGAGCGTGCTGGCGAGGACGTCCCACTCGTCGCCGCTGCCGTTCAGGGGAAGCGTCAGATCGAGCTCGGAGCCGCGAGCCACGCGCGCCCTGGCGCTCGCCTCCTGCAGGGGGGACACCGCACGCCGCGCGAGCCAGATGCCTGCCGCGGCCGCGCCGCCGACGGCCACGGGCGCACCCACGATCATCGCGATGACGACGCCGCGCGTGTTCTCCGCCAGCTCCCGTTCGAACCTGGGCTGCGACCAGGACTTCCCGGCCATGTCCGAGATGGTGAGCGCTGCGAGCACCACCACGCTGAAGAACAGCAGCGTCGCGCCGGCCGCGGCGCCGAACGAGAGCGCGAGCCGGGTCCGGAGCCTCAAGGGTCGCCCTCGCGCAGGACGTACCCGACACCGCGGACGGTGTGGATGAGCCGCTTGCCGAAGGGCTCGTCGATCTTGGCGCGCAGGTAACGGATGTAGACCTCGACCACGTTGGAGAAGGTCTCGAAGTCGTGCTCCCAGACCGCCTCCACGATGCGCGAGCGGGAGACGACCTCGCCCGGGTGCTCCATCAGGAACTGCAACAGCGTGAACTCACGCGCGGTGAGACGGATCTCCCGCCCGGCCCGGCGGACCTGGTGCCGCGAAGGGTCGAGCTCGAGGTCGCCGCAGGACAGCTTCGCGCTGGCGCGCCCTGCCGAGCGCCGCAGCACGGCGCGGATGCGCGCCAGCAGCTCCTCGAAGGCGAACGGCTTGACCAGGTAGTCGTCGGCGCCTTCGTTCAGCGCGAGCGTGCGGTCGCGCACGGCATCGCGGGCGGTGATCATGATCACCGGGGTGACGCTTCCGCCGGCGCGGACCTGCCGGAGCACCTCCAGCCCCGAGACGCCGGGCAGCATCCAGTCGAGCAGGGCGAGATCGATGCCGCCTCGCGAGAGCGCCGAGAGCGCCGAGTACCCGTCGCCCGCCTCGTCGATGGTGAAGCCTTCTTCGCGAAGCCCGCGCACGACGAAGGCCCGGACCCGGCGTTCGTCCTCGGCGACGAGAAGCGACATGCGTCCGATCATACGGCGAAGGCAGCGGGCGTTTCCTGAGAACTTTCTAATCTGCCGTTCAGCCCGTCCTCAGGTTGGACGCCTAGGATCCGGCGGCGTGAATCCTGGACGCGCGCGGCTGTTCGTCCAGTTCGCCCGTGTGACGCGGACTCCGGTGGGGGCCGCGCTCGGGCGGCGCCTGGGCGGCCCGTTGGACACCATCGACGTACTGGGCCACGTGAGCGAAGGGATGTCGATCTTCGTCCTGTGGCGAAAAGGCACGCAGATCATCGTCGGCGCGTCGCTGGCGGCCGCGCCGCTCCAGACGGCGCTCGCCCGGCTGCGCGCCCAGCGCGACTCGTACGAGATCGTCCGGGTGCCGGTCCTGGACGTGAACTAGCTCAAGGGTCGAGGATGCTTTCTCGCGGGCAGGCCACGGTTCGCCTTTCCACGAAGAGGAAACGGCCGCTTCGGCAAGGCCGTCGAGCAGGCGACATTTCATGGCGCTGCTCGTACGTTCATTGCGCACAGCCCGCAGCCGTCATCTTCGACCTGGAGGACGGCGGGGAGGTGCTGTTTCGCTGTTACCGGCATGCCGCGATGATCCGGACGACGTTGACCTCGCTGTTCAGCGATGGAACCTGGAACGAACGCTGCCTGGACGACCAACCCATCCGATCGATCAGCGATCCGGCCGCCAGGCATCATGGTCGGCCAGGGCCGAATACCGGAAGCTGAGCGTCTTCGACTCCCGGTCCCTGAGGACTCCCCAAATCCTGAAGCGGCGGCCTCTGGTGGTCTCGATCCTGAACTCCTCTCGAGGAAGGATCGCGTGCGACGAATCGCTTGCCCGGCCAATGAGCGGCAGATGAAGAGCGGATTAGAATGTTCTCATAATCGCCCTCGATTGTCGGAAATCGCGATTCCCGGACGCGGCTCATCGGGCGGGAGGCTGCTTCGATCACCATGCTGTCGGGTCATGGCAACCACGTCCGCCCGGACCGTCCCGGCTTCGTTCGACCGCCAGCCCGATTCCCCGACCGTCGCGCAGCGCATCGCCAAGAAAGCCATCACGCTGTGGACGGTGATGCCGCTCTGCGCTGACCTCGCGCAATCGCGCCTGGCGCGCGCCGCGGGCGCGATGCTCCCGGCGCGATTGCGCGGCTTCATCGATCGACCGCGCGCCGTTCATCCATCGTTCATCCACGGCGACGATCTCGGCGCCCGCCTGGCGCGGGAGGGCGCTTCGGCCGAGCTTCAGCTTCGGTTGAGCTCGAGCTATCCGGGACCGGGCGCATGGGACCCGACGCGCCCGCGGCCCGACCGCGAGGCGTGTCTCACCGCGCTCCGCTCGGTGGTCGGCGCAGCCTTCATCGAGCATCTCGGCAGCCTGCTCCAGGGCATCCACGAAGCGGGGGGCGCCGTCGGCGACTTGAGCTACGGCGACGTCGGCATCTTCGATGGCAAGCCGCATCTCTGCGGCGTCGGAGGCCGGCGTCGTCGGTCGCTGCGGTTTCTGGCCCAGCGCGAGCGGGATCGCGATCGCTTCAACTTCCTGTTCGGCACCCAACTGCTCTCCGAGCAGGTGTTCCGCGCGCGCATCGCCGCCCTGGCCGCACGGCGCGCCGACCTGTTCTATGCCCCCGTCTACTACGGGCGCGGCTACAGCGTCGGCGCGATCTCTTCCATCGAGGTCGGAACCGGCAAGTGGCTCTTCATCCGCCGCCACCTCCCCGAGGTGCGCGGCAAGCGCGTGCTCGACCTCGGCACCAACAACGCGATGGTCCCGCTGGAGATGCTGCGGGCCGGCGCCCGCAGCGTCACGGCCTACGAGGTCGATCCCGTCTTCGCCGACTACGCGCGGCTCAATCGGTCATGGTTCGAGTTCGTCGACAACCGCTCGTACGGCCTCGAGCTGGTGGAGCGGCCGATGCGCGCCGTCCTCGATCGCGACCTGGCGGGGTACGACATCGCCACCTCGTTCTGCTCGCTGTACTACGAGCCGCCGGAGATCATGGCGCGCATCACCCGCGCCTTGAGCCGCGCGGTCGAGTACTTCGTCGTGCAGGCCAACGAGAACCAGGAGCAGCACTCCGGCGAGTTGGCGCGCCTCGCCTCGCTCGATTTTCTCAGCCGCTTGCTGGCAGAGAACGGCTTTGCGAAGCAGCGCATCGTCCGCCGCGGCTATTACAACCGCCCGCTGATGATCGGTCGCGCCGACCGGAAGGGATGAAGGGTCGGGAAGATGCCGAACGGTAAATGTAGCAACCGCCTGGCGTCGAATTCAGCCGCAAGCGCTTCGCTTCACAATGCAGGGTCTAGCCAAAGTCGCGATTAATCGCCGATTGCCAGATTCCTTTGTACGGTGAGGCCACGACCAATCGCCCGAAAACAGCGCGCTGCGAGTACCCACCGCGGCGAGGATGGAACGGTGCAGGTCCGTTCTCCAACTGGAGACGCGTTCCATCGCGCGCTCTGGGCCGTGACAAGCCGATCAACAAGCTGTCTTCAGGGCCCTGAATACTCGCAGAGCTGAAACCAGCGCGTCGGGTCGTCATCAGCGAGGAGCAGGTGATGGGCCGAATCGTCCTCGTCATCGAAGCGCACGCGGACGCGCGCGAAACATGTGAACCCGCGGGGCGCCGCGCCGAGGGGAAACAAGACCGTCGCGCCCGCGATCAACCCGGGACCGGTCGGCCCTGCCGCTCCCGTCGCGCCGGCCGGTCCCTGTGGACCCGCGGCGCCAGTCGGGCCCGCAGGACCTTGCGGACCAGGCGAACCCTGCAGACCCATCGCGCCAGCGGGCCCGATCGGACCCTGCGGGCCTTGCTGACCCTGCGGGCCTTGCTGACCCTGCGGACCTTGCTGACCCTGCGGACCTTGCTGACCCTGCGGACCTTGCTGCCCCGTCGCACCGGTGGGGCCAGCCGGACCTTGCGGACCCATCGCGCCCGCAGGTCCCGTCGGCCCCTGCGGACCGGCAGGACCCTGCGACGCTGTCGTCAATACCGGAGTCCAGACCAGCGGCGTGTCGTTCCCGCTGGAATCGCGCGCGTAACCAACCGCGACCTCGCTGACGTTGAAGCCGGTGCTGAAGATCTGGAAGTCCGCCACGGGAAGACCGTGGGGACCGCCGTTGTTGCTTCCGCCGTAGTTCCCGAGCTGCTGGAAGAGCGTCTGGGTGGGCGTCGAGAAGATGCTCGCCCAGAAGAACGGGAGCGTCGCGTTCAGATACGCGCCCACGTAGTCGACACCGGTCGCGTAGCCGACGATCGCGCCCGTGTTGTTGATACCCGCGGCCACTACTGCGACCGCGAAATCGCCGCTGCCGTTGCTGGTGATGTACGTGCCGTCGTCGATCGAGAGCGGGAACAGATCGCTCGCCGGCCCCGACCAGTAGCAGGGGAAGATGGTGGGAAAGTCGCCGAAGGGCGTGCTGGTGTTTCCTCCAGCCCAGTAGGAGCCGACGATCTCGCCGGCGTCGTTGATCCCGAGAGCGTTCACCATGCCGGCAGCACCGGTGCTCGAGAGCTTCGTCGGAGCGCTCTGCGACGAGCTCGCCCAGTAAACGGCGAAGTCGCCGCTCGACGTGCCGACGATCTGGCCGAGGTTGTTGATCGCGTTGGCCTGGGTCGGACCGCTCTTGCCGAGCACGCCTGGGGCGCTGTCGGGGCTGGACCAGTAGAGCGGGTTGCTGCTGGCGAGGTTCTGGCCCGGGTTCTGCGCGCCGACGATCTCGTTGGCGTCGTCGATGCCGCTCGCCTGGACCCAGTCGGTCGCGCTCATGCCGGCCGTCGAAAGCTCTGTCGGAGCGCTCGACGCGCTCATCCAGATGATCGGCACCGCCTGGCTGCTGGACGGATCGATGCACCAGCCGACCATCACGCCGCCGTCGTTCACGCCCTGGACGGCGCAGCTCTTGTAGGCCACCCCGGCCTGGCTCGTGGTCTGCAGCGCGCCCGGCGGCGACTCCGCGAGCGACTGCGCCTGCGCTGCGCGAGGGAGCGTCGAGAGAAGAACGATCGAGAGGGTCGTCGTGGCGATTTCGGTCAATCTCTCCATGAAAGGTCCCCTTTTGCTTCGTCGCGCGCGGCGGGCATGCACCGTCTCACCGCGCGCCCCCCGGGTCCGAAGGTCTGAATTGCAGGCGGTTTTCCCTGCTGAGAGGATGATGGACGGAGGTCTGCCGGATGACCGCCAGCGCCGATGACGACGTCACCGGCCTGCTCATTCAATGGAGCGAAGGCAACGCGCAAGCGCGCGATCACCTCGTGCCGCTCATCTACCGCGAGCTGCGCACGCTGGCGGCGCAGTCGATGCGCGCCGAGCGCGGCGACCACACCCTGCAGCCGACCGCGCTGGTGCACGAGACATGGGTCAGGCTGATCGACCAGCGGCGCGTGCAATGGAAAAGCCGCGCGCACTTCTTCGGCGCCGCAGCGCAGATCATGCGGCGCATCCTGGTCGATCATGCGCGGCGGCACGCGGTCCGCCGCCGCGACCGCGAGCAGGCCGACAGCGAACCAGGCGAGGCCGCCCTCACGCAGGTCGAGGGCGTCGACGTGCTCGCTCTCGACACAGCGCTCGAAGAGCTGGCGGCGCTCGATTCGACCCAGGCCCGCATCGTCGAGCTACGCTATTTCGCCGGCCTGTCCGCCGAAGAGGCCGCCGAGGCGATGGGCGTCTCTCGCGCCACCCTTTATCGCGAGTGGGACCTGGCCAAGGCATGGCTGCACCGCAAGCTGAGCGCGACGTGAGCACGACGGAGGCGTGGCCGCGCATCAAACAGCTCTTCGCCGAGGCGATCGCGCTTCCCGAGACCGCGCGCGAGGCTTTCCTGGTGCAGGCGTGCTCCGGCGATCCTTCCCTGCTGACCGAGCTGCGCGAGTTGCTCGAGTCGCACCGGCGCGCGGGAGCGTTTCTCGAGCACCCCGCCATTCCGCGCGATCCGGCCCCGATCCTCTCGCAGGTCGGCCCCTGGCGCATCCTGCGCGAGCTGGGCCGCGGCGGGATGGGCAGCGTACAGCTCGGGGAACGGATCGACGGTCAGTACCGGCGGCTCGTCGCCATCAAGCTCATCCGGCGCGGAATGGACAGCGAGGCGGTCGTGGCGCGCTTCCGCGAGGAGCGGCAGATCCTCGCGGGCCTCGCGCACCCGAACATCGCGGCGCTGCTCGACGGAGGCACCACTCCGGACGGCTTGCCGTATCTGGTGATGGAGTACGTCGAAGGCGAGCGCATCGACGCCTGGTGCGACGCGCGCGGCCTCTCGGCGGCGGAGCGGCTGCGGCTCCTGCTCCCGGTCTGCGCGGCGGTGCAGCACGCGCACGCAAATCTGGTCATCCATCGCGATCTGAAGCCGGGCAACATCCTCGTCACCGCGCAGGGCGTCCCCAAGCTGCTCGACTTCGGGATCGCGAAGGTGCTGCAGCCGGGCGCCGGCGCCGCCGACCAGACCGGCGGACCGCTGCGCTTCTTCACGCCGGCGTTCGCCAGCCCCGAGCAGGTGCGCGGCGATCCCGTCACCACCGCCAGCGACGTCTACTCGCTGGGCGTGCTGCTCCATCTGCTGATCACCGGCTACCGGCCTTCCGAGCAGGAGGGCGCGCTCGCACATGAGCCGCGGCGTCCCTCGCGCCTCGCCGGCGATCTCGACGCGATCGCGCGCAAAGCCATGGAGAACGATCCGGCGCACCGCTATGCCTCGGTGGACGCGCTCGCCGAGGATCTCCGCCGGCACCTCGACGGCCGGCCCGTCTCCGCGCGCCATGGCGCCTTCTATCCGCTGGCGCGATTCGTTGCCCGCCACCGGCTGGCCGCGGCCGCGGCGGCGGTGGCGCTCGCAGCTGGAGCGGCTGGCGTGGCGGAGATCGCCCGCGAGCGCGCCCGCGCCGAGCGCCGCTTCGACGAAGTGCGCAAGCTCGCCACCTCGTTCCTTTTCGAGTTCGACCAGTCGATCATGAACCTGCAGGGCGCCACCAAGGCGCGCGAGTTGCTGGCGCGGCGGGCGCAGGAGTCGCTCGATCGGCTCTCCAGCGAATCCGGCGCGGACCCGTCGTTGCAGGCCGAGCTGGCGGCGGCATACGAATCGCTGGGAGACATCCAGGGCGGCGGCAACTTCAACGTCGGCGACGCGCAGGGTGGATTGATCAGCTTCGGCAAGGCGGTCGCGCTGCGCGAAGCGCTTCTGCGGCGTGCTCCGGGCGACACCGACGCCAGCTGCGCGCTGGCCGATTCCCTCTTCAAGCTGGCCGGCATGCGCTCCCAGACCGGCGACGGGCCGGGCGCGCTGGCCGTGGCCCGCCGCGCGCTCGCGGTCGCGGAGTCGGCCGCGGCAGGCAAGCCCGACGACCCGAAAACGAGCCGCACGCTGCACCGCGCCTATTTCTGGCTCGGGGCCATCCTGGAGGATCGAGGCGATTACCGCGAGGCGCTCGTGTATCGGCGCCGCGAGCTCGAGACGGCCGAGCGCATCCTGGCGCTCGGTCCCGCCGACGCGACGGCAC
>DATJBM010000063.1:0-10859 GCA_035515295.1 Casimicrobiaceae bacterium | reverse complement strand
GACGTACCTCATCGCCGCGGGTGGATTCGCGCATATCGTCGCCGGCAGCGTCGAGGCGTTTCTGCTCGTCGTGAGCGGCCAGCTCGGCGTCGGGCCGATGCTGCTCGACTTCACCCTCCCGGTGCTGCTGGGCAATATCTTCGGCGGCACGGCGCTGTTCGCGCTGCTGTCCTACGCGCAGGTGATGAAGGAGATCTGACGATGGCGCCCTGGCTCGTGGCGCTGTCGTGGGCGAGCGTGGGACTGGGCATCGCGAGCGCGCTAGCGATCGCGCTCGACATCCTCGCCGGCCGACGCCAGCACATGTGGATCATGAATCTGGTCTGGCCGCTCACCGCGCTCGACTCGGGTCTGCTCGGCCTGTGGTTCTACGCTCGCGTCGGGCGCGCGATGACGCACAGGGCGATGCAGGCGGCGAAGCGCCGCGGCGAGCCGCCGGCCGGCCGCAATCGGTCCCTGCCGGCGGCCGCCGCGCTCGGAGCCACGCATTGCGGCAGCGGCTGCGCGCTGGGCGACCTCGTGGCGGAATGGTTCGTGGTCGCGGTGCCTGTTACGCTGCTCGGGATGAAGATCTTCGGCACCTGGGTTCTCGACTGTGTGCTCGCGTTCGCCTTCGGCATCGCTTTCCAGTACTTCACCATCAAGCCGATGCGCAATCTCTCGACCGGCGAGGGCGTCAGGGCGGCGCTCAGGGCCGACGCCGCCTCGCTCACCGTGTGGCAGGTGGGGATGACGGCTGGATGGCAATCGCGACGTTCGCGATCTTCCGCCACGAGCTGGACAAGACGGCGCCGGTATTCTGGTTCATGATGCAGATCGCCATGCTCGCGGGCTTCCTGGCCTCGTGGCCGGTCAACGCCTGCTCCTGAAGAAGGGCTGGAAGGAGCGGATGTGAATTTCGTGCATCCCCGGCCGGCAGTGACCGCGGCGCGCATCGCCCTCGTCGTCGCGGTGGCGGCGGCCATCGCCGCGTTCGTGGTGTTCGGCTTTGGTCGCTTCTTCACGCTGCCCGTGCTCAAGGCGGAGCTCGGGGCGCTCGCCGACTACCGCGACGCCCACCCTGTCGCCCTGGCGATCGGCTTCTTCGCGATTTTCGTGGCGAGCGCAACGCTCGCGCTGCCGATCGACCTTGTGCTCACGGTCGCGGGCGGCGCGCTGTTCGGCTTGATCGGCGGCACCATCCTCGCTTCGCTCGGCACGTCGGTCGGCGCGACGCTCGCGCTGCTGGCGACCCGCTTCCTGCTCCGCGACGCGGCCCGGCGCCGCTTCGGCGATCGCCTCGCGACCATCGACCGCAGCATGCGCGGCGAAGGCATCTTCTATCTGTTCGCGCTGAGGATGGTGCCCGTGTTCCCGTTCGTGCTGGTCAATGCGGGAATGGCCCTCACGGCGCTGCCGGTGCGCACCTTCTACTGGGTGACGCTGGCCGCGATGCTGCCCGGCACGATGGTCTACGCGAACGCGGGGAAGCAGCTCGCGACGATCGCCTCGCCGTCCGACATCCTGGCGCCCCGACTCATCATCGCGTTCGCGCTGCTCGGCATCCTGCCGCTCGCCGGCAAGAAGCTCGTGGACTGGGTTCGATCGCGACGCCGGAGCTGACGGCGCGTCCTCGTGCGATGGCGCAGCGAGGCGATCGTCGTGGGGTGGCAGCCTCGCGCTGGCCGCTTCGTAGGAGCGGGTCCGACAAAAGGTTTTACCTCAAACAGCGTCGCCGGCTCCGCGAACTCGACGGAGGAACGACGGTCAATCGCTAGTTCCGCTCGAACAAGAAAGGGCTTGCGTTCATGGCGCAAGTCTTCCGTCCGCGCTTCGATCTCGCGTTCCGGCTTGCCTCCTGGGGCCTCGTCGCGGCGGTCGTGGGCGGGCTCGTCGCCTGGCACCAGTGGATCAGGCCGGCAGTCGGCGCGCCGGTGGAGCAGCCGGTGCCGTTCAGCCACAAACACCACGTGGGCGACGACGGCATCGACTGCCGTTACTGCCACACCTCCGTGGAGACTTCGGCCTTCGCCGGCATACCGCCGACGACGACCTGCATGACCTGCCACTCGCAGATCTTCAACGACGCGCCGATGCTCGCGCCCGTCCGCGAGAGCCTGCGCACCGGAGCGCCGCTGCGCTGGAACCGCGTCTACGACCTTCCCGATTTCGCCTATTTCAATCACAGCATCCACATCGCCAAGGGCATCGGATGCGTGACCTGCCACGGGCGGGTGGACGAGATGCCGCTCATGTGGCGCAACGAGGCGCTCGAGATGCAGTGGTGCCTGGGCTGCCACCGCGATCCGGATCCGTACCTGCGTCCGCGCGATCGCGTCTTCGACATGGACTGGCAGCCGGCCTCGGCGACGCTCGGCGCGACGCTGCACCGTGCCTATCACATCCGCTCGAGCAATCAGCTCACCAATTGCTCGATCTGCCATCGATGACCGATCCGGAGGCGTGAATGGCGCGAACGCCGTTGCCCATCGTCGTGCACCCGAGGCGGCCCGACCCTTCCGCGCCTTGGCGCGGGGTCGAGGAGTGCGCCGGAAGCCTCGCCCGTCCAGCCGTGCAGCCCGGCGTGCTCGCGCCGCTCTCCGGCAAGCGCCGCGACTTCATCAAGCTCATGGCCGCCTCGATCGCGCTCGCCGGCGCCGGATGCTCGCGGCCGCCGCCGGAGAAGATCGTGCCTTACGTCGAGCAGCCGATCGGCCTGACGCAGGGCGAGCCGCTGTACTTCGCCACCGCGCTCGTCCGCGACGGCTACGCGATCGGCGTTCTCGCGAAGAGCGTGATGGGCCGGCCGATCAAGGTCGAGGGCAATCCCGCCCACCCCGCGAGCCTCGGGGCGACGGAGATCTTCGCCCAGGCAGCCGTGCTCGAGCTGTGGGACCCGGACCGCTCCCGCACGGTGCTGCACCGGGGCGAGCCGCGGACGTGGGAGGCGTTTCTCGATGCGCTGCAGTCTCGCCTGCGCACGCTGGAGGGCTCGGGCGGCAAGGGTCTGCACGTGCTCACAGGAACGATCACCTCGCCGTCGCTGCGCTCGCAACTCGCGGCGCTTGCGAAGAAGTATCCGCACAGCGCGTGGCACTCGTATCAGCCGGCCAACCGCGACAACGTCTACGAAGGCAGCCGGCTCGCGTTCGGCGAGCCGGTCGAAGCGGTCTACCGGTTCGACCGCGCCCGCACGATCCTCGCGCTCGACGCCGAGTTCCTCTACGGCATGCCGGGACGGGTTCGCTACGCCCGCGATTTCGCGCGTGCCCGCAAGATCGAGGACGCGCAGACCGAGCCGGTGCGGCTGTACGCCGTCGAGTGCACCCCGGGGCTCACCGGTGCGAATGCCGATCATCGCCTGGCGCTGCGACCGAGCCAGTTGCGCGGCTTTGCCCACGCCGTCGCGCATCGCCTTGGCGCGGTGCCGGGCGCTCCCGCGCCGGACGCGAACGTGCCACCGGCGTGGCTCGGCGCCACCGTCGAGGACCTCCAGCGACACCGCGGCGCCTCGCTGGTGCTCGCCGGCGATCGGCAGCCGCCGGAAGTGCATGCGCTCGCCCACGCGATGAACGATGCGCTGGGAAGCGTCGGCACAACGGTGACCTACATCGAGCCCGTGGCGGATCCCTCCAGCCAGAATCAGTCGATCCGCGAGCTGGCCGCCGCGATGGGCCGGGGCGAGGTCGATACGCTGGTGGTGCTGGAGCGCAATCCCGTCTACGACGCTCCGGCCGATCTCGACTTCGCGTCGGCGCTCGCGCACGTCGGGCTGGCGGCGCACGTAGGCCTTCACGCGGACGAGACCGCCGCGCGCTGCCATTGGCACGTTCCGGCGGCGCACGAGCTGGAGAGCTGGGGCGATGCGCGCGCCTTCGACGGAACGACGGCTCTGCAGCAGCCGCTGATCGCTCCGCTGTACGGCGGCAAGTCGACGCGCGAGATCGTGGCCGCCATGCTGGGAGACGCCGATCCGCGCGGCCACGAGATCGTCCGCCGCTACTGGCAGCAGCACGCGCCGGCCGGCGATTTCGAGCACTTCTGGGAGAAAGCGCTCCACGACGGATTGATCGCCGACAGCGCGTTCGCGGCGAAGTCCGTGACGCTCAGGAAAGGCTGGCAGCCGCCGCCCGAAAAGGCCGTCGCGGAGCCCGCGGCGAACGGCCTCGAGATCGCGTTCCAGCCCGATCCGACGCTCGGCGACGGGCGCTGGGCCAACAACGCCTGGCTACAGGAGCTGCCGAAGCCGCTGACCCAGCTTACCTGGGACAACGCGGTGCTCATCAGCCTCAAGAGCGCGCAGGACCGCAACGTGGAGACCGGGAGCATCGTCGAGCTGTCTTACGGCGGACGGCGGACGCGCGCGGCGGCCTGGATCATGCCCGGGCACCCGGACGATGCGATCAGCCTGTATCTGGGGGGCGGCCGCACGCGCACCGGCAGCGTCGGCAACGGCGTGGGCTTCGACGCCTATGTCGTTCGCACCTCGCAGGCGCCATGGTTCGGCTCGGGCGCCACGCTGCACGCGACGGGCGAGCGGCGGGTGCTCGCGACCACGCAGGTGCACCATCGCATGGAGGGACGCTCGATCGTGCGCAGCGCCACGCTCGAGGAGTTCCAGCGCGATCCGCACTTCGCGACCGCGCCCGACGAGGTTCACGGCTCGGAGCTGAGCCTCTATCCGCCCTACCGGTATCCCGGCTACGCCTGGGGGATGAGCATCGACCTAGGCGCCTGCATCGGCTGCAGCGCGTGCACGATCGCCTGCCAGGCGGAGAACAACATCCCCGTCGTCGGGCGCGAAGAGGTTCTTCGCGGACGCGAGATGCACTGGATCCGCGTGGACCGCTACTACGAGGGTCCGGTCGACAGGCCGCGCACGTACTTCCAGCCGGTCCCGTGCATGCACTGCGAGCGCGCGCCGTGCGAAGTCGTCTGCCCGGTAGGCGCCACGGTGCACGACGCGGAGGGGCTCAACCTGCAGGTGTACAACCGCTGCGTCGGCACGCGGTTCTGCTCCAACAACTGTCCCTACAAGGTCCGCCGCTTCAATTTCCTGCAGTACTCCGACGACTCGCCGGAGGCGCGCCAGCAGAAGAACCCCGAGGTCACCGTGCGCATGCGCGGCGTCATGGAGAAGTGCACCTACTGCGTCCAGCGAATCACCAACGCGCGCATCGTCGCCGATCGCGAGGGCCGGCGCATCGCCGACGGAGACGTCGTCACCGCGTGCCAGGCGGTGTGTCCGACGCAGGCCATCGTATTCGGCGACCTGAACGATCCCGACAGCGCCGTGCGCAAGGCGAAGTCGAGCCCGCTCGACTACGCCCTGCTCAAGGAGACCAACACCCGGCCTCGCACGACGTACCTCGCGAAGGTGCGCAATGCGAATGCGGAGATCGACGGTGCCTAGCACGTTCGCCTCGCGGCGTCTCGCGGCCGGGCGCGGGGAGCGCGTATGAGCGACGCGTCGGCCGCCGGACGTTTCCTGCTGGGCGATCACAGCGATCGCTCGCTCACCGCCAAGATCGCGGACATCGTCCTCGGGCGGCGTCCTCGCCGAGGCTGGCTCGCGGCGTTCGGCGCTGCGGCCGCCTTCACGGTGCTCTTTCTCACCGCGACGTCGTACCTCTTCGCGACCGGCGTGGGCATCTGGGGCATCAGCGTTCCGGTCGTATGGGGCTGGGCCATCACGAACTACGTCTGGTGGATCGGCATCGGCATGTCGGGCACGTTCATCTCCGCGGCGCTGCTGCTGTCGCGGCAGCCCTGGCGCACCTCGATCAACCGCTTCGCCGAGGCGATGACCGTGTTCGCCGTGGCCATCGCCGGGATGTTCCCCATTCTTCACCTGGGGCGGCCATGGTTCTTCTACTGGCTGGTGCCCTACCCCAACATCATGAACGTCTGGCCACAGTGGCGCAGCGCCCTCGAGTGGGACTTCTTCGCGATCCTGGCCTACCTAGTCGTCTCGATCCTGTTCTGGTACGTGGGCATGCTTCCCGACCTCGCGTCGCTTCGCGACCGGGCGACGAGTCGGCGCGCGCAGATCTTCTACGGCCTGCTCGCGCTGGGCTGGCGCGGAGAGGCGCGGCACTGGCAGCGGCACGAGACGCTCTCGTGGCTCCTATCCGGGCTGGCCGTTCCGCTCGTGTTCTCCGTGCACAGCATGGTGGCCATGGACTTCTGCGAGGGGATCACGCGCGGCTGGCATTCGACGATCTTCGCGCCGTTCTTCGTGGCCGGCGCGCTGTTCTCGGGCTTCGCCTGCGTACTGGCGCTGGCGATACCGCTGCGCGCCATCTATGGACTGCACGATCTCATCACGATCCGCCACCTCGAGAATGTCGCCAAGGTCCTGCTCGCGGCGGGGTTGGTGGTCGATTACAGCTACCTGATGGACGTGTTCACGTCCTATTACAGCGGCGACCGCTTCGACACCTACGTCACGTTCTGGCGGATCGCCGGGAGCTATTGGCCGCTGTACTGGGGGACGATCGTCTGCAACGCGCTCGCGCCGCAGGCGCTTTGGTTCGCCGCCGTGCGCCGCAGCCCGGCAGCGCTGTTCTTCGTCAGCGTGGTGATCATCATCGGCATGTGGCTCGAGCGCTTCATGCTCATCGTGACCAGCCTTAGCCGCACGTTCCTGCCCTCCGAATGGGGCATGTTCTACCCGACGTTCTGGGACTGGGCGCACCTCGCGGGCTCGCTGGGGCTGTTCGCTTTCATGTTCCTGCTGTTCCTGCGGCTGCTGCCGATGGTGGCCATCGGCGAGCTGCGCGGCCTGCTGCGCGCGCGCTCGGGTTCCGGCTCATGAGCTCGGAGAGCGTGCGCTACGGGTTGCTCGCGGAGTTCGGCTCCGGCGATCGGCTGATTCGCGCCGCGCGCGAGGCTGTCGCCGCCGGCTACACGCAAGTGGAAGCCTACGCGCCGCTGCACCTCGAGGGCCTGAGCGAGACGCTGCACGGCAGCCCGCGCATCCGCATCGCGCTGCTCATGCTGCTGGGAGCGATCACCCTCGGCGTGGCGACCTATGCCGTGCAGTACTACGCGGCGGTGTTCGACTATCCGATCAACGTGGGCGGGCGGCCGCTCGACAGCTGGCCGGCGTTCATTCCGCCGGCGGTCGAGATGACGCTGCTGGGCGCAGCGCTCGCCGGGGTGATCGGCACGCTCCTCCTCGACGGACTGCCGCGCTTCCATCATCCGCTGTTCGACGTGCCCCGGTTCGCCCACGCGAGCAGCGACGGCTTCTTCCTGTGCATCCGAGCCGGCGATCCACGCTTCGAGCCCAAGGCCACGCGGCGGTTCCTCTCGGGCATCGACGCGCTCGAGGTGAGTGAGGTCGCCGGAGAATGAAAGGCGGCCGCCTCGAGTCGGCGTGCTGGAGACCGCGCGCAACGCTCGGCGGCGCGGGACACGCGGCCGCGGTGGCGGCGCTGTGCGCGGCCGCGCTGGCGCTCGGCGGATGCGAGCGGGCGATGCGCAACATGTATCAACAGCCGAAGGTCGACACGCTCGCGCAGAGCGATTTCTTCCCCGACGGCCAATCGGCGCGCCCGCTTTCCCCCGGAACGGTGGCGCGGTCGGGCGGGGCGCTTGCCGGCACGTCGAGCGGGCGCGCGGGCGTGCTGCCGCTGCCGGTGCACGCGGGTACGGTCACGCCGGTCCTCGCCTGGGCAGGCACCGCGGCGCCGTCGGTGCCCAATCCGCTTCCCGTGACGCAGGCGCTGCTCGCGCGCGGACGCGGGCGGTTCGACATCTATTGCGCGCCCTGCCACAGCGTGGTCGGAGACGGCGACGGCATGGTCGCGCGCCGCGGCTTTCCGCATCCGCCGTCGTATCACACGGAGCGCTTGCGCAAGGCGCCGGACGAGCACTTCTTCGACGTCATCACGCGTGGCTACGGCGCGATGTATCCCTACGCCGACCGCCTGGCGCCGGACGATCGCTGGGCGGTGGTCGCCTACATCCGTGCGCTGCAGCTGAGCCAGCACGCCAGGCTCGCGGACGTGCCGCCGGCGCAGGCCAAACTGCTCGAGCAGCAGAAGCGATGATCGCGCTCAGGACCACGCGGTTCGAAGTCGGCGCGCTCGCGGTCGGCGTGGTCGGGGTCGCGGCCTGCCTGGGCGGGCTCGCCGGCGACCGGGGCGCGCTCGCGCTCTCCTATCTCGCGGCGTACCTGTTCTGGAGCGGAGTGTCGATCGGCGCGCTTGCGCTGGTCATGATCCACCGGCTGACGGGAGGCCAGTGGGGCGAGGCCATCCGGCGCCCGCTGAGCGCGGCGATTCGCGCGCTTCCCCTCGCCGCGCTGCTGTTCGTGCCGATCGCCGTCGCGCTGTCCACGCTATACGTCTGGGCGCGCCCCGACGTGCTGGCGGCCAGCGAACTGCTGCAGAAGAAAACCTGGTACCTGAACGTGCCGTTCTTCTTCGGGCGCGCGGCCATCTACTTCATCGTGTGGATCGGCCTCGGCCTGGTCCTCGTCCGGCGCTCAGCCGTGCGAGGCGATCGCGCGCTGGGGCGCTGGAGCGCGGCGGGGCTCATCCTCTACGCGATCACGACCTCGTTCGCCGCCGTCGACTGGTTCATGACGCTGCTGCCCGAGTGGTATTCGTCGATCTTCGGCATGCTGGTCGGCGTCGGCGACGCGCTCTCGGCGCTCGCCTTCGCGATCGTGGCGGCGATCGTCCTGCCGGGCGCCGACGCGAGACGCGCCGAGCCGAAGGTGCGTCGGGACCTGGGCAACTTCCTGCTGATGCTCGTCCTGCTCTGGGCGTACCTCGCGTTCATGGAGTATCTGACGATCTGGGCCGGCAACCAGCCGCACGCCATCGCCTGGTACGTCCCGAGGGTGGAAACGCAGTGGCGATGGCTCGGCGTGTTCCTCATGTTGTTCCATTTCCTGGTCCCTTTCCTGCTGCTGCTCTCGAGGCGGGCCAAGGCGAGCGTGCCGGTGCTTTGCGGAATCGCGGCATGGATGCTCTTCGCCCATTGGGCGGACACGATCTGGATGGTCATCCCGTCGATCGACACCGACGGCCTGCGCCTGCGCTGGAGCGATGCGGCGGCGGTGATCGGCATCGGCGGCTTGTGGCTCGCCGCGGTCGCCTGGCAATGGCGCGTGATCGGCCCCCCGGCGCCGCTGCCCGCCGGCGCAGCGCGCGGAGATCGGCATGGCTGACGCGGGCCCGTCCGCGGGCGAAGGCCGGATCGAAGACCTGCACGAAGGTACGCGGCTCGACGGCCGCCGAGTCGTCGGGTTCGCTTTGGCGGTCGTCGGGCTGATCGCGGTGGCGCTCGCCGTTGCGTTAGCGGTGCACGAACTGCTGCGGCACCGCCCCGAAGTCACGCCCGGCGCTCGATTGCAGCCCGCGTCGTCCGTCCCGCGCCTGCAGTCGAACGGCGTCGAGGACCTAAAGGCCTTCAATGCCGAGAAGGCCAAGCTGCTGCATTCCTATGCGTGGATCGACCGCGATGCCGGGGTCGTCCGTATTCCGATCGAGCGCGCGATGAGCCTGCTCGCGCAACGCGCCGAGCCGCCTTCGACGGCCGCTACGCAGGCGGGGCAATGAAGGCGATGGCGCTCGCCGTCCTGCTGCTCGCCGCGATCTCTAGCGCATGGGCCGCCGGGGACCGCGATGCGCCCGCGCGCGGCGTGGGCTTCGACCAGCGGCTTGGCGCGGCGCTGCCGGTCGATGCAATCTTCACCGATGAGTCGGGCGCATCGGTGCGCCTCTCACGGTACTTCGCGCGGGAGCCGGTCATCCTGGTGCTCGGCTACTACCATTGTCCGAATCTGTGCAGCACGGTGATGACGTCGCTGCTCGACAGCCTCGACCGCGTGACGCTCGACGCGGGCCGTGACTTCCAGGTCGTCGCGGTGAGCATCGATCCGAGCGAGACGCCGGCGATCGCGGCGAGCAAGAAGGCCGCGTATCTCGCGACCTACGCGCGCCCCGGCGCGGCGGCAGGGTGGCACTTCCTGGTCGGCGACCAGGCGTCGATCGCGCGACT
Source organism: Casimicrobiaceae bacterium (assembly GCA_035515295.1). Classification (GTDB taxonomy): domain Bacteria; phylum Pseudomonadota; class Gammaproteobacteria; order Burkholderiales; family Casimicrobiaceae; genus PALSA-1003. The sequence goes on along the minus strand of DATJBM010000063.1, from coordinate 863 downwards.
CGCTGGAAGCGTCGGCTTCCGCTATCGCTACGATCCGGCGATCCGGCAGTACGCGCATGCCGCGGGCTTTGTCGTTGCCACGCCGGCAGCGAAGATCGCGCGCTACTTCTTCGGCGTCGACTTCCCGGCGCGCGACTTGCGCCTCGCGCTGGTCGAGAGCTCCGCCGGGCGGATCGGCTCGCTCGCCGACTACCTGCTGCTGCTGTGCTGCAGCTACGATCCGAAGACCGGGCGCTACAGCGTGGTGATCGAAAAGACGCTGCAGCTCGCCTGCTTCGCCACGCTGCTCGCGCTCGGCGGCTACCTCGGGGCCCAGTGGCTCCGCGGACGCCACCGCTCATCGCCCCCGCGCCGCGGATCATGAGCGGCTTCCATCTGCTCGAACCTCGGGCGTCGACGTTCGCCTCGTCGTACGACTGGCTGTTCTTCACCATGGTCGTCATGTGCTCGGTCGTGGCGATCGGCGTGTTCGTCGTGCTGACGGTGTTCTCGATCCGCTACCGGCGCGGCGCGTCCGTCGACCGCACGCCGTTTTCGGGCAGCTCGCATCCGATCGAGTACGCCTGGACAATCACGCCGTTCCTGATCTTCCTCGGGATATTCGTGTGGGCGGCCATCCTCTACGCCGAGGCCAAGACGCCGCCCCCGGGCGCCCTCGACGTCTCGGTGGTGGCCAAGCAGTGGATGTGGAAGCTCCAGCACAGCGAGGGCCGGCGCGAGATCAACGAGCTGCATCTCCCGCTCGGCCGTCCGGTACGTCTGGTGATGACCTCCGAGGACGTGATCCACAGCTTTTACGTTCCGGCGTTCCGGGTGAAGCAGGACGTGCTTCCCGGGAGATATACGGAGCTGTGGTTCCAGGC
>DATJBM010000062.1:0-96097 GCA_035515295.1 Casimicrobiaceae bacterium | reverse complement strand
CTACGGCGCGACGCCGCTCGAGCCGGCGTGGAGCGGCGACAAGATCCGCGACGACTACGAGATCGCGCTCTACCGCGCCTTCGTCGCCGCCGGCAAGCCGGTGCTGGGCATCTGCCGCGGCGCGCAGGTCATCAACGTCGCGCAGGGCGGGACGCTCTACCAGGACATCGCCACGCAGGTTCCGGGCGCGCTCAATCATCGCAACTGGGACATCTACGATCGCAACTGCCATGCGACGTCTCTGGTGGCGGGCTCTGGGCTCTCTCGGCTCTATCCCGACCTCGCACTGACCAAGACCAATTCGGTACACCACCAGGCGGTGAAGGATCTCGGCCGCGAGCTCCTCGTCGAGGCGTGGTCCGAGCCCGATCGGGTGGTGGAGGCGATTCGCTGGACGGGGCCTTCCTATGTCTTCGCCGTGCAGTGGCATCCGGAGTTCCACGATGGCCGTGACCGCTCCTTCATCGACGACACGCCGATCCTCGGCGACTTCCTCGCGCACGCCCGGCACTGAAGAACGCATGAAGATCTTCAACCCCGCCACCGGGGCGCTCGTGACCGAGGTCCCCGAGGACGGCGCCTATGCGGTCCGCAAGAAGTACGAGCGCGCCCGAGCCGCGCAATCTGCCTGGGCCGCGACGCCGATCCGCAAGCGGGTCGACGCGATCCGAGGCTTCCGCGAGCAGACGGTCGCGCGCCAGCAGACGCTCGCCCGGACGCTCACGCAAGAAGTCGGCAAGCCCATCAAGCAATCGCGCAACGAGCTGAACGGCCTTCTCAAGCGCCTCGACTTCTTCATCGCCGAGGCGGCGCGGGTGCTGCGCGAGGAAAAGGTCTACGCCGACGAGCAGGAGAAGCTCGAGGAGCGGATCTCGCACGAGCCCCTGGGTGTCGTCGCCAACATCTCGGCGTGGAACTATCCGTACTTCGTCGGCAGCAACGTGTTCGTGCCGGCGCTGCTGGCCGGAAACACAGTCCTGTACAAGCCCTCGGAGTTTGCGACGTTGACCGGGCAGCACATCGGCGAAATGCTGCACGCCTCGGGCGTGCCGGCCGATGCGTTCATCACCGTCATCGGCGGCGGCAGAACCGGCGCGACGCTCCTGCGCCAGCCGACCGACGGCGTATTCTTCACCGGTTCGTACGCGACCGGCGCCCGGATCGGCGCCGCGGCGGGCCGCAGGATGATCAAGGTCCAGCTCGAGCTGGGCGGCAAGGATCCGGTCTACGTGTGCGAGGACGTGGACGTCAAGGCCGCCGCGGCGAGCCTCGCCGATGGCGCGTTCTACAACACCGGACAGTCGTGCTGCTCGGTCGAGCGGATCTACGTCCACGAGCGCGTCCACGATGCCTTCGTCGAGGCCTTCGTGGCCGAGGTCAAGAGCTTCAGCATCGGCGATCCGCTGGATGAGAGGACCTACATCGGTCCCGTCACCCGCCGGGCGCAGCTCGATGTGCTCAGACGGCAGGTTGCCGATGCAAAGCGCAAGGGGGCGAAGCTGCTCACCGGCGGCAACGTCATCGCGGGCAAGGGCAACTGGTTCGAGCCGACGGTGTTCGCCGGCGTGGACCATCGCATGGCGCTGATGCGCGACGAGAGCTTCGGGCCGGTCATCGGCATCCAGAAAGTGGCCAACGACCCGGAAGCGATCGCGCTCATGAACGACACGCCATACGGCCTGACCGCCGGCGTCTATTCGGTGGACGAGAAGCGGGCCCGACGCATCCTCGCGCAGGTGCGCGCCGGGTCGGCGTACTGGAATTGCTGCGACCGGGTGAGCCCGCGGCTGCCGTGGTCCGGCGTGGGCCATTCCGGGATCGGGCTCACGCTCTCCACCTACGGCATCCAGACCTTCACGCGGCCGAAGGCGTGGCACCTGCGCGGGCCGTCATGATGCGGCACGCCCAGTCCATGCCGGGTCGAGCGACGCTCCCGGCAGCCGACCAATCGACGCAGGAGGACGCATGAAGCCCCAATGGCCCGAAACGCTGCGCCGCCGGCTCACGGCCTTTGCCGACACCATTGGCAGCCTGCTGGTCGACGGCTTCCACTATCTCGCGCTGTTCGCGATCGGCGGCGTCACCGTCTGGTCGGCGGTCGACGCCTTCGCCGGCATGACGAGCCGCGGGCACGGGACGATCGAGGACATCCTGCTGCTGTTCATCTACCTCGAGCTGGGCGCGATGGTCGGCATCTACTTCAAGACCAACCACATGCCGGTGCGCTTCCTGATCTACGTCGCGATCACCGCGCTTACGCGCATGCTGATCGCCGACATCCAGGTCACCCACCGTCCGGACCAGGGCATCCTGCTCATCGCCGGGGCGATCCTTCTGCTCGCGCTGGCAACGCTGGTGGTGCGCTACGGCTCGGCGAAGTACCCGGCGAGCAAGGAGGATCGCACGGCGTGACGCTCGAAGCGGCGGAGCGCTAGGCGGCGCCCTCGGCGAGTTCCGCGGCGCGCAGCGTGTTGGCGAGCAGGGTGGCGATGGTCATCGGGCCGACGCCGCCCGGCACCGGCGTGATCCAGCCGGCGCGCTCCTTCGCCGCGGCGAAATCGACGTCGCCGCAAAGCTTGCCCTCCGCGTCGCGATTGATGCCGACGTCGATCACGATCGCGCCCGGCTTGATCCAGCCGCCCTGTACGAACCGCGCCCTGCCCATGGCGGCGACGAGCACGTCCGCGCCCGCCACCACGCCGGGAAGATCGCGCGTCGCCGAATGGCAGATCGTCACGGTGCAGCGCGCCATCAGGAGCTCGAGCGCCATCGGCCGGCCGACGATGTTCGACTGGCCGATCACGACGGCGTTCCGGCCGACCAGGTCCACGCCCGTGTCGGCGAGCAGCGTCATGCAGCCGTAAGGGGTGCACGGCCGGAGCAACGGACGCTTGAGCGCGAGCCGTCCCAGGTTGTACGGGTGCAGCCCGTCGACGTCCTTGCGCGGGTCGATGCGCTCGGCCACGGCGTCGGGATCGATGTGCTTCGGCAGCGGCAGCTGAACCAGAATGCCGTGCACGGTCGAATCGGCGTTGAGTCTATCGACGAGCGCCAGCAGCTCGCCTTGCGTGACAGCCGCAGGCAGATCGTGCGAGAACGACGCCATGCCGGTCGCATCGGTCGTGCGCCGCTTGTTGCGCACATAGATCTGCGAAGCGGGATTCTCGCCGACGAGCACTGCGGCGAGGCCCGGTTTCGGCTTGCCCGCCGCCACTCGTGCCGCCACTCTGGCCGCTACGTCGGCAGTCAGGCGTTCGGCACGAGCCTTGCCGTCGATGATTCGGGCGCTCATGGCTAAAAAGTCGCCAGTCTACCGCAGGCGTGTGCTGCCCCAAGTTGCCGCGAGGGCAGCGGCCGAAGCTCGCGGACCGGCACCCGGATCTGCGGCTAGAATCCCCGGATGCCACACGAGCGATGGATCGCTGCAACGGCTGCGATGGCCCGCATCGCGGCGCGGCTCGAGCGCGCGCTGGCGCCTCCCACGGAAACGTACCTGCCCTGGGCGGTGGACGGCCGCGTCGTCGGCTGGATCACGCGCCAACGCGCGCTTCGCCTCGAAGCCTGGCGCGACATCTTCGTGCGCGGCGTCGACGGGATCGCGCTCGCGCGCTCGCTCGCAAGCGTCGAGGCGCGCACCCACGCCCTCGATCGCGTCGCGCGCACGCTGGCCGCCGAAGGCGCGCTCACGGCCTGGCGCAACGAGCGCTATGCCGTGGCCGCGGAGGACGGTGATCCGCCGCTTTTGGAGCTCGAGCGCGCCGCGGCCCGCTTCTTCGGCATCCATACCCACGCCGCGCACGCCAACGGACTGGTGCGGGACGCCAGCCGGTGGCGCATGTGGCTCGCGCGGCGCAGCCCCACGAAGGCGATCGATCCCGGACTGCTCGACAACCTGGTCGGCGGCGGCATCCCGGCGGGCTCCGATGCGCACGCGACGCTCCTGCGCGAAGCGTTCGAGGAAGCCGGGATCCCGCTCGAGGTCGCGCGGCAGGCGCGCGCCGTGGGCCGCGTCGAAATCCGTCGCGATCAGCCCGACGGCTTGCAGCGCGAGACCATTCACGTCTACGACCTCTGGCTGCCGTCGGATTTCACGCCGCGAAATCAGGACGGCGAGGCCGTCGAGCACAGGCTGTGCGCGCCCGACGCGCTGCTGTCGATCCTGGAAAGCGACCACATCACCGCCGATGCAAGCCTGGTGATCGTCGATTTCCTGCTGCGCCACGACGCGATCGCGGGCGATGACCCGGCCTTCGAGGCGCTCTCGGCGCTGCGCCACGCTCGCGGGGACGGCCCCGCGTCCCGGGACGATCGGTCCGGCCGCTAGCCCTTCGTTCCGGACCGAGGCGTCAGCGGCGATCGCGCCTTGAGCTCCTCGAGACCTAGGACACAGGCACGCGCCCAGTCGCGGAACAACGCCTCGAATTGGAACCGGTTGTTCGCGGGCGACGCCAGCGTCGCGCGCCCGACGCCACCGGTCGTGCGGTGATCGACTGCGAGGCCCAGGACGGCGTTGCTCGTCGAGTCTCGCCCTGCCAGCGCGAGCGTCGCCTCGCCGGCTTCCACGGTGTAGGTGCGCGCGCCCGCCTGGTCCATCGCGTTCGGCGCATTGAGGTACACGTTGGCGATCTCGGCCGAAATGCGCAGCACGCCCGGAGCCGGCGCGTTTACGACCTCGTAGCCCTTGGCCTTGAATTGCGCCGCGAAGATGTCTTCGAATCCGGAACGCATGGCGGCGGCGATCTCCTGCGCGTCCTGCTCGCTGACCTTACGCGATACGCCGCGCGACCGGTTGATGTCCTTGAGCCAGCCCTTGCGGAACGACACCTGAACGGGATCGAGCATGATCTTCGTATAGGCGCGAAGGTCGGCCCCCGGCAGCAGGTAGACCGCTGCCAGCCGTTTCGAAGGCACCTTGACGAGGCCTTCCGTCGTCGCGGGAATCCCCGAACCCGCCGGCGCCGCCAGTGAAGCAACCGGGACGCAGCAGCCGATGACCAGTAGCGAACAGCACCAACCACGAAGCAGAGTGGGCATGGCGCTTCCTTTCGTTGGTTGTAGCGGTTTCACGCGGCGCACACGGCCGGCGAGCCCGGGATCGGCGCGAGCTTACGCAGGCCCATCTCGCGCAACGTCTCGCCGATCGCGCTCACGGCGAGCCGCATCTCGTCGGGTGCGATCGCGCCGATGCAGCCTACCCGGAACGTCTCCACCTGCGTGAGCTTGCCGGGATAGAGAATGAATCCCTTGTCGCGCACACGGGCGTAGAAATCCTTGAACGCGTAGCGCGGATCTGGCGGCGCGTGGAACGTGACGATGATTGGCGCCTGGATCTTCGGATCGAGGAAGGGGCGCAAGCCGAGCTCCGCCATGCCGCAGACGAGCGCCTCGCAATTGGCGATGTAGCGCGCGAGCCGCGCCGGCTGACCGCCATCGGCGTCGTACTGCGCGAGCGCCGCGTCGAGCGCGACTACCACGTGGGTCGGCGGCGTGTAGCGCCATTGCGTGGTGCGCTCCATGTACGTCCACTGGTCGTGCAGGTCGAGCGCGAGCGAGGTCGAGTTGCCGGCGCGCTGCTCGAGCACGCTGCGGCGCGCGAAGACGAAGCCCATCCCCGGCGGACCCTCGACGCACTTGCCGGAAGCGGCGATCAGCGCATCGAACGGCGTCTTCCGGGCGTCGATGGCGATCGCCCCGAAGCTCGACATCGCATCGACGATCAGGCTCACGCCGCGTTCCGCAACAGCCTGGGCTATCTCGTGCAAGGGATTGAGTATGCCAGTCGACGTCTCGCAGTGAATCAGGCCGACGTGAGTGATCGAGCGGTCGGCGTCGAGCAGCCGGGACACGTCGCCGGCTGTCGTGGGAACGTCCTCGGCGGTCGCGAATACGGAGACCCGGCGCCCCATCATCTCGGTGAGCCTGGCCATGCGCTTGCCGTAGGCGCCGTTGACCAGCACCAGCACGTGGCCGTCGCGCGGAACGAGCGTGTTGACGGCCGCTTCCACCGAGAACGTGCCGCTGCCCTGCATCGGCACGCAGACGTGGCCCTCGCCCGCGTGCACGATTCGCGTCAGGCGCTCGCGCACCCGCGCGGTCACGGCGTTGAAGGCCCCGTCCCAGGAGCCCCAGTCGCGCAGCATCGCCGCCTTGGTTTCGAGAGAGGTTGTCAGCGGTCCCGGAGTGAGAAGGATCGGATCGCGGTTGAGGTTTCCCATATCGTTCCTCGTGCGGTCGGGCGCGGCGTCGGCTTTAGCGGAAGCTTGCCCGGGTGCGGATACGCGTCACCACGACGAGCACGGTCAGCGTAAGCGCGAGCAGGAGCATCGTGAGCGCGGCCCCGTCGAACACGGCGCCGCGGTCGGTAAGCGCGAAGATGCCGACCGGAAGCGTCACCCAGTCGGGCGGATAGACCATGATCGTCGCTCCGAGCTCGCCCATCGACAGCGCGAAGCACAGGCCCGCGGCCGCCACCAGCGAGGGCGTGATCAGCGGCAGCGTGACCCGGAACAGCACGTACGCGGGACGCGCCCCCAGGCTGGCCGCCACCTGCTCGAAATGCGCCGGCAGCCGCGCCAGCCCGGCCGCCACGCTGCCGTAGGCGAAGGCGGTGACCAGCACGACGTGGGCGATCAGGACGATGTACGCCGTGCCGTTCAGCAGCAGCGGCGGTCGGCTGAAGGCGACGAGCAGGCCCAGTCCCACGGATACCGACGGCACCGCGATTGGCAGCAGGAACAGCGTGCTCGCGCTCCGGCCGGCGCGTCCGCGAATACCCCGCACGGCGAGCGCCGCCCACGTGCCGAGCAGGAGCGCGATCACGCTGGCGACGATTCCCGTCAGCAGGCTGGTGAGCAGCTCCTCGCCGGCGCTGCTCTGCACCGCATCGGCGAGGTGGCGCAGGGTGAGATGGCTCGGCAGCACGTCGTTCCACTGCCCGGCCACGCTCGCCGCGCCGACCATCATCAGCGGCAGCCCGAATATCGGCACGAACAGCACCGTGAACAGGCACCACGCGAGCCAGCGTCCGAGGCTAGAGGACAGAAGCACGGCCGCCTCCGGCGCGCGAGAGCAGGTAACGGTAGAGCGAGAACAGGCCCACCGAGAGCACGACGTTGATCACGGCCGCGCAGCAACCCGCGGTGTAGTCGAACTCCTGGATCGCCTTGCCATAGATCACCATCGGCAGCGTGATGACCCCCTTGGCGCCGATGAAGAGCACGATTCCGAACTCGTTGAGCGTGAGCAGAAGGCACAGGCTGCCTCCCGCCAGCAGCGCGGGTACCGCCTCGGGGAAGATGATCTCGCGGATGATCCGCAGCGGCCTGCCGCCGAGACTGCTCGCCACCTCGATCAGCGCCGTATCGAGGTGCGAGAACGCCGCCAGGAGGGGGCGCATGACGAAGGGCGTGTAGAAGGTGATCTCGGCGAGGATCACGCCCCATTTGGTGTAGACGAAGTCGATCGGTGGCTCGCGGGTATGCATCAGGTCCATCAGGACGAAGTTGAAGGCGCCCGCCGATCCGTACAAGAACGTGAACGAGAGCGCGATCAGGAACGACGGGAAGGCGAGGATCATGTCGATGAAGCCGCTCACGATGCGCGCGCCGGGAAAAGGAACGAAGGACACTATCAGCGCGAGCACGAAGCCCAGCACCAGGCAGCCGACCGTGGATGTCACTGCGATCTGGACCGTGCGCAGCAGAGCGTCCTTGAACAGCGTCGAGGAGACGAGCGCCGCGTAATGCGCCAGCGTCGCCGGCCCCGCATCCCCGGCGAGCGACTGCTTGACGATGAAGAACAGCGGGTAGAAGAAGATTCCGGCGAGCACGGCGAGCGGCACGACGAGCCACAGCGCAGCCGGCGCCGGGCTGCGCGCGGCCCGCGGCGCCGCCGCGAGGTCCAGAACGGCGCTGGAGGACATGTCGGCTTCAGGCCCGCGCGGCGCGCGGCTGTGCCGCCACGCCCGGCACGGCGAGCAGCGTCGCTTCGTGCGGCGAGAAGTGCAGCGCCACGCGCTGACCGCGGTGCGGCGGTGCGCGCAACGGACGACTGTCGGCGCACAGCTCCATGCCGTCCGCGTCGACGTAAAGACGGTGTGCCGAGCCGCGCCACTGTACCTCGGTCACCGTCGCGTCGATGGTGTTGGCGGCTGCGGCCTGCGGCTCGAGGCTCAAGGCGTGCGGCCGGATGCAGAGCATGCTCGCATCGCCCGGACCGGCAGGATGGAACGCCGTGACCTCGAGCAGGCGCGCGCCCAGCCGCACCCAGGCCTGCTGCTTGGCGTGGTCGCAGCGCTCCACGGTCACCGGCAGCAGGTTCGCATTGCCGACGAAGCTCGCCGTGAAGCGCGAGGGCGGCTGCTGGTAGAGCGACTGCGCGCTGCCCACGTCCACCAGGCGGCTCTCGTTCATCACCGCGATCCGGTCCGCGAGCGTCAAGGCCTCGATCTGGTCGTGGGTGACGTACAGGATCGTGACGTCGGGCAGCTCGCGGTGCAGCCGCGCGATCTCCTTGAGCATGCCGCTCCTGAGCTGTGCATCGAGCGCCGAGAGCGGCTCGTCGAGGCGCAGCACTCTGGGGCGGATCGCCAGCGCGCGGGCGATCGCGACCCGCTGCTGCTGTCCGCCCGAGAGCTCCTGGGGATAGCGCGCCGCGTACGCGCCCATGCCGACGAGATCGAGGCACTCGCGCACGCGCGCCGCCATCTCGCTCCGCCGCGCGCCCCCCGCGCGCAGGCCGAAGGCGACGTTCTGCTCGACCCGCATGTGCGGAAACAGCGCGTACTGCTGGACCACCATCCCGATGCCGCGCCGATACGGCGGCATCCGCGTGACGTCGATGTCGCCCAGGAAGATGCGCCCTCGCGTCGGCGTCACGAAGCCGGCCACGGCCCGCAGCGCCGTGGTCTTGCCCGAACCCGACGGGCCAAGCAGGGCCATCACCTCACCCGGCTCGACCTCCAGGCTGAAGTCGGCGAGCGCCACGGTGGACCCATAGGCCACCGTGACGCCCTCGAAGCGGATTCCCGAGCGACGCGGCGCGCTCGCGCTGGGCACTGGCTCGCCGGGCGGTCCCGGCTCGGCTGTGGCGCGCAAGGCGGGATCGGGCCCCATCAGCTCCCGGTCACCTCGTGCCAGCGCGCGACGTCCTTGGAAAGATCGCGCAGCACCTCGTCCCAGTTCGGCGTCCAGATCGTCACGCCCTCCATGAACCCGTGCAGCTTGGTGAAATTCTCGTCCGTGGGCTTGACGTCGGAGCGCACCGGGATGCCGCGCGCGATCGAGCTCACCGTCTCCTGCGCCTTCTTGGAGAGCAGGAAGTCGATGAGCTTCTTGCCGTTGGCCGAGTGCGGCGCTCCCTTCACCAATCCCATGTAGTACGGCAGCGGCAGCGCTGTCCGCTGACCCTTGGCATCGGCCGGCCAGAAGATGCGCAGGTTCGGGTTGTCGGTCATCTGCGAAAAGTTCATCTGCATGTCGCCGTTCGCGACTAACAGCTCGCCCTTGTTCACCTTCGCTGCCAGCTTCCCGGTCGACGACGATGGACCCACGTTGTTCGCCTGCAGTTTCTTCAGGAAATCGAACGCCGCATCCTTGCTGCCCATCGCGTGGAAGGCGAGCACCATGAGTGCCGTGCCGTCGCCGGCTTGCCCGGGCGTCGAGTACTGGATCTTGCCTTTGAACTTGGGATCGAGCAGGTCGTTCCAGGTCTTGGGCGGGCCCTGCAGCGCCGAGCCGTTATAGATGAAGCAGGAGTAGTTGTTGACCAGCGGATACCACTCGCCCTTGGGGTCACGACTGCTCGCGGGGATCGCCGCCGCGTCCGCGGGCGTGTACGCCTCGAGCATGCCGTCGGCGGCCGCCTTCTGAATGAACGGTGGCAGCGTGACGATGACGTCGGCCTGGGTGTTGGTCTTCTCGCGTTCGACCCGATTGATCACCTCGCCCGAGCCGCTCTCGATGTACTGCACCTTGATGCCGGTCTCCTTGGTGAAAGCATCGAACTGGGTGTCGAACCAGTTCGGCTTGCCGTCCTTCAAGCCGTCCGCGGCGTAGATCGTGACCACGCTCTGAGCCTGCGCCGGCGCCGCGGCGACCATGCCGACGGCCAGCGCCAGAAGCAGCAATACGGAATAGCGCCTCATCGTTCTCCTCCCTGGGTGAAATTCAACCGAGCCATGCGACCGACGACGTGGAACTCGCGCCTGTCGTCATTCCTTCGCCATCCTACACTGCCACCGCAGGCAACCCCAAAGCGCACGCGGGTATCGCGGGCGGCCGGCCCTGCCTCGATCCGGAAACCTGCCTTCGGTTGCAGATTGTTGACAATCTACACTCGTCGCGCCGATCATTGCAAGATGCCTTCAATGATCGCCGCTCCACCCCCGGCCCGCCCGGCGTCTCCGCGCGTGACCAGCCACGCGCTCGCGCTGGTGCGCACGAGCTCCCTCCCCGATCTGGTCCGACAGGAGCTGGAGGGCATGATCCTCTCCGGCGAGCTGGCGGCGGGGACAAGGTTGACCGAGGCCGCGCTCGCCGCGCAGCTCGGCGTCTCGCGCGGCCCGGTGCGCGAGGCTTTTCGGGCGCTGGAAGAGATGGGACTGGTGAGCGTGCAGAAGAACCGGGGCGTGTTCGTGCGCCGGATCAGCGTCGAGGAGGCCGACCAGATCTACGAAGTGCGCGCGATTCTCGACGAATGGATCGGCAGGCGGCTGGCGCAGAGCGCGACGGCCGAGCAGATACGGGGGCTCCGGGCGCACGTCGAGCGCATGGAGCGCGCCGCCGCGAAACGCGACGTCGACGGTTACTATCACCTCAACCTGGAGTTCCACGACCGGCTCGTGGCCGCCTGCGGCAATCCGAAGCTCGCGGCAACCTACCGCCGCCTGGTCAACGAGCTGTCCCTGTTCCGGCACCACACGCTGGCGCGCGGCGGTGCGATGGCGATCTCCACCCGCGAGCACCGCGATATCGTGGAGCGCATCGCCTCGCGCGACGCCGCGGCGGCCGGGAAGGCGCTGCTCGAGCACGTGGTCGCGAGCCGCGAGCGGTTGCACCGGCTGCTCGGCACCCGCGCCGCGTCGCCGAGGAGCGCGCGGACGGCGGAGTCCTAGCATGGCCGAGCCCCGGGATCACGCGGTCGCCGTCAACGGTCGCCGCTACCGCGCGCCGGGCGACCCGCTGGTCGTGGTGTGCGTCGACGGCTGCGAGCCCGACTACATCACCCAGGCGGTCGAGGCAGGAGTCGCGCCGTTCCTGCGGGCGATGTGCGAACACGGAACCTCGCTGCTGGCCGATTGCGTCGTGCCCAGCTTCACCAATCCCAACAATCTCTCGATCGTGACCGGCGCGCCGCCGTCCGTGCACGGGATCTGCGGCAACTACTTCTTCGACCGCGAGAGCGGGCGCGAGGTGATGATGAACGAGGCGCGCTATCTGCGCGCGGAGACGATCCTCGCGGCGTTCGCGCGCACGGGAGCGAAGGTCGCGGTAGTGACCGCGAAAGACAAGCTGCGGGCGCTGCTGGGGAGCGGCCTGCGCGGGATTTGCTTCTCGGCCGAGAAGGCAGACCAGGCGCATGCGGCGGATCACGGCATCGACCAAGTGCTCACGCTCGTGGGCAAGCCCGTTCCGCCGGTCTACAGCGCCGAGCTGTCGGAGTTCGTCTTCGCCGCCGGAGTCGCGCTCATGAAGCGCGATCGTCCCGGGATCATGTACCTCTCGACGACCGACTACGTGCAGCACAAGCACGCGCCCGGAACGCCAGCGGCGAACGGCTTCTACGCCATGCTCGACGGCTACCTCGCCGAGCTCGATCGCCTCGGGGCGACGATCGCGCTTACCGCGGACCACGGCATGAACGCCAAGACCGACGCTGGCGGCCGGCCGCAGATCGTCTACCTCCAGGACTGGTTCGATCGCGCCTACGGCAACGGCGCGGCGCGGGTGATCCTGCCGATCACCGATCCGTACGTGGCGCACCACGGTTCGCTCGGCTCCTTCGCCACCTGTTACCTGTCGCCGGCCACGCCGGCCGCCGAGGCGTGCACGCGCCTCGCGGCTGTGCCGGGTGTCGAGTCGGTCATCTCCGGCGCCGAGGCCGCGCGGCGCTTCGAGCTGCCCGCGGACCGCATCGGCGACATCGTGGTGTTCGCCGAGCGGCTGTGCGTGCTCGGCACGACAATGGAGCGCCACGATCTCTCGGGGCTCGATGCGCCGCTTCGGTCCCACGGCGGGATGTCGGAGCAGAAGGTGCCGCTGCTGTTCAGTCGCACGCTCGCGGACGTCGATCCCGCGCGGCGGCTGCGGAATTTCGATGTCTTCGATCTCGCCCTCAACCATGCCGCCTGAGTCGACGGCCGAGCCCTCGGTGCCGCGCGCGAAGCGCGCGCCGGAAGACGCCGGCGCCCGGCACGAAGGCATGCGCATCGCCGGACGCACGGTGACGAGCGAGCGCACGCTGGAAGTGCGCAATCCCTGGACCGGCGGCCTGGTCGGCACCGTTCCGCGGGCGACCGCGGCGCAGGTGAGAGAGACCCTGGACATCGCCGCGACGTACCGCTCGACGCTCAACCGCTTCGAGCGCTCGCGCATCCTCGAGCGCACCGCGGAGGTTGTCCGCGCCCGGGGCGCCGAGCTCTCGGACCTGATCACCGCCGAATGCGGTATCTGCAAGAAGGACTCGCTCTACGAGGTCGGGCGCGCCTGCGACGTGTTCACCTTCGCCGCGCATGCCGCGCTGCGCGACGATGGACAGATCTTCTCCTGCGACGTGACGCCGCTGGGCAAGAAGCGCAAGGTCTACACGCTGCGCCAGCCGCTGCAGGGCGCGATCGCGGCGATCACGCCGTTCAACCATCCGCTGAACCAGGTGGCGCACAAGGTCGCCCCATCGATCGCCACCAACAACAGGATGGTGCTCAAGCCCACCGAGAAGACGCCGCTGTCGGCGCTCGCGCTCGCCGACATCCTCTACGACGCCGGCCTGCCGCCGGAGATGTTCTCGGTAGTGACCGGGCTGCCCACCGAGATCGCGGATGAAATGCTGACGCACCCGGCGGTGGATCTCGTCACCTTCACGGGCGGCGTGGCGGCCGGCAAGTACATCGCGGCCAAAGCGGTGTACAAGCGGCAGGTGCTCGAGCTGGGCGGCAACGATCCGCTGATCGTGATGGAGGACGCCGACATCGACGAGGCAGCCACGCTCGCGGCCGCTGGGTCGTACCGCAATTCGGGCCAGCGCTGCACCGCGGTCAAGCGCATGCTGGTGCAGGCCTCAGTCGCTGACCGGTTCGTCGAAGCGCTGCTCGCCCGCACGCGCGCGATCCGCTACGGCGATCCGATGGACCCGGCGACGGACATGGGCACGGTCATCGACGAGGCGGCCGCGCGCGCCATCGAGGAGCGCGTGAACGATGCGGTCGCGCGCGGCGCGAGGCTTCTCTACGGCAACGTCCGCCGCGGGGCGCTGTACTCGCCGACCGTGCTCGATCACGTGACGCCCGACATGCCGGTGGTGAAATACGAGACCTTCGGTCCGGTTTCGCCGGTCATCCGCTTCGACACCATCGAGCAGGCGATCGCGATCGCCAATGGCACCGCGTACGGGCTCTCCTCGGCCGTGTGCACCAACCGGTTCGATTACATCACCCGCTTCGTCTCCGAGCTCAACGTCGGCACGGTCAACGTCCGCGAAGTCCCCGGCTACAGACTCGAGGCGACGCCCTTCGGGGGCATCAAGGATTCGGGTCTGGGCTTCAAGGAAGGCGTCCACGAGGCGATGAAGCTCTTCACCAACCTCAAGACGTACTCGCTGCCATGGTGACGGTTGTCGCCGGGCGCCGGGCGGCGCCGTGCGTCGCCAGGGAGACCGCAACATGACTTTTTCCTACCGGCGAACGTATCGCGGACCGATCGAGGCGGTGCTGCTCGACTGGGCAGGCACGACGATGGACTTCGGATGCATGGCGCCGGCGGTCGTGTTCATGCAGATCTACGAGCGTAAGCGGGTGCCCATCGGCATCGACGAGGCGCGCGCCCCGATGGGCGCGCACAAGAAGGTGCACATCCGCAAGATCTCCGAGCTGGAAACGGTCCGCCAGCGATGGAAGCAGGCTCACGGCCGTCTCCCGAACGACGCCGACGTGGACGCCATGTTCGCCGACTTCGTGCCGCTGCAGCTCGCGTGCCTGTCCGAGTATTCGACGCTCATTCCCGGAACGCTGGAGGTCGTCGCGGAGCTGCGCCGGCGCGGCGCCAAGATCGGATCGACCACGGGCTATCTCACCGAAATGATGGAGATCAACCGCAGGGACGGGAAGCGGCAGGGCTACGATCCGGATTCCACGGTGTGCGCCTCCGACGTCCCCGCGGGCCGGCCGTATCCCTACATGTGCCTGCAGAACGCGATCAACCTGGGAGTGACGACGGTCCAGTCCTGCGTGAAAGTCGACGACACGGTCCCCGGCGTCGAGGAAGGGCTCAACGCCGGCATGTGGACGGTCGGGCTCGCCGTGAGCGGCAACGAGGTGGGGCTGCCTCTCGCCGAGTGGCAGGCGCTCCCCGAGGTGGAGAAGGAAGCCAAGCGCAGCCGCGCCTACGCCCGGATGCGCCAATGCGGCGCGCATTATGTGGTGGACACGATCGCCGATCTGCTGCCGTGCATCGACGACATCCAGGAGCGCATCCACCGCGGCGAGACGCCGTAGCGCTCGGGGCGAGAGCGCACCGCGGGCGTAGAATGAGCCGATGAAGTCGATTGCGTCCAATCTCGCTGCGGAAGGCGACGTCAATCTCTCGTCGCTGCGCCGGGCGTGGGAAGCCGAGCAGCTGCACGAGCGCACGCGCTCGCTGCTGGCCGCCGACGCCGAGCGCTTCCTGCATCAGTCGCTGTCCACGCCGTGCCTCAATGCACTCGCCTCGTGCGAGGGCATATGGCTCACCGATGTGGAGGGGCGGCGCATCATGGACTTCCACGGCAACGGCGTGCACCAGGTCGGCTATGGACATCCGCACGTCATCGAAGCGATCAAGCGCCAGCTCGACACGCTGCCTTTCTCGCCGCGTCGCTACACCAACGAAGCCGCGGTGGCGCTGGCGGCAAAGCTCTCGGCGCTGGCGCCCGATCGGCTGTCGAAAGTGCTGTTCGCCCCGAGCGGTGCGCTGGCAGTGGGCATGGCGCTCAAGCTCGCGCGGGTGGCGACCGGCCGCCACAAGACGCTCTCGCTCTGGGACTCGTTCCACGGCGCCTCCCTCGACGCGATCTCGATCGGCGGCGAAGCGCTGTTTCGGCGCGACACGGGGCCGCTCCTGCCCGGTGCCGAGCACGCGCCACCGTGCGATCCGGCGAGTTGCGTCTTCCGCTGCGGTGCGGCGTGCGATCTGCGCTGCGCCGAATACATCGCGTACGTGCTCGACCGCGAGGAGGATGTCGCCGCGGTCGTCATCGAGACGGTCCGCTCGACCGACGTGCAGGTGCCCCCAGCCGAGTATTACCGCATCATCCGCCGCGCCTGCGACAGGCACGGCACGCTGCTCGTCCTCGACGAGATTCCGATCTGCCTCGGGCGGACCGGGAAGATGTTCGCCTTCGAGCACTACGACGTCGTCCCGGACATGGTCGTGCTCGGCAAGGGACTCGGCGGCGGCGTGTTCCCGATGGCCGCGCTCGTCGCCCGTGCCGATCTCGACGTCGCGGGCGACCGCGCGCTCGGCCACTACACCCACGAGAAAAGCCCGGTGGGCTGCGCCGCGGCGCTGGCGACTCTGGAGGTGATCGAGAACGAGCGCCTGCTCGAGCGCTCGCGGCGTTTGGGCGAGCACGCGCTCAAGCGGCTGCGCGAATTTCAGCACCGGCATCCGCTGGTGGCGGAGGTTCGCGGCATCGGCCTGCTGCTCGGCATCGAGCTCGAGCGCGACGGCCGGCCCGCCGCGCACGAGGCGGAGCAGGTCATGTACCGCTGCCTCGCCCGCGGGCTCTCCTTCAAGGTGGGCCAGGGCAACGTGCTCACGCTCTCGCCGCCGCTCGTCATCGCGCCGGAGCAGCTCGACCAGGCGCTCGCGATCGTCGACGCGGCGCTGGGCGAGGTGGAAGGCACCACGAGTCGCGGCGGATGAAGATCCTGCTCAACCTGCTGGCCGGTGTCGCGCTCCTCGTCTGGGGAACGCACATCGTCCGCACGAGCGTGCTGCGCCTCTACGGCGGAGCGCTGCGGCGGGTGCTCCGCCAGAGCGTGTCCAACCGCTTCGCGGCGTTCGCCGCCGGGCTGGGCGTCACCGCGCTCATCCAGAGCAGCAACGCGACCGCACTGATGCTCGCCGCGTTCGCCGGTCAGGGGCTGATCGCCACCGCGCCGGCGCTCGCCGTGATGCTGGGCGCCGACGTCGGCACGGCGCTGATGACGCTGGTGTTCTCCTTCGATCTGTCGTGGCTGTCACCGTTCTTCATCGTCGCTGGCGTGACGCTGTTCATGCGCCGCGAGAACCGCCGCATCGGCCGCATCGGCCAGGCGCTGATCGGGCTCGGCCTGATCATCCTGGCGCTTCAGCTGATCGTGCTCGCGGCGCGGCCGCTCACCCAGGGCGCGGGCGTGAAGGTGATCTTCGCCTCGCTCACCGGTGACGTGATGCTCGACATGCTGGTCGCGGCGCTGTTCACCATGATGTCGTACTCGAGCCTCGCGGTCGTGCTGCTCACCGCCGCGCTGGTGACCTCGGACGTGATCTCGCTGCACGTGGCGCTCGGGCTGGTGCTCGGCGCCAATCTCGGCAGCGGCGTGCTGGCAATGATCAACACCCTGACCGCGCCGCCCGAGGCGCAGCGCGTGAACCTCGGCAACCTCCTCTTCCGGCTGACCGGCTGCCTCATCGCCGTGCCGCTGCTGCCCTACATCGAGGAAGGCTTCGCTTCCGTCGGCGTCGCGAGCGGCGGCGCCGTGGTCGGCTTCCACCTCGCCTTCAACGTGGCGCTGGCGGCGATCTTCCTGTTCCTCACCGAGCCCGTCGCGCGCATCGCGGAGCGGCTGATGCCGACGCGGCCCGACGAGGACAATCCGGCGAAGCCCCGTTACCTCGATCCGTCCGCGCTCGGCACGCCGGCGCTCGCCATCGGCAACGCGGTGCGGGAGGCGATGCGCATCGGCGACGTGATCGAGCAGATGCTGACCGGGATGCTCGCCGTGCTCAAGACCAACGACCGCGAGCTCGCCGAGCGCCTGCGCCAGCTCGACGACGTCGTCGACAAGCTCTACACGGCGGTGAAGCTCTACCTCACCCAGATCAGCCGCGAGGCCCTTGACGAGAAAGAAGGCCGGCGCTGGGCCGACATCGTCTCCTTCGCGATCAACATGGAGCAGGTCGGCGACATCATCGAGCGGATCGTCATCGACCTCGAGGAGAAGAAGATCGACAAGGGCCGCAACTTCTCCGACGCCGGAATGCAGGAGATCTGCGACCTCCATGGGCGGCTGGTTGCGAACCTGCGGCTGGGCATGAGCGTGTTCCTGCACGGCGATCTCAAGAGCGCCCAGCAACTGCTCGCCGAGAAGGTCCTCTTCCGCGATCTGGAGCGCTCCTACGCCAACTCGCATCTGTCGCGGCTGATGGACAACACGGCCCAGAGCATCGAGACCTCGTCGCTGCATCTGGATATGATCAGCGACCTGAAGCGCATCAATTCCCACATCTGCTCGATCGCCTACCCGATCCTCGAGGAGGCGGGCGTGCTCGCCAAGACGCGGCTCAAGGAAGCCCCGGAGGCGGAGCCGATAGCTGCCACCGCATCCGCCGAGGACGGCTGGAAGAAGCAGAAGCCCCGTACCGCCTGATGGAGCTCACGCTCGGTGTCACACTGGCGGTCCTGGGCGCGGGGCTTCTGCACGCGGGCTGGAACGCGCTGCTCAAATCGGCGCCGGGTGGTGACGCGCTGCTCGATACCGCCACCGTGGTTGCCGGATCGTCGCTGTGCGCGCTCGCCGCCGTGCCCTTGGTGTCCATCCCGGTTGCCGCGGCCTGGCCGTACATCGCCGCCTCAACCATGATCCACTTCGGCTACTACCTCACGCTGGCGCGGGCCTACGAGGTGGGCGATCTGTCGTTCGCGTACCCGCTGATGCGCGGGACGGCGCCGCTGATCGTCGCCATCCTCGGCATCGCCTTCCTGGCGGAGCTTCCGAGCGTCTCCGCCTCGCTGGGCATTCTGCTCATCTCGCTCGGCATCGTGAGCATCGCCTTCGTGCGCCATCCCACGATCCGCAAGCACCCGCCCGCCGCCGCGCGCTGGGCGTTCGCCAACGCCGGCGTGATCGCCGCCTACACCCTCGTCGACGCCACCGGCGCCCGCGCGTCGGGCAGCCCCGCGGGCTACGTGTCGTGGCTGCTCTTCATCGAAGGGCTGCCTTTCGTTGCCTGGGTGCTCGCGCGGCGCGGGCGTACCGCGCTGGCCTACGCGGCGAAGGGTGCGGGCCGCGGGCTCGTGGGGGGCGCGTGCAGCTTCGCCGCCTACGGCATCGTGCTTTGGGCCATGACCCGCGCACCCGTGGCCGCCGTCGCGGCGCTGCGCGAAACCTCCGTGCTCTTCGCGGCGCTCATCGGCTCGTTCTGGCTCAAGGAAGGGTTCGGGCTGCCGCGGCTGGCCGGCGCGGTGAGCGTCGTGGCGGGTATCGCCGCGCTCAAGCTGTGAGCGCGAGCCTCCCGACGCACGCCCGGGCGGTGATCGTCGGCGGTGGGATTGCCGGATGCTCGGTCGCCTACCATCTCACCAAGCTCGGACTCTCCGACGTCGTGCTGCTCGAGCAGGGCAAGCTCACGTGTGGCACGACGTGGCACGCGGCCGGGCTGGTCGGACAGCTCCGCGCCACGCGCAACGCGACCCGCATGAGCCGTTACGGCATCGAGCTGTATTCGACGCTCGAGGCGGAAACGGGGCTCGCCACCGGGTGGAAGCGCTGCGGAAGCCTCAACGTGGCGAGGACGCCGGAGCGCCTCAAGCTCTTCAAGCGCCAGATGGCGCGGGCGAAGAGCTTCGGCATCGAATTCGAATTCGTCACTCCGAGCGAAGCGGGCGCGATCTGTCCGCTGCTGCGCACGGACGATCTTTCCGGTGCGGTATGGATTGCCGGCGACGGCAAGGCTAATCCCACCGATCTCACGCAGTCGCTCGCCCGCGGCGCGCGACTGCGCGGCGCGTGCATCGTCGAAGGCACGCGCGTGACCGGTGTCGTGACGCAAGGCAGGCGCGTACGCGGCGTCCGTTATACCCGCGCCGAAGGCGACGGACACATCGCCTGCGAGACGCTGGTGAACTGCGCCGGCCAGTGGGCGCGCGAATTCGGGTTGCTCTCGGGCGTCAACGTGCCGCTCGCCTCCGCCGAGCACTTCTACCTGGTGACGCGGCCGATCGCCGGCGTGCAGCCCGATCTGCCGGTGATGCGCGACCCCGACGGCTACATCTACTACAAGGAGGAGGTCGGCGGGCTGGTAATGGGCGGCTTCGAGCCGGTGGCGAAACCGTGGAGCGTCGAGCGCATTCCGGAAGGGTTCGAGTTCCGGCTGCTTCCCGAGGACTGGGACCAGTTCGCGATCCTCATGCAGAACGCGATTCACCGCACGCCGTGCCTGGAGACGGCCGAGATCCGCACCCTCGTGAACGGACCGGAGAGCTTCACGTCCGACGGCAACTTCATCCTCGGCGAGGCGCCGGAATTGCGCGGCTACTTCGTCTGCGCCGGGTTCAACTCCGCCGGCATCGCCAACGCAGGGGGCGCGGGCAGGCTCGTCGCCGAATGGATCGTCAGCGGCGAGGCTCCGATCGACCTGTGGGATGTCGACATCCGTCGCTTCGCACCGTTCCACGCCAACCGACGGCATCTGGCCGATCGCACCCGCGAGACTCTGGGACTGCATTACGCGATGCGCTGGCCCCGGGAGGAGCTCGAGAGCGTACGGCCGCTGCGCCGTTCGCCGCTCTACGATCGACTGAAAGTGAGGGGCGCGGTGTTCGGAACCAAGCTCAACTGGGAGCGGGCGAACTACTTCCTGCCTGCGGGCGCCGAGGAGCCGTCGCCCACGCTGTCGACGCCGGCGTGGCTGGCTTACGTGCTCGAAGAGCAGCGCGCATGCCGGGAGACGGTGGCGATCTTCGACCAGACCTCCTTCGGCAAGCTCCTCCTGAAGGGACGCGACGCGCTGGCGGTGCTCCAGCGCCTGTGCGCCAACGACGTCGACGTTTCGACGGGACGGATCGTCTACACCGCCATGCTCAACGAGCGCGGCGGCTTCGAGAGCGACGTCACGGTTACCCGGCTCGCGACGGACACGTTCTTCATCCTAACCGGCTCGGCGCAGCCGGTGCGCGACGCCGATTGGATCGAGCGGCATGTCGGCGAGGACGAGTTCGCCGCGCTCGTCGACGCCACTTCGGCTTTCTCGCTGGTATCGGTCATGGGGCCGGGTGTGCAAGCGCTTCTCGCGCGCATCTCGCCGGACGATCTCTCGCCCGCCACGCTGCCGTTTTCCTGCACCCGGGAAATCGACGTGGGTTACGCGCGGGCGCGCGCGGCGCGCATGAGCTATGTCGGCGGGCCGGGCTTCGAGCTGACCGTCCCGACCGAGCAGTGCGTCGCGCTCTACGAAGCGCTGTGCTCGGCGGGCGCCGAGCTCGGTGCGCGCGACGCGGGCTACTATGCCCTCGACGCGCTGCGCATCGAAGCCGGCCGCCGCGCCTGGGGTGCGGAGCTCGGGCCGGACGACACGCCCTGGGAAGCGGGGCTCGGACACGCGGTCAAGCTCGAGAAATCGACGCCATTCATCGGCCGCGACGCGCTCCTCCGCCAACGCGACGCAGGCTGGCTCAAGCGCCTGCTGCTTTTCACCTTCGACGATCCCGCCGCGTACGCCTGGGGCGGCGAGCCGATCCTCCAGGAGGACGGCACAGCGGTGGGCGAGCTCACCTCCGCGGGCTACAGCCGCAAGCTCGGCCGCGCCGTGGCGATGGGATACGTGCGCAGCGCCTCGGTGCGCTCGGACGCGGTCATCGCGGCGGCGAGGTTCTCGGTCGACATCGCGGGAGAGCCGTTCGCGGTCACGCCGCGCCTCAGGCCGGCGCGCTGACGGGCGAGCCGCCTCGCCATCCTCGCTCGACAAGCTCGACACGCTGCCATTAGGCTACGGCCCTGAGATGCCCCACCGCTACTCCGTGCCTCCGCGCCGCGGCCGCGCGCCGACGCGACCCGGCGCTCCAACCGGGCAGGTGCAAAGCCTCACCCGCGGGCTTTCGATCCTGGACGCGCTGGCCCGCAGCGCGTCCGGACTGACGCTGACCGACGTGGCGCAGCGCGTGCAGCTGCCCCCGTCGACGACCCACAGGCTGCTCTCCACGCTCGAGAAGATGGGCTACGTTCACCAGGCAGGCGACCTCGGCCTGTGGTACATCGGCCTGCAGGCCTTCACGGTTGGGACCACGTTCCTCGCCAACCGCGACTTCGTCGCCGAAAGCCATGTCTACATGCACCGGCTGATGGAGCAGGCCGGCGAGACGAGCAATCTCGCCATTCTCGACGGCACCGAAGCGGTGTTCGTCGCCCAGGTGCAGTGCCACGAGATGATGCGCACCCTGGTGAAGCTGGGAAGCCGCGTTCCGCTGCACGCCTCAGGCGTCGGCAAGGCGCTGTTCGCCGCCCTGCCCGACCTGCAGGTCGACGCGATCCTCAAGGTCAAGGGCCTGCCGCGCATCACCGACAACACGATCGTCGCGGTCGAGACGATGTGGGCGGCGCTGCGGGTGATCCGCCAGCGCGGCTATTCGTTCGACGACGAGGAGCACGCGCGCTCCACCCGCTGCGTGGGCGCCGCGATCTACGACGAGCACGCCGAGCCACTGGGCGCGATTTCGATCGCCGGGCCGTCCTCGAGGATGCCCGACGAGCGCATTCGCCATCTCGGCCCGGTGGTGGCGCACATCGCCGAGGAGCTCACACGGCACCTCGGGGGAAAGTGGCCGCACCCGTACTAAATTAGTGGTCACCGGCGAGAAGCCCCGAAGCCGGCAAGGCGGCTACGCGGCGCGCGGTTCCGTTCGGCGAAGCGACCAGGCGAGCAACACGGCGAGCGCCCCACCCGTCACCAGCCACAGGCTCGACGGGTTCCGGTACGGAGAGCCGGATGCTCAGGTTGTCGTACGAGGCGATGAACTGCCCTCTCCGGGAACCCTCCTTCCGCGAAAAGTTGCCCGATCCCGAACAGCATGGGGCCGCCCGAGAAATCCGGATGGTTGGCCGGCGTGAACGAACCCATGCTGAAGTCGAATTCCTGAACGCTCGAGGCCAGCAGCGCCGGGGCCGAGAGCGTAAGGAAGCCGGTATCGCCTCCGGTCCACATGGGCCCGCTGATCAGGGCGAGATAATCGTTTCCGCCTTGCTCGACCAGGGGGCGGAACCCATTCCCGAAGGGGCTCCCCGGAAGCGCGATCAGGTTGGCGCTGAGGTCCTTGTCCACCGCCACGGCTATCGACGTGGTCGGCCCGTCGGTCGACGGATCGTAGGAGAACGTCGTGTTGACGAACCCGAGGGCCACGAGGCCCGCGACCTGCGTGGTATCGCCGAAGTTCGCGATGAACTAGCCAAGCCCCGGGAATTGCCGCAGGTCGTGCACGGCGCGCCCGAGGTCGTGCCGTTCGAGGTGAACAAGGACCTCTGGGTGCGCTCGCCGGGATCGAACGTATCGTCCGTGAGCGTTCCCCGAGGTCCCGAGTGAGCCACGTTCAATGGCAGCAACAACCATGCCGCGTCGGATCGAATGGATGCGCTTCCCTCGGGCTCGCTAAGTGGCATCGAGACAGCCCCTGAAATCGCTGCCTGTCGCGAGCGCAATGTAAGATTTTTCGACGCGAGGACGGCTCGCAAGGGAGCCGGCCGCCGCGCTCAGGCCGGAGCCGTCCTTCCAAGCGCGAGTCGGGCGTAGCGGCGTTCCGACGCGACGATCGGCTCCGGCCGCCACTGCGACAGGAGCTTCGCCGCCCCTTCCGGATCGTTGCACACGAGCACGATGTCGCAACCCGCCTCGCAGGCGGCTTCGGCGCGCGCGACGAGGTCGCCGGCGATGCGAGCGCCCGCCATCGAGAGGTCGTCGCTGAAGATGACGCCGTCGAAGCCCAGGCGGCCGCGCAGGATGTCCTGCAGCCACACGCGCGAGAATCCGGCGGGTCGAGCGTCGACCTCCGGGTATGCGACGTGAGCGGGCATGACGCCCTCGACGCCGCACCGGACGAGCACGCTGAACGGGACGAGATCGTCTTTCTCGAGCATGGCGAGCGGTCGCGCGTCGACCGGCGTCTCGGCGTGCGAGTCGGCGGCGACGAAGCCATGCCCGGGGAAGTGCTTGATCACCGCCGCCATGCCCCCGGAACGCAGCCCCGCGCGGAATGCCATCGCGAGATGCGCCACCGCATTCGGATTGCGGTGAAACGCGCGGTCGCCGATCACGCTGCTTCGGCCGTAGTCGAGGTCGACGACCGGCGCGAAGCTGAAGTCCACGCCGTGCGCCCCCAGCTCCGCGGCGATCGTCTCGCCGACGCGCCTCGCCTCTGCGGTCGCGGCCGCAACGTCGCGGTCCCAGAGCTCGCCCAGCATGCGCACCGGCGGGATCGCCGTGAAGCCTTCGCGAAAGCGCTGCACCCGCCCCCCCTCGTGATCGACGGCGATGAGTGGCGGCGGATCCCGCAGCTCGCGGATCGCGGCGGTGAGCGCCTCGAGCTGCGCCGGATCCGCGTAGTTACGGCTGAACAGGATCACTCCACCCACGAGAGGATGGCCGATCCGCTCGCGCTCCTCGGCGGTGAGCTCGA
The DNA here is from genome assembly GCA_035515295.1 of Casimicrobiaceae bacterium. Taxonomy (GTDB): domain Bacteria; phylum Pseudomonadota; class Gammaproteobacteria; order Burkholderiales; family Casimicrobiaceae; genus PALSA-1003. Next base: position 72,259 of record DATJBM010000062.1, on the reverse strand, counting down.
GGCCCGCGACATCGAGCATCAGCGGGCCGCGCGGCAGGGCGATCATTGCCTGCGGGAACCGCTCAGGCGATTGAGCAACTGCCACGCGTTGCGTAGCGATGAACTCAACCCGCCGCCTCGCGCATCAGCGCCTTCATTTCCCGCACCGCTTCGCGCAGCCCGACGAACACCGCGCGGCTCACGATCGCGTGCCCGATGTGCAGCTCGCGCACGCCGGACATTGCGGCGATCGGCTGCACGTTGAAGTAATTGAGCGCGTGCCCGGCGTTGAAGCGCATGCCATGGCCGACGACCGCCGCCCCCGCTTCGCGGACCTTGGCGAGCTCGGCGACGACCGCCGGGCTCTGCGGATCGCGACCGCGGGCGTGGAACGCGTGCGCGTACGGACCGGTATGGATCTCGCACACGCGCGCGCCGATCCTAGCCGCGGCGTCGACCTGCCGCGCCTCGGCGTCGATGAACACGCTGGTGACGATGCCCGCAACGGAGAGCGCCGAGACGACTTTCGTGAGGCGCTTCTCCTGGCCGGCGACGTCCAGTCCGCCCTCGGTGGTGATCTCCTCGCGTCCCTCGGGCACCAGCATCGCCATCTCCGGCTTCAGCTCGCAGGCGATCGCCACCATCTCGTCGGTCGCGGCCATCTCCAGATTGAGCTTGATGTGCACCAGCTCGCGCAGGCGCCGCACGTCGCGATCCTGGATATGACGGCGATCCTCGCGCAGGTGCACTGTAATGCCGTCGGCTCCCCCCAGGTGCGCTTCGACCGCCGCCCAGACGGGATCGGGTTCGTACGTGCGTCGCGCCTGGCGCAGCGTGGCGACGTGGTCGATGTTGACGCCGAGCTCAATCATGATGGTCGTTGTCCTCCCCGACTTCCGAGTCCTCGATCGCCTGCAGGTCGCGCACTACGCGGCGACTCACCAGCGTGCGCCGCTCGAGGTAATGATCGAGCACCTCGCGCATCAGCCGCTTGGCCTCGGCGGCCGAATCCGGCGCCGCGTAGTCGTCTCTCGCCAGCGCGAGCAGCGTGGCGCCGCGCACCAGGGGATAACGGCGCCCCGGCTCGGCCGCGACCGTCCGCGGCCCGCGGTCGAACGCGTAATAGTACCGCTCGCCCGGATCGATCGGCCGGCCGGTATCGGCTTCGTGTGTGAGCGGCAGCGCGTAGCCCAGTTCGGCGAGAAATCTCAGCTCGAATTGCCTCAGTATCGGCGCCTGCTCCTCGCCCTGGGCGAGCCGGGCGAGCGCCGATTCGTACTCCGCGAACAGGCGTGGATGGGGATCCTCCCGCGGCAGCAGCTTGAGCAGCAGCTCGTTCAGATAGAAGCCGCACAGCAGCGCCGGCCCCGTGACGAGAGGCAATCCGCCGCGCCATTCGGCGCGGATCAGCGTCTTGAGCTCGCCCGTTCCCGACCATGAGAGCGTGAGCGGCTGGAAGGCTTGGAGCACGCCGCGGAGCTCGGAGCGCGTGCGCTTCGCCCCTCGTGCAACCAGCGCTACGCGTCCGTACCCCTCGGAGAGCGTCTCGACGATCGCGCTCGTCTCGCGATAGGGGAACGTGTGGAGGACGAACGCGCGCTGGTCGTCGCGTCGCTCGCGGGACTGCTTCATGCGTAGGCGCCCGACATCAGTACCCCAGGCGGGCCAGCATGCGCTCGTCGTTCGCCCAGTCGGGCTTCACGCGCACCCACACCTCGAGGAAGACCTTGCCGCCGAAAAGCCGCTCCATGTCGCGACGCGCCGCCGAGGCGATCTCCTTCATGCGCACGCCGCCTTCGCCCAGGACGATCGTGCGCTGGCTCGCCTTGTCGACGTATACCGTGGCGTGGATGCGCCGCAGCGCGCCCTCGTGCCGGAAGGTATCGATGGCGACTGCCACGGCGTACGGCACTTCCTCGCCAAGCTGGCGGAAGATCTTCTCGCGCAGGAATTCGGCGGCGAGGAAGCGCTCGTCACGATCGGTGAGCTCGTCGCTCGGGAAACGCGGCGGACCCGCCGGCAGGCGACTCTCGATGGCACCCAGCAGCTCGTCGAGCTGGAGCCGCTTCTCGGCGCCGACCGGTACGATGGCGCCGAAGTCGTGCGCGGCGGCGATCTCGGCGATCACCGGGAGGAGCAGCGACTTGTCGGCGAGGCGATCGATCTTGTTCACGGCCGCGATCGCCGGCACGCTCTCCGGCAGCAGCGCGAACAGCGCGCGATCCTGGCCGGTCGGTCCGCGCGCCTCGAGCACCGCGACGATGACGTCGACGCCGTTGAGGCTCTCGCGAACCGCCCGGTTCATGCGCTCGTTCAGCAGCGAGCGGTGCCGCGTCTGGAAGCCCGGCGTGTCGACGAACACGAACTGCGCGGCATCCGTCGTGAGGATGCCGCGGACGCGACCGCGGGTCGTTTGCGGCCGCCGCGACGTGATCGACACTCTCGCCCCAACGAGAGCGTTGAGCAGCGTCGACTTGCCCACGCTCGGACGGCCGACGATCGCGACCTCGCCGCAGCGGAAAGGCGCCGCCGACGCCTCAGGACGAAGGGCTTTGCGTCGCCCGCTCATACGCGTGCGCGGCGGCGGCCTGCTCGGCCGCGCGGCGGCTCGACCCGGTGCCGTTCTCGGCGATGGCGAGCGCGGGAATCCGGCACATGACCTCGAAGGTCCGCTGGTGCGCCTCGCCGTGCACGCCGACGATGGCGTACTCCGGCACCGCGATGCGGCGCGCCTGCAGCCACTCCTGGAGCCGCGTCTTTGGGTCCTTGGCGAGCGCATCGACATCGGCGCCCGAGATGTCGTCGCGGTAGACCTGCTCGATCGCCGCGTAGGCCGCGGCAAATCCGCTGTCGAGGAAAATGGCGCCGAACACCGCCTCGAGCGCATCGGCGAGGATCGAGGGTCGCTCCGGCCCGCCGCTCCTGAGCTCGCCCTCTCCGAGACGGATCGAAGCTCCGATCCCGAGTGCGCTCGCGTGGCGATGCAGCGTCTCGCGGTTGACCAGCGCCGAGCGCATCCGCGAGAGCTCGCCTTCGGACATCGCGGGAAAGCGCTCGTAGAGAATGAGCGCGATGGCGCAGTTGAGTACCCCGTCGCCGATGAATTCGAGACGCTCGTTGTGTTCGGTGGCGAAGCTCCTGTGGGTGAGTGCCTGGCGCAGGAGCTCGGGCCGGCGAAAGACGTGGCCCAGGGCCGCGTCCGGTGCCGCATCGGACGCCACTATTTTCGCGCCGAGGCCTCGAACTCGAGTAGCAGGCTCACGTTGCCGACAAGGTGCAGCGTGTTGGTCCACGACGCCGAGGCGACCAGCTCGGTGCCTTCCCGGGTGAGGTCGACGTCACTGCCGCGCACCGAATCGATGTAGTCGGCGCTCGCCTTCAAGTCGAAATCCTTGCGGAACTCCCCCAGCGTCACACCGTCGCGCGCGTTCTGCAGCGTCTGCCGAAGCGTCTTCTCGACCGAGAAGTACTCGATATACGACGGCAGCACGCGGAAGCCGATCATCGCGATCGCGAGAACCACGGCCGCGACGAAGAGGAAGCCGATGATCGTGAGGCCGGTCTGCCGGTGGCGCGTGCCCATGATTGTCCCCCGTCAGTGAATGCTGGTGCCGATGCGCTTGAAGGATAGGCTCGCGATGTCGTCCCAGTTGAACCAGATGAGGATCGCCCTGCCCCGGATGTTCTCGTCCGGCACGAAGCCCCAGTAGCGGCTGTCGTCGCTGTTGTCGCGATTGTCGCCCATCATGAAGTAGCTGTCCGCCGGCACCTTGCAACGAAAACCGCGGTCATTGTAAACGCAGTTCTCCCTTCCGGGAAACGAGCGCACGTTCAGCGGATAGACCGGCTGGGCCGCCGGGTTCTCGGCGATGGTATAGCTCCTGCCGTCCCAGCGCTCGGTGAGCTTCTCCGTGGTCACGTAGGTGAGCCCCTCCAGGTAGCCGTAGGTCCCGTCGGCCGTCTGCCGAAGCGGCATCCCGTTCACGGTGAGCTGCTTGTCCTGGTAGACCACCTCGTCGCCGGGAAGCCCGATCACGCGCTTGATGAAGTCCTGCGACGGATTGACCGGATAGCGGAACACGATCACGTCGCCGCGCTGCGGCTCGCCGGTGGGGATGATCTTCTTCTCGATGATCGGCAAGCGTATCCCGTACGCGAACTTGTTGACCAGTATGAAGTCGCCGACTTCGAGGGTCGGCCGCATCGAGGAGCTGGGGATCTTGAACGGCTCGGCGACGAAGGAACGCAGCAGGAACACGATCAGCAGCACCGGGAAGAAGCTCTTCGGGTACTCGATCCACCAGGGCTCCGGCGCCTCCGCCGGCCGGCGCCGCGCGAAGTACAGCCGATCGGCCAGGGCCACGAGGCCGGTGACCACGGTCAGCAGGAACAGGATGAGCGCGAAGTTCATCGGCATGAGGGGCACGCGGAGGCAGGTTGCGGGCGGCGGTTCACTTTTCTCCGACCTGCAGGATCGCGAGGAAGGCTTCCTGCGGGATCTCGACGCTGCCCACCGCCTTCATGCGCTTCTTGCCGGCCTTCTGCTTTTCCAGGAGCTTCCGCTTGCGCGTGACATCGCCGCCGTAGCACTTGGCGAGCACGTTCTTGCGCAGCGCCTTCACTGTCTCGCGGGCGATGATCTGGGCGCCGATCGCCGCCTGGATGGCGACGTCGAACATCTGGCGCGGAATGAGCCTGCGCATCTTGGCGACCACTTCCCGCCCCCGGTACTGGGCGTGCGCCCGATGGACCATCACCGACAGTGCGTCGACCCGCTCGCCGTTGATGAGGATGTCGAGCTTGACCACGTCGGCGGCGCGAAACTCGAGGAACTCGTAGTCGAGCGAGGCGTAACCGCGGGACACCGACTTCAGGCGGTCGAAGAAGTCCATCACCACTTCGGCCAGCGGCAGCTCGTACTTCAGCATCACCTGCCGGCCCACGTACTGCATGTTCCTCTGCACGCCGCGCTTGTCGGTGCACAGCGTCAGGACCGCGCCGACATAGTCCTGCGGCACGAGGATGGTCGTCGCGATGATCGGCTCGCGGATCTCGGCCACGCGCGAGAGGTCCGGGAGCTTCGCTGGATTTTCGATCTCCATCGCCGTGCCGTCGCGCAACAGGACCTCGTAGACGACCGTCGGTGCGGTGGTCACCAGGTCCATCGCGTACTCGCGCTCCAGGCGCTCCTGCACGATGTCCAGGTGCAGCAGACCCAGGAAGCCGCAGCGGAAGCCGAAGCCGAGTGCCTGCGAGACCTCCGGCTCATAGAAGAGCGACGCGTCGTTGAGCTTGAGCTTCTCCAGCGCCTCGCGCAGGGCTTCGTACTGGTTCGCTTCCACCGGATAGAGCCCGGCGAACACCTGCGGCTTCACCTGCTTGAACCCTGGCAGCGGCTTGCCTGCCGGCCGGGCGGCATGGGTGACAGTGTCGCCCACCGCCGCTGCCTTCAGCTCCTTGATCCCGGCGACGACGAAGCCCACGTCGCCGGCGGCGAGCGCCTCCCGGGGGACGGACTTCGGCGTGAACACGCCCACCTGCTCGCAGTTGTAGGCCGCCCCGCTCGCCATGAGCAGGATCCGATCCTTGGTGCGGAGCGTGCCCTGCATGACGCGCACCAGCATCACGACGCCCACGTAGTTGTCGAACCACGAGTCGATCACCAGCGCCTGCAGCGGCGCGTCCGGATTGCCGTGCGGCGGCGGGATGCGCGCGACCACCGCCTCCAGCACATCGTCCACTCCCTCGCCCGTCTTGGCGCTCACCCGCACCGCGTGGCTCGCGTCGATGCCGATGATGTCCTCGATCTCGGCCGCCACGCGCTCAGGGTCGGCGACCGGCAGGTCGATCTTGTTGAGCACCGGGATCACCTCGACGCCCTGCTCGATCGCCGTGTAGCAGTTGGCCACCGTCTGCGCCTCGACCCCCTGCGAGGCGTCGACCACCAGCAGCGCGCCTTCGCAGGCCGCGAGCGAGCGCGAGACCTCGTAGGCGAAGTCGACGTGCCCCGGCGTATCGATGAGATGCAGGCTGTAGGTGCGGCCGTCGCGCGCGGCATAGGACAGCGTGGCGGTCTGCGCCTTGATCGTGATACCGCGCTCGCGCTCGAGCTCCATCGAATCGAGCACCTGCTCGCCCATCTCGCGCTCCGACAATCCCCCGCAGCGCTGGATGAAGCGATCGGCGAGCGTCGATTTGCCGTGATCGATGTGGGCGATGATCGAGAAATTGCGTACGTTCTGCATGAAAACACGAAGGGCACCAGCCGGTGCCCTCTGGATCCTGCCGCCGCGGCGCTCACCCCCCGTCCGCGGCTCGAAACAGACGGCCGCGCGGGCGGCGGCCGACGTGGGAATGCTTTGAATCGACGCGGATTTTAGCCGAAATCGCGGTCCTGCGCGATGGCGGCGAGAAACGCGGCGACGGCCGGGCGATCGATCCGGTACCGGCAGAGCTCGCGCGTCCCGGCAAGCAGGACCGGCACCGCATCGCCCCAGCGCGCCTCCAGGGCGGGATCGCTGTCGACGTCGAGCTCCGAGACGGCGACCCCGGCACCGCTCGCGAGCGGGAGCAGCGCGGCGCGCATCTCGTCGCACAGATGACAGTACGCGCGCACGATGAGCGTCAGCGATGCGGGCCGCTCGCTTTTACGGCTCACCGTTGCCGATCTTCACGCTGGAATAGAACTGCGCGTCGCCGCGACGGAGAAGAAATGTCACCGCGGCGCCCTTCTCCAGCTTGGCGATGAGTCCGTTGACCTGATCCGCGTTCCGGGCGTCGATCGTCGTTCCCTTGCTGATCAGCGCCAGGATCACGTCGCCCACCTGGATGTTGCCGCGGGCGCTGCCGGTGATGTCCTCGATGATCACGCCGTTCGTGACGTCGAGCTCCTTCTTCTGATCCTCGGAGAGATCGGAGAGCACCAGCCCCATGCGATTCGGCTTCGCCTTCTCCTTGGCGAGCGGCGGCCCCTTCTTTGCCGCGCGCGGCGCTTCCTCTTCCTTGAGCTCCGCGACCGTGACGTTCACGTCCTTGGTGGCGCCCTTGCGCCAGACCTGCAGCGCGATCTTGGAGCCCGGCCTGATCTGGGTGATGATCCGCGGGAGCTCGGTCGACGTGTTGATGGTCCGTCCGTCGGCCTTGAGGATGATGTCGCCGGACTCGACGCCAGCCTTGTCCGCCGGTCCGCCCTTCTCCACCGAGTTGACCAGTGCGCCCGTGGCCTTGGGAAGCCCGAACGCGTCCGCGGTCTCCTTGGTCACCTCCTGGATCTGTACGCCGATGCGCCCGCGCGTCACCCGCCCTTTTTCCTGGATCTGCTTCACCGCGCCCATCGCGACGTCGATCGGCACCGCGAACGCGAGACCCATGTAGCCGCCGGTGCGGCTGTAGATGATGGAATTGATGCCGACCACTTCGCCTCTGAGGTTGAACAGCGGTCCGCCCGAGTTGCCCGGATTGATCGGCACGTCGGTCTGGATGAATGGAACCAGGTTTTCGTTCGGCAACTCGCGGCCCTTGGCGCTGACGATGCCGGCGGTGATCGTGTTCTCGAATCCGTACGGCTTGCCGATCGCCGCGACCCACTCGCCGACCTTGAGCTTGTCGGGATCGCCGATCGCCACTTTCGGCAGCCCGGTAGCGTCGATCTTGAGCACCGCGACGTCGGTGCGCTTGTCCAGTCCCACGACTTTGGCCTTGAACTCGCGCTTGTCGGTCAGCTTCACCGTGACTTCGCTCGCCTCGTCCACGACGTGCGCGTTGGTGAGCACGTAGCCGTCGGCGGACAGAATGAAGCCGGAGCCTACCGACTGCTGCTCGAGATCGCGCGGCCGCTCGCGGCCGCGCGGCACCTGGCCGAAGCGCCGGAAGAACTCGTAGAACGGATCGTCCTCGGAAAGGTCTGGAAACTGCGAGCGCTTCACCGTCTGCGTGACGTCGATGCTCACCACCGCCGGTCCCTGCTGCTCGTAGAGCTCGGTGAAATCCGGCAGGCTGCGGCCCGACTGGGCCGATGTCGCCGGAGCGAAGCACAGCGCGCCCGCGAGCGCGCCCGCCAACGTCCAGTTGCGAAGGTTCATGCTTTCCCCTGTGTCGCGCCGGAGGCGCTAGCGATGCACGACCGAATAGGCGATCTGCCGTACCGTTGAGCCCGGTGTTTCTCCCAGAACCGTCACCAAGTGATCATCCATCTGGCGGCTGTAGACGTTGATCCCCCCTTGCTGCGAGGGACCGATCGGTTGCGGCGCCTGCGGCATCGCCTCGACGAACACCGACACCGCCACCAGCCCGTCGGAATAGACGATGTGCGCCACCGGTCCGACCTTGCCGCGCAGCGTGCGATAGCCTTCGATCACCTTGGCGAAACCCGGCGGCAGCTCCTTCACCGTCCAGCCGGTCTCCTTCTGCACGACGTCGCCGGGCAGGGATTCGCGCATCTGCCAGTCGGCCGGCGGAGGGGTGTAGGTGGGCCGAACCTGCTCGCGCTCGATCTTGATGCCGATCTGGATATCGTTGAAGGCGAACTGCTCGATGGGCACGTTGTGCTCGTTCAGAAGCTGCGCCTTGAGCAGCAGCCCGGAATGGAGATCCGCCCACATCTTGTGCCCGTAGCGCATGCCGTCCTTGGGCTCGAACAGCACCGCCTGCGTCTCCACTCCGGCGATGCGGGCGACCTCCGCCTTGCGGAAGAAGTAGTACACGGCGAGCGTGTTGAGCTGCTGCGGCAGCAGCGACGGGAACGGGTTGCGATAGGTCCTCGGCTCGACCCGGATGATCTTCGCATCCGGGTAATAGCAGCGCACCTGCTCGTTGTTGCGGATGACTTCGCGCGCCGGGCCATCGAGATTGACGAGCTTCTCGTGCTCGCCGCGCTCGTCGACCATGTGCAGGAGCCGCGAAGTCTCCACCCGCCCCGCGTGGCTGTACACCAGCGTGCCCGCGTAGGTCTGCTCGCGCGCGGCCATCGCCGCGCGCTGAAGCCATTCGACGGCGTCCTCCGCCGCAGCGGTGGCGGCTCCGAGCGCCGCCGCCAGCGCCAGAGCGACGCAGCCCGCCGCTTTCGCGGAGCGTGCGGCCGGCGACGCCCGCGGGCTACTTCGCTGCATCCTCGTCGTCGGCGGCCACCGCCCGAAGGTACGGGCGTACGCCCGCGATCGCGGTCGCCGGCGAGTATTCCTGGTGCGCCAGCAGATACTCGTTGACAACGGGGCGGCGCGCGTCGGCAGGCCGCACCGCGATGGCGTGCTCGGCGGTCGCGACCGCCTCGGGCGGCACCGGCATGGTGGCAAGCGCCACCCAGCCCACTACGCCCACAGCCGCGACGGTAGCCGCGACGGCAAGCGCCACCGCCGTCGGGGCCGGCCGCGGCCGCGGCGGCGCCAGCACCGTCGGCTCCGCCGCGAGCTGCGCGGAAAAACGCTCCGCGAAGCCCGGGATCGGCCGGCACTGCCCGCGCAGCGCGTCGCCGATCGCGTGGTAGCACACCCATGTTTCCAGCGCTGCGGGCGCGCGCAGGCCCAGGCAGACGCGCTCGACGCGATCCGCGCCCAGCTCGCCGTCGACCAGGAGCGAAACTTCTTCCGCCGTTACATCGCTCGACTGCATACCCGACCGTTCGGGGCGGTTCCCGTCCGGAAGAGCCTTCACGTTACCCATCACCATCTCCGGTCCTTATCGGTCCCCAACAGCGGCCGCAGCTCCGCTGCGATCGCTTCGCGCGCCCGGAAGATCCGGGAGCGCACCGTGCCAATCGGACAGTTCATCACGTTGGCAATCTCTTCGTAGCTCAAACCCTCGATCTCGCGCAGCGTGATCGCGGTACGCAGATCGTCGGGCAGCGCGTCCATCGCCTTGTTGACCGTGGTCGCGATTTCTCTGCCCAGCAGCTCGTTCTCCGGCGTGCTCGAGTCTCGCAGCTGCTCCGCGTCCTCGAAGTTCTCCGCCTCCTCGTGGTCGAAACCGGTCGAGGTCGGCGCCCGCCGCCCGATCGCGACCAGGTAGTTCTTGGCGGTGTTGATCGCGATCCGGTACAACCATGTGTAAAACGCACTGTCTCCGCGGAAGCTCGGCAGGGCGCGGTAGGCCTTGATGAACGCTTCCTGCGTCACGTCCTCGACTTCGCCCGCGTCGCGCACCAGCCGCGACAGCAACCTCGCCAGCTTGCGCTGGTACTTCAGAACCAGCAGCTCGAAAGCCCGCTTGTCGCCACGTTGCGCCCGCTCGACGAGCTGCTGATCTACTTCGCGGTCACCCATCCGCGGGCCGCCCCTGATTCGAATGTTGTTGTGACCACACCGTTTCCGGTGGGCCCGGCACCCGCCGGCAGTATAGCCGAGCCGTCCGGGGCGTTCGCGGCGGCCCGCGCCGCGCGATATCTGCTCCTCTGGACCGTCGGCGGGACAGGAAGTTCACTTACGCACAGGGTCTTACAGCATGCACTTCAGGCGCACCGCTCGATCTCGACCATGGGCTCGACGCGACCGGTCGCCATCCCCCGGTGGTTGCGGATTTCCGGCGCTCGCCAAGCCGCCAGCGCCGCGTGCCGCGACTCGTCGAGCAGACCCAGCTGATCGAGTACGGCGACCGTGGCGGGGTGCAGGCCGCGGGCGTTGCCGTCGATGACCTTGATCGCGATGCCCCAGCCGCGGCTTTTCACGCCGATCGCCTGGACGCCCTCGGCGCCAACCTTCGTCACCCAGTCGCCCCCGCCCGCGCGCATCAAAGCCAGATCGTTGCGGCCCTCGCCCGACACCATTTCGGGATGGGCAACCATGGCCCTTACCAGCCTGGCGGCCGCCGCGCCATAGCGCCCCTCCGCCGCGGCCGTCGCGAGCCTCGCGTAGGCGAAGGCGAGGCGATCGAGCGGCACCGCGTAGTTGGGCGCCGAGCAACCATCGATGCCGGCGCGCAGGGCGGTCTCGGGCACGCCGGTCATGTAGGCGACAGCGCCGCGGATCGCCTGCTGCAGCGGATGGCCGAAGTCGAGATACGAGGCGGCGGGAAGGCCGCACAGCCGGCAATAGGCCAGCATGCCGGCATGCTTGCCCGAACAGTTGTGGTGGAGGGCAGTGAAACCAGCGCCCGCCGGAGGAAGCTCTTCGCGCACGGTGTAGTAGAGCGGCGGATGAACCCCGCACTGCAGGTCCTCAATCGAGCACTGCGCGCGCTCCAGCATGGCGGCCACCCCCGCGACATGCCGGGGCTCGCCGGAATGGCTGGCGCACAGTAGCGCTGTGTGGGTCGCGTCGTAGCCGAAGTGCTCGATGCCGCCTTCGGCCACGAGCGGCAGCGCCTGCAAGGGCTTCAGCGCGCTGCGCGTCGCCGTCAGGTATCGCGGATCGCCCGCGGCGCAGACGAGCCGCCCGTCGCGATCGACCACGGCGACGGACCCGTAGTGCACGCTGTCGGTGGCCTGTCCGCGGGTGACTCGCGCGAGCGGAACGTGAGGTAGTGCGGCCGAAGCAACGTTGGACAAAGACGAACGAAGGGCACTAAACGCGTATTTTAGCGCGAATCCGTACCTATCAGAGCTTGCCGGATCTGCTCCAGGGCCGCCGGATCCTCGATGGTCGTGAGGTCGCCCGGGTCACGCCCTTCGGCGAGCGCCTGGATCGACCGGCGCAGCAGCTTGCCGGACCGCGTTTTCGGCAGCGCGCTGACGAAATGCACCGCACCGGGGCGAGCGATCGCGCCGAGCTGCTGATCGACCGTGTCCATCACTTCCCGACGCACGGCCGCCGCTCCGTCGGCGGCCGCGACCCGGGCCGGGTCCTTCACCACCGCGAAGGCGACCGGGATCTGGCCTTTGAGCGGGTCGGCCACGCCGACCACGGCGACCTCGGCGATGCCCGAGTGCGCCTGGACGGCTTCCTCGATCTCGCGCGTGCCCAGCCGATGGCCGGCGACGTTGATCACGTCGTCGGTGCGGCCCAGCACGAAGTAGTAGCCGTCTTGATCGCGCGTCGCCCAGTCGAACGTCGAGTACACCTGCTTGCCCGGAATGGTCGTGAAGTAGGTCGACACGAACCGCTCGTCGTCGCCCCAGACGGTCGTCATGCATCCGGGGGGAAGCGGCGGCGCGATGGCCAGCACGCCTTTCTCGTTGCTGCCGACCTCCTCTCCCGTTCCTTCGTGCAACAGCTTCACGTCGTAGCCGCACACGGGGAACGAGGGGCTCCCGAACTTCCGCGGCGTGTCTTCGATGCCCGGCTGCGCAGACAGGATCGGCCAGCCGCTCTCGGTCTGCCAGTAGTGGTCGACGACCGGCAGGCCGAGCGAATCGGCGGCCCAGCGGGCGGTCGGCTCGTCGAGCGGCTCGCCGGCGAGAAACAGATAGCGCAGACTGGAGAGATCGTACTTCCTCATGTACGCCGGATCCTGCTTCTTGAGCACCCGGATCGCGGTGGGCGAGCTGAACATCGTGCACACCTTGTGCTGCGCGACGATCCGCCACCACACGCCCGCGTCCGGGCGAATCGGCAGCCCCTCGTAGAGGATCGTGGTCGAGCCGTTGATGAGCGGCGCGTAGACGATGTACGAGTGTCCGACCACCCAGCCGATGTCGCTGGTGGTGAACATCGTCTCGCCGGGCTCGACGCAGAAGATGTCGCGCATGGAGGCGGCGAGCGCCACGGCGTAGCCGCCGGTGTCGCGCTGTACGCCCTTGGGCTTCCCGGTCGTGCCCGAGGTGTAGAGGATGTACGACGGCTCGGAGGATTCGAGCCACACGCACGGCACGCTCGCGCCGGCGTGGGCCGCGGCGAGCGTCGCATAGTCGAGATCGCGACCCGCCACGCGGCTCATCTCCGGATCGAGCTTGCGGTCGACGATGATCACCTTGCTCGGAGGATGCTGCGCGAGCCGCAGCGCCTCGTCGACCAGATGCTTGTAGGGAATGCTCTTTCCGCCGCGCATGCCGGCATCGGCCGTGACCATTGCCTTCGGCCGCGCGTCGTCGATGCGCGTGGCGAGGCTAGCCGCCGCGAAGCCGCCGAAGACCACGGAGTGAATGGCGCCGATGCGCACCGTGGCGAGCATCGCGAACACGGCCTCCGGGATCATCGGCATGTAGATGAGCACCCGATCGCCACGTCCCACGCCCTGCGCCTGGAGGATCGCGGCGAAGCGGTTCACCTCCTTCGCCAGCTCGGCGAAGGTGTAGCTGCGCTCGGTGCCGGTCTCGGTGGAGATGTAGATGAGCGCGGGCTGCGCCGAGCGCGCGGCGAGATGGCGGTCGATCGCGTTGTGGCAGAGGTTGATGCGGCCGCCGACGAACCAGCGTGCGAACGGCGGGCGGCGGTAGTCGAGAACGGTCTCGAAAGGCGTCTGCCAGTCGACGAGCTGCGCCTTCTCGCGCCAGAACCGGTCGCGCTCGTGGATCGACCGACGATATGCCTGCGCGTACGTGGCCACGGTACTCTCCTCCCGCGACGGTTTCCCGGCGACGTTAGCCGAAGCCGCCGGGCGAATCGTTGCGCCGGATCAAGGTCGCGCGAATAAATTCGCGCCTAGGGATGGCTGTCGGCGCCGATGCGCACGACCGTTCGCCCGCGAACGAGCCCTTTCAAATAGGCATCGAAGTGCGTCGGCAGATCCTCGAAGTCGATGGTCCGCACCGAGTCGTGCACGCGGTTGGGGCGCCACGGACCGGCGAGCTTGTTCCAGATCTTCTGCCGCAGCTCCATCGGGCAGTTGGCGCTGTCCACGCCCAATAGGCGCACGCCGCGCAGGATGAACGGCATCACCGTCGTTTCGAGCTGGGAACTCGCCGCGAGTCCCACGGAGGCCACGGTCCCGCCGATCTTCATCGTCGCCAGTAGCCAGGACAGCACCGGCCCGCCGAGGTTGTCGACGGCGCCAGCCCAGATCGCCTTCTCGAGCGGCCGCATAGCGGCGGAATCGATCGACTGCCGCAGGCGGACCTCCTTGGCGCCCAGCCCGTGCAGATAGCGCGCCTCCTCCTCTTTCCCCGTGATCGCCACGACGTGGTAGCCGATCTTGGCGAGGATCTCGATCGCCACGCTGCCCACGCCGCCGGTGGCTCCCGACACCGCGACCGGCCCCTTGTCGGGCGCGAGCCCGTTGTGCTCCATCAGCATGATTGCCTGCGCGGCGGTGAAGCCGGCCGTGCCCATCGTCATGGCGTCGAACGCCGTCATGCTGTCGGGCCGGCGGACGATCCAGTCGCCCGGAACGCGAACGTATTCGGCGTAGCCGCCGTCGTGAGCCACGCCCATGTCGTAGGCGTGCACCACGACCTTGTCGCCCTTCTTCCAGCGCGCGTCGGTGGAGCTCTCGACGGTGCCCGCCATGTCGATGCCCCCGACGGTGGGAAATTTGCGCATGATGCGCCCCGCTCCGTTGTACGACAGCGCATCCTTGTAGTTGATCGTCGAGTATTTGGTGCGCACCAGCACGTCGCCCGGATCGAGCTCCTCCTCGGTCATCTCCACGAAGCGGCTGGACACGCCCTGCTCGTCCTGGAATGTGCGGTAGGCCTTGAAGCGGTGCATGGGTGGGGTCCTCCTCAGGACGGCGTCGACGCAGGGGCTGACTCGCCCGCCCGGTGCGGCAACGCCATGTAGTCTCGAGTGCGCATCTCGATCAAGCGGCTCACGGTGCGCGCGAAATCCTGGCTGTTGGGTCCTTGCCGGTACAGCTCTTCGGCGGGGGCCGCGGCCGAGAGCACCAACTTTACCCGATGATCGTAGAGCACGTCGACGAGCCAGGTAAAGCGCCGCGCGGCGTCGCCCATGTCGGGCGTCATGCGCGGGACGCCGGAGAGGATCACCACCGCGAACCGGCGGGCGATCTCCAGATAGTCGCGCTGCGAGCGCGGACCATCGCACAGCGTCGCGAAGTCGAACCAGACGAGGCTTCCCGCGCGCGCCCGCGCGGTCAGTGGCCGGGATTCGATGGTCAACCGCGGATCCTCGAGCGGTCCGGGGCGCATGCGCTCGAAGCGCCGGGCGAGCGCGGCATCGGCATCGGGTCCCAGCGGCGTGCAGTACACTGTCGCCTGCTCCAGCTCGCGCAGACGGTAATCGGTGTCCCCGTCGACATCCACCACGTCCAGCCAGGTCTTGAGCAAGGCGATGGTCGGCAGCAGGTTCTCCCGCTGCAGCCCGTTGGGGTAGAGGGCGTCGGGATGATAATTCGACGTGGTGACGAACACGATGCCGTGGCCGAACAGCGCGCGGAACAGCCGCCCCAGGATCATTGCGTCGGCGACGTCGGCGACGTGGAACTCGTCGAAGCACACGACACGGTAGCGGCGCGCGATGCGGGCGGCGACGGTGGCCAGGGGGTCCTCCTCGCGGTGAAGGGTCGTGAGCTCCTGGTGCACCGAGCGCATGAAGGGGTGAAAGTGCACGCGGGTCTTCCGGCGGTAGGGCAGTGCGGCGTAGAACTGGTCCATGAGAAAGCTCTTCCCGCGCCCCACCGCGCCCCAAAGGTAAACGCCTTGGGGCGGCGGCGGTGGAGCGAGCCAGCGCAGGAGCGAGCGCCGCGCGCGCTTGAAGCCGACCAGCTCGTCGTAGAGCCGCTGCAGCCGGAGGAGCGCGCGCTCTTGGGCGCTGTCGAGCGCGCTGCCGCGGCGCTCGAGATCGGGCTGCAGGAAGCGGAACAGCGGCCCCGCGGCCGGGACCGACGACCGGGCGGCGTCGTTCACGACGGGAGGCTGCGGCCGGTGCCGCTCACAGGTTCAGCGTTCGCTTGTCGACGGCCAGGGCCGCCTCTTTGACTGCCTCGGAGAGCGACGGATGCGCATGACAGATGCGCGCGATGTCCTCGCTCGACGCGCCGAACTCCATGGCGACCACGCCCTCGGCGATGAGCTCCGAGACCATCGGGCCGATCGCGTGCATCCCGAGGATGCGATCCGTTGTCGCATCCGCGAGCAGCTTGACGAAGCCGCGCGTATCGCCCAGCGCGCGCGCTCGCCCGTTGGCGGTGAACGGGAACGACCCGGCGCGATAGTCGACGCCGGCGTCCTTGAGCTGCTGCTCGGTCTGGCCGACCCAGGCGATCTCCGGCGAGGTGTAGATCACCCACGGCACGGTGTTGAAGTCGACGTGCGGCCGCTGGCCAGCGATGCGCTCGGCCACGGCAACGCCCTCCTCCTCGGCCTTGTGCGCGAGCATCGGCCCGCGCACGACGTCGCCGATCGCCCAAATACCGTCGAGACTCGTGCGGCAATCGCCGTCCACAGCCACGAAGCCGCGCTCGTCGAGCTTGAGACCAATCGCCCGCGCATTGAGGCCCGCCGTGTGCGGCACGCGGCCGATCGACACGATCAGCTTGTCGAAGCGCTCGCTTCCCGGCTTGCCTTCGGCATCGGTGTACTCGACGACGGCGCCTTCGCCCTGCGTCACCTTGGTGATCTTCACGCCGAGACGGATGATGAGGCCCTGACGGGTGAACTGCCTCCACGCTTCCTTCGACACGTCGGCGTCGGCGCCGCCGAGGAAGGTCGGCAGCACTTCGACAATCGTCACCGCGGCGCCGAGCCTTCGCCACACGCTGCCGAGCTCCAGCCCGATCACGCCCGCGCCGACCACGCCCAGGCGCTTCGGCACCTGCGGCATCGCCAGCGCGCCGTCGTTGTCGAGAATCAGCGCGCGGTCGAAATCCGCTCCGGGCAGAGCGCGGGGCTTCGATCCCGTGGCGACGATGACGTGCTTCGCCACGAGCGACGCGCCGTTTGTGCCTTCGACCTCGATCTGCCACGCGCCGGGCACGCCGCCCGTGAAGCTCCCCACGCCGCTGAAGAACGCGACCTTGTTCTTCTTGAACAGATACAGGATTCCGTCGTTGTTCTGGCGCACGACCTTGTCCTTGCGCGAGAGCATCCGGGCCAGGTCGAGCGTCAGGCCGGTCACGTCGATGCCGTGCTCGGCGAAGGCGTGGCCCGCGTGCTCGAAATTCTCCGAGGACTGCAGCAACGCCTTCGACGGGATGCAGCCGACGTTGGTGCAGGTGCCGCCGGGCGCCGGCTTGCCGTCGGCCGTCTTCCAGTCGTCGATGCACGCGGTCCGTAAGCCGAGCTGTGCGGCGCGGATGGCGGCGATGTAGCCGCCGGGCCCGGCGCCGATGACGGCGACGTCGAATGGATCAGCCACGATGGGACGCGGTTTTCACAAGGAGACACCTAGGCACGGAGCACGCCACGAGCACTCTGCCTGTCTCGGCGTCTCTCTCTGCGAATGGCCTGTCACAGGTCAAGGAGCAGCCTCGCCGGGTCTTCCAGCGCTTCCTTGATCGCCATCAGCGACAGGACCGCTTCGCGGCCGTCGATGATCCGGTGATCGTACGACTGGGCGAGATAGTTCATCGGCCGCACGACGACCTGGCCGTTCTCGACCACGGCGCGCTCTCGAGTCGCATGCACGCCGAGGATGGCCGACTGGGGCGGATTGATGATCGGCGTGGAGAGCATCGAGCCGAACACGCCGCCGTTGGAGATCGTGTAGGTGCCGCCGGTGAGCTCCTCGACCGCGAGCTTGCCGTCCTGCGCTCGCTGGCCGAAGTCGGCGATCTGGCGCTCGATGTCGGCGATCGACATCTGGTCGGCGTCGCGCAAGATCGGCACCACCAGGCCGCGCGGGCTTCCCACCGCGATGCCGATGTCGAAATAGCCGTGGTAGACGATGTCGCCGCCGTCGATGGAAGCGTTGACCATCGGGAATCTCTTCAGGGCATGCACGACGGCCTTCACGAAGAAGCCCATGAAGCCGAGCTTCACGCCGTGCTCGCGCTCGAAGCGCTCCTTGTAGCGGTTGCGCAGCTCGATCACCGTGGCCATGTTGACCTCGTTGAACGTGGTCAGGATGGCGGCGGTGGATTGCGACTGGACCAGTCGTTCCGCGACGCGCTGGCGCAGCCGGGACATCGGCACGCGCTGCTCCGGGCGCGCGCTCAGGCCGGGCGGCAGCTGCACCGGCGGCGGCGCGACGGGCGGCGCCTGGACCGGCGTCGGCGCGGGTTGCGGTCCGCGCGCCTGGGGCGCGCCGGCGGCTGCGCCCGCCCGCGCTGCGGCCGCGAGCACGTCGCCCTTGGTCGCGCGGCCGCCGCGCCCAGTTCCCGACACCTCCTCCGGGCGCAGCCCGGCTTCCGCCATGAGCTTGCGTGCCGCCGGCAGTGCGTCGGCTTCCCCGTCCGGAGCCGCGGGCGACGGAGCGCCAGCGGGCGCTGCGCTCGGAGACGGAGCGCCCGGCGTCGGCGCGACCGCGGGAGCCGTGCCCGCCACTCGAGCGGCCGGCGCGGCCGCGCCCGCGTTCTTGCCCTCGGTGTCGATGACCGCGATCACCTCCTGCGCGGCCACGGTCGAGCCGTCGGGCTTCCGAATCTCGGTGAGCACGCCCGCGCCCGGCGCGGGCAGTTCGAGCACGACCTTGTCGGTCTCGACGTCGACCAGGTTCTCGTCGCGACCGACGGGCTCGCCGGCCTTTTTGTGCCAGTTGACCAGCGTGGCTTCGGTCACCGACTCCGGGAGCACGGGCACTTTGACTTCGATCAGCATTCTTGGCTTCGTCTTCTGCAGCGTGGCGCCGCCGCGGATCGGCTCAATGCGCCGTCACCATCTCGCCGGACCGAAGCTCCGCGGCGAATGCGTCGGCGACGAGCTGCTGCTGCTGGGCCAGATGCTTCGCCGCGTAGCCCACCGCCGGCGAAGCGGAGATGGGACGGCCGGCGTAGGCGAGCATCTGACGCTCGTCGATGTCGCCACGCAGATACGCCCGCAGCCGATACCACGCGCCCTGGTTCTGCGGCTCTTCCTGGCACCAGACGACTTCCTTCGCTCCCGGGTAGCGCGCGATCTCGGCACGGAAGTCGGCGTGCGGGAACGGGTACTGCTGCTCGAGGCGGAGCAGCGCGATGTCGCCGATCTTGTGCTCATGGCGGTATTCGACGAGGTCGTAGTAGACCTTGCCGCTGCAGACGATCACCCGCCGGACGTCGTTGAGCGTCTCACTGTCGCCGATCACCGTATGGAAGCGGCCGGCCGCAAGGTCCTCCAGCGTGGACATGGCTGCCTTGTGGCGCAGCAGGCTCTTCGGGCTCATGACGATGAGCGGCTTGCGGAACCTGCGCACCATCTGCCGGCGCAGCAGATGAAAGATCTGCGCCGGATTGGTCGGCACGCATACCTGCAGGTTGTGCTCGGCGCACAGCTGCAGGAAGCGCTCCGGGCGCGCCGAGGAGTGCTCGGGGCCCTGCCCCTCGTAGCCGTGCGGCAAGAGCAGCGTGAGGCCGCAGATGCGGCCCCATTTCACTTCGCCGGCGGCGATGAACTGGTCGATCACCACCTGCGCCCCATTGGCGAAATCGCCGAACTGCGCTTCCCAGATCACCAGCGCGGTGGGCTCGGAGGTGGCGTAGCCGTATTCGAAGCCCAGGACGGCTTCCTCGGACAGCACCGAGTCGATGATCTCGAAATCCGGCTGCCCTTCCCGGATGTGCTGCAGGGGAATCCACGTGCCGGCATCCCACTTCTCGCGATTCTGATCGTGCAGCACGGCGTGGCGGTGCGAGAACGTGCCGCGGGCCGAGTCCTGTCCGGACAGCCGCACGCCGAATCCCTGGTCGAGGAGGCTCGCGTAGGCGAGCGTCTCGCCCATGCCCCAGTCGAGCGCAAGCTCGCCCTCGCCCATCGCCCGCCGGTCGGCGATCACCTTCTCCACCCGCGGATGCAGCTTGAACTCCGGCGGCACGTCGGTCACCTTGCGGGCGAGCGCTTTGAGCGCCTTCATCGCCACCGCGGTCTGGGCCTCGTCGGTCCAGTGCTTGCCGAGATACGGCGTCCAGTCGACGGCGAACGGCGGCTTGTAGTTCGACAGGATCGTCGTATTGGTGTGCAGGCCCTTGTCCATGGCGTTGCGATAGGCCGCGATCATCGCTTCGGCGTCCTCGGGCTTGATCACGCCCGCGGCCGCCAGCCGCTCGGCATAGAGTGCGCGAGTGCCCTGGTGGACACGGATCGACTTGTACATGAGCGGCTGGGTGATCATCGGCTCGTCGGCCTCGTTGTGCCCCTGGCGCCGGAAGCACACCAGGTCGATGAACACGTCCTTGTCGAACTTCTGCCGGAATGCGATCGCGATCTCGACCGCGAGCAGGCACGCCTCGGGATCGTCGCCGTTGACGTGGAGGATCGGCGCCTCGACCATCTTCGCCACGTCCGTGCAGTAGAGCGTGCCGCGGGTGTCGCGCGGATCGGAGGTGGTGAAGCCGATCTGGTTGTTCACCACGATGTGGATCGTGCCGCCGGTGCGGTAGCCGCGGGTCTGGGAGAGGTTGAGCGTCTCCTGCACCACGCCTTGACCGGCGATCGCCGCGTCGCCGTGGATGAGCACTGGCATCACCTGATCGAATTTCGCGTCCTTGCGACGATGCTGCCGCGCCCGCACGGAGCCTTCGACGACCGGGTCGACGATCTCCAGGTGCGACGGATTGAAGGCGAGCGTCAGGTGCATCGGGCCGCCGGGGGTGGTCACGTCGGACGAGAAGCCCTGGTGGTATTTCACATCTCCGGCCGAGAGCTCGCCCGCGGACTTGCCTTCGAACTCCGCGAACAGGCTCGCCGGCATCTTGCCCAGTGTGTTGACCAGCACGTTGAGCCGGCCCCGGTGCGCCATCCCGATCACCATCTCCTGCACGCCCGCGGCGCCGCCTTTCTGGACCAGATGGTCGAGCATTGGGATGAGCGAATCGTTGCCCTCGCCCGAGAAGCGCTTCTGCCCGACGTAGCGCGTGCCGAGATAGCGCTCGAGCGTCTCGGCCGCGGTCAACCGCTCGAGGATGTGGCGGCGGAACTCCGACGGATAGCGCGGCCGCGATCGCAGCGGCTCGATCCAGTTCTGGATGAAGCGCTTCTGCGGCGTGTCCGACATGTACATGTACTCGGCGCCAAAGTGGCCGCAATAGGTCTCCTGCAACGCGGCGATCAAGTCGCGCAGCCGCATCCGGCTGGCGCCGTCCGGCGCGCCGCGGTACGAGCCGACCTCGAACTCGGTCTCCATGTCGGCCTCAGTGAAGCCGTAGGTCCTGACGTCGAGGTCGGCGATGTAGGGGCGCTCGCGCCGCTTGAGCGGATCGAGATCGGCCTGGAACATGCCAAGCGTGCGGTACTTGCTGATGAGGCGCAGTACGAGGGTGAGCTTCTGCATCGCCTGCGCGTCGACCATCGGCGCGGCCAGCCGCCGGTTCTTGGCGAGCTGGATGAAGGAATCGATCACCGGCGCGTGCGCCACGTCCGGCGCGCCGTCGCGAAGCGCGTCGAAGTACGCGCGCCAGTCCGCGCTCACCGCGCCGGGATCGGCGAGGTAGCTCTCGTACTGCTGCTCGATAAATGGCGCGTTGCTGCCGAACAGCGCGCTCGTCGCCTGGTACTGCTGCATGACGCTCATTGCCGCACCTCGTCGTCGATCCGCCGGCCTAGCGCTGCGCGATCGGCTTCACGTCGCGCCGCTTCGATCCCGTGAAGAGCTGCCGCGGCCGGCCGATCTTCTGCTCGGGGTCCGAGATCATCTCGTTCCACTGCGCGATCCAGCCCACGGTGCGGGCGAGCACGAAGATCGCGGTGAAAAGGCTCACCGGAATGCCGAGCGCGCGCTGGACGATACCGGAGTAGAAGTCGACGTTGGGGTAGAGCTTGCGCTGGACGAAGTAGTCGTCCTCGAGCGCGATCTTCTCCAGCGCCAGGGCCAGCTTGAACAGCCGATCGTCGTGCAGCCCCAGCTCTTCGAGCACCTCGTGGCAGGTCTCGCGCATGAGCTTCGCGCGCGGGTCATAATTCTTGTACACGCGGTGGCCGAAGCCCATGAGGCGCACGTGCGAGTTCTTGTCCTTCGCCTTGTGGATGAACTCTCCGATCTTGGAGACGTCGCCGATCTCTTCCAGCATGTTGAGCACGGCCTCGTTGGCGCCGCCGTGCGCCGGTCCCCACAGACAGGCGATGCCCGCGGCGATGCAGGCGAACGGGTTCGCGCCGGAGGAGCCCGCCAGCCGCACCGTGGAAGTCGACGCGTTCTGCTCGTGATCGGCGTGCAGGATGAAGATCCGGTCGAGCGCCCGCACCAGCACGTCGTTGATCTTGTATTCCTCGCACGGCACCGAGAACATCATGCGCATGAAGTTCGCGGTGTAGTAGAGGTCGTTGCGCGGATAGACGAACGGCTGGCCGATGGTGTACTTGTAGCACATCGCCACCAGCGTCGGCAGCTTGGCGATGAGGCGGATCGCCGAGACGTGGCGGTGGTACGGATCGGTGATGTCGAGCGAGTCGTGGTAGAACGCGGAGAGCGATCCCACGACGCCCACCAGCATGGCCATGGGGTGCGAGTCGCGCCGGAAGCCGCGGAAGAAAGCGGCCATCTGCTCGTGCACCATCGTGTGCTGCGTGACCGTGTGCACGAACTCGGCCTTCTGCTTGGCGTTCGGCAGCTCGCCCTGCAGCAGGAGATAGCAGACCTCGAGGAAGTCGCATTGCACGGCGAGTTGCTCGATCGGGTAGCCGCGGTAGAGCAGCTCGCCCTTGTCGCCGTCGATGTAGGTAATCGTCGAGGCGCACGAGGCCGTCGACAGGTACCCCGGATCGTACGTGAACTTCCCGGTCTTGCCGTAGAGCGTACGGATGTCGACCACGTCGGGGCCGATCGTGCCGCTCAGGATGGGGAAGGTGATCGGCTCGGTGCCGTCGTTGAAGCTTAGGGTCGCAGTGCGGTCGGGCATGTCGTCTTACTCCAGGCGAGAGACGGAACAGGCGTGGCAGGCGGGGCGCGCCGGCACGCCTCCTTCAGATGGCACGCAGTGCATCCAGCAGCGGCTTCACCGCCGCGTCGACGGGCTCTTGCCGGCCCGCTAGCAGGTCCCACAGCTCGCTGTCGCTCAAGCGGAGCAACCGATCGAGCGCAACGACCTCCTGGTCCGTGATCCCGGCGCCACGGGCATCCAAGAAGCGCGTCAGGATCAGGTCATTCTCCAACATGCCGCGCCGGCAGCGCCAGCGCAGCCGATCGAGCTCGGTGCGTGTCAGCATCGCATCAGCACCGCGCCACCAGGTCCGTTACACGGATATGGGGGTGCCGACGCGGATTCACACCGCCCGCTTCACCATGAGCTCCTTGATCATGCTGATCGCCTTGGTGGGATTGAGTCCCTTCGGGCAGACGTCCACGCAGTTCATGATAGTGTGACAGCGGAACAACCGGTAGGGGTCTTCGAGGTTGTCCAGACGCGCCCCGGTGTCCAGGTCGCGCGAGTCGGCGATGAAGCGATAGGCTTGCAGCAGCCCCGCCGGGCCCACGAACTTGTCCGGGTTCCACCAGAACGACGGACAGGCCGTGGAGCAGCAGGCGCACAAGATGCACTCGTAGAGTCCGTCGAGGGCCTCGCGGTCCTCCGGCGACTGCAGCCGCTCCTTCTCCGGGACCGGGGTGTCGTTGACCAGGTACGGCCGCACCGAGTGGTACTGCTTGAAGAACTGGCTCATGTCGACGATCAGGTCACGGATCACGGGCAACCCGGGCAGCGGCCGCAGCTCGACCGGCTCCTTGAGCGTCTTCAGGTTCGTGACGCAGGCGAGCCCGTTCTTGCCGTTGATGTTCATCGCGTCGGAGCCGCAGACGCCCTCGCGGCACGAGCGGCGGAAGGCGAGCGTATCGTCGTGGGCCTTGAGCCGGATTAGCGCGTCGAGCAGCATCCGGTCGTGCGGATCGAGGGCGATGTCGTAGTCCTGCATGCGCGGAGCGGCGTCGCGCTCCGGGTCGTAGCGGTAGATGCGGAACTTCATCAGTACGTCCGGGCCTTCGGCGGGAAGGCGTCAACCGACAGTGGCTTCAGGTTCACCGGCTTGTAGTCGAGGCGGTTGCCCTCGCGGTACCACAGGGTGTGCTTGAGCCAGTTCTGGTCGTCGCGCTCGGGGTAGTCGCTGCGCGCCTGGGCGCCGCGCGACTCGCGCCGCGCCTCCGCCGAGACGATCGTCGCCTTGGCCACCTCGATCAGATTGTCGAGCTCGAGCGCCTCGACCCGCGCCGTGTTGAACGTCCGGCTCTTATCCTTGATCGCAGTGCTGCACGCGCGCCGCTCGAGCTGCATCACCCGCGCCACGCCCTCGGAGAGGAGCTGCTGGTTGCGGAAGACGCCGCAGTGCGCCTGCATCGTCTTGCGCAGGGTGTTGGCGACGTCGGCGACCTGCTCGCCGGTGCTCGCGGCGTCGAGGCGCGCGAGGCGCGCGAGGGACGCCTCGCCCGCGTCTGCGGGCAGCGGCTTGTGGGCCCCCCGGGCGACGTGCTGCTCGACGATATGGTTGCCGGCGGCGCGCCCGAAGACGAGCAGATCGAGCAGCGAGTTGGTGCCCAGCCGGTTGGCGCCGTGCACCGACACGCAGGCGCACTCGCCGATCGCGTACAGCCCGCGCACCACCGCGTTGGGATCGCCGTCGCGACTGTCGACTGAGGGCGCGACCACCTGGCCGTGGATGTTGCTCGGGATGCCGCCCATCATGTAGTGGATCGTCGGCACGACCGGAATGGGCTCGCGGATCGGGTCGACGTTGGCGAACTTGATGGCGATGTCGCGGATCGACGGCAGCCGCTTGGTGATGATCTCGGGACCGAGGTGGTCGAGCTTCAGGAGCACGTAGTCCTTGTGCGGCCCGCAGCCGCGGCCCTCCTTGATCTCCTGATCCATCGACCGCGATACGACGTCGCGCGAGGCGAGGTCCTTGAGATTGGGGGCGTAGCGCTCCATGAAGCGCTCGCCGTTGTAGTTGAGCAGGATGCCGCCTTCGCCGCGCACGCCTTCGGTGATCAGCACGCCGGCGCCGTACACGCCGGTGGGATGGAACTGCCACATCTCCATGTCCTCGAGCGGCAGCCCGGCGCGCGCCGCCATCCCCAGCCCGTCGCCGGTATTGATGAAGGCGTTGGTGCTGGCCGCGAAGATGCGCCCCGCGCCCCCGGTCGCGAGCAGCGTCGCCTTGGCCTGCAGCAGCATCGGCTCGCCCGACTCCATCTCCAGCGCCGTGACGCCCAGCACGTCGCCCTCGGCGTCGCGGACCAGATCGAGCGCCATCCACTCGACCAGGAACTGAGTGCGCGCGCGTAGGTTCCGCTGGTAGAGCGTGTGCAGCATCGAATGCCCGGTGCGGTCGGCCGACGCACAGGCGCGCTGCACCGGCCGCTCGCCGAAGTTCATCGAATGGCCGCCGAAGGGCCGCTGCCAGATCGTCCCGTCGGGATTGCGGTCGAACGGCATGCCGAAGTGCTCGAGCTCGTACACGACGCGCGGGGCCGTCTTGCACATGTACTCGATCGCCTCCTGGTCGCCGAGCCAGTCGGAGCCCTTGATCGTGTCGTACATGTGCCAGAGCCAGCTGTCCTCCGACATGTTGCCGAGCGCAGCTCCGATGCCGCCTTGCGCTGCGACGGTGTGCGACCGGGTGGGGAAGACCTTGGAGAGCACCGCGACCGACAAGCCTGCTTCCGCGAGCTGCAGCGACGCGCGCATCCCGGCGCCGCCGGCGCCGACCACGATGGCGTCGAACTTGCGCACCGGCAGCCTGGCGCTCACCGCGCTCCCCACAGGATGTCGACGAGCCATCCGGCGTAGCCCAGCAGCGCCAGAACGGTGGCCGTCTCGAGCACGAGCCGCGGCGCGGTCGGCTTGACGTAGTCCATCCAGATGTCGCGCATCCCCACCCAGGCGTGCCAGAACAGCGCGAGGCCGAAGATCAGCGTCGCCACCCGGAAGGCAGTGTTAGCGAACAGCGCCTGC
The DNA here is from genome assembly GCA_035515295.1 of Casimicrobiaceae bacterium. Classification (GTDB taxonomy): domain Bacteria; phylum Pseudomonadota; class Gammaproteobacteria; order Burkholderiales; family Casimicrobiaceae; genus PALSA-1003. Next base: position 46,504 of record DATJBM010000062.1, on the reverse strand, counting down.
CACAGCGCGTAGTCGATGCCACCCTGGTAGGCGGCGATCGCGACCCAGAGCAGCGTGTAGAGCGCCATCACCGCGGCGGTAAGCCGCTGTACGAGCCAGTCCTTGAGCCCGTAGTGGGCGCCGACGAGGATCCGTTTCACCACAGTCGCACCGCGACGACGAGCGTCAGCACGAGGCTTGCGATCAAGACGACCACGCTCGACTGCCGGGCCGGCTTGAGATCGATGAACCGATGAAGGTCGAGCAGAAGGTAGCGCAGGCCGGCGCAGAAGTGATGCAGATATGCCCAGGCCAGTCCGAGCAGTACGATCTTGGCGAACGGAGTGGTCATCGCCGCCCGGAAGCTTTCAAACGACTGACTCGAACCGAGGCTCGCCTGGATCCCGGCAAGCAGGAGGGGTACGCCGACAAGGAACAGCGCTGCACCGCTGATGCGGTGCAGGATCGAAACGATGGCCGGTAGCGGTTGCCGGATTCGCGCCAGGTTCAGGTAGACCGGGCGCGGCTTGGACGCGGGGCGCTCGACGGAGGACATGGAAGGTGCGCGGAGCGCCCCAGGGAGGCTTCCCCCCGATGCGCCCCGTGCGAAATTATACCGTCATTCGTACCGCGGCCGCCACCGCTCGCGCGTCGGCTCGCTAGCTCAAGTCGTTGAGATAATGGTGGTTACGCGTCGAGCAGAGGCCGCGCCGCCATTCCACCGGCTTGTCGCCGAACGAGTACGTCACGCGCTCCACCGCGAGCAACGGTGAGCCGGGCACGACGCGCAGCAGCGCGGCGCGGGCCGGATCCGCGGCCACCGCCGAGAGCTTCTCCTGCGCCCGCACGATCCTCACGCCGAACTGCGTCTCGAACAGGCCGTACATCGATCCGCGGTAGCGCTCCACTCTCCGGCGATCGAGGCCCTTGAACAGCGGCGCGGGCACGACGATCTCGTCCAGCACGGCGGGTTGACCCTCGTATTCCAGGAGCCGCCGCAGGGTGATGACGGGATCGCCGGTCCGGATCTCCAGCGCCCGCGCGACCTCCGCGGGCGCCTTGCCGCGCCGCACCCCTACCAGCCGGCTCGCCGGATATTCGTCACGGCCGTCGTTCCGCCGAAGGCGCAGGAACCGGAACATCGAGGTCTTTTCCTCGGTGTGGCTGGCGACGAACGTCCCCTTGCCCTGGCGACGCACCAGCAGGTTGTCCGCGGCGAGAGCGTCGATCGCCTTGCGCACCGTTCCCTGCGACACGCCGAAGCGCGCCGCGAGCTCGAGCTCGCTCGGGATGGTGTCTCCGGGCGCCCACTCGACCGCCAGGCTGCGGGTAAGGAGCTCCTTCACCTGGAGGTACAGCGGCCGGTACTGCGGTGTGGCCGATGCGTTCGCTTGCGTCATCTCGGTCTCCGGATCGGGGCGGCCCTCGGGGCCGGTCCCGCCCTCTTGACTTATATCATATAAATGATAGGTAGGTTTGACACCGCCGCGGCGCTCCCCGTAAGATGCGATCATGACGGCGGCCTGGGGCCCGGCCCGTCCGGAGCCATCCCGCCAGACCGACCCGCCGCGGCTTTAGTCCCAACCGACGCTCTCCAGGAGCCCCGCCATGAAGAAGCCCGTCCGCGTGGCCGTTACCGGCGCCGCCGGCCAGATCGGCTACGCGCTGCTGTTCCGCATCGCCAGCGGACAGCTGCTCGGCCCGGATCAGCCGGTCACCCTGCAGCTCCTCGAGCTGCCGATCGACAAGGTCCAGGCGGCGCTCAAGGGCGTGATGATGGAGCTCGAGGACTGCGCGTTTCCGCTGCTGGCCGGGATGAGCGGCAGCGGCGACGCCAACGCGGCGTTCAAGGACGCGGAGATCGCGCTGCTGGTCGGCGCTCGGCCGCGCGGGCCCGGCATGGAGCGCAAGGACCTGCTGCTCGAGAACGCGCGCATCTTCATCGCCCAGGGCAAAGCGCTCGACGCCGTGGCGAGCCGCGACGTCAAGGTGCTGGTCGTCGGCAATCCGGCGAACACCAATGCCTACATCGCGATGCGCTCTGCGCCCGGCCTGCCAAAGAAGAATTTCACCGCGATGCTGCGCCTGGACCACAACCGGGCGCTCTCCCAGCTCGCGACGCGCGCCGGAGTGCCCGTGGGCGCGATCGACAAGCTCGTCGTGTGGGGCAACCATTCGCCGACCATGTATCCGGACTACCGCTTCGCGACCGCGGGCGGCGCGTCGCTCAAGGACCGGATCAACGACGAGAACTGGAACCGCAGCGTCTTCATCCCGACGGTGGGCAAGCGCGGCGCGGCGGTCATCGAGGCGCGCGGGCTCTCCTCGGCCGCCTCGGCGGCCAACGCCGCGATCGACCACGTGCACGACTGGCTGTCGGGCAGCGGCGGGCGCTGGGTGACGATGGGTATTGCCTCCGAGGGCAGCTACGGCATTCCCGAGGATGTCGTCTACGGCTTCCCGGTAACGACGGAAGGCGGCCAATACCGGCTCGTGCGCGACCTGGAGATCGATGCCTTCTCGCGCGAGAAGATGAACGCGACGCTCAAGGAGCTCGAGGAGGAACGCACCGGCGTCGCGTCGCTCCTCGGCAAGTAGCGCGGCCGATGAAGCTCCGTCGGCCGCCGTTCCGGGCGTGAGCGCGCCCCTGCATCCCAGCGCCGCGCTCTACGGCGCGCAGCGCGCGTTTCCGGCGCTTCCGGCGTGCGTTCACTACGCCGGCAACGAGCGCCACATCGCCAAGGCGCTTCAGCTACAGCGCGAGATGGGGCCGGTGTTCGACGTCGCCTGCGACTGCGAGGACGGCGCTCCGGTCGGCCGGGAACGCGAGCACGCCACCGCCATGGCGGGGCTCATCGCCGGCAGCGACAACGCCTTCGACCGTGTGGGCGCGCGCGTTCACGACCTGTCGCATCGCGCCTGGCGGCTCGAGCTCGACATCCTGGTCCGCAAAGCGGGCAGGCGGATCGCGTTCCTGACGCTGCCCAAGGCGGAGTCCGCGGCGGACGTCCGGCGCTTTCTGCACGCGGTGCGCGAGGAGTCGCTGCGCGCCGGCGTGCATCGCTCGATTCCGGTGAGCGTGCTGATGGAGACGCCCGGCGCGGTGCACGACGCCTGGGCGATCGCCGGCCTGCCCGGTGTGGTGAGCCTCGACTTCGGCACGCTCGACTTCGTGAGCGCGCATCGCGGCGCCATTCCCGAGGACGCCATGCACAGCCCAGGCCAGTTCGATCATCCGCTGCTGCGGCAGGCGAAATGCGAAGTCGCCACTGCGGCGCTCGCGCACGCGGTGGTGCCGACGCACGGGGTGACGCTGGCGCTGGACGACGAGGAGGCGGTGCGCGCCGACGCGCTGCGCGCGCGCAACGAGCTAGGCTACCTGCGCATGTGGAGCATCCATCCCTCGCAGATCGAACCGATCGTGCGCGCCTTCCGGCCCGACGCCGCGGAGGTCGAGCGGGCGGCCGCCGTGCTCGCCGCCGCGCAGGACGCCGACTGGGGCCCGATCCGGCACGACGGCAAACTCTACGACCGCGCCTCCTACCGGTACTGCTGGGAGGCGCTGCAGCGAGCCCGCCGGACCGGAGCGGCGCTGCCCGCGAGCGCGGCCCGTTTCTTCGAGCCGGCACGCTGATTCGCCGAGGCCCCGCGCGCCTTTCGACCGATGCCCAGCAATCCTTCGCCCGGAGCCCGGTTCCGCGCCGCGGTCGCGACCGAGCCGCCGCTGCAGGTTCCCGGCGCGATCTGCGCCTACCACGCGATCCTCGCCGAGAAGACGGGATTCCAGGCGCTCTATCTGTCCGGCGGTGGCGTGGCCGCGGGCTCGCTAGGGCTCCCGGATCTCGGCATTACGACGCTCGACGACGTGCTTACCGACGTCGAGCGAATCACCGGCGCGTCGTCGCTGCCGCTGCTGGTCGATGCCGACACGGGCTTCGGCGCCTCGGCGTTCAACATCGCGCGCACGGTGCGCTCGCTGTTTCGCGCCGGCGCGGCGGCGATGCACATCGAGGACCAGGTGGGCGCCAAGCGCTGCGGCCACAGGCCCGGCAAGGAGCTGGTGGCCAAAGAGGAGATGGTCGATCGCGTCAAGGCGGCGGTCGACGCGCGGCCCGATGCTTCTTTCGTCGTCATGGCGCGCACCGACGCGCTGGCGGTCGAGGGACTCGAGGCGGCGATCGAGCGTGCGGCGGCGTACGCGGAAGCGGGCGCCGACATGATCTTCCCGGAAGCGGTCACGGAGCTTTCGGCCTATCGGCGGTTCGTCGACGCGCTCGGCGTGCCGGTGCTCGCCAACATCACCGAATTCGGCCAGACACCGCTGTTCACGCTCGCCGAGCTCGCAGGCGCCGGCGTGGCGATCGCTCTCTATCCGCTGTCCGCCTTCCGGGCAATGAACAAGGCGGCCCTCGAGGTGTACCGCACGCTGCGCCGCGACGGCACGCAGGAGGCCGTCGTCGCGTCCATGCAGACGCGCGCCGAGCTGTACGATCTCCTCGGCTACCATGCCTTCGAAGCGAAGCTCGACGCGCTCTTCGCCAAGGGAAAACGATGACCACCGAAACCTCGCCCACGCCGGCACCGAAGCCCAAGAAGTCGGTCGCGCTCTCCGGAGTGCTTGCCGGCAACACGGCGCTGTGCACCGTCGGCCGCACCGGCAACGACCTGCACTATCGCGGCTACGACATCCTCGACATCGCCGACACCTGCGAATTCGAGGAGATCGCCCACCTCCTGGTCCACGAGAAGCTCCCGACCGCCGCGGAGCTTCGGGCCTACAAGGCGAAGCTCAAGAGCCTTCGCGGCATTCCGGAGCCGGTGGCGAAGACGCTCGAGCAGATTCCCGCGAGCGCGCACCCCATGGACGTGATGCGCACCGCGGTCTCGGCATTGGGCGGTGTGGTGCCGGAGCCCGAAGCGCATGACGCCGCTGCGGCGCGCGCGATCGCCGACCGGCTCATGGCCTCGCTCGGCTCGATGCTCCTGTACTGGCACCACTGGAGCCGCGAGGGCCGGCGCATCGACGTCGAGACCGACGATGATTCGATCGGCGGGCACTTCCTGCACCTGCTACACGGCAAGCCGCCGTCGGCGCTCTGGGTGCGGGCGATGCACACCTCGCTCAACCTCTACGCCGAGCATGAATTCAATGCCTCCACGTTCACCGCGCGGGTGATCGCCGGCACCGGCTCGGACCTCTATTCCGCGCTCACCGGTGCGATCGGCGCGCTGCGCGGCCCGAAGCACGGCGGCGCCAACGAGTTCTCCTTCGCGGTCCAGCAGCGCTACGCCAGGCCCGATGCAGCGGAAGCCGACATCCGCCGGCGGGTCGCCGCGAAGGAGGTCGTGATCGGCTTCGGCCATCCGGTGTACACCGTCGCCGATCCGCGCAACCGGGTAATCAAGGACGTGGCGCGCCGGCTATCCTCCGCCGCGGGAGACATGAAGATGTTCTCGATCGCCGAGCGGATCGAGGCGGTGATGTGGGAAACGAAGAGAATGTTCGCGAATCTCGACTGGTATTCCGCGGTGAGCTATCACATGATGGGCGTGCCGACCGCGATGTTCACGCCGCTGTTCGTGATCTCGCGCACGTCCGGCTGGTCGGCGCACGTGATCGAGCAGCGGACCGACGGTAAGATAATCCGACCTTCGGCCAACTACGTCGGACCCGAGGACCAGCGCTTCGTGCCGCTTGAGGAGCGGCGATGAAAGCGACGCTAAACCGTACACTGACGCTGGCGCTGTTGGTCGCCGCGCTCGCCTCGCCCGCGTTCGCCGACGCGCAGGCCGACCGCAACGCCGAGGTCGCCGCCGCCACCGACAAAGCGCAGCAGTGGCTGCATGCGATGGACGAAGGTCGCTACGACGAGGGCTGGAAGGAATCCGCCGAGGCGGTCAAGGAAGGACGCACCGAACAGGGTTGGATCCAGGAGGTGAGCGGCCCGCGCCAGGCGCTGGGCAAGACCGTGATGCGCGAGCTCAAGCAAGCCCAGTTCACGACCCAGGTGCGTGGCGCGCCGCAGGGCGAGTACGTGGTGGCGGTGTATCTCACGAAGTTCAGCAACATTCCGCTTGCCGTAGAGACGGTCCTGCTCTCGCACGAAGACAACGACTGGCGAATTGGCGGCTACAGCATCGCGGAGGCCGCCCCTTCCGGCGCGTCGCCGTCCGCCTCAGGCGCGTCGCCGCCTGCTGCGCCCGCTCCGCAACTCAAGCCGAAGGACTGACGCATGTCCGCACCCTCCGCCGTCCGGCCCGAGCCGGACAAGGTTCTCGTCGACATCGCGGACTACGTCGCCGACCGCGAGATCGCGAGCCGAGAGGCCTACGAAACCGCGCGCTACTGCCTGATCGACACGCTCGGCTGCGGCCTGGAGGCGCTCGGCTACCCCGCGTGCACCAAGCTGCTCGGACCCATCGTCCCCGGGACGGTGGTTCCGAACGGCGCCAAGGTCCCGGGCACGCAGTTCCAGCTCGACCCGGTACAGGCGGCTTTCAACACCGGGGCGATGATCCGCTGGCTCGACTTCAACGACACCTGGCTCGCCGCCGAATGGGGCCACCCCTCGGATAATCTGGGCGGCATCCTCGCCACCGCCGACTGGCTGGCGCGCAATGCGCGCAGCGCCGGTCGATCCGCGCCGACCATGCGCGACGTGCTCACAGCGATGATCAAGGCGCACGAGATCCAGGGTGTCATCGCGCTGGAGAACAGCTTCAACCGCGTCGGTCTCGATCACGTCGTGCTGGTGAAGGTCGCCACCACCGCGGTGGTGGCGCAGATGCTGGGTCTCACGAAGGACGAGATCATCGCCGCGGTGTCGCTCGCCTGGGTCGACGGCCAGTCCCTGCGCACGTATCGGCACGCGCCGAATACGGGCTCGCGCAAGAGTTGGGCGGCGGGGGACGCGACCGCCCGCGGCGTTCGCCTGGCGCTCATGGCGGCGAAAGGCGAGATGGGCTATCCGTCGGTGCTCACCGCCAGGACCTGGGGCTTCTACGACGTGCTGTTCAAAGGAAACCCGTTCACGTTTCAGCGGCCATACGGCAGCTACGTCATGGAGAACGTGCTGTTCAAGATCTCGTATCCGGCGGAATTCCACGGCCAGACGGCGGTCGAATGCGCCATGGCCTTGCACCCGCGCGTGAAGGATCGTCTCGACGCGATACGCCGCATCACCATTCGAACGCACGAGTCGGCCATCCGGATCATCGACAAAACCGGTCCGCTCGACAATCCCGCCGATCGCGACCACTGCATCGAATACATGGTCGCCGTGCCGCTCATCTTCGGCCGGCTTACCGCGGCGGACTACGAAGACGACGTGGCGGTCGATCCCCGGATCGACGCACTGCGGGCGAAGACGGTGTGCGTCGAGGACAAGGGCTTCTCGCGCGACTACCTCGACCCCGACAAGCGCTCGATCGCCAACGGCCTCACGGTCGCGTTCACCGACGGCTCGCAGCTGCCCGAGGTCGTCGTCGAGTACCCGATCGGCCACAGGCGCCGCCGCGTCGAAGGCATGCCGCTCCTGGTCGAGAAGTTCAGGACCAACCTCACCCGCCGCTTCCCGGCCAAGCAGCAGCATGCGATCCTCGATCTCGTCCTCGATGCGAAGCGCCTCGAGGCCACGCCGGTTCACGAATTCGTCGACCTGTTCGTCATTTGACACCATCATTCGTTTGGAACGGAGACTGCCATGCGTCAAGCTGTTGCACTGCTCGCCCTAATGCTTTCCGCCACCTTGGTCCTTGCACAGACGGTTGACGTACCGAAGCGCAAGTCCGGGCTGTGGGAAGTCAAGCGCTCTGAGGACGATCCGCATCCGCTCCAGTGGTGCATCGACGAGAAGACCGACAATGCGCTCAACCAGCTCGTGGAGGGAAGGCACAAGGAGCATTGCACGATTGACAAGCTGGACCACCAAGGCGACCGGTGGGTCGTCGATGCGGTGTGCGTCCTCGGCCGCGCCTTTACCGCAAAGACCCATGCGGTGGTAACAGGCAAATTCGATTCGCACTACAAGATCGAGAGCACTTCGACTTTCGAGCGGCCCGTCCACGGCAAGACCGGGACCAAGGCGGTGATCGAGGCTAGGTGGACAGGTCCCTGCAAGTCCGATCAACGGCCTGGCGACGTGATCCTCGCTGACGGCAGGAAGGTCAACGTCACCGACGAGGCAAAGGCCAGCAAGAAGGCCCGAGCGAGCGGCCAGCGCAACCAAGGCTTGCCCCACGGTACGAAGCGAGCGACCCCGCCTGCAGCGACCCCGCCTGCAGCGAGCCCACCTGCAGCGACCCCACCTGCAACGCAGTGAGGAGCGACCATGGCCCACAATCGCTACCAGAGCTTGCAGCAGTTTCGGACTGCTTCGGGCGCGAGCGGAAGTTTCTATTCGCTTCCCGCCCTGGAGAAGGCCGGCGTCGGCCGGATCTCCCGTTTGCCGGTTTCCGTCCGCATCGTGCTGGAGTCCGTGCTTCGCAACTGCGACGGCAGGAAGATCACCGAAACGCACGTGCGCCAGCTGGCGGGCTGGTCGCCGAACGCGCCCCGCACCGAGGAGATTCCGTTCGTGGTCGCGCGCGTGGTGCTGCAGGACTTCACCGGCGTGCCGCTGCTGTGCGATCTCGCTGCGATGCGCGGCGTCGCGCAGCGCATGGGCAAGGATCCGAAGGTGGTCGAGCCGCTCGTCCCGGTGGATCTCGTCGTCGACCATTCGGTGCAGGTCGATCACTACGGGACGAAGAACGCGCTCGATCTCAACATGAAGATCGAGTTCAAGCGCAACGCCGAGCGCTACAAGTTCATGAAATGGGGCATGCAGGCGTTCGACACCTTCAAGGTCGTGCCGCCCGGGATCGGCATCGTCCACCAGGTCAACCTCGAGTACCTCGCCCGCGGCGTGCACCAGAAGGACGGCATCTGCTATCCCGACACACTGGTGGGCACCGACTCGCACACCACGATGATCAACGGCATCGGCGTAGTGGGCTGGGGCGTGGGCGGCATCGAGGCGGAGGCCGGAATGCTCGGACAGCCGGTGTACTTCCTCACGCCCGACGTCGTGGGCGTGTACATGAAGGGAGCGCTCAGCGAAGGCGTCACGGCCACCGATCTCGTGCTCACGGTCACCGAGCTTCTGCGCAAGACGAAGGTAGTGGGCAAGTTCGTCGAGTTCTTCGGGCCCGGCGCGGCGTCGCTCCCCGTCCCCGATCGCGCGACCATCGGCAACATGGCGCCCGAATACGGCGCGACGATGGGCTTCTTCCCCGTCGACGAGAAGACCGTCGACTATCTCGCCAAGACCGGCCGCACGCGCGAGGAGATCGAGGCCTTCGAGGCCTACTTCCGCGCGCAGGGCCTGTTCGGCGCTCCCGCGCCGGGCGCGATCGACTATTCGCAGACGGTCGAGTTCGATCTGGCGACGGTCACGACGAGCCTCGCCGGCCCGAAGCGGCCGCAGGACCGCATTCCGCTCGGCAAGATGAAGGAGGCGTTCGAAACGCTGTTCTCCAAGCCGGTCGCGGAAAACGGCTTCAACCAGCCCGTGTCCAAGCTCGCGCGCCGCTTTCCGACCAAGCTGATGAGCGTGTCGACCGCGCCCAGCGCCAAGGAGCCGCTGCAGCTTCCGGATCATCCGAAGCCGCGGGATTTCGTCGAGATGGTGGAAAACCGCCCCACCCCTGATCCGATCGCGCCAAAGACCGCTACGCCGGTCGACCTCGGCAATGGCGACGTGCTCATCGCCGCGATCACGTCCTGCACCAACACGTCCAACCCGGGCGTGCTGCTCGGCGCGGGACTGCTCGCTAAGAAGGCCGCGGCCACGGGCCTGCGGGTGAAGCCATACGTCAAGACTTCGCTCGCGCCGGGCTCGCGGGTGGTGACCGAATACCTCGAGAAGTCGAACCTCCTGCCGGAGCTGGAGAAGCTCGGCTTCTACCTCGCCGGCTATGGCTGCACGACCTGCATCGGCAACGCCGGTCCGCTCGACCCGTCGATCGAGGAAACCATCGGGCAGAACGACCTCGTCTGCGCGGCCGTGCTCTCCGGCAACCGGAACTTCGAGGCGCGCATCCACCCGTCCATCAAGGCGAACTTCCTCGCCTCGCCGCCGCTGGTGGTCGCCTTCGCGATCGCCGGCCGGGTCAACATCGACTTGTCGAAGGAACCGCTCGGCAAGGGCGGCGACGGGGCGGACGTGTTCCTGCGCGACATCTGGCCCACCTCGCAGGAGATCGGAGCGGTTATGCAGTACGCGACCGACCCCGCGACCTACCGTCGCCTCTACAGCGACTTCACCAAGGACAATCCGTTGTGGAACTCGATTCCGAGCTCCACTGGCCAGGTCTACGCCTGGGATCGCTCGACCTATATCGCCGAGCCGCCGTTCTTCAAGGATTTCACCATGCAGCCCGGCGTCGCCCGCGATATCCACGGCGCCCGCGTTCTCGGCATCTTCGGCGACTCGGTGACCACCGACCACATCAGCCCGGCGGGATCGATCAAGCCGACGTCGCCCGCGGGCATCTACCTGCAGGAGCACGACGTCGCCGTGCCGGACTTCAACAGCTACGGCTCGCGCCGCGGGAACCACGAGGTGATGATGCGCGGCACATTCGCCAACGTGCGCATCAAGAACCTGATGCTCCCCGCCAAGCCCGACGGCTCGCGCGTGGAAGGCGGGGTGACCATCCTCCAGCCCGCGGGCACAGAGATGCCGATCTACGACGCGGCGATGGCCTACATCGGCCGCGGCACGCCGACAATCGTGTTCGCCGGCGAGGAGTACGGCACCGGCAGCTCGCGCGACTGGGCGGCCAAGGGCACGCAGCTGCTAGGCGTCAAGGCTGTGGTGGCGCGGAGCTTCGAGCGCATCCACCGCTCGAACCTGGTGGGCATGGGCGTGCTGCCGTGCCAGTTCAAGGGCAACGACAGCGCCGCCTCGCTTGGGCTACGGGGCGACGAGGAGTTCGACGTCACCGGGATCGAAGGCGGCATCAAGCCGCAGATGGACGTGACGCTCACCATACGGCGCCGGGACGGCTCAGCGCAGAAGGTGCCGCTGCTGCTGCGCATCGACACGCCGATCGAGGTCGACTACTACCTGCACGGCGGCATCCTGCCGTACGTGCTGCGCGAGCTGCTGGCGGCGTAGACTTCCGGCTCGGCGTCGTCGAGAGGCTCCGATTCCGCGCGGTGGCGGGCCGTGACTCCTCGCACGGTGGCGCACCCGCATCGTCGAGCGGGTCCCGGCTCGCGGCGGCCACTAAACACATGAGTGGCCGCGCACGAGCCACCCGCTTAGCGACGACTGCGCCACAATGCCGCGCTTCGTCACGGCCCGTCACCGCGCGTAAGAATCCGCTCACATGCCGGATACCCACCCGCTGCGCCGCGCGCTGCCGCTGTTCCTGCTCGCGGGCCTGTGCCTGTCGTCGCTCGACGCGACCGCCAAGTATCTCGTCCGCGACCATGCGCTGTTCCTCGTCGTATGGGCCCGCTACGCCGGTCAGATGCTGGTGGTGACGCCGTTCGCCTGGCGGCGCGCCGGGATCTCGTTCTGGCGCACGCGTCATCCCGCGCTTCAGCTGCTGCGCTCCGGCGCGCTGCTCACGGCAACGATCTGCTTCTTCGGAGGCTTGCGCTACCTCCCGCTCGCGGAGGCGTCGGCAGTGACGTTCCTGGGACCCGTCTTCGTCGTCGCGCTCTCCGGACCGCTGCTTGCCGAGCGGCCGAACCGCGCCCGCTGGATCGCCTCGCTCGCCGGGTTCGCGGGCATCCTGATTCTGGTCCGACCGGGATCGGCGATCTTCCATCCGGCCGCGCTGCTGCTGGTGCTGGCTGCCTTCTGCAATGCGCTGTATTTCATCGCCACCCGCAAGCTTGCCAACGAGTCGCCGTACACGACGCTCTTCTACAGCGCGCTGGTCGGCACGGTTGCCCTGTCCTTGGCGCTGCCGTGGCAGCTCGAGGCCGAGGCGCCCGGCATTTCGCACGGAGCGCTGTTGCTGCTGCTGGGACTCTTCGCCGGCGTCGGTCACTGGTTCGTGATCAGCGCGTATCTTCTCGCGCCGGCGTCGATGCTGACGCCCTTCACCTACCTGCAAATGGTCTGGGCGACGCTCTACGGCTTGGCCATCTTCGGCCAGCTTCCCGACCGCTGGTCGGCGCTGGGCATCGCGATCGTCGTGGCGAGCGGCGTCTGGCTCGCGGTGCAGGAGCGTCCGCTGTCGGCGCGCCGATTCAGCGCGCGACGATGAGCGCTAGGCGCTCTTCTCCGCGTGGCGCGCGATCCAGCGCGTCAGCGGCCGCCACTGCTCGCAGTCCTGCTCGCCGCGGGAGGGCGGAAGGTCGAACACGGTGAGCCCGTCGCGAGCGCAGTAGACGTAGACCTGGGTCTGCCGCAGGTGCGCGACCAGGGGATAGCCCTGCTCCTTGAGAAAGTCCTCGAGCTCACTGGCGCTGTTGGTACGCGGATCGACGCGCATCGCGACCAGCCCGATCGCGATGTCGCCTTTCTTCACCGCCTTGTACTCGGAGATCTGATCGAGGAAGTGCTTGGTCGCGCCCATGTCGAAGGCGCTCGGGCTCACCGGGATGAGAAGGATGTCGGCCCGGCGCATCGCGTCGCGCAGGCTCTCGCCGTGCAGCTCCGCCGGCGTGTCGATCACCAGCCACTGCGGCAGCTCGCCCTTCGGCTCCCGCCTCTCGCCTTTCGCGCCGTCGGGCGTCCAGGCGCCGATCGCGGGAAAGAGCGCCGGCCGCCGCTGGAGCCATTCCGCCGCCGCGCGCAGCGGATCGAAATCGGCCAGTACCACGCGTTGCCGCCGTCCCGCGAGCCAGCCGGCGACATTCGTCGCCAGCGTGGTCTTGCCGCTCCCGCCTTTCGGGTTGGCTACGACCAGACTCTGCATAAGGCTTCCCCCCTCGGGCGCCAATGGTAGCGCCAAACGCTATAGGCTGCGTTACAGCTCCGGCAACACGGCCAGAAACGGCTCGAGCACCGCCGCGCCGAGTCGGGCGCTACGCGCGCCGTTCCAGCCCACCGTGTCGTCGGGCAGATCGGCGTTGTCCTTGAAGGGCATCTCGAGCGTCAGCGACAGACAGCCGAAGGTCTGGCCGACGTACTTGGACGCGAGCGTGAGATTGACCTTGGTGTCCTTGTCGTCGGCGTAGCCGCGCACTTCCTGGAACTCCGGGCTCGCCTGCTTGAATGCGCCGGCGAAAGTGCGCTGGAGCGCGCTCTGCCGGGCGGTGAAGCCGGGCAGCCTTTCACAGCCGTCGACGAACACGTAGGGCAGCGCCTCGTCGCCATGCACGTCGAGGAACGCATCGACGCCGGCGTGGTGCATCGCCGAGCGCACGTGAAAGACTTCGGGGCTCTTCTCGAGGCTCGGTGCCACCCACTCGCGGTTGAGGTTGGCGCCCGCGGCATTGGTCCGCAGGTTGCCTCGCACGGCGCCGTCCGGATTCATGTTGGGCACGATGTGGATTACCGCCCGATCGAGCAACGCCCGCGCCACCGGATCGTGGCGATCGAGCAGGCGCTCGAGCATCCCCTCGATGAACCATTCGGCCATCGTTTCGCCCGGATGCTGGCGCGCGATGACCCACAGCGAGCGCTTGCCGTCGCCCGGCTCGCCGCAGACGACGAGGTTGACGTCGCGGCCTTCTACCGTGGCTCCGAGGTCGCGCACCCGCGCGCGCGGCGAATCTTCCGCGAGGCCGAGCAGATCGAGATGGCGCTCGAAGGAATACGGCTCGAAGTAGGCGTACCACACCGAATCGCGCTCCGGCGCGTGAGCGACCTCGAGCGCACCGCCGTCGAAAGTCGTCGGAACGCGGAACCAGTTCCGGCGATCGTAGGAGGCCACGGCCCGATATCCGTGCCAGCCGTCGACGTAGGTGCACTGTCCGGCGTTTTCGAAGCGGATGCGGCACCGCTCGCCGCGCGCCCCCTGCAGGCGGAAGTAGAACCACTGGCGGAAATCGGCGTGCGAATCGGCACGGATGTTGAGGTGGATCGCCTGCGGCGAATCGAGCGCCGTCGTCTCGATGGCGCCGGCGTCGAACGCGTGACTGATCTTGAGCATGGAGATGACGGCGAGCCGGGCCGGGCGCCCGTCGGGGCCGCTATGCTACCATCCTCGCGATTGCCGCGGGTGCCGAGAGGAGGCGTACGACCCCATATGAGCGACTCGTTATCGCCCGCCGAACGTCCGGAGGCGGAGACATGCTCCGCCGCGCCCGCCCGCGATCCACGGCGCGCCGCGTTCGAAGCGGACAAGCTCAAGAAGCGCTTGCGCCGACTAGTTGGCCAGGCGATCGGCGACTACGGGCTGATCGAGGCGGGCGACCGCGTGATGGTGTGCCTCTCCGGCGGCAAGGACAGCCACGCGCTGCTCGACATTCTGCTGTCGCTCAAAGACCGCGCCCCGCTTTCCTTCGACATCGTCGCCGTCAACCTCGACCAGAAGCAGCCGGGCTTTCCCGCCGACGTTCTGCCGCGCTACCTCGAGCGGCGCGGGGTGCCATTCCGCATTGCCGAGCAGGACACCTACAGCGTGGTGAAGCGCGTCGTTCCCGAAGGCGCGACGATGTGCTCGCTCTGCTCGCGCCTGCGCCGCGGGGTGCTGTACCGCGTCGCGACCGAGATCGGCGCCACCAAGATCGCGCTCGGCCACCACCGCGACGACATCCTCGCGACGTTCTTCCTGAATCTCTTCTTCGGCGGCAAGTTGAAGACGATGCCGCCGAAGCTCGTCTCCGACGACGGCCGTCACGTGGTGATCCGGCCGCTCGCCTGCGTGCGCGAGCGCGATCTCGCCCGCTACGCCGAAGCGATGGCCTTCCCGATCATTCCGTGCACGCTGTGCGGATCGCAGCAGAACCTGCAGCGCAAGCAGGTCGGCGCGATGCTGCTCGAGTGGGAACGGAAATATCCCGGCCGTCTCGAGACGATCTTCAACGCGCTCGGGAAAGTGGAGACCACCCACCTGCTCGACCGCAGCTTGCGCGATTTCGCCGCCATTCGCGCCACGGGGGTGCCGGGGGCGGACGGCGATCTCGCCTGCGACGAAGGTTTCGACCTGGAGCGTGCGAGCGCCGCCACGACCTGGCGCATGGAGCGGGATGCCTGACGCGCGCCGCGCCGCGATGGGCCGGATCGCGACGCTGGCCGCCGCCTTCGTCTTCGCCGGCGCTTCCCTCGCGACCGACGACGAGCCGCTCGCCGGCCGCGCGCTCGTCGACGCGCTCAGAGGGGGCGGCCTCGTCATCTACTTCCGTCATGCCGCGACCGATTTCGGCGAGAACGATATCGGCATGACCGATTACGCGAACTGCACGAGCCAGCGTAATCTCACCGATGCCGGCCGTGCCGACGCGCGAGTCATCGGCGCCGCGATCACGCGACTGGGACTGCCGATCGGCGACGTCCTTGCGAGTCCGTTCTGCCGGACGATGGAGACTGCGACGCTCATTTTCGGGCGCGCGGTCGCCACGCGGGACGTGCTCGGCGGCCCCGCGGCGGCCGGGCCGGAGAAATACGCCGCCCTGGTGCGATTGCTGTCCGCCACGCCGGCGTCCGGGGTCGACGTCGCGATCGTCGGCCACGCCAATCCGTTTCGCTCGGTCAGCGACATACCCCTCCTCGCCGAGGGCGAAGCGGCGGTCCTGCGCCCGCACGGCAGCGTCGGATTCCACCTGCTCGCGCGCATTCCCAAGGATGGCTGGGACGCCCTCGCCGCGCCGTAGCCAATTCGCGTGGCTGGCGGTGGCGAGCGGGCTGGGCGTCGCGCTGCGCCTCGATCAGATCGCATCCCAGCTGCTGCTCGAGGACGAGTGGCACGCCGTCTATCGCGTCGCTCACCAGGGCCCGCTCGCCATATTCCTCGATTTCGGCCATTCCGATTCGAGCATCCCGCTGACGCTGCTCTATCTCGCCGAAGCGCACACCCGGGGATTGTCCGAACTGGCGATGCGCTGGCCGATGCTCGCCGCGGGGATCGCGACGCTCGTGCTCTTCCCTCCGTATGTCTTGCGGCGCTTCGGCTACGGCGAAGCGCTGCTGTTCGCGGCGCTGCTCGCGATCTCGCCGCTGCTGTTCTTCTTCTCCCGCATGGCGCGCCCGTACGCATTGACGCTGCTCCTCGTGTACGTGGCCCACGTGGCGTTTCGGCGCTATGTGTCGAGGGCAACGCCGCACGTCTTCGATGCGGCGGCCTATGCGGGCAGCGCGACGCTCGGCGCATGGCTGCACCCGATCGTCGTTCCGTTCCTGATCGCTCCCTTCGTTCCCGCGGCGTGGCGCTGGCTGCGCCCGGCGCACGGCGAGCACAGGCACGGCCTCCTCCGTCTCACGACGCTCGCGCTTAGCACCGGCGTGCCGATGGGCGCGCTCCTCGCTCCACCGCTCCTCGCGCATCCGGAGTCGCTGAGCCTCAAGAGCGGCGCCGATCTGCCGCGCGCCGACACCTTGGTCGGCCTGTGGTACGCCTGGTTCGGAACCGGGTCGACGGCGGCCGTCGCAGTGTGCATCGTGCTGGCGGTCGCGGGGGCATCGATCGTCTGGCGCCGGCTGCCCGAAGCGCCGTCGCTCTGTGCCGGCGTGGCCTTGTGCGCGGCCGCGATCGTCGCCGCCCGCCCGGCCTGGATCGGCAATCCGCTGACGCTCGCGCGCTACCTGCTGCCGGTCCTGCCGTTGCTGCTCCTCGCTACCGCCTGCGGCGCCCTGCGCATCGGACGCGCCGCCGCCGCAGTCCTCGCTGCGCGCGGCAACCGGGTCGTTGCGAACGGCATTACGGCGGCAGTCGCCGCCGTGCCACTGGTCGCGCTCGGCGCCACCACGCCGCTCGCGCCGGTGCTCGCGTATCCCAACGCCAGCAGCCTGCACCTTCTCTACGAATTCGATTTCCGTGCCGGACGCAATCCGGTGGCCGCTCACATGGCGCCGATTCCCTTGTCGCTTTGGTGGGCGAGCCTCGATGAGCGTCCCCGGGCATCGCTGACGATCGCGGTCGCGCCGTTTCCGCTCGACAGTGCCGGCTGGGACGCGCCGCGCTGGCAGCAGTTGAGCCGGCAACGGATCCTCTCCGGCTTCCTCACGGGGGTCTGCGCGACGCCGCGCGTGAACGAGGTGCCCGACGACGCGCGCTTCCGGTTTCGCAACGCCGTGCATCTCGCAGACAGCGACGCACTGCGCGCGCATCGCGTCGATTACATCGCATGGCAGAAGCCCTACCGCTATGTCGCCCCCGACATCGATGTCGAGGTAGGCGCAGACGTCGCCGCCTGTGGCTCGGCGCTCCACGCGCGCTTCGGCGCGCCGGCCTATGAGGACGAGTGGCTGGCGGCGTACGCGGTCCCAGGCGGGGCGCCGCATGCCAAATGATCGGCGGGGCGCGGCACCGGCACCGCAGCGCATCGCGCTGCGCCGTGCGTTCCTGATCGGCCTTGCCGCCAACTTCACGCTGCACGTGCTGACCGGCTTCGTCGCCGTCGGCGCGCACTACTCGATCCTGTTCGTGCTGCTCCGGCTCGGCGTGCCTCCGCTCGTCGCGAGCGGCATCGGCTTCTGCGGCGGCGCGGCGACGCGCTTCGCGCTCGCCTACCTCCGCGTGTTCACGCCCACGCACGGGCTCACCACGGCCGGCAGGAGGTTCATTGTCGTGATCGCCGCGCAGGCGCTCGCCAACACCGCCCTGCTCGGACTGCTGCTCGAGGCCGGGATCGGCGTGTGGCCGGCGCAGGTCACGACCACCGTTCTGCTCACTTTCGGGAATTACGTGGCGTACCGCCTATGGGTGTTCCGCTGAGGCCCACGGGCGTACGCAACACCGACCGGCAGCTACTTCACCGTCTCCTTGCTCTGCCCGAAGAGGATCTTGCGCTCCTCGGGCGTCGCGGGGACGCCGGCGGCCGGGTTGATCTCCTTCGCCTTGGCATAGGCGCGCACCGTCGCCGGACGCGCCTGGATCGCGTCCCGCCAGCGTTTCAAGTGTGGGAAGTCGTCGATGTTCTGCTGCTGCCGCTCCGGCCGGATCCAGGGATACGACGCGATATCGGCGATCGTGTATTCGCCGACGATGAATTCCCGGTCGTGCAGCTGCTTGTTGAGCACCGCGTAAAGACGCCCCGTCTCGCGCACGTAGCGGTCGATGGCGTAGGGAATCTTCTCCGGCGCATAGAGGCCGAAGTGGTGGTTCTGCCCTGCCATCGGACCGAGGTTGGCCATCTGCCAGAACAGCCACTGGACGCAGTCGAGCCTGGAGCGCGGGTCGAGCGGTATCAGCTTGCGCACTTTCTCGGCGAGATAGAGCAGGATCGCGCCCGATTCGAACATAGCGATGGCCGGGCCGCCGTCAACCGGCGCATGATCGACGATCGCCGGAATCCGGTTGTTGGGCGAGATCGCGAGGAATCCCGGCTCGAACTGCTCGCCCTTGTTGATGTTCACCGGACGGATCGTGTACGGCAGTCCCGTCTCCTCCAGGAACATCGTCAGCTTGTGCCCGTTGGGTGTGGTCCAGTAGTAGAGATCGATCATGTTCAGTCAGAACGTCCCGGGGTACGCGCCGCCGTCGAGCAGCAGGTTCTGTCCCGTGAGGTACGACGCGTGCACGCTGCACACGTACGCGCACAGCGCCCCGAACTCGGCCGGCGTGCCGAAGCGGCCCGCGGGTACGGCGGCCGCGGCCTGGCGGACGAACTCCTCCACCGGCTTGCCCGCGGCCTTGGCGCGCCCCGCGATGTTGGCGCGCAGCCGGTCGGTGTCGAACGCCCCCGGGAGGAGATTGTTGATCGTCACGCCGTGACGAGCCACCTTGCGGGCGAGCCCGGCGACGAACCCGGTGAGCCCGCTGCGCGCGCCGTTGGACAACCCGAGGTGCTCGATGGGCGCCTTCACCGCCGAGGACGTGATGTTGACGATGCGGCCGAAGCCGCGCCCGATCATCGCGTCGATAGTCGAGCGGATCAGCGCGATCGGCGTGAGCATGTTGGCGTCGAGCGCGCGGATCCAGGCGTCACGGTCCCACTCCCGGAAATCCCCGGGAGGGGGCCCGCCCGCGTTGTTGACCAGGATGTCCGGCTGCGGGCACGCCGCGAGCGCCGCCGCGCGGCCTTCGGCAGTGGTGATGTCGCACGCGACCCAGCGCACGTTTTGTCCCGCGACAGCGCCGATTTCCTCGGCGGCGCACCGTACATTGTCCTCGTCGCGCGCGCAAATGGTCACGGCCACCCCTTCGCACGCGAGCGCTTGCGCGCAGCCGCGCCCCAGCCCCTTGCTCGCCGCGCACACGAGCGCGCTTCTGCCGGCGATGCCGAGATCCATCGCGCGTCGACACTTATTCCGCGGCGGCGGTCGCCGCCCGCTGCGGCGACGAACGTCGCACCTGGAGTACCGTGGCGATCGCCACGAACATGCACAGGGCGACGGCCGCGAACATCGCCCGCGGCGCTCCATGGTCGAGCACCGTTCCCATGGCTACGGGAGCTATGGTCGCGCCGAGATCGAGCCCGGAGTACACGAAGCCGTAGACGCGTCCGGCGGCGCCGGCCGGCGTCGCCCCGCGAACGATCATGTCGCGCGACGGCCCGGTCGCTCCGACGACGAACCCGGTCAGCGCGAACAGCGGCACGACGAAAGCCGCGATCGCGGGCAACGCGGCCACTGCCAGCATCAGCGCGCCCGCCGCGGCGAGTCCGCCGGCCGCTACGCGATCGTGGTGGGCGGTATGCGCCGCGAGAAAGCCCCCGGTGAGGATTCCCGCAGTGCTGCCGAGCAGATACGCGGTCAGCGCCGAGGTCGCGAGCGCGAGCGGCACGCCGTACGCGGCATTGAGCGCGGTGCCCGAGAAGGTGGTGATCCCGATCGTGCCGAGGGTGAGCACGGCGAAATAGGCGAAGCACAGCAGAATCGCCCGCTGTCGGAGGAGCGCAACCGTCGCGGCCAGCGTGTGCCGCGGCTGAGCGGCGTCGTGAACGCGGCTGGCGAGCGCGCCGCGCTGGGTCGCGAGGCTGGCCAGCGCCACGAGACCGAGCGCGCCCATGGTCATGAGCGCGGGACGCCAGCCGAGTGTGCTCCCGAGGCCGTAGCTCACTACCGGCGCGATCGCGTAGCCGAGGCTGCCGCCGATCCCATGCGTGCTGTACGCGTGCCCGAGGCGCTTTGGCGCGACATTGGCGTTGAGCACCGCGAAGTCCGCCGGATGGAACGCGCCATTGCCGAATCCCATCATGAAGGCGAGCGGGAAAAGCCACGCCACGCCCGGAACGAACGCCGCGAGCAGCGCTCCGCTGGCGAGCAGCCCCATTCCCCCAAGCAGCACCGGTCGCGCCCCGTAGCGGTCGACGGCGAAGCCCGCGCCGAACTGGCATAGGCCGCTCGCCACGTAGAAAACGCTCACCAGCGCCCCCAACGTTGCGTAGCTCGCGCCGAATTCCGCCCGGAGCAATGGGAACAGCGGCGGCAGCGAGAGCTGGAAGAAGTGCGACAGGCAGTGCGCCGAACCGATGAGCCCGATCACCTTGGCGTCCCGGCGGAACGGGGCAGCCGGCGCGGAATCCAAGCGGGGAAGGCTTGCGGGCATGACGGCGGAAAGCCTCGACTATACTGCATCGCCGCGAAAGTGAGCCAGGACGCGGCCGGACGACGATACCTTCAGGACACGAGTCGAAACGCGACAGGAGGGCCCATGGCGGAGAAAGTTACGAAATCCGATGCGGAGTGGAAGGCGCAGCTCACGCCGGAGCAGTACCGCGTCACGCGCAAGAAAGGCACCGAAGCGCCGTTCAGCGGGGAATACTGGGCCACCGAGGAGGCAGGCACGTATGCTTGCGTGTGCTGCGGCGCGCCGCTGTTCGACGCCGCGACCAAGTTCGACGCGGGCTGCGGCTGGCCCAGTTTCTACGCGCCGGTGACCGGCGAGAACGTGCGCACGGCGGAGGACCGCACTCTCTTCATGCGCCGCACGGAGGTGCTGTGCGCGGCCTGCGACGCGCACCTGGGCCACGTGTTCGACGACGGCCCGCGCCCCACGGGTCTGCGCTACTGCATGAACTCGGCCGCGCTCAAATTCAACAAGAAGTAAGCAGGAGCGGAGGCTTCGCAGCGTGCGCGTCCTCCTTGCCGAAGACGATCCCATGATCGGCGCGAGCATCCGCAACGGCTTGCGCCAGGACGGATTCGCCGTTGACTGGGTCGACGACGGCCGCGCCGCGGAGGAGGCGCTTGCCGAGAACGTGCACGAGGCACTCGTGCTCGACCTCGGACTTCCGCGGCGCACCGGGCTGGAGATCCTGTCGGCGATGCGCCGTCGCGGCGACGCGCGGCCGGTGCTGGTGCTCACGGCGCGCGACGCGGTGGCCGATCGCGTCGCGGGGCTGGACAGCGGGGCCGACGACTATCTGGTGAAGCCGTTCGACCTGGGCGAGCTGGCGGCGCGGCTGCGTGCGTTGCTGCGGCGCGGCTCGGGACGCGCGGCACCGGTGCTCGAAGCGGGCGACGTGGCGCTCAATCCGGCCACCCGCGAGGTTCGTCTCAAGGGCGAGCCGGTGGCGATGAGCCCGCGCGAATTCGCGCTGCTCGAAGCGCTGCTCGCGCGCCCCGGGGTGATCCTCTCGCGCTCCCAGCTCGAGGACAAGCTCTACGGCTGGGCCGACCCGGTGGAGAGCAACGCGGTCGAGGTGCACATCCACGCGCTGCGCAAAAAGCTCGGCGCGGAGTTCATCCGCAATGTCCGCGGCGTGGGCTGGATGGTGGCGCGCTCCGCTTCGCCATGAGCTCGATCCGGCGCGAGCTGCTCTTCTGGCTGCTGCTCGTGCTCCTGCTGGCGGTGGCGGCGGCGGCCGTCGGTACCTACCTCCGAGCGCGGGTCGAAGCCAACGCTCTGTTCGATCACCAGCTGCAGGCGATGGCGGCGTCGCTGACCGACGCGCCGTTCGCGCCGGTCGAAGGCATCGGCAGCGGCGCGGGCGAGCTGATCGTCCAGATCTGGGACCGCAACGGCGTGCGGCTGTACATCTCGCAACCGAGGAGCGCCCTGCCCCAGAACGCGCGCCTGGGATTCACCGACGTGCATACCGACCAGGGCGACTGGCGCGTGTTCAGCACGCTCTCCGGCAACACCGTGGTGCAGGTGGCGCAGCCGATGCGCGCCCGTGGCGAGCTCGCCGCGAGCATGGCGCTGCGCACGATCGTGCCCCTGCTCGTGATGCTGCCGCTCCTCGCCGTGACGATCTGGCTCGTCGTCGACAAGGGGTTCCGGCCGCTCGAGCGCGTCGCCGCTGCGGTGGCCAAACGCTCGCCCACCGCTCTCGAGCCCCTGCCCGAGCGGGGACTTCCGACCGAGGTGACGCCGCTGGTCGGAGCGCTCAATGCGCTGCTCGAGCGCCTGCGCGAGGCGCTCTCCGCCCAGCGCACCTTCATCGCCGATGCGGCGCACGAGTTGCGCACCCCGCTCACCGCCGTGCACCTCCAGGCACAGCTGGCAGAGCGGGCTGCCACCGCGGAGGAGCGCCGCTCGGCGCTGACCGACCTCAAGGCAGGGCTCGAGCGCGCCACGCGGCTCTCCGAGCAGCTGCTCGCGCTGGCGCGCGAGGAGCCGGGCGTGGCGGAGAAGGCGTTCGCCCCGGTCGATCTCGAGGCGATTGCCCGCGACGCGATCCAGGCTTTCGCGCCCCTCGCCGCCGCCAAGGCGATCGACCTCGGCCTCGTGGATCCGCCGCCGCAAGCGCCGGCGCCCATCGTCTCGGCCGACGCCGACGCGCTGTCGACGCTCGTCTCCAACCTCATCGACAACGCGGTGCGCTACACGCCGCAGCACGGACGGGTCGACGTCGCCATCGCGGCGGACCCCGGCGCAGTCCTGCTCACGGTGCGCGACACGGGAAGCGGCGTTCCGGAGACCGAGCGCTCGCGGATCTTCGATCGGTTCTTCCGAGGCGCACGCGGCCAAGGCGCGGTGCGCGGCAGCGGCCTCGGGCTCGCCATCGTGAAACGCATCGCCGAGCGGCACGGCGCGACGATTGCGCTCGGCGCCGGTCTCGACGGCCGCGGGCTCGGGGTGACGGTGCGCTTTCCGGTCGGTGGCGAGGGTGGCATCGGGTAAAGCGCGCTGGAACCCCGGAAGGGCAGCCCTCGGCTTGCGCCCCCCAAGAACCACCGGGCGCCATCCCGGTCTTAAGGGTGGCTTAAGTTTCGGGCCGTATCTTACCGCCGACAGGGGTTTTCCGGCCCGACAAATCCAGAGGAGCTAACGATGCACATCCCGAACTTCCGCCGCGGCGCCCTCGTGCTGGCGCTGGCGGCGGCCTTTGTCACCGGAGCCACGGTGGCCGACCACGTGAGCGTGCAGGCCGCCCGCGCGGCGACGCCGCCTCCCGTGGCGACGACGCCGACGCAGTCGGCGGCGGCGCCGGTCGCCGCGCTTCCGGACTTCAGCGGGCTGGTCGAGAAGTACGGGCCGACGGTGGTCAACATCAGCGTCGTGCAGGACCGCAAGACTTCCGGCCATCCGCAGGTCCAGATGCCCGACGAGGAGGATGTCCCGCCGATGTTCCGCAACCTGCCCTTCCCGTTCCACTTCGACGTACCCCAGGAGCGCGGACCGGTGCGCGGCGTGGGCTCCGGCTTCATCCTGAGCCCGGACGGCGTGATCATTACCAACGCTCACGTGGTCGACGACGCCGATCAGGTGACGGTCAAGCTCACCGACCGGCGCGAGTTCACGGCCAAGGTCCTGGGCGTCGACAAGACGACCGACATCGCGGTGCTCAAGATCCCGGCCACGGGACTGCCGTACGTGAAGGTCGGCGATCCCAAGCAGACCCGGGTCGGCGAATGGGTGGTGGCGATCGGTCAGCCGTTCGGCTTCGAGAACACGGTGACCTCCGGCATCGTGAGCGCCAAGTCGCGCTCGCTTCCGGGCGATTCGTACGTGCCGTTCATCCAGACCGACGCGGCGGTCAATCCCGGCAACTCGGGCGGACCGCTGTTCAATCTGAGAGGCGAAGTGATCGGCGTCAACTCGCAGATCTTCAGCCGCAGCGGCGGCTTTCAGGGTCTCGCCTTCGCGGTGCCGATCGACGTGGCGATGCAGGTGAAGGACCAGATCCAGCAGTACGGCAAGGTCAGCCACGGCCGCCTCGGCATCGCCATTCAGGAAGTGAACCAGGCGCTCGCGCAGAACTTCGGGCTCAAGTCGCCCGAGGGCGCGCTGGTGTCCACCGTCGAGAAGGGCAGCCCGGGCGAGAAGGCCGGCATCGAGCCGGGTGACGTCATTCTCAAGCTCGACGGCAAGCCGGTCTCGCGCTCGGGTGACCTGCCGCCGATGGTCTCGGCGATCAAGCCCGGCACCAAGGTGACGTTGGAGGTGTGGCGCAACGGCGCGACCAAGGAGCTGACCGCCACCGTCGGCACGCTCAACGCGAAGACCGTCACCGCGTCGGCCGACAAGGAATCGATCGCCAAGGGCAAGCTGGGCGTCGCCGTTCGGGCGCTCACCGACGAGGAGAAGCGCAACAACGACATCGATCACGGCGTCGTGGTCCAGGACGTGAGCGGCGCCGCCGAGCGCGCGGGCGTCCAGGCGGGCGACGTGATCGTGGCAGTGAACAACACCCCGGTGAAGAGCGTCGACGAGTTGAAGAACCTCATCGACAAGGCGGGCAAGTCGGTCGCCCTGCTCGTTCAGCGCAATGACGCCCGCATCTTCATCCCCGTGACGCTGGGCTGACGCGCTTCCCGAGTTGCATCGAAAGCGCCGCGACCGCGGCGCTTTTTTCGCCCGTGATCTTGTAATTTTGATCGTAGTGATATCATACGAATATCGTCGAAAAACAAGGGAGGCAGGGAATGAACGCCTTGCCGCAGCGCTTCGCAGGCGGGTGGCTGATCGTCGGCATCGGTGCCGGCCTGGCGCTCGGCGTGACCACGGGCTTCGACGCGATCGGCCTGGCGCTCGGCGCGGCATCCGGCATCGTCGCCGCCGCGCTCATCGGCCAGCGGCGCGCCTGACCCGTCCCCGGGCCGGGATGCGTCGATCCGTCTTTCCGGTGTTCCTGGCGGCGCTGGTCGTGGCCGCGGCCTTCATCGCCGCCACGTCGAGCGCGCTGCCGGCGCGGGTCGCATCGCATTTTGCGCGCGGCGGCGAGGCGAACGGCTGGATGACCCGCGAAAGCTATGGCGCTTTCATCCTGGGTGCAGCGCTGGGCTCGCCGCTGCTCGTCGCGACGCTGGTCGCCCGGTTGCCACGGGCGTTTCCCGGCGCAGTCAACCTGCCGAACCGGGCCCACTGGTTCGCGCCCGAGCGTCGCGAGGCGACTCTCGCCAGCCTGGCCACGTTCGGCTGGTGCTTCGGCGCCGCGCTGGCGCTGCTCATCGCCGGAGTGCACTGGACCGTCGTCGCGGCCAATGCCCGCACACCGCCTCGCCTGGAGAACGGAGCCATCGCGGCGCTGCTGGCCGCATTCGCCCTCGCACTGGGCATCTGGCTCCTCGCCTGGTATCTGCGCTTCCGGCGGCCACGCTAGCGAGGTATGGGGGCGAAGAAGGCGTTTCTGTTGCGCCTCGACCCGGCTGTGTGGAACGAGGTCGCGCGGTTGGCCCGGGCAGAGCTTCGCAGCGTCAACGCCCAGATAGAATATCTGCTCAGGGACGCGCTCGCCCGGGACGCCGGCCCGGAGCGACGGCGCGATTCTCGGCGCCCGCGACGGAGCGGCGAGCAGTGAGAAGACCGTCGGGCCGCCTGCTTCCTTCGCCAGCGAACTCCCCGTGCTCCGGATCGACTCGTCACCGTCGACACTGATCCCGGGCTTCCCCATGGTGAGCTGGATCGAGCGGCTGGCCGCGGCGCTCGACCGCTCGGAGGCCTTCCGCGGCTGCGCGCTGCGCGCCGCCCGCGCTGAGGACCGCGCGTTTCTGTTTGCGCTGCACCGCTCGGCGATGAAGGGCTACGTCGAGGCAACCTGGGGCTGGGACGAGGAATGGCAGCGGCGCCACTTCGAGCAGACGTACGCGCCGGCGCGGCATGCGGTCGTCGTGCGCCACGGCGAGCCGGTGCGGGACATCGGGCGGATCAGCCTCACCCGCCACTGGCGCAAGATCTTCCTGCGCGACATCGAGCTCATCCCCGGGGAACGCAACCACGGGCTGGGGGGGGCGCTCATCGGCGCGCTGCTCGGGCTGGCGCGCAGCGAGCGGCGGGCCGTCGAGCTGGTCGTGCTCAAGTGCAATCCGGCGCAGCGCCTGTACCGGCGGCTCGGATTCGAGGTGATCGGCGACGACGGCGAGCGGCTGACGATGCGGATGAAGTAGGTCCGGATTTATCCGGACTGCGGGTGCGAATGAATCCGCACCTACAGCACGCGCGCGAGCCATTCGCCGATGGAGCGCACCTCCTCGAGGCACACCGAGTGTTCCATCCGGTAGCTGTGCCACTCCAGCGCATAGCCCCGCGCCTCCAACGCACGTCGGGAAGCCTCGCCCCACTCGTAGCGCACGACGGGATCCGCTATCCCGTGGCCCATGAAGATGGGCAAGCCGCGGTTGATAGGGCTCGCCTCCGCCGCGAGCGCCTCGGCGGCGACGACGTACGTCGACAGCGCCGCGATGCCCGCGAGGCGCCGGACATAGCGAACGCCGGCGTAGAGGGCGATCGCTCCGCCCTGCGAGAACCCCGCCAGTACGATACGCTCGCTCGCCACGCCGCGCTCGCGCTCGCGCTCGATCAGCGCCTCGAGCTGCTGCGCCGACTGGCGCACGCCGTCGAGATCGGCGCGACGGCTCAGATCGGCAGCCGCGATGTCGTACCAGGCGCGCATGCGCATCCCGTTGTTGATCGTGACTGCCCGCATGGGCGCGTGGGGAAACACGAAGCGCACGGCCAGCGCGGCCGGAAGCTCGAGCTCCGGCACGATCGGCACGAAGTCGCTGCCGTCGGCGCCGAGGCCATGCAGCCAGATCACGCTGGCCGCGGGTTGCGGTCCGGTTTCGGTTTCGATGCAGGAAAGAAGCTCGGCGGACATGGCATCTCGAGGAGAGGTCTCGCGCGCATTCTAGCGGAGCGCCGGACGTTCCCGAACCCGCGCGGCAGATGGAACTCAAAGCGAAACCGCGTCCAGCGTCATTCCGTCCTAGAATAGGCTTCTGCCACGAAATCGCCGCCGCCCGTCCCGTCATGCCGCTCAGCCAGGATCATTTCGAACAGCTGCGCCAGCACATGGTGGCGGAGATCACGGCCGAAACGGTGTTCGTGACCGCGCGCATCGGCAAGGCTGCGCTGTCCGAGCGGGCGATGGCGGCGATCGCCAAGGTGCCTCGGCACGAGTTCGTGCCTGCGGAGCTGCAGCCCTACGCCTACGCCAACGTCCCGCTGCCGATCGGCTGCAACAAGACTATCTCGCAACCGTTCATCGTCGCGCTCATGACCGACATGCTGGATCTCCAGCCGCAGGACAGCGTGCTCGAAGTTGGCACGGGGCTCGGTTATCAGGCGGCAGTCCTGGCCGAGCTCGCGGGCCAGGTCTACAGCATCGACATCATCGAGGAGCTGCTCGAGCAGGCGCGCACGCGGCTGGCGCGCCAGCGCTACCGGAACATCGAGTTCAAGCTGGGCAACGGCTGCTACGGCTGGCCGGAGCACGCGCCGTTCGACAAGATCATCGTCACCGCCGCCCCGGATCTGATTCCCGGGGCGCTGCTCCAGCAGCTCAAAGCCGGTGGAAGGATGATCATCCCGACGGGGCTCGCCGACGCCCAGCAGCTCGTGCTCGTCGAGAAGGACCGCCAAGGCGCCACCACGACGCGGGAACTGATTCCCGTTCGCTTCTCTCAGCTCGAAGGCACGGAAGCGCAGTCCCAGCGCGGCTCGTAGCGCCTGCGCGATCCGGTCGCGCGGTTGTGGGACAATAGCATCGTTCCCAGGCTTGTTCGGACGCGCTCGCCGACTCGCGGCGGACCGCGCGATCCCCGCCAGCACTCCGAAATCCGCTCTCAATGCCCGATCGCATCGTCATCCACGGCGCCCGCCAGAACAATCTCAAGAACCTCTCGCTCGAGCTGCCCCTCAACGAGCTCATCGTGGTGACCGGCGTTTCCGGCTCCGGCAAGTCCTCGCTCGTGTTCGACACGCTCTACGCCGAGGGCCAGCGCCGCTACGTCGAGACCTTCTCGCCCTACGCGCGGCAGTTCCTCGACCGTATGGACAAGCCGCGGGTGGAGCGCATTGAGGGCATCCCGCCGGCGATCGCCATCGACCAGACCAATCCGGTGCGCACGTCGCGCTCCACCGTGGGCACGATGACCGAGCTGGCCGATCACTTGAAGCTGCTGTATGCGCGCGCGGCCCGCCTCCATTGCCGGCGCTGCGGCGAGCGCGTCGCCCGCGACACGCCCGACTCCATTTATCGTGCGCTCGCGAAGCGGACGCAAGCCGCCGGAGACCCGAGGCTGGCGATCACTTTTCCGGTGACGGTGCCGCACAACTTCTCCGAGGCCGAGGTGCTCCAGCTGCTCGGGCGGCAGGGCTACACGCGGGTGCACGCGCGTCGGGGGGCGACGCTCGACATCATCCAGGACCGGCTGCGTTTCGGCTCCTCCGAGCGGGCGCGGATCGTCGAAGCGACCGAGGCGGCGCTCACGGTCGGCCAGGGACGAGTCGATGTGCATGTCGTCGGTCCGGATTCCGCGGGTCCCGACTCATCCGTAGGTGCGGACTTATCCGGACGGGGGACCGGATCAAGGCGTA
Organism: Casimicrobiaceae bacterium; assembly: GCA_035515295.1. GTDB lineage: Bacteria > Pseudomonadota > Gammaproteobacteria > Burkholderiales > Casimicrobiaceae > PALSA-1003. The sequence continues at coordinate 17,770 of DATJBM010000062.1, read as the reverse complement.
CGAATGAATCCGCGGGCCGTGCGAACGAATTCGCACCCACCGTATGGCGGTTCTCGACCGACCTGCATTGCGCCGACTGCGACATCCACTATCAGGATCCGACGCCCAGCCTCTTTTCGTTCAACTCGCCGCTCGGCGCCTGCGAGACGTGTCGGGGATTCGGCCGCGTGATCGGGATCGACTTCGGGTTGGTCGTGCCGGACGCGGCCAAGACGCTCCGCGAGGGCGCCGTGAAGCCCTGGCAGACGCCGAGCTTCCGCGAATGCCAGGACGATCTCGTCAAGTACGCCCGGAAGCGCAACGTGCCGCTCGACACGCCGTGGCGGGATCTCAACGACGAGACGCGCCGCTGGGTGCTCGAAGGCGAGCCCGAATGGGTGAGCTGGTCGAAGTCCTGGCCGGGAACCTGGTACGGCGTGCGCCGATTCTTCGCCTGGCTCGAGAGCAAGGCGTACAAGATGCACATCCGCGTGCTGCTGTCCAAGTACCGCGCCTACACGCCGTGCGCCGACTGCGGCGGCGCGCGGCTGAAGCCCGACGCGCTGTTGTGGAGGCTCGGCACGGGCGAGGACGCCGATCGCGTTCTCGATCCCGCGCGCCGGTTCCGGGCCCGAGGCCTCGAGTTCGGCAGCGACGTGCTGGCGCGCCTTTCCGGGCTATCGCTCCACGACCTGATGCTGCTGCCGATCGCATCCGCGCGCCGGTTCTTCGCCGCGCTCGAGCTTCCGGCGCCGCTCGACGAGGCGACCGATCTCCTTCTCACCGAGATCCGGGCGCGGCTGGGCTACCTCGCCGACGTGGGCCTCGACTACCTCACGCTCGACCGGCAGTCGCGCACGCTCTCCGGCGGCGAAGTGCAGCGGATCAACTTGACGACCGCCCTGGGCACCTCGCTCGTGAACACGCTGTTCGTGCTCGACGAGCCTTCGATCGGATTGCACCCGCGCGACATGCGGCGGGTGATCGGCGTGATGCACAGGCTGCGCGACGCCGGCAATTCGCTGGTGGTGGTCGAGCACGATCCGCAGGTGATGCTGGCCGCGGATCGCATCCTCGACATCGGTCCCGGCCCGGGCGAGCGTGGAGGCGAGATCGTGTTCTTCGGCCCGCCCGACGACCTCAAGCGCGCGCAACGATCGCTCACGGGCGACTATCTCGCTGGCCGCCGGCGCGCCGAGCCCGCGCCCGCCGTGCCGCCGCCCGACGGCGCTTGTCTCGAGGTTCTCGGCGTCTCGGAGCACAATCTGAAGTCGATCGACGCATCGCTGCCCTTGCATCGCCTGGTGTGCATCACCGGCGTCTCGGGCTCCGGCAAGTCGACACTCGTCCAGGACGTGCTCTACGCGGCGCTGCTGCGCGCCAAGGGCAAGCCGACCGAAGCGCCGGGCGCCCATCGCGCGCTCGTCGGCCACGAGGCGATCGCCGACGTGGTTATGATCGACCAGACGCCGATCGGCCGCACGACCCGCTCCAATCCGGCGAGCTACGTCGGCGCTTTCGATCCGATCCGCAAGCGCTTCGCCGCAACGGACGCCGCCCGCGAGCGCGGCTACACCCACGCCACGTTCAGCTTCAACGCCGGCAACGGCCGCTGCCCGACTTGCGGCGGCAATGGCTTCGAGCACGTCGAGATGCAGTTCCTCTCGGACGTCTACCTGCGCTGCCCGGACTGCGACGGCAGGCGCTTCCGCGCCGACGTGCTCGAGGTCACGCTCCGCGGGAGGTCCATCGCCGACGTGCTGGAGATGACGGTGGCAGAGGCACGAGAGTTCTTCGCCGACGCACCGGAGGTCGGACGGATGCTCGCCCCGCTCGTCGATGTGGGGCTCGACTATCTGCGTCTCGGACAGCCGGTGCCCACGCTCTCCGGAGGTGAAGCGCAGCGCCTGAAACTCGCCGGCCATCTCGCGGAGGCGCTCGCGCCCGAGCGCAGCCGCCCGGGCGCCCGCCAGGCGGCGCAGGGAAAGCTATTCCTGTTCGACGAGCCCACCACCGGGCTGCACTTCGACGACGTGGCGAAGCTGCTCTCCGCGTTTCGCCAGCTCATCGCCACCGGACATTCGCTGGTCGTGATCGAGCACAACCTCGACGTCATCCGCGCCGCCGACTGGATCATCGACCTAGGGCCGGAGGGCGGCGAGGCCGGCGGCGAAATCGTGGTCGCGGGCACGGTCGCCGACGTGATGGCGTGTGCGGCGTCGCACACCGGGGTTGCGCTGAACGAGTACGAAGCGTCATTCGGTCCCGAACTTGGACCCCGGCCGCCTGCGCGCCCGACGAAGCCTGCTCCAGAGCGCTTCAGTCCGGGGGCCGGGATCCAAGTCGTCGCCGAAGAAGCGACAGCCTCATACGCGGGGCATCGGTCACCCGACGCCGCGATCCGCATCCACAACGCGCGCGAGCACAACCTCAAGAGCATCGACGTCGCGCTGCCGCGCGACCGCTTTACCGTGGTGACCGGCATCTCCGGCAGCGGCAAGAGCACGCTCGCCTTCGACATCCTGTTCGCCGAAGGCCAGCGTCGCTATCTCGAATCGCTCAACGCCTACGCGCGCCAGTTCGTCCAGCCCGCGTCGCGGCCCGACGTCGACGCGATCTTCGGCATCCCGCCCACGGTGGCGATCGAGCAGCGCACGAGCCGCGGCGGGCGCAAGAGTACGGTGGCCACGCTGACCGAGACCTATCACTTCCTGCGCCTGCTCTACGTCAAGCTCGGCAGCCAGCACTGTCCCGAGCACGACGTGGCCATCGCCCCCCAGAGCGAGGACAGCATCGTCGCCAGCCTTATGAGATCGTGCCGGGGCCGCCGAACCGCGCTGCTGGCCCCGCTGGTGGTCGCCCGCAAGGGCTATTACACCGATCTCGCGAAATGGGCCGCCGGCAAGGGCTTCGCGTCGCTGCGCGTCGACGGCGAATTCCTCCCCACGAGGCCATGGCCGCGGCTCGCCCGGTTCAGCGAGCACACGATCGAGCTGCCCGTCGCCGAGCTTGTCGTGAGCGCGCAGGGCGAAGCCGCGTTGCGTGCGGGCCTGAAGCGGGCGCTCGAGTTCGGCAAAGGGATCGTCTACGTGCTCGAGCTGGATGACAGCGTCTCGCGAACGAAGCCGTCTTCCCCCGGGGCTGCGACGATGCCGCGCGTGCACGTGTTCTCTACCAAGCGCGCCTGTCCGAAGTGCAATCGCAGCTTTGCCGAGCTCGATCCGCGGCTGTTTTCGTACAACTCCAAGCACGGCTGGTGCCCGACCTGCTTCGGCACGGGGCTCAAGCTCAGCGGCTTCGACGAAGCGCAGACCGGCGAGGAGATCTGGTGGAACGCCTGGTACGAAGGGGACGAGGCGGTTTGCCCGGATTGCCGCGGCGACCGGCTCAACCGCGAGGCGCTCGCGGTGCGCTTTCGCGGCCGCTCGATCGCCGATCTGGCTCGGCTCACGGCGGCGGAAGCGAAGGCTTTCTTCGTCGGTCTGGCGCTCGAAGGTCGCGAAGCCGAGATCGCGCGCGATCTCGTCGTCGAGCTCGTCTCCAGGCTCGGCTTCCTCAACGACGTGGGGCTCGGCTATCTCGCGCTCGATCGCTCGGCGCGCACGCTCTCCGGCGGCGAGGCGCAGCGGATCCGACTCGCCGCTCAGCTCGGCTCGAACCTGCGCGGTGTGTGCTATATCCTCGACGAGCCAACCATCGGCCTGCACCCGCGCGACAACCGCGTGTTGCTCGACACCCTCGCGAAGCTGCAGGCCAAGGGCAACACGCTGGTCGTGGTCGAGCACGACGAAGAGACGATCCGCCGCGCCGATCACGTGATCGATCTCGGACCGGGCGCGGGCAGCCAGGGCGGCTGGGTCGTCGCGGAAGGCTCGGCGGAAGAGCTCATGCGCTCGCGCGATTCGGTGACGGGGCGCTTCCTCAGGGCGCCGCTCGCCCATCCGCTGGCGGTCCGCCGCGAGACCGGCGGGCGCAGCGACGCGCTCGTCGTTTCGGGCGCCGATTTGCACAACCTGAAAAGGTTGCGCGTGCGCATTCCCCTCGGCCGGCTTACCGCGATCACCGGCGTGTCCGGCAGCGGCAAGAGCACGCTGGCGCGCGACGTGCTGCACGCGAATCTCTCGGAGCTCGTGCGCACGCGGCGCAGGCGCAAGTCCGCGCGGCTCTTCGGCTGCCGCGAAATCGCCGGCTGGGAGGCGATCGATCGCGTGCTGGAAGTCGATCAGACGCCGATCGGCAAGACGCCGCGCTCGTGCCCTGCCACCTACGTCGGCTTCTGGGACGCGATCCGACGGCTGTTCGCGGAGACCACCGAAGCACGCATGCGCGGCTACTCAGCGAGCCGCTTCTCCTTCAACACCACCGGGGGCCGCTGCCCGGAATGCGAAGGCCAGGGGGTAAAGACCGTCGAGATGAGCTTCCTTCCCGACGTCAAGGTCGCCTGCGAAGCCTGCAATGGGGCGCGCTTCAACCCCGAGACACTCGCGGTCCTCTGGCGCGGCAAATCGATCGGTGAGGTCCTCGCCTTGAGCGTCGACGACGCGGTGGAATTCTTCGCCGCGCACCGATCCATCCACCACTGCCTACGCCTTTTGCAGGACGTCGGTCTGGGCTATCTCACGCTCGGCCAGCAGAGCCCGACGCTCTCCGGCGGTGAAGCGCAGCGCATCAAGCTCGTCACCGAGCTCGCCAAGGTGCGCACCGACCTCGCCGGTCCGGTGCGCGGGCGCAACGCCGGCGGCCACACGCTCTACGTCCTCGACGAGCCCACCGTCGGGCTGCACATGGCCGACGTCGAGAAGCTGATCCGCGTGCTGCACCGGCTCGTGGACGCCGGCAACACGGTGGTGGTCATCGAGCACAACCTCGACGTGATCGCCGACGCCGACTGGGTGATCGACCTCGGGCCGGAAGGCGGCTCCGACGGCGGGAGGATCGTCGCGCAGGGGCCGCCGGAGGCGATCGTCCGGCGTACGGGGGAATCGCACACGGCCGCCATCCTGGCGGAGTTCCTCAGCCGGCCGACCCACGCTGGGACTCCCGATCTATCCGCACGCGCCGCGGATTGATGGCACCAATGTCCGAATGAATTCGGACCTACGAGTGCAATTCCACGACGTCGCGGTCGGCGAGCACGTGCTCGGGCCCGACCTGCTGGCCGTCGAAGCCGGAATGGCCCCATACCCTCGCGTAGCGCACCGCGTGCTCAAGATCGCGATGCACCATACGCGCCACGTGGCGCACGGTCTCGCCGCGCCGGAGCGTGAAAGGCTTCGTCTTCTCGGGCGTGTGCCCCGGGGTCTTGGTGTAGACGCGCACGATCTGCAGCAGGCGGAATAGCAGCGGCCCCAGCTTCTCGGCGCCCTGCCCCGTCGCCGCCGACACGGCCAGCATGGGAAAGCGCACGCCGGAGAGCTCGCGCAGCGTATCGAGCTCGCTTTCGACATCCTCGATCCGATCCGCCTTGTTCGCGACCAGCAGCGCGGGTAACCGGAGCGCGAAAGGATCGCCTTCGTCGGCGGAAGCCTCGGGCGCGGTAGTCGACGCCTCCCAGTCTTCGCTCAGGACGATGCGCCTCGTGGCGAGCACCGCCTGCACCTCGGCGATCTGCTGCACGCACGCGGGATCGGCGAGATCGATCACCAGCAGCGCCGTGCTCGCGCTCTGCAACGTCGCCTGGAGCCACGGCACCGGATGCTCGGAAGACACCGCCGGCAGGTCGACGAGCTGAAACTGCACGTCTTCGTACGGCATCATCCCGGGGAGCGGAAACTGCGTGGTGAACGGGTACGGCGCGTGGTGCGCGCCGGACGCCGTCAACCGGGCATGCAGCAGCGATTTGCCGGCGTTGGGCGGGCCCAGGAGCGCGATCTGCGCCGCGCCCTCCGGCCGGATGACCAGCGCGGGTCCACCATGCCCGCCGCCGCGGCGGCCGACGTCGATCTCGTCGCTGAGGTCCTTGATCCGCGCCTTGATGTCGGCCTGCAGCCGCTCGGTCCCCTTGTGCTTCGGAATCGTGCGCAGCATCTCCCGCAAGAGCTCAAGGCGCTCGCGCGGCTCCCGCGCCTGGCGGAACGCCGCCTCGGCCGCCTTGTATTCGGGGCTGAGATTGGCGGGCATGCACCGATTCGAGTTCCGGCGGACGCCTCCATCATAAACCCGGCCGGCTCGGACTCATCGCCTCGGGCGCGCAGCGCGTTCCGTTGACGCATTCTCGCGCCTCAGTGCACACTGCCCGCGCAGCGCACCGGCGGCGTGCGAGGAACGCGCGGGCGCGACGGAGGGCGCATGGGAGGGTTCGTCCCGATCGTGGTTGTCGTCGGCATCGCTGCCGGCGCGGTCGCGCGTTGGCTCCGCCGCCGGCCCCCGGCGAAGAGCGAAGCCGGCGAGTCTCCATCCATGCGGGCAGAGATCCGCGAACCGAGCCGGCCGACCGGGCTTGGGCTCGGACGGGATGTGCCGCCGGTGAACCATTTCCGGCGCACGTTCGGCCCGACGCCGGGCCAGTCGCCGCCAATACCCATCGAGGCGATCCAGTGAATCGCGCGCTGCCTGTCTCGGCTGACGATGCAGTGAGCCAGGCGGCGCCGGCGAGACGCCGCACGAACCGCGGCCGGCTCTTCCGCAAGTATCTGGTGCTCATCCTCACGCTGGTCACGACCGCGCTGCTGGTCTCCGGCGGCGTCAGCATCTACTTCAGCTACCAGGAGAACAAGGCGGCGTTGGCGACCCTGCAGCACGAGAAGGCGCTCGCCGCCGCGGCGCGGATCGAGCAGTACGTGGGACAGATCGAGCAACAGCTTGCCTATGCCGCGCTGCCGCAGCTCGATGCAAGCGATGTCGAGCTCAGGCGGATCGAGTTCCTCAAGCTACTGCGGCAGGCGCCGGAAGTCACCGACATTGCTCAGATCGACGCCAGCGGCCGGGAGCAGATCGCGGTCTCGCGCTTGGGGATGGACAACATCAACTCCGGCCGGGACCGCTCCGCCGAGCCGGCATTCCAGAACGCGCGCAAAGGCCGCGCCTGGTACGGGCCGGTGTACTTCCGCAAGGAGACCGAGCCGTACATGACGATCGCGCTGCGCTCGGGCAGCGACAAAGGTCCCGTGACCGTCGCCGAGGTGAACCTCAAGTTCATCTGGGACGTCGTCTCGCGCATAAAGATCGGCGAGAAGGGCAAGGCCTACGTCGTCGACGGCAGCGGCTTCCTGATCGCCGATCCCGACATCGGGCTGGTGCTGCGCAAGACCAACCTGTCGAAGCTGCCACACGTGAAGGCGGCGCTGGAAGGGCGGGCCTCGAACGAGCTGGCGATGGTCTCGACCGACCTCGCCGGGACGGCCGTCCTCACCGCGATGGCGCCGATCGAGAGCCTGCGCTGGGACGTCTTCGTCGAGCAGCCGGTCTCCGAGGTCTACGCGAAGCTCAACGCCTCGATCGTGCGCACCGGGCTGCTGCTGCTGGTTGGGTTGGTGATCTCGGCCGTCGCCGCGTTCGTCCTGGCGCGGGGAATGGTGCGGCCGATCCGGACGCTCGAGGAAGGCGCCGAGCGCATCGGCGCCGGCGAGCTCGATCAGAAGATCGACGTCCACACCGGCGACGAACTAGAGGCGCTCGCCGACCGGTTCAACCGCATGACCGCGCAGCTGCGCGAATCCTACGCCGGGCTCGAGCGCAAGGTCGAAGAGCGCACTCGCGAGCTGCAAAGCTCGCTTGAGCAGCAGACGGCGATCAGCGAGATTTTGCGCGTGATCTCGAGCTCCCCGACCGACGTGCAGCCGGTGCTCGACGCCGTCGCTGAACGCGCGGCGCACCTCTGTGACTCGCCGTATGCGCGGGTGTTTCTGGTCGATGGCGAGGAGCTTCGGGCGGCAGCGCACTTTTCCAGGGACGGTTCGATCGGCGTGATGGAGCGAGCGACGGCGCTCAAGCGCACCGCGATCAACGGTCGCGCCGTGCTCGACCGGCAGACGAACCACATCGCCGATGTCCTGCCGCTGTTCGATACCGAATATCCCGACGCGCGCGAGAACGCCGTGCCGCAAGGCGTTCGCGCCGCGCTGGCCGTCCCCCTCCTGCGTGAAAATACGGCCTACGGCAGCATCTTCATCTTCCGCCGCCAGCCCGGCCTGTTTGCTCCGGATCAGGTTGCGCTGGTGGAGACGTTCGCCCGCCAGGCCGCCATCGCCATCGACAACGTGCGGCTGTTCAACGAAACCCGGGAGGCGCTCGAGCAGCAGACGGCCATCAGCGAGGTCCTGCGCGTGATCTCCAGCTCGCCGGGCGATGTCAAGCCGATGCTCGATGCGGTCGCCGAGCGCGCACTGAAGCTGTGCGACGCCGCGCAGGCCACGATCGTGCTCGTCGACGGCGATGCGCTTCGCTGCGTTGCCGCGCACGGCTCGACCCGGACCCTCGACGAAGGCGAGTCCATCGCGCTGACGAGAGGGTCGGTCGCTGGCCGCGCGGTGATAGATGGAGCCTCCTTCCAGGTCGACGACCTCGCGACCGCCTCTGAGGACGAGCTGCCCGTGGGGCGCGAATTGCAGCGACGGTTCGGACACCACACCACCCTTGCCGTCCCATTGATGCGCGAGAACCGCGCCATTGGAGCGATCCAGCTCTGGCGCATGGAAACGCGTCCGTTTACCGACAAGCAGGTCGCGCTGGTCAAGACCTTCGCCGACCAGGCGGCGATCGCGATCGAGAACGTGCGACTGTTCAACGCCACCAGGGAAGCGCTCGAGCAGCAGACCGCTATCGCCGAGATCCTGCGCGTGATCTCGAGCTCGCCCACCGACGTGCTGCCGGTGCTCGACGCAATCGCCGAGCGCGCCGCGCGTCTTTGCGATGCTTCGGCCGCATCGATGTACCTCATCGAAGGCAAAGCGCTGCGTCATCTCGCCTCGAAAGGACCATCGCCCGATCCGGTCGGGCACGTCGAGACCATGCCGATCAACCGCGATTCAGTTTCCGGCCGGGCTCTGCTCGAGCGCCGGACGATCGAGGTCGACGACATGCTTGCCGAAGGCGTCGGCTACCCGCTCTCCTACGACATCGCGCGGCAGTTCGGCCACCGCACGGTCGTCGTCATGCCGCTCTTCCGCGAGGGGCAGCCCTTCGGAACGATCGTCCTTCGGCGCACCGAGATCCGGCGCTTCACCGATCGGGAGATCGCGCTGCTGCGCACGTTCGGCGACCAGGCGGCGATCGCGCTGGAGAACATCCGGCTGTTCAACGAGACGAAGGAAGCGCTGGAGCAGCAGAAGGCCTCGGGCGAGGTCCTCTCCGCAATCAGCAGCTCGATCGCCGACACGACGCCGGTGTTCGACAGGATTTTGGAAAGCTGCGAGCGCTTGTTCGCCGGGAAGGTGGCTGGCGTCAGCCTGGTCGGCGACGACGGGCTCATTCGCCTCCGTGCGTACCATGGTCCGGCCAGAGAAGAGCTCGAGCGCGTGTTCCCTCTTCCCGCCGACTCCAGTAGCGGGTCTGGGCTCGCGGTCTCGACGCGAAGCATCGTGCATTACCCCGACGTCATGGGCGAAAGCGTGCCCGACGCGACGCGTCGCGCGTGTGCGGCCGTGGGCTACAAGGGCGTCATCTTCGCCCCGATGATCTGGGAAGGAAGGGGCATCGGCGTGATTTTCGTCGGCCGCGACTACGTGGGGCCGTTCTCGGACAAGGACATCGCACTGCTTAGGACCTTCGCCGACCAGGCTGTGATCGCGATTCAGAACGCGCGGTTGTTCAACGAGACGAAGGAAGCGCTGGAGCAGCAGCGCGCGTCCGGCGAGGTTCTTGCTGCCATCAGCAGCTCGATCGCGGACACGGGTCCCGTGTTCGAGAAGATCATGGAGAGCTGCCAGCGGCTGTTCGCGGGCAAGCTCGTGCGCATCAATCTCGTCGGTGACGACGGGCTGATCCACGGCGGGGCGTTCACCGGTCCCGGCGCCGACGAGGCGATGAAGCTGCCGCCGCAGCCCCTCGATGACACGACGGCGAGCGGTCGCGCCATATTGCAGCGCCGCGTCCTGCATTTCACCGACGCGGAGCACGATCCCGACCTGCCGGAATTCACGCGCCGCCTCGCCGTGATCAGCGGAAACAAGTCCGGAGTCTTCGCGCCGATGATCTGGGAAGGCAAGGGCATCGGCACGATCTACGTCGGCCGCGAGCAGCCCGGGCCGTTCTCCGACAAGGAGGTCGCGCTCCTCAAGACGTTCGCCGACCAGGCGGTCATCGCCATCCAGAATGCGCGGCTGTTCAACGAAACGAAGGAAGCGCTGGAGCAGCAGCGTGCCTCGGGCGAGATTCTCTCGACGATCAGCAGCTCGATCGCTGACACGGCTCCGGTGTTCGACCGCATCCTCGCCAGCTGTGAGCGCCTGTTCGACGGCAAGCTGGTCGGAATCTTCACCGTCGGAGACGACGGACTGCTGCGGCGGACGACAGCGCACGGGCCGGACCGGGAGGAGATCGAGAAGATGTTTCCCGCCCCCGTCGATGACCGCTCGGCGGCGGGCGCTGCCATCCGTCGACGTTCAATCATGCACTTTCCCGACGCCGAGATGGACGACACGGTCCCTCCGACCACCCGCAAGCGGTGCCAATTGCTGGGGATCAAGGCCTTGATTGTCGCGCCGATGCTGTGGGAAGGGAACGCGATCGGCGCCATCTCGGTCGGCCGCGACCGCGTCGGGCCGTTCTCCGATAAGGAGATCGCGCTCCTCAAGACCTTCGCCGACCAGGCGGTGATCGCCATCCAGAACGCCCGGCTCTTCCGCGAGATCCAGGACAAAAGCGCGCAGCTCGAAGTCGCCAACAAGCACAAGAGCGAGTTCCTGGCCAACATGTCGCACGAGCTGCGCACCCCGCTCAACGCGATCATCGGCTTCTCCGAGGTGCTCCTCGAGCGGCTTTTCGGCGACCTGAACGAAAAGCAGGACGACTACCTCAAGGACATCCATTCGTCAGGCAAGCACCTGCTCACGCTCATCAACGACATTCTGGACCTGTCCAAGGTCGAGGCCGGGCGCATGGAGCTGGAGCTGTCGACCTTCGAGCTCGCCACCGCGGTGACCAACGCCATGACGCTGGTGCGCGAGCGCGCCCAGCGCCACGGCATCGTGCTGGCTCAGCAGGTCGATCCGACGCTCGGCGAGATCTTGGCCGACGAGCGGAAGTTCAAGCAGATCCTGCTCAACCTGCTGTCCAACGCGGTAAAGTTCACGCCCGACGGCGGCCGCATCGCCGTGCTCGCCCGCCGCGAGGACAGCAACGCCATCGTCGCAGTGCACGACACGGGGATCGGCATCGCGCCCGAGGATCAGGCCGCCGTGTTCGAAGAATTCCGGCAAGTCGGCAGCGATTACACCAAGAAGCAGGAAGGCACGGGGCTGGGGCTGGCGCTCACCAAGAAGTTCGTCGAGCTGCACGGCGGCAGGATCTGGCTCGAGAGCAAGCCCGGCAAAGGATCGACATTCACATTCAGCATTCCCATGCAACGATGAGCCTTATACTGATCGTCGAAGACAACGAGAGAAACCTGAAGCTGGTGCGCGACGTGCTGCGAGTCAAAGGCTTCGACACGATCGAGGCCGGCACCGCGGAGGACGGCATCGAGCTCGCCGGGCAGCGCAAGCCCGACCTCATTCTCATGGACATCCAGCTTCCGGGCATGAACGGCATCGACGCGCTGAAAGTGCTGCGGGGAAAGCCGGAGACGGCCACGATTCCTGTCGTGGCGGTGACCGCGTCGGTGATGCAGCAGGATCGGACGCTGATCACCGAGGCCGGTTTCGACGGCTACATCGGCAAGCCGATCAATATCAAGGAATTCCTGGAAAGCGTGAATCACGCGCTCGCGAAGAAGGCTTGAGTTACCCGTGTCCGCCAAGATCCTGGTCGTCGACGATACGCCGCACAACGTCAAGCTGCTTGCCGATCTGCTGTCGGTGAAAGGCTACGCGGTCGCCACCGCCGCCAGCGGCGAGGAGGCGCTCGCCAAGATCGGCGGCGAAAAACCCGATCTCGTGCTGCTCGACGTGATGATGCCGGGCCTTTCCGGATACGACGTGTGCCGACGCATCCGCGAGGACGCCGCCACGGCGCTCCTTCCGGTCGTTCTGGTCACTTCGCTCGACCCGGTGCAGGAACGGGTAAAGGGCATCGACGCGGGCGCCGACGACTTCCTCTCCAAGCCGATCAATCAGCCCGAGCTCTTCGCCCGCGTGCGGTCGCTGCTGCGCGTGAAGGCACTGCAGGACGAGGTCGGACGGCAGGCCGAGGCGCTTAAGGTGGCGAACCTCAAGCTCGAGCAGCGCGTCGACGAGCAGCTCGCGCAGCTCGATCGGCTGTCGCAGCTCAAGCGCTTCTTCTCTCCCGCGGTGGCCGACGCCATCATCTCCGCCGGCGAGAAATCGATCCTGTCGCCGCACCGGCGCGAGATCTCCTACGTATTCGTCGATCTGCGCGGGTTCACCGCGTTCACCGATTCGGCGGAGCCGGAGGAAGTCGAGCAGGTGCTGCGCGAATACCACGACACGCTGGGGAAGGTCATCGCCGGGCACGAAGGGACGGTCGACCGTTTCGCCGGCGATGGCATCCTCATCTTCTTCAACGATCCGCTGCCGGTGCCGCAACCGGGCATCCGCGCCGTGACGATGGCACTCGCGATGCAGGCGGCCTTCGCGCCTTTGCAGGAGCGCTGGCAGAAGATCGGCTACGAACTCGCGCTCGGCATCGGCATCGCGCAGGGCTACGCCACGCTGGGCGCCTTCGGCTTCGAAGGTCGATGGGACTACTCGGCCATCGGCGGCGTGGTCAACCTCGCCTCGCGGCTCTCCGACGAGGCGCAGAGCGGCCAGATTCTCATCTGCCGGCGCACCCGGGCCGCATTGGGTGACGCCGCAGAGATCGAGCCGCTTGGACCGCTCGCGCTCAAAGGCTTCGACAAGCCGGTGCCTGCGTTCGTGCTCAAGCGGCTGCAGGCTTGAGACGCTTTCGGTGGCCCGCCCTTCGTTGCCCGGTTCAGACTCTGGTCGCCATGCCACACGTCGAACGCCTAAACCGCTGCCAATGAGCGACACAACTTCGCCGCGGCGGCGAGTGCCGCAGCGACCACCTGGTCCATGTTGTAGTACCGGTACTGCGCCAGGCGTCCGACGAAGGTCACGTGCCGGCTCGCAGCGGCGCGGGCGGCGTATCTTCTGAAGAGTGCATCGTTCTCCGGCGTTGGAATCGGATAGAACGGCTCGCCTTCCGCCGATGGAAACTCGCGGACGATGGAAGTAGCGCAATGCACCTGTCCGGTGAGGTGCTTGAACTCGGTGATACGCGTAAAGGCGAAATCGTTCGGATAATTCACGGTACCGACGGGCTGGAACTGCGCGACGCCGGGCAGGTGCTCGTGTCGGAAGTCGATCGACCGGTACGGCAGCCTCCCGTAGCAATAGTCGAAGTAAGCGTCGACCGGGCCGGTGTAAACCAGTTCCCGCCAGCGCAGAGAGCTGCGCACATCGGCGAAGTCGACCTCCGTCGCGTAGGAAATGCGCGGATGGTCGAGCATCCGGCGAAACAGCGCGGTGTACCCTTCTGCCGGCATACGCTGGTGCTTGTCGGTGAAGTAGCGGTCGTCGTCGTTGATGCGCGCGGCGACCCGCGCGACGACCGAAGCCGAGAGCTGACTGAGGTCCATGCCCCAATGCTTGCGCGTGTAGCCGCGGTAGAACGCGTCGCCCAGCGTGCGCCCGACGCTCGTCAGCACGACGTCTTCGCTGGTGACGATCCGGGCTCGCGGCTCGCGTACGCGGGCGAGGTAGGCGGCCACACCGCCCTCGTCCAGGTCGAGCCCGAGCAGTCGATTGATCGTCGTGCGGTTGATCGGAAACGGCAGCAACTGCCCGTCGACCTTCGCGAGCACGCGGTGCTCGTAGTGCCGCCAGGCGGTGAAGCGCGTCAGGAAGGCGAGGATTCGATCGGCGTTGGTGTGGAACACATGAGGACCGTATCGATGGACGAGCACGCCGTGCTCGTCGAGTGCGTCGTAGGCGTTGCCCCCGATGTGCTTCCGCCGATCGACCATGTGCACGCGCCAGCCTGCATCGGCGAGGACGCGCGCGACGGTCGCACCGGCAAAACCGATACCCACGACGAGCGCGTCGATCTCGGGACGCCCTCTGCCGGCGTCGGCGCTCATCCTTCCATAGTGATATGATGCGCGGCGACGCCCGACGACGGAGACGCGCGTGTCATTCGAGCTGGGGTACCGGTGGTCGACCACGGCCGCGCCATCGCCATCGCCGTCGCCCGGAGCCATGCGGCCCGTTCCGCCCGCGCAAGCCGTCGAGAGCTACCGCCGGCGCGCGAGGGGCATCATCGCTCGTCACGACGCGCAAGAGCCTGAAACTGTCGCTGCGCTGCGTAGAAAGTACGCAGCACCGCTCTTCGGCCCGGTGCGCCCATGGCAGCTCGTCGAGATGCTCGCCCAGTGCGTCGACCCGACCGACGAGCGCCTGTTTTGCGCAAGCCAGCAGGTGCATGTGCTGCAGATCATCGACGCAATGGAAAACGAAGGCGCCGCCACCGGCGAGTTTCTGCTCGCGGCCCTCGTGCACGACATCGGCAAGGTGCTGCTGCTTGCCGGCGAGGCCCCCGAGAACGTCGTATGCATGAACCGGCCGATCAGCGTGGGCGAGCCGGGGGCGGGACTCGATCAGTGCCTCTTCCAGTGGAATCACGACGAGTTTGCCTACAGTCGCCTCAAGGACCACCTGCCCGACGGGATAGCCTGGCTCGTACGCTATCACAGCATCATCCCGGGCAGCTGCGAAGTCTACATGAACGCTCGCGACCGCGAGTACGCCGAGCGCTACCTTCGTCCCTTCGCACGATACGATCACCAAACCAAGTCACCGTACTTCCTTCCCGAGCGGCGGATCGAAGACTACCGGCACATCGTGGAGGAGTCGCTGCCGGCGACGATCGTCCTCTGAGCCGCCGGGCGCCGGAATGCCGGTCGTCGCGTTCAGCCGGTACGGTTAGTGTATCCGCGCGGCAGCGTGACCCGGGGCGTGTCAATTCTGCGGCGCGAGGCGATGAACTCGAGCCGATCGCGGCGGCAGAGCTCCTCGATGGTCGCCGCGTCCTGCGGGTCTTCCGCCCGCAGCAGCCTGCCGTCGCAGTCGATCGCGGCGAGCACGCGCGGCGCCTGTCTCGGGGAAATGCCGTGCATCGCCAGCAATCGGCGCCCTTCTTCGT
Source organism: Casimicrobiaceae bacterium (assembly GCA_035515295.1). Classification (GTDB taxonomy): domain Bacteria; phylum Pseudomonadota; class Gammaproteobacteria; order Burkholderiales; family Casimicrobiaceae; genus PALSA-1003. Next base: position 2,533 of record DATJBM010000062.1, on the reverse strand, counting down.
GCGGGGTGCTCCCGAGCTCGCGCAGCGCCGCATAGTTGGGCCCGCCGACCGGACGAGTGTGCGTGACGACGCACTCGTCGACGATCGCCGCGCAGGGAGCCGCCTGCGCGAGCATCCTTGGCCAGATCCGGTCGAAGCCCCAGCCGCTGACGCTCTCGGCGAACGTCGGCAGACAGCGCTCCAGATGCCTGCGCGAGAAGCACGGGGTCATTATTTCCACGAAGTCGGTGAAACGCAGCGCGAAGCTCGGATGGCGCACGGTGATGGCGTGGGAGTAGTAGCTCCACCACGACAGCGCGGGTTGGCACAGCTCGAGATCGCGCGAAGCCGCCCGAGCGAAGAGGCGGCTGACCGTCTCCTGCTCGATCGCCAGGTCGTCGTCGGGCAGCATCACGTAGTCGTAGCCCTGCCAGAAGTCCTCGCGCGTGAAGAAGGCATGCAATCCGCGCCATTTCGGGCCCTTGTCGTCGATGCGACGGCAGCCCGCGTCGCGAAAGCGTTCGCGGTCGTCGCCGAAATAGCTCACCAACAGATCCCAGTCGCGGCCAGCGAGCGATCGCGTCCATCCCGGGTGCAGGGATCGGTCGCCCGCACGAACAACGACGAGGAAGCGATTCGACATCGAGCGGCGCGCGCAGGCTATGCGCCGTGCGGCAGAGTGAAGGTAAACGTCGATCCTTTGCCCACTTCGCTCTCCACCCACATCCTGCCGCCGTGCAGCTCGACGAACTTGCGCGAGATGGCGAGCCCCAGGCCTGTGCCCTCGATCTTCTTGGACGCCGTCCCGACCTGACGGAACTCCTCGAACACCGCCTCCTGATCCTCCGGTGCGATGCCGACGCCGGTATCGGTCACCGCGATCTCCGCGACCCCATCCCGAAGTTGCGCCTGCACGTCGATCCGCCCGCCTTCGGGCGTGAACTTGAGCGCATTCGAGAGAAGGTTCAGTAGAACCTGCTTCACCTTGCGCTCGTCGGCGCGGATCCTGCCCAGGCGCTCGTCGAGCGTGCGCCCGAGCTTGATCGCGCGCTGCTGCGCGCGCTCGCGCACCAGGATCAGCGTGTTGTCGATGGCGCCCGGGAGATCGAAGTCGCTCGGCTCCAGCTCCATCCGACCGGCTTCGATCTTCGACAGGTCGAGGATGTCGTTGATGAGGGAAAGCAGATGCCGGCCCGATTCGAGGATATCGGCCAGATACTCCGCCTGCTTGTCGTTGATCTCGCCGAACATGCGCTCGGCGAGCACCTCGGAGAAGCCGATGATCGCGTTGAGCGGCGTTCTGAGCTCGTGCGACATGTTGGCCAGGAACTCGCTCTTGTGCCGGCTCGCCGTCTCGAGCTCGCGGCTCTTGACCTCGATCTCGCGGAAGAGCCGCGCGTTCTGGATCGCCAGCGCGGACTGGATGGCGAACGTCTTGAGCAGCTCTACTATCTGCGGGTCGAACGCACCCGCGCGCTTCCGGTTAACCGAGAAGCCACCCAAGAGATGATCCTCTCGCAGCAGCGGGACCGCCAGCAAAGAGCGGTAGCCGAGGCGGATCAGCTTTTCGCGCACGCTGCTCTGATACGTTCGCTCGTCGACGATGTCGTCCACCTCGATCGGCTCCGGAGTGATCGCAAGGCGGCCGAGGACCCCCTCCCCTTTCCGGATCGGCACTTCGCGCATCGCCTGCACCAGCTCGCCGGGCAGCCCCTCGGTCGCGCGGATGTAAAACTCCTCGCGCTGCGCGTCGTATTCGAAAATCGATCCGGCGTCGACGCCGGCGAGCTGCGTGGCGCGCGAGACGATCGTGGACAGCACGGTCTCAAGATCCAGGGTCGAGCTCACCGCCTGCCCGACCTCGCCCAGCGCCTTCAGCTCGCCCACGGATCGCGTGAGCTGCGCGGTGCGCGCCTCCAGCTCCTTGAACAGGCGCACGTTCTCGATCGCGATCACCGCCTGGTCGGCGAAGGTCTTGAGAAGGGCGACCTGTTTCTCGGGGAACAACCCAACCTCCGGCCTGCCGACGCCGATGGCACCGATCGGCTCTCCATGGAGCATCAGAGGAACGCCGACGGCGCTTTTGTAACCCGCCGAGCGTGCAACGTCTCGAATGACGTATTCGGAATCCTGGTCAACGTCGGGAATGGCAACGACGCTGCGCGCCAGAACCGCGCGGCTCGCCACCGTGTCTGGGCTGGGCCGCTTTGGGTAGTGCTTGCGGATGGCGGCGACCTCCTCGGGTCTCCATCCGCTTGCGAAGGCGACAATATCGACCAACTCGTTATCGAACCTGACCACGGTCGCCAAGCTGCCGCCGCAAAGCTTCAGCGCGGCCGCGGCGATCGTATCGAACACCGGCTGCGGATCGGTCGGCGATTGGCTGATAACGCGCAGTATCTGGCTTGTCGCAGTCTGCTGCTCGAGCGCTTCGGTGAGTTCGCGGTTGCGCGCGTCGAGCTCGTTGAACAGGCGTACGTTCTCGATGGCGATAACCGCCTGGTCGGCGAACGTCTTGAGCAGCGCGATCTGCGCATCCGGAAACACTCCCGGA
>DATJBM010000061.1:0-9386 GCA_035515295.1 Casimicrobiaceae bacterium | reverse complement strand
TGGCCATGTCGGCGGCGCTGCGTACGTCGACGCGCGCGACGCCGGCCGGCGTACCGAGCGTCGTCGGACCGGCGACGAGCGTCACCGCCGCGCCGGCCTCGCCGCACGCCTGCGCCAGCGCGAAGCCCATCTTCCCGGAGCTCAGGTTGGTGATGCCGCGCACGGGATCGATCGCCTCGAACGTCGGCCCCGCGGTCACGAGCACGCGCTTCCCGGCGAGGAGCTTCGGCTGTGCCCAGGCGAGGAGCGCGGCCAGGATCTCGTCCGGCTCGATCATGCGTCCGTCGCCGACTTCGCCGCAGGCCTGACTGCCGCTCGCCGGTCCCAGGATCTCGACGCCGTCGCCCCTGAGCTGCGCGATGTTGCGCTGGGTGGCGGCGTTCATCCACATCTGCACGTTCATCGTCGGCGCGACCAGCAGCGGGCAGTCGCGCGCGAGGCACAGCGTCGAGAGCAGATCGTCGGCGAGGCCGTGCGCGAGCTTGGCGATGAAGTCGGCGGAGGCGGGCGCGACCAGGATGGCGTCCGCGGTGCGCGAGAGGTCGATGTGGCCCATCGCGTTCGCCGCGCCCGACTGCCACAGATCGGTGAGCACCGCGTGGCCGGAGAGCGCCTGCAGCGTCATCGGCGCGATGAACTGCGTCGCGGCGGGCGTCATCACGACATCCACGGCGATGCCCTGTTTCACCAGCAGGCGCGCGAGCTCGGCGGCCTTGTACGCGGCGATGCCGCCGGTGATGCCGAGAACGACGCGCTCGAGGGCGCGCGGCTCGGAGGAGGTTGTCATCCTTTCGACTGAGAAGGACAGGGGCGGGCAGTTTAATATGCCCAGCCATCAGGGTATAGAGCCTCGACTGCACGCATGCGCATCGCCGACTGGCCCGAACGCGAACGACCGCGCGAGCGGCTGCTGGCGCACGGCGCAGCGGCGCTGTCCGAGGCGGAGCTGCTGGCGGTGTTCCTGCGCACGGGTGTCTGCGGAACCAGCGCGGTGGAGAGCGGCCGGGATTTCGTCGCGCGCTTCGGCAGCCTGCAGCGGCTGTTCGCGGTCACCGTCGACGAGGCCGCCGGCATCCGCGGCTTCGGCATCGCCAAATACGCGCAGCTCAAAGCGGTGGTCGAGTTGGTGCGGCGGGCGATGATCGAGGACATCGGCGCGCGACAGCCTCTCCTCGCCGCGCGCCGTGTGCGACTTCCTGCTGCTCACGCTGGGCGGCCGCGCGTACGAAGCCTTGAGGGCGGAGGAGCGCAGAGAACACGCCAAGGGAAAAGAATCGAGCGCGCATCATTCCTCGTGACCCATGCTTGGCACCGAAGCGCTTGATTCGGCAGAGCTTTCACGCTAAGATCTCACGCTTTTCAGTTTCCGCTCGGCCATCGGCCGGACGTTATCGCATCGGAGCAATCATGGCTCGAGTCTGCCAGGTCACGGGGAAAGCCCCCATCGTGGGAAACAACGTCTCCCACGCGAACAACCGCACCCGCCGCCGGTTCATGCCCAACCTGCAGGAACGCCGGTTCTGGGTTGAAAGCGAAAATCGCTGGGTGAGCCTGAGGCTCACCAACGCGGCGCTGCGCACCATCGACAAGAAAGGCATCGACGTGGTCCTGGCGGAGATACGCCAGCGCGGCCAGCACGTCTGACGTTTTGAGGAGCAGCCACCATGCGCGAAAAGATCAAGCTCGAGTCCTCGGCGGGGACCGGGCACTTCTACACGACCACCAAGAACAAGAAGACGACGCCGGACAAGATGGAAGTGAAGAAGTTCGACCCCGTCGCCCGCCGGCACGTTCTCTACAAGGAAACGAAGCTCAAGTAGCTGCGAATTCATTCGCACGGTCCGGATGAATCCGGACCTACGCCCCCGATTTCGCAGCGACGTAGACGTTCAACAAAAAGCCCGCCATTCCCGGCGGGCTTTTTTCGTTGACGATTCCCCTTACGCGTAGGTGCGCAGCTCCTGCGAGAAGCGGCGCAGCGCCGCGATGCCGCTCGCCTCGGCGCGGTGGCACCAGTCCTGCAGGCGCGCGAGGAGCTGCTCGCGCGAGTCGTTGGAGCGCTCCCACAGCGTGGCGAGCTCCTGGCGCATCGCGTAGAGGGTCTGCAGCGCCTTGCTGCTCTCGAGCGCGGAGGCGAGCCGGGCGCGGTCGCGCTCGGGGAGCTTGCGTGCGTCCGACTGCAACCAGCGCCGGAGCCGGCGCACGCTCGGAAGATCCGTCGTCAGCTCGCCGCGCCGGGCGCGCTCGCGCAGCGCCGTCATCTCCGCCGCCAGCTCGTGCTTGAGCGTGCGCGCGTAGCGCGAGAGCACCGCGTAGCGATGGGTGATCACCGACTGCAGCGTCTCGAGGTCCGCGTGCAGCTTCTCGCGGTCGAACTTGATGCGCGGCGCGACCTTGCGCACGCGTGCCAGCCCGAGCGCCTCGAGCGTTCGGATGTACGCCCAGCCGAGATCGAGCTCGTACCAGCGCGAGGAGAGCTTCGCCGACGTGCCGTAGGCGTGGTGGTTGTTGTGCAACTCTTCCCCGCCGATCAGGATGCCCCAGGGGACGATGTTCGTGCTCGCGTCGTCGGTCGAGAAGTTGCGGTAGCCCCAGTAGTGGCCCAGCCCGTTGATGATGCCGGCGGCGGTGACCGGGATCCACGCCATCTGCACGGCCCACACGGTGAGGCCGATGGGGCCGAGCAGCGCCACGTCGATCGCCAGCATCAACCCGAGGCCCTGCCAGCTGTATGGCGTGTACAGGTTGCGCTCGATCCAGTCGTTCGGCGTGCCGGCGCCGTACTTCTCCAGCGTCTCGGCGTTCTTCGCCTCCGCGCGGTAGAGCTCTGTGCCCTGCAGCAGTACGGTCGCGATGCCGCGGGTCTGCGGGCTGTGGGGATCGTTCTCGGTCTCGACGAAAGCGTGATGCTTGCGATGGATCGCGACCCATTCGCGGGTCACCATGCCGGTGGTGAGCCAGAGCCAGAAGCGGAAGAAGTGGCTCGCGGCCGGATGCAGATCCAGACCCCGATGCGCCTGGCCGCGATGAAGGAAGATGGTGACCGCGGCGATGGTCACGTGGGTCAGCGCCAGCGTGACGACTACGTAGCCCCACCAGGGCAGTGAAACGAGGCCGTTGGCGACCCAGGATAGGAAAGCGGTATTCATGGACTGTCGATTTTGGGTACGGCGCACCCCCCGGCGCGCCGCGGTTGTGCCGGAAGGTCGGATTTTACACCGTCCAGCCGGGCTCGACAGGCTTCTGCAAGGATCGCGCGCCTCAACGGGGGGGCTCCTCTCGCGAGGACCGGGCCGCGAGCGCCACCTGGCCGTCGCCCAGCCGAACCTCGCGCTGCGGATAGGCAATTTTGATGCCGTGCTCGCGAAAGGCACGCCAGATGTCGAAATAAAGGTCCGACCGGAGGGCGCCGCTGCCGAGGTGCGGGTCGGCGATCCACACGCCCAGCTCCAGCTCGATCCCGTTTTCGCCGAAGCGCTGGATCGCCGCCGCCGGCGGATTGTCCTTGCGCAGCACGCGCGCGTGCCGTTGGGCGGCCTCGACCATGAGCCGCATCGCCAGCTCCGGATCGCTGTCGTAGCTGATCTGCACGGGCACGCCGACCCGCACGTCGGGCGTCGAGTAGGAGTGATTGAGCACCGTGGTCGTCACCATGATCTCGTTGGGCACGATCGCCTCGACGCCGTCGAGGCTGCGCACGACCACGTAGCGGGCGGTGGCCTTGGTGATCACGCCCTGGCGGTTGTCGACGGTCACCAGGTCGCCGATGCGCACGGAGCGGTCGAGCAGGATGGTGAAACCGGCGATGTAGTTGCTCGCGAGCTTCTGCAGCCCCAGCCCGATGCCGACCCCCACGGCGCCGCCAAACACGGAGAGCACCGTGAGATCGATGCCGGCGACCGAGAGTGCGACCAGCACCGCGATCAGCAGCAGCACCGCACGCAGCGCCTTGGCAAGCACCGCGCGGACATTGGTCTCGCCGGCAGCCCCCTGCATCAGACGCTGCTCGAGCAGCCCGGACACCCACAGCGAGGCTACGACCGCGAGCACGATGGCCAGTGCGTCCCGGCCGAGATCGATCACGCTGAGCTCGCTCTTGCCGATCGGCAGCTTGACTTCGGCCAGCGTCTTGCCGATCTCCTGCAGCACGCCGACGTAGTAGAGCAGAAGCGCGACCCAGATCGTGTAGGCGATGGCGCGCTCGGAGGCCGGCATCCAGTGACCGGCCGGCAGGAGGCTGTGCAGCCCATAGACCAGTAGCCGGATCAGGGCGAGCGCCACGGCCAGCGGAATGGCGATCGCGAAGAACGCCGGATCGTGCGAGGCGCGCAGGGCGCCGCGCACGATCCAAAGGAGCGCCAGCGAGGTAAGCGGGAAGATGAGCCGGTTGACGCTGCCGGCGCCGATCTTGGCGAACCGGGAGCCGTCGCGGCTCGCGAGCCGCACGCGCCGGTCGACCAGCCACGCGGCGCCGAAGCACAGCAGCACCGCCGCGAGGTCGATCAGGCCCTCGGGCGTGCGCACGGCCTGCTGGATGCGGTCGAGCTGCAGGGGCGCGATCACGGCGCGAAGTGTAGACGAATGCCGTCAGTCCCGCGTAGATCCGGATTCATCCGGACAGGCGCGAATGAATTGGTGCCTACGGCCTATCTCACCGCCTCGGCCGTCCACGGCACCGCTGCCGCCTTCAACCGCCGCCAGTTGTCGCGGTACGCCTTCGCCACCGCCGGGTTGTCGCGCAGCACGACGACGTTCTCCGCGTTGTGGCGCTGCGCGGCGATGGTGAAGTTGAAGCTCCCGGTGATGGTCGTCGGATGCGCCCCGTCGGCATCGATGACGATCACCTTGTTGTGCGCGGCCTGGAACTTGCCGGCGAGCCACACGTCCACCCCGCCGGCGACGAGATCCGGCAAGACGTTCTGCGGCACGCTGCGCGCCTGCTCGCGGTCAGCGAGCACGGTGACCGCCACGCCACGGCGTTTCGCGGCCACGAGCGCCTGGGCGATCCGGCGGTGGGTGAAGGTGTAGGCGTGCACCAGCACTTCGCTCTTCGCACGATCGATCGTGGCGATGACGAGACGGTCGATGGCGTCGCCGGGCGTGAAGGCGACTTCCACGTCGCCGGTCGCCGGGAACGTTCGCGGCGCCGCCATCGCGGCCGCGCCCGCGAGCGCGATCGCCAGCATCGCGGCGCACATCGCGAACCGTCGGCGGCTCATCGCGAGCGCTCCAGGATCGCAGCGAAGAAGCCGTCGCAGCCGTGACGATGGGGATAGAGGCGCAGCATGGTCCCGGTGTCGAGGGCGATGCCCGCTCGCGCGAGCTCGGCCGTGGCGTCGCCGAGCGCGAAATCGGGGTAATCCGCGAGGAAGCCTTCGACGATCGCGTCGTTCTCCGCGGGCAGCACGCTGCAGGTTGCGTACACCACGCGGCCTCCCGGCTTGACCAGCGTCGCCGCGGCGGCGAGCAGCCGCGCCTGCTTGGCCGCCAGCTCGGCGATCGCGCTCGGCGGCTGCCGCCACTTGAGATCGGGATTGCGCCGCAGCGTGCCGAAGCCGCTGCACGGCGCGTCGACCAGCACCCGATCGATCTTGCCGGCGAGGCGCTTCACGTGCCGGTCGCGTTCGTCCTCGAGCTGCATCGGGTGCACGTTGGACAGTCCCGAGCGCGCGAGCCGCGGCTTGAGATTCGCGAGCCGTCGCACCGACACGTCGAAGGCGTAGAGCCGTCCCTGGGAGCGCATCAGCGCACCGAGGAGCAGCGTCTTGCCGCCGGCGCCAGCGCAGAAGTCCACCACCATGTCGCTGCGTCTGGGCGCGACCAGATAGCCGACGAGCTGGCTCGACTCGTCCTGCACCTCGATGGCGCCGCTCGCGAAGAGCGCATGCTGCTGGAGCGCGGGTTTGCCCTGGACGCGCAAGCCGAGCGGCGAGTAGGGCGTCGGCGCGGCGGCGATGCCGTCGGCCGCGAGAGCGGCCTGCGCCGCGTCGCGTGTGGTCTTGAGCGGATTGACGCGCAGATCGAGCGGCGCGGACGCCAGCATCGCGCGCGCCAGCGCCTCCCGCTCGCCGGGCAGCGCTTCTCCCAGCGCGTCCCAGAGCCAGTCGGGCAGATCGAACGCCTCCGCGCCCGTGGCGGCGATCTTGCGCGCCTTGAACGCGCGCGCCCATTCGAGCTCCTCGGCGGTGAGCGCGCCCTCGAGCTCGCGCAGGCTCAGCCCCAGCTCGCGCAGCGCCGCGGCGATGGCGAGCCGGCGCGGCTGCTCGCTCCCGGCTTGCGTCTTCAGCGAGCGCAGCCGTCGCAGCGTCGCGAACACGCCCTCGGCCACGAACGCACGATCGCGCTGACCCAGCTTGGGATGGCCGCGGAAGAACGAGCGCAGCGCCGCGTCCGCGGGCGCGTTCAGCAGCAGCACGGCGGCGAGCGCGTCGGCGAGCGCGGAGAGCTCGCGCGCACGCACGCTCATGCGGCCTCGTTGCAACGTTCACGTGGCGCGGGAGCACAGCGCGTCGGCCGCTTGCGATTCGCGCGGCGCCGAGCGCTTCGCGCCTTGACTGCGCGCGCCGCGCTCATCGCTGAGCGACGATGTCGTCGACGCGGATGCTGTCGAGCAGCGCCTCGCCCGTGATGCGGCCGTTGGACAGCCGCATCTTGACCATCACGTTGTGCAGCGTCGGCGCGAGCCACACGCGGGCGGCGAGATTGCCGTCGCCGCCGTCGCGCTCCCACACCTCGGTTTCGACCGTCGCGAACGGCAGCGCGATCGACTCGGTCCCCACGCGGCGGAAGTGCGCGCGGTAGACGCGGCGGGTGGTCGCGACGCTGAACTCCGTCTGATCGTCGCCGGGCGGCAGGAAGTAGAACTGCCAGAGCACGGCCAGCGGATCGAACGTCGGCAGCGCGAGCGGCGCGGTCTTGTGGTCGTGCAGAAAGACGGTCGCGGCTCGCCAGTCGAACATCGCCGCTTCGTGCCGCCCGTCGCTGGTGCGCTCCGCAGTATAGAGGTCCGGCTGCAGGCCCGCCGGCGTGATCGTGCCGGTGCTCAAGAGATGCCCTTCGCCGCGGATGAACAGCGCGGCGAGCCCGCGCGCCTGGGCGACCGTGGTGATCGTGTAACGCTCGCCCTCGTGCTCGAGCCGGTACACCGCGTCGCCGATGAAGAAGCCCTGCGTGCCGAGGAAGCCGCGATAGACCAGCTCGATTCGCGGCGGGATCGGCCGCGGCGGCGGCAATACGGGAGGAGGCGCCTCGGCTACCGGCGGCGGCGCCGTGGCGGCAGCGGTCCAGCTCGCCAGCGCGGCGAGCGCGTCGGCCTGGGAAGCCGCCAGCTCGTCCTCGCGGATCGGCCAGGCGTCGGAGTCAACGGGGGAGAAGTCGCGCGCGGGCCTCGCCAGCGCGACCACCGGCGCGCTCGGCCTCGGCGTCGGCTTGATCGTGCGCTTCTTCGGCGGTGCCGGCGCCGGAGCCGGCGGCGGAGGCATCTCGGTGATCGTCGCCGAGAGCATGGGCGGCGCCTCGGGGGGGCGCACCGACGGGCCGGGCAGCGCGGCCACTACGACGTGGAAGAGAACCGAGGCGGCGGCCGCCGCTGCGAGCACGCGGCTCGGTAGCTTCGGCATGCGGGCATGCAGGGGCGAATTCATTCGCGCCCAACCGCCGGATGGACGCGACGATGCAGGCGCGAATTCATTCGCGCGCCGCGGGCCGGATGAATCCGGCCCGCGCCCGACGAATGTCATCGCGGATCATGTTCACGGCTGCGCCGGCACGAGCAGCGTTTCCGCGCCTGCCGTCCGGTCCTTGACGCGCACGCGGCCGCCGTCGATGACCAGCCGGTCCTCGCAGAACCAGCGCACCGCAGCGACCAGGATGCGGTGCTCGGCGGCGAGCACGCGCGCCGCGAGACTCGCCTCGTCGTCATCCTCGCGCACCGCGACCGCCGCCTGGGCGACGATCGGGCCGTGATCGACGTCGCGGGTGACGAAGTGCACGGTGCAGCCGTGCACCTTCACGCCGTCGGCGAGCGCGCGGCGGTGCGTGTGCAGCCCAGGGTACGCGGGGAGCAGCGACGGATGGATGTTCATGAGCCGCCCGGCGTAGCGCGCGACCAACTCGGGTCCGAGCACGCGCATGAAGCCGGCGAGCACGACCAGATCCGGCTCGAGCGCGTCGATCGTGGCGGCCAGCTCCGCCTCGAACGCAGCGCGCCCGGCGAACGCGGCGTGATCGATCACCGTCGTGGGCACGCCGTGCTCGCCGGCGATGGCGAGCCCCGGCGCCGCCGGCCGATTGCTGATCACGCCGACGATCTTCGCGGGAATCTCGCCGCCGCGCACCGCGGCGAGGATCGCCGCCATGTTCGAGCCCCGACCCGAGATCAGGATCGCCAGACGCTTCGTCGGCGTGGATCTCATACGATGATGGTGTCGCAGCCGCCGTTCGGATGCCGCTCCACCGAGCCGATGAGATATGCGGACTCGCCCGCGGCGTCGAGCCGCTCGAGCGCGGCCTCCACGCGCTGCGGGTCGACCACGAGGATCATGCCGATGCCGCAGTTGAACACGCGATGCATCTCGGCCGCGTCGACGCTGCCCGAGCGCTGCAGCCAGTCGAAGATCGGCGGCTGCGGCCAGGTGGTGCGGTCGATGCGCGCGCGAAGTCCGTCGGGAAACATCCGGTGCGTGTTCTCGACGAGGCCCCCGCCGGTGATGTGCGCCATGCCCTTGACCTCGATCTCGGCCAGCAGCGCCAGCACGGGTTTGGCGTAGATCCGAGTCGGCTCGAGCAGCGTCGCGCCGAGCGTTTTCTCGCCGGTGGCTCCGGGAACGGGACGGTGCAGGTCCGCGCCCGTCACGTCCAGGATCTTGCGGATCAGCGAGAAGCCGTTGGAGTGGGGCCCGCTCGAGGCGAGCCCCACGAGAGCGTCGCCCGGCGCGATGCTGCGGCCGTCGATCGCGCGCGACTTCTCGACCACGCCCACCGCGAAGCCTGCGAGGTCGTACTCGCCGGGGGTGAAGGCGTGCGGATGCTCGGCGGTCTCGCCGCCGATGAGGGCGCAGCCGGCCTGCTCGCAGCCGGCGGCGATGCCCTTGACGACCTCGGCCGCGATCGCGACGTCGAGGCGCTCGCAGACGTAATAGTCGAGGAAGAACAGCGGCTCGGCGCCCTGAACGAGGATGTCGTTGACGCTCATCGCCACGAGATCGATGCCCACCGTGTCGTGGCGCCCGAGCGCGAAGGCGAGCTTGAGCTTCGTGCCCACGCCGTCGGTACCCGCGACGAGCACCGGCTCGCGGTAGCGCGAGGGCAGCTCGACGAGCGCGCCGAAGCCGCCGATGCCGGCGAGGACCTCGGGTCGGAGCGTGCGGCGGGCGAACGGCTTGATC
>DATJBM010000060.1:0-47295 GCA_035515295.1 Casimicrobiaceae bacterium | reverse complement strand
CGGACAGTGCGACGAAGGAAGCCGGGAGCCGACAGGCCTGGTTCGAAGCAATGCACGGGGATCAGGGAACGCCGTCCAGCTCCGAGTGGCTCGCCCGGCGCGCCGAGGCGATGAAGCAGCGCCAGTCCGACATGGCAGCGGTGAGCGCCGCCTACAGCAAGCTCTACGAAGCGCTCACGCCCGAACAACGCTCGGTGCTCGATCAACAGCGCGTCGCGTTCGGACCGCGCTACGGCGGGCCTGTGCGCTGATGAACCAAGCCGGCGCAGCCTTGATCACGATCAAATTCTCCGCCCCGAATCCCTATCAGTGTAGGGTCTGAAGGCCGCGTCGGCCCGGCGAACGTTCCGCGCGCGCGGCGCGAAATCGGACTGCCTGCACGATTGGCGCAAGCATCGAGGAATCCGAGCGTGCGCAATATCGCCGTCTTCTACGCCACTCGGGAAGGACAGACGCGGCGGATTGCCGAGTACGTCGCGAAGGCGCTGCGCTCGCGCGGCCTGCAGGTCGAGGTCCTCGACGTGGGCGCCGCGCTGCCCGATGGGCTCGACGTCGCGCGCTACGCGAGCATCGTGCTCGCCGCGTCGATCCACATGGGAAAGCACGAGCGCAGCATGATCGGGTTCGTGCGCGCGCATCGTGCGGCCTTGGAGCGGCTGCCCACGGCATTCCTGTCGGTGAGCCTGTCGCAGGCCGCCGTCGAAGACCCCAAGGCGAATCCGGCGCGCAAGCGGCGGGCGGCGGCGGAGGTCGCCAAGACCGTCGAGCGGTTCGCGCGCACGACCCGATTTCGCCCGAGGCGTGTGCAGCCGGTCGCCGGGGCGCTGCTCTACCGCCAGTACGGTGTCGCGCTGCGCCTGCTCATGCGCTTCATCTCCAGCGTCGTCGGGGCATCGACGGACACGAGCCGCGACCACGAATACACGGACTGGAAGGCGCTGGCGCGCTTTGCCGACGAGATGGCGGATCCCCTCGTCGCGGCGGCACGGCCGGCACAGCGCTGAAGATCGGCGGCTCGCCCCCTCCTGGATTTGCCCTTATGATGGGCGCCGCATCGAGAGATACCGGCGCCGATGACCGATTCCGACTTCGCGTCGCGCTGCAACAGCCATCGCGGCTATTTGTTGCGCGTCGCCGTGCTGCAGCTTCGCGACAAGGATCTCGCCGAGGACGTAGTGCAGGACACGCTGGTCGCCGCTCTTACCGGCGCCGACGGCTTCTCCGGGCGCTCCAGCCTCAAGACCTGGCTCACCGGGATCCTCAAGCACAAGATCGTCGACGCGATCCGGCGCAAGGCGCGCGAGCCGGTCACGACGCCCCTGGCCGACGAGACGCAGCTCGGGGAGATGGACGCGTTGTTCGACGAGAGCGGGCACTGGGAGAACCCGCCCGCCGACTGGGGGGACCCGGAGTCGGCGCTGTCCCGGGCGCAGTTCATGGACATCCTCGAGCTCTGCCTCGAGAAGCTTCCGCCCAACACCGCCCGCGTGTTCACGATGCGCGAGGTGATGGATCTCGACAGCGCCGAGATCTGTAAGGAGCTCGCCATCACGTCGACCAACCTGTGGGTCATCCTGTATCGGGCCAGGATGGCGCTTCGCCAGTGCCTGGAGCAGAACTGGTTCGCTCCGGCCGGCAGACGATGAGGATATGCGCACGCTGGGCCTTCTGATCTCATGCCGGGACGCGAGCCGCGCGATCTCGCAGATGCAGGACGGCAGCGTCCCGATGCCCTTGCACGCGCGCGTCCGGTTCCACCTGCTGTGGTGCGAGGCGTGCAGGCGCTTCCTCGCGCAGCTGCGCTTCCTGCACGCCGCCATGAGGCGCTATCGCATGTAGGCGCGAATTTATTCGCGCATGCAGCCGGACGACGGACCCGGCCGTGGGCGCGAATCCATACGCGGTCGGGATGAATCCCGACCTACGGCAGGAATGACGCCTCGCCTCGGCCAAGGCGCTCGCATGCTAAAATGGCCACTGGTTACGGCCGCCGTCGAAGTCGTGCTCTCCATCGTCGTCAACGGCTCGGCGCGGCGCTGCGCCGCCGGCGCAACCGTGGCCGACCTCCTCCGTGAGCTGGCGCTGGAAGGCAAGCGTATCGCCGTCGAGCGCAATGGAGAGATCGTGCCCCGAAGCCGCCACGATGACACCGTCCTCGCGGAGGGCGATCGCATCGAAGTCGTCCGCGCCGTCGGCGGCGGCTGACGAGGACCTCCGATGAACGCACCCAACGACGCCCTACTCTCCCACACCGACCCGCTCGTGATCGCGGGACGCCCGTACCGCTCGCGCCTCCTCGTGGGCACCGGGAAGTACAAGGATTTCGCCGAGACCCGCGCGGCGATCGACGCCTCGGGCGCGGAGATCGTCACCGTGGCGATCCGCCGCACCAACATCGGCCAGAACCCCGACGAGCCGTCGCTGCTGGATCATCTGCCGCCGAGCGAGTTCACGCTGCTGCCGAACACCGCCGGCTGCTACACCGCGGAGGACGCGATCCGCACGCTGAAGCTCGCGCGCGAGCTGCTCGACGGCCGCACGCTGGTGAAGCTCGAGGTGCTGGGCGATCCGCACACGCTTTTTCCCAACGTGCGTGAGACCGTCCGCGCCGCCGAGGTCCTGATCAAGGACGGCTTCGAGGTCATGGTGTACACATCGGACGATCCGATCGTCGCCCGCGAGCTCGAAGCGCTCGGCTGCGTGGCGGTGATGCCGCTCGCCTCCCTCATCGGCTCCGGCATGGGCATTCTCAATCCCTGGAACCTCAAGCTCATCATCGAGCAGGCGAAGGTGCCCGTGCTGGTCGACGCCGGGGTGGGGACCGCCTCCGACGCGGCGATCGCGATGGAGCTTGGCTGCGCCGGCGTGCTGATGAACACCGCGATCGCGCTCGCGAAAGATCCCCTGCTCATGGCCGGAGCGATGAAGAAGGCCGTCGAGGCGGGGCGCGAGGCGTTCCGCGCGGGCCGCATGCCGCGCAAATTCTACGCCGCGACGCCGAGCTCGCCCACCGCAGGACTCATCGCCTGATCCGCGGATGCGCCGCGTCCGCGCGCTCGCCTCAGCCGCCTGTCTCATTCCGCTCGCCGGGCTGGCCGCACCGCTTTCGAACGACGAGATCTCGGAGATCTGCGCCAAGGCCGACGATCCCGCGCAGTGCGCAAGGCAGGTCGAGACGGTGCAGCTCAAGCGCTTGCCCAACCTGGCGCGCCGCGACGGCAACGCGCTCACCGTGACGCTGTATCCCTCCGGCAGCGCGACGTTCAGCGACAGCGACGGTCCGGTCTCGGGACGCGCGTACAGCCTGTGGGATTATCTCGACGGCATCAACGCCGTGGTGCTCTACACGACGCAGGGGGACACCGCGACGTTCACGCTGCTGCAGCGCGCGACCAACCGGCGCACCGAGCTGCCCACGGAGCCGCAGCTCGCGCCGGATCGGCAACATCTGGTCACGGCCGACATCTGCCAGGACCGCTGCAGCAACGAGATCGCGGTGTGGCGCGTCTCGCGCGACGGCGTGCGCAAGGAACTGGCCTGGTCGCCGGGACCGGCCTGGACCGACGCGGTCGCCCGCTGGAAGGACGCCGACACCTTGAGCTTCGAGTACGTCGGGCCGAACGGCCCGGGGACGGCGGAGAAGAAGCTCGGCGACCCGGCGTGGAAGCGCGTGCCGTGAACGCGTTCCTGCCGGACCGGGACGAGGGAGCCGCGCCGCGCGGCCAGGCGCCTTCGGCAGCCACCAGCGAGTCGCGGCGCCGGCGCGTTCGCAGCTACGTCCTGCGCCAAGCTCGCTTCTCGCCCGCGCAGCAGCGTGTCCGCGAGCGCCTGCTCCCGCGCTTCGGCATCCCGTTCGCCCACGCACCCGTCGACTTCGCCGCGGCGTTCGGTCGCGCGGCGCCGACAGTCCTCGAGATCGGCTCCGGCATGGGCGAGACCACGGCAGCTATCGCCCAGGCATTGCCGGAGCACGATTTTCTCGCCGTCGAAGTGCACGGGCCCGGTGTGGCGAGCCTGCTCAGGCGCGTCGAGGAGCAGGCGCTGGCCAACGTCCGCGTCGTCCAGCACGACGCCGTCGAAGTGGTCGAGCACATGATCCCCCGCGAATGCCTCGACGCGATCCACGTCTTCTTTCCCGATCCGTGGCCCAAGAAGCGCCATCACAAGCGGCGGCTGCTGCAGGCGCCGTTCGTGCACGCGCTGGCGTTGCGACTGAAGCCCGGCGGACGCCTGCACGTGGCTACGGACTGGGAACACTACGCCGCCGCGACGCTCGCGACGCTCGCCGCCGAGCCGCTGCTCGAAAACACCGTCGACGGCTACGCGCAACGGCCAGCGTATCGGCCGGAGACCAAGTTCGAGCGGCGCGGGCGCGCGCTGGGGCACGTCGTGCGCGACCTCGTCTTCCGGCGGCGGTAACGGTCGCGCAGCTTCAGCGTCGAATGCGCACAATCCGCCGGCTTCTCGGCGCGCGCCCGAAAGCCTCCGCTACGGCGACGCTTTTTCCGCCGGGACACTTCTATTCGCCCGTCGCCAACGTCGAAGAGCTGCGGGCGCAGGAACAGCGAATCTGGCCCGACCGGCCGGCGGTCCTCGGCATCGACTTCGACGATGCCTCGCACGAGCGCGTGCTGCGCGAATACTTTCCGGCCTTCTACCGCGACTTCGGCTATCCCGCGAAGCCGGACGGCAATCCGCTCGGCTTCTACCTCGAGAACGACCAGTTCAGCTGGCTCGACTGCCGGGCGCTATTCGTGTTGCTGCGCGCCTGGCGCCCGAAGCGCTTCATCGAGGTGGGCTCCGGGTTCTCGACGTTGCTTGCCGCGGACGTCAACCGGCGGTTCTTGAGCGGAAGCCTCGCGATCGAATGCATCGAGCCCTATCCGCGCGCGGCGCTGCGCTCTCCGAAGCTCGGTCTCGAGCGGCTCATCGTGAGCAAGGTGCAGGACGTGGAGCCCGCGTTCTTCGAGCGGCTGGAGCCGGGCGACGTGCTGTTCATCGATTCCTCGCACGTGGCGAAGACCGGCAGCGACGTCAATCATCTGTGCTTCGAGGTGCTGCCGCGGCTTCGCCAAGGGGTGCGCATCCACTTCCACGACATCTTCCTCCCGGCCGACTATCCCAAGCCGTGGGTGCTGGACGAGAACCGCGGCTGGAACGAGCAGTACGTCGTACGCGCGCTCCTCATGTACAGCGGCGCGTTCCGCGTGGTCTTCGGTTGCGGCTACGCGTTCGCGGCGCACTGGGAAGCGCTGCGGGCGGCGCTGCGCGAGCCGGACGACGCCTGCTACGGCGGTGGCAGCCTGTGGATCGTGAAGGTCGCATGAGCGATCGGTCTTCGGTGCTGCACGTGAGCGCCGCCGAGGGCGGCGGTGCGGACCGCTACATCCGCGACGTCGCCGCCAGCGTTCCGCGGCGGCATTTCCTCTGGCACGTCGGCTCGGGCTTGGACGTCATCGAGGACATCGGCCGCGAGCGCTTCTTTCCGCTCTCCGAGCGCCTCACCGGCTCCGAGGGTCCGCGTCTGCTGCGGAAATGGCTCGAGGCGAGCGGAATCGCGGCGGTTCATCTGCACGGCGTCGGCGTGCAGTGCCGCGACCGGCTCGCGCTCGTCCGACGGGCCTTGCCGCTGCCCTGGCTGGTCACGCTGCACGACCTCGGATTCGTGAATCCGGACGCATTCTCGGTCCCGGTGCTCAAGCCCGATGCGGCATGGATCGCTGAAGTCGCGAGCACGCTCTCCGGCGCCGCGGCGGTGCTGGCGCCGTCGGGCTTCGTGCGCGACCTCGCCGCGCAGCACTTCCCCGGTGTGCGCTGCGACGTCATCCCACCGGGCATCGACTCGTCGCGCCTGCGTGCCGCGGCCTCGATACCGCCGGACTTCGCGGCGCACGCGCCGGCGCTGCGCGTCGCGGTGGTCGGCGCGATCGGACCGCACAAAGGCAGCGCCCCGCTCGCCGCGCTGGTCGATCGGCTTAACGGCAGCGGCATCGGCATCGTCGTCATCGGCTACACCGATTCGCAGCTCAGGCGTGGCTGGTCGACGCCGGGCCGCTACTACGTGCACGGTCCCTACGTCGACGCAGAGCTGCCGGCGCTGCTGCGCGCGTACGCCGTGGAGGTGGTGCTCTTTCCGAACCGGCTGCCGGAGAGCTTCAGCTATACGCTCTCCGAGGTGTGGGCGGCCGGCGTTCCGGTGATCGTGCCGGAGGACGGCGCGCTGATGGAGCGCGTCGCGACCCACGGCGGCGGATGGATCCTGACAGCGCCGTTCTCGCCCAACGAGGCCGCCGCGCTGCTCAAGCGGCTCCTCGCGCCGGGGAGCGCCGCCGAGCGCTCCCGCGTAAAATCGCGCATCGATCCGCGCGACCCCGCGCGCATCCCCACTCTCGAGGCCATGGCTCGCGACATCGACGCGCTGTACCGCCGCTTCGGCCTCGCCCCAGCACCGTCCGCCGACGTGACGCCGGATGCCGGCGAGCAGGCGCTGCGGCCGCTGCTCGCCGCGAACCTCAACGGGTTCGCGTTCCGGCGGGAGCTCGTCAAGCTCGCCGACGAAGCGGCGCAACTCTCGACTGCGGTCGAGCAGTCGACGCCCTGGGTGACCAAGCTCGAGCGCGACGTCCGCGAGGCGCAAGCCTGGGCGCGCAAGCTCGAGCACGACGTCGAGGTCCTGAAGGCCGAGAGCGAGACGCTCTTCCAGCAGAACCGGCGTCTCGCCGACGACAAGGCGGCGTTCGACCAGCTGCCGCTCGTGGTGCGCAAGCTTCTCCTCAAGAAGGTCTTCCGTGCCCGACGTTGACTTGAGCATCGTCACCTACGCGCCCGATTTCGCGGCGCTTCGCGAGGCGATCCGCGGCGTCGCCGAGCAGGCGGAAGACTTCGCGATCGATCTGCTGATCCACGACAACAGCCCGAAGCTCGAGACGACGGCCGAGATCGAGCGCACGCTTGCGACCGAAAGCGCGTTCGCCAACGTGCGCGTCGAACGATCGGAAGACAACATCGGATTTGGGCGCGGCCACAACGCCAACGCGCGGCGCGGGAAGGCGCCGTACTTCCTGGTGCTCAACCAGGATTGCGTGCTCGAGCCCGGCGCGCTCCGCATCCTTCTCGAGACCGCCACCAACGACGACGCGCGCGTCGCGGCATGGGAGCCGCGCCAGATTCCCTACGAGCATCCCAAGGCCTACGATCCGGTAACGCTCGATGCGCCGTGGGTCAGCGGCGCAGCAGCACTCTTCCGGCGCAGCGCCTTCGATGCGGTCGGCGGGTTCGAACCACGTATCTTCATGTACGGCGAGGACGTCGATCTGTCGTGGCGGTTGCGCGCAAAGGGCTTCCGGCTGCGCTACCTGCCGCGGTGCGGCGTCGTGCACCGCGCCTACCAATTCGCGGGAGAGGTAAAGCCGCTGCAGATCCTGGGTGGGGTCGAGACCAATCTGTGCCTGCGCGCGCGCTACGGCGGGCAGCGGCGCACGATCCGCGGCCTCGTCCGGCTCGGGCTCGAGGCGCTCGCGCCGCAGGACTTTCCGGGCCGGCGCATGGGGCTGATCCGCGCCGGACTCCGGTTCTTGCGCCAGTGGCCGTATTTCTATGCCACGCGCGTCGATCCCAACGAGCACTTCACGCCGATCTTCTCGGGTCGCGACTACGAAGTGCGGCGTGACGGCGCGTTCGTCGCGATGCGCTCGCAGCGCGAATCGCCGCGCGCCGCGGCGCCGCTGGTGTCGATCCTGATCCGCACCGTCGACCGCGGTCCTTGGCTCGAGCAAGCGCTCGCCACCGTGGCGAACCAGACCTGGCCCAACCTCGAAGCTGTGGTGATCGAGGACGGTCCGCCGCGGTCGGAGGCCGTAGTCGAGCGTTTCCGCGACCGGCTCAACGTGCGCTATCGCGCGCTCGGTTCGAAAGTGGGGCGCGCCCGAGCCGGCAACATCGCGCTCGTCGAGGCGCGCGGCGAGTGGCTCAACTTCCTTGACGACGACGACCAGCTCTTCGCCGACCACGTCGAGGTGTTGCTCGACGCCGCGCAGGAGCGGCGCGTCAAGGGCGCGTACGGGCTTTCGTGGGAGACGCCGACCCGCGTCATCGATCGCGCCGGCGCGCGCTACGAAGAGCTGGCGCACGTTACCCGACACCGCCATCCCTTCGATCGGCTCGCGCTCTGGCACCACAACATCTTCCCGATCCAGGCGGTGCTGTTTCATCGGAGCCTGTACGAACGTCATGGCGGTTTCGCCGAAGACATGGATCAGCTCGAGGATTGGAACCTCTGGACGCGCTACACGCTCGAGGACGACTTCGTGCTCGTCGAGAAGACGACCTCGAAGTACCGCGTGCCGGCGAGCGCGCGCGAGGCCGCGGCGCGGCAAGCCCTGCTCGACCGTGCCTACCGGGACGCGCTCGAGCGGCAGACGGCATTGCGGTTCGTCGCATCGCCGCAGGACATCACGCGCCTTGCTCAGGTCCACGTGCGCAGCCAGTCGCTGCCGCTCGTGAGCGCTCCAGCCGTGCGCCGCTTCGTCGCCGAGCGGCCATGGCTCGCGCAGATCGCCGCCTGGCGCGGCCCGATCTTGCGCCTGCTCCGTCGCGGCCGCGGCGCGCTATGAACACCGAAGTCCCGTTCACCGGCGGGCGCTTCCCTTCCCGGCGCGCGCGCGGCAAGATCTGGACGAGCACCGCCACCGCTGCCATTTCGCGCCGGTCTTGGTCGCGGCGAAAGATGTGCTGGACGTCGCGTGCGGCGCGGGCTGTTGATTTCTCCAGCTAGCCAAGCCCGCAGACGCTTTGGCGGGACTCGCCGCGCCGCCTAAGTTTATCGGCGCACCCCTACGAGCAACAGGTTGCTTGGCCAACCGCAGAGCGCGACCGTACACACGTCGAAGTCGAAGTCGCCGGGGCCATCGGCGAGCCGCCGCATTTCGCGCCTCGTGAGAAGATTGAGATGGTCCTCATCGGCGAAGAATTCCAGACTCATCCGGCGGAGAACGGCGCTGAAGTGCTTTCTCGGCAACCAATGCGCAAACGGCAACAGAGTATGGAACTCCACAGGGAACCAGCGGTTCGGGGTGGTCAAGAACACGCCCCGGCGGGCGACTCGCAGGCATTCGCGTACATACGCGGCCTGGTTCTGTCTCGATCCGACATGCTCCAGCACGGCCGACGAGTGAACGACGTCGAAGGAGCGGTCCGCGAACGGCAGCTTCAGTCCATTGGCGAAGACGAACCTGATACCGGGATACTGGCGCTCAAGAAAAGAGGCGTCATCGATTCCCGCTGCGGTAATGCGATCCTTGCTGGGGTGCCAAGCCTCGAGGTAGTTCGACGATTCATACGTCGTGTCGGATGTGACGCCGACGTCGAGAATGCGGTCTTCGGCCGTGACTCGAAGCTTCTCGACGAATCGGGCGTACATCTTGCGACGCTGCCTGATTGCGATGCCTACGGCGAGGCTGGCCGGCGCGGCAAGGTTGTATACCGGATTGGGCTTGGCGAGCATCTATGAGCGAAGCACTACGCCAGCGGAGCGCCGCCGACAAGTTTCAGGCACCGTTGATCTTCCAGCGCAGAAACGACAGCGCGAACGAAGAAAACATGATCTCCATGCCGATGACGGAAAAGGTGAGCGAGGGTATGACCACGCGCATCACCTGTCGCGGATCGAGTTGCGACAGGCCCGTCGATACCCACAGAAAAAGGGAATAGCCCGCCAGGGATAGACCCGCTATGAGCATGGCGGTGCCCAGTACAAGCCCGCGTTCCAGGGTGAAATGATCGAGGAAGCGGCGGAAATTACTGCCGGACGGAAGGAGACCATCTGCGGCAGCCGCGGTCTTCACGATCAGCGAAAACATCACCATCTGCACACCCGCGATCATCGCTCCCCCGGCAAAGAGCATCGTGTGGATGTCGAGAACGACGTGCCCCAGGCTCACGGGGCCGACCAAGAGTGCGGCCTCGGCTACGGCGCCCAACGCAAGCAAGACCAGCCCGGGATACAGGAATAACCAGCGGGGGCTGAACATGAGCAGGAACCGCAAATGCCGCCAGCCATCCCGCCAGGTGCGGAGGTGAGGGCGGCGCGATCGACCGTCCGGCGAGAGCGTCGTCGGCGCCTCGGCGATGCTCAGGCCGTTCAGCGCCGAGCGCACGATCATTTCGCTCGCGAACTCCATTCCTTGTGCCCGAAGTCCGACCTCGAGAAGGCGATCGCGCCTAAACGCCCGGAGGCCACAATGAAAGTCGCCGATTGGAATCGCGAAGAACAGGCGCCCGAGGTAGCTGAGCACCGGGTTGCCTAGGTACCGGTGAAGGAACGGCATCGCTCCATCCTCGATGCCGCCTTGGAACCGATTGCCGATCACGACGTCGTAACCGGCGTGCAGCTTCTCGACGAAGGGACCCAGTGCCGAGAAGTCGTAGCTCGAATCGGCGTCGCCCATGATGACATAAGTCCCGCGTGCAGCCCGTGTTCCGTGCAGCAAAGCCAACCCGTAACCTCTCTCGGATACATGGACGACTCGTGCCCCACTCTGCTCCGCTATGCGCGGCGAACCGTCGGTGCTGCCGTTATCGGCGATCAGGATCTCGCCCGAGATACCTTCGCGATCCAGAAACGCGCGCGCCTTGCCGATGCACGACGCCAGCGTCTCGGCTTCGTTAAGGCACGGCATCAGGATCGTAAGCTCCGGCGCCGGCTCATTCTGCTCCAGCGTCTGAACCGTTGCGCCACCCAGCTGCATGGTTCACTCGCGCGATGTTTGCTGCTTAGAGCGATCCGGCCTGAAGACCCACCACACCGAGGCGCTATAGTTGACTGCCACGGCCGCGACCGACGCGATCGTCAATGCAACGAGGAGACTCCACCCGGACCTCACCATGACCCAATAGAGCCCCAAGTTTAGCCCGTTGCCCACCCCATTGCTCAAGACAAAGCGCAGCCACTCCGCTGCCGTAGGTGCCGGCCTTGCAGGGGAGCTGAACGTGAACGACCTGTGCAGCCACCATGTGGTCGTGAGTGCGCTCAGGAGCGACGGTACGCGCGACCAGATCGGGGACAGCCCTGCCCACTGCACCATGACGAGCAACGCCGACGCGTCGACCAGAAACCCGACACCGCCCACGACGAGAAAGCGGGTCAATTGGGTCGCGTGGCTACGAAGGCCTGCTTTCATCGTCACGACCTGGAGTGGGAACGCTGGGCAATGCAGTTATACTCGGGCGATGCCTTGGCGAGGCCTGCGTTTTCGACCTTCCTTGACGTCGACAGCGGTCAGCGCCTTCGCGCTCGCAACGCTGGCGTTGGTTCTCATTCGCGCAGTCAAGACCGCCGATCCCTATTGGGACACGCTGGCCTACCACTGGCCGTATGCGGCCAGGTTGGCGGGACTGTGCGACCGGAGTTGTTTCGTCCTGTGGTCGGGCATGGAAACCCGATACGACGGTTTTCCTCTTGTTCTCACCGCGCTCCAGGGTTATCTGTGGCGCGTCACGGGAACGCCGGCTCTCGGAGATCTGTTCAATATCGCCGCCGTCGTCATTCTCGGTCTGTACTTGAAGGCCCGTTTCGAGGTCCCGCTTGCCTGGTCCTGGCTTGCCTTCCTCGCCATTCCGGCGGTCCAGGTGCAACTGACCAGCACCTACATCGACGTCCCCATCAACGCCGCAGTGACCATCGCCGTAATGGTCGTTCTGGGCATGCTGGTCGCAAAAACGGCCGACCACCGTGCCGACGTGTCGCTTGCTCTGGTCGCGCTCGGCTTTGCCGCGGGCAGCAAGTACCAGATGCTGCCCGTTGCGTTGCTGGCATGGGGTGCCATCGTCTTCCTTGCCACGAAGGAGCCCGAGCTCGTCCGGGCGCAGCGCCGAACCGTCGTATTTTGGCTTCTGGCGGTCGCGGGCACACTGGTTCTGCTTCCGAAAGTGGCGGCCAACGCATTGCACTTCGGCAATCCACTCTACCCCGTCGGCTTCGATGTCGGTCCCCTCCATTTTGCCGGGACGGAAGGCATGATGCCGGCCAACTCCATCTCGGAGGTGTGGAAAGACGATCCGCGCTGGTTGCGATGGTTGGCCTCGGTATTCGAGTTCGATGCCTTCCGCGGGCGTCCGTTGCTCTGGACGGTAGGTCAAGCCGATGTCCCGCAAGGCAATCCCTCCTTCCGAATGGGGGGCTACTTCGCCCCCTACGTCCTCGCGGCACTGGTACTCATCATTTGGAGCGTACGCGCGACACCGCTGGCGCGCTGGCCGCTTGGGCTCGTGATCGTGCTCAGCCTCCTCTGCGCGGCGCTGCCCATGTCGCACGAGCTCCGCTACTACATGTTCTGGATGCTCACGCTGGTCTCGTGCGCCCTCGTGCTCGCCCACTCGCCTGTCTTCGCGCATTCGCAGCAGAGCCTGCAACGCGGCATCACTCAAGCGGTCGTCGCCATCGCGGCGGCAAGCGTCATCTCGATGACCGGCGCGGCCTACCTTGTCGCGAACAAGGGAGAGGGACTGTCGGCGCTGCTGAAGGATACGAACGAGGTCGCGCTCCAAGTGCCCGACGGCGGGACGCTTTGCGTGCTCAATAGAAATCCACGAGCCTTTCTCTATGCGTCCTTGTTCCACCCGCCGCGTCACTATCTGACCCGGGCGCTCTTTGCCGACGAACCCGCCGAGTGCTCGGTTCGCCTGAATCTGGATAGATAGGCAGCGTGCCGTCGCTCTTAGCGCCGCCGCATGACCGCCAGGTCGTGCGTGAAGAGGTAGCCCGGAAGTATGTCAACGATTTCGAAATACTTAGCCCAGATGCGCCTGATGTAGCGCTGCGAGTGGTAGACGTTGACGTACTGACCCTCGTGTGCGGCATACCCGTCGAGCTGATCGTTGCGGCCGCCGAAGAGGATGCCGGCCCGCTGCACGGCCGCGGTCAACCGGCCGCGTGCTGCCGCATCGAGACGCGCGTAATCGATCGTCGTCTGTCCGTGCACCGTCATCAGCAGCAGCGCTCCGGGCTTGGCGACGCGCCTGAGCTCCGATAGCCAGAGCGCCTCGAGGTCTGGGCGAAAGTGAGTGAAAATCGAAATACCGTAGATGAGATCGAATGTATCTTGCGCGTACGGCAGCGGCGGCCGGAGCGACGACGCGACGTAGCTTCCCGGCAGGTGCTCGGCGCACCAGGCGACATTGTCGCCATCGATATCGCAGCCGTGGAAACCTGCGGCCACCGGCGCGAGATGCCGCGCGATCCGCCCGCAGCCGCATCCCCAGTCGAGGATTGATCGGTAATCGCGCAGTCGCTTGCCGGTCAGAACCAGGCATGCTCGATCAAGGCGCTCGTGATCGGTACAGCCGGACATGAGAAATCCAGCGGCGTCGCGATTTCCGATGACCCGAAACCGCCGGTCTTCGTCGGGCAGATCTCGGTGCAGCGAAGCGTCGGGGATGAACCAGCTGTCGCGGGCGATGGCCGCCGCGGGAGTATCGCGGTCGCGGCACGTGACCTCCAGCACTCCGCCACGGTAGAGCACGCCCGCATCGTTGGACACGAGCACGAATCCGCAATCCTTCGCGCGTTCCCGTGCCGGAAAGCACTGCCCAACGTCGACGCGCTCCAGCGGATAGAACACCCGATCGAAAGGCCGTCCGTTTACACTGAAGCGCCCGGCAACGTCGTCGGCCGCCGCCGGTCCGTCGAGGAATGCCCACCCGCGAACCGTCAACGCGCCCTGGGACGTCTCGACCGAATCGACGAACCAAGGCTCGGCGATGAAGCGGGTCAGGGGCTGCGGCCGTCGATTCAGCTTGCGGCGCGCCCGGCGAAGCATGTCGGCGACGGGTATCGATGGCATGCTCGGCCCTGGTCGCGACTCGATTAGGTCGGTCCGGATCAGCCCAGCTCCAGCAGCACCGGCTGATGATCCGACGCCTGCGTCTGCTGGTCGACGCGCAGCGTCTTCACCCGCGGGGCGAGATCGGCCGAGACGAAGATGAAGTCGCAGTGCTGCTCCGGCTCGTCGGGCGTCTCTTTCTCGTAGATCTTGAACGTCGAGGCGTGGGACTCGCCGGGGTGCGCGACTTCCCACGCGTCGGCGAGGGGCGGGGTGCCGTCGTCGAACGGTTCGAGCATGCGGGCATGCAGCGGATCGGTCGGCTCGAGGTTGAAGTCGCCGGTGATGATCGTCGATGCGGGCCGAGGGCGCGTGTGGAACGGTCCGCCCTCGGTGTCGACGATCGTCCCCAGGCGCGCGTGGCCGCTGCCCTCGGCGTAGAGGGTGCGCAGCGCCTCGACCTGAGCCGTGCGCTTCTTCGTGCCGTAGTACTCGAGGTGGGTGGTGATCACGCGCACCGGGGCACCGGGCGCCGCGATCACCGCTTCGAGCGCGATCCGCGGCATGCCGTTGACGCCCGGATCGACGGGATAGGGGAGCAGATGGCGGAAGATCTGGCCGACGGGAAAGCGCGACAGGATCAGGTTGCCGAAGTGTCGGCGGCCGCCCTTGTCGTCCGGCACGTCGACGATCGCGCCGGGCACGGCATTGAAGCCGGGGAGCCGCGAGGACAGCTCGGAAAACTGGTTCTCCCCGCGGCTGCCGGCCAGCCGCGGATCCGGGAAATTGCTCGCGATCTCCTGCAAGCAGAGCACGTCGAAATCGGCGATCGCCTTGGCGTGCTGGACGATCCGCGCCGGATCGACTCGGCCGTCGACGCCGCGGCACCACTGGACGTTCCACGTGATGAGCCTCATTTGATTCCCGCCCGCATGAACGACTGCACGAACTGGCGCTGGAACAGCAGAAAACCGGCGAGCAGCGGAGCGGTCGTGAGGAGCGTCGCCGCGGTGATGATGGACCAGTCGATGCCCTGATCGGTCGCCGAGAAGACCTGCAGCCCCACGGTGAGCGGCCGCGATTCCACCGAGTCGGTGATGATGAGCGGCCAGAGGAAATTGTTCCAGTGGTAGGAGACGCTCACCAGTGCGTAGGCGAGATACACCGGACGGGCGAGCGGCACGTAGACCTTCCACAACACCTGCAGCGGCGAGCAGCCCTCGATGCGGGCGGCTTCGTCGAGCTCCGCGGGGACGGTCTTGAACGTCTGCCGTAAGAGGAAGATGCCGAACGCGCTCGCCATGTAGGGCAGACCGATCGCGACGATCGTGTCGCGCAGCCCCAGCAGGCTCATCGTTCGGTAGTTCTCGACGATCAGCACGTCGGGCGTGACCATGAGCTGGATCAGCACCAGCGCGAAGAGGATGGCGCGTCCCGGAAAGGCGAACCGCGCGAAGGCATAGGCGGCGAGCGTGCACAGCACCAGCTGCCCGGCGAGGATCATCGCGCACAGCACGACCGTGTTCACGAAATAGCGCGCGAACGGTGCGGCGTGCCACGCCCGCACGAAATTCTCGAGCGTCAGCGGCGCGCCGAGCACGAAGCGCGTCGAGAACTCGCCGGGGTGGAACGCCGTCCAGAAGGCGTAGGCCAGCGGCAGGATCCAAAGCGCGCCCAGGAGCCAGGCGCCGGCGGTCTCGAAGCCGCGGGCGACGGGCCCGGCGCGATAGACGGCGGGGCTCACCGGTAATGCACCCGCCGCTCGAGGACGCCGAACTGGGCGAGCGCCGCGAAGCCCAGGATCGCGAGCAGCACGATGGTCAGAGTCGCGGCATACGCCGTGTCGAGGAAGCGGAACCCGATCTCGTAGACGTAGTAGAGCAACAGCTCGGTCGCATTGTCGGGGCCGCCGCGCGTCATCACGACAACGTGATCCACCAGCCGGAAGGCGTTGATGACCGCGTTGACCAGCACGAACAAGGTCGTGGGCATGAGCAGCGGGAAGGTCACGCGGCGGAAGAAGTACCAGCGTGACGCGCCCTCGATGGCTGCGGCCTCGGCGAGGTTAGGCGAGATCTGCTGCAGCGCCGCGAGGTAGAAGATCATGAAGAAGCCGGCTTCCTTCCACACCGTCACCGCCATGAGGCAGCCGAGCGCCGTGTTCTTGCTCCCGAGCCAGTTGTGCGCGGGGAGCCCGAGCGCGCCGGTGAGCTTCTCCAGCAGGCCGTACTCCGGCGTGTAGAAGAAGAGCCAGATGTTGGCCACCGCGATCATCGGCAGCACCGTGGGCGTGAAGTAGGCGAGCCGCAGCAGTCCGCGGCCCGCGATCGTCCCGTTGACCCAGGCCGCCATCAGCAGCGCCAGCGCGATTGACAGCGGGATCGTGCCGCCCGCGTACCACAGGTTGTTGGTGAGCGACTGCCAGAAGATGGGATCGTCGAAGAGCTGGCGGTAATTGTCCGCGCCGACGAACACGCTCGGCCGCGCGCCGCGCGGCGTAGAGTGGAAGCTCTGCCACAACGTGGCGACGGTAGGGTAGTGCGTGAACAGCGCCAGCAGCGCCGCGGCCGGCAGCAGAAGCAGCCAGCCGTAGAGCCATTGGCGGGTGCGGGTCATGCGCCGCCCTGTAGGCGCGAATTCATTCGCACACGCGCGCGGCCGAATGAATTCGGCCCTACATCGACGCGCGAATCGACCCGCACGGCTGTTATGTCGGCCCTACCGATACGGCTTCAGCAGCCGCTCGGCTTCGCGCTGCGCGTCCTTCATTGCTTCGGCCGCCGGCTTCGAGCCCGTGAGCGCCGCCTGCAACCCGTCGTTCAGCGCCTTGGTCACGCGCTGGTTGTCGTGCGTGGAGAGTTCTGCGACAGCGTATTGCAACTGATCGCGCGCGACCGCAGCGGCAGGGAAATCGGCGACGTATTTCTTCATCGCCGCGGTCTCCCATGCGTCGGGCCGGACGGCGACGTAGCCGGTGTCGATGCCCCATTGGGCCGCGCGCGCTGGCGAGGTGATCCAGCGGATGAACTTGACGGCCGCCGCCTGCTGCGCGGGGCTAGCCTGCTTGAAGAGGTAGAAATTGCCGCCGCCGGTCGGGCTGCCGCGGCGCTTGTTGCCCGGCAGCATCGCCACGCCGAAATCGAACTTGGCGTTGTTGCGCACGTTGGTCAGGTTGCCGGTCGTCGTCCATATCATCGCGACCTTGCGCTCGAAGAAATCCTTGGGCGTCGTGCCCCAGTCGACGATGCCGGGGGGATGGACCTTGTATTTGTCCACCAGATCGATCCAGTACTGCAGGGCGTCGACCACGGCCGGCTTGTCGTAGTAGGTCTCGGTCCCGGCGCTGTTCATCAGGATCGCGTTGTTCTCGGTGGTCAGACCCTGGAACAGCCAGTACGGGAAGCCCGATGAGGGAATCTGCACGCCCCACTGCGTAACCTTGCCGGAGGCGTCGCGCCTGGTGAGCTTCTGGCCGTAGGACGCCATCTCGGCCCACGTCGTCGGCGGCTTGCTCGGGTCGAGCCCGGCGTCCCTGAACATCTCCTTGTTGTAGTAGAGCACGATGGTCGAGCGCTGGAACGGGATCCCCCAAGTCTTGCCGCCGGTCTGGCTGTTCTCCATGAACGCCGGGTAGAACCCCTTGAGCCATGCCTGGTCCTCGGCGGTCTTGATGTAGCCGTCGAAGGGGACGATCGCGTCCTCGTCGATCAGCGTGAACATGTCGGTCGAGAGCAGCACCGCGGTGGTCGGCGGATCGCCGCCCTTGACCGCCGTGAGCGCCTTGGTGATCGACTCCTGGTAGCTTCCGGCGTAGATGGGCTTAACCTTGATGCCCGGGTTTTCCTTCTCGAAGTCCGCGGCGAGGCCGTCGACGATCTTGGTGATCGGCCCACCGACCGCGATCGGGTAGTAGAACGAGATCTCGACCGGAACTTGGGCAAAAGCGAGCGACGAAACCGCCGCCATCATCAAGCCGCCGAGCCAGCACGCGATGCGTTTCATGGAGTGCCCCCTTGGTGGAAGGTAATTTCGATGGTCCCCGGCTTCGCCTCGTTCGACTCCAGGGTACGACTTACGCAAACATCGTCGCTTGATCGTGCATCGTCTCTTCCTCGATGCGCCGGCCGCTCGCCCCGTCGAAGAAGTGCTGCGCGCCCCGGGCCCAGGAGAGCCTCGTTGCGTCGCCCGGCGAGAGCCCCACGCGGCCGGCGACGCGCGCGGCAATCGTCTGGTGACCGATGCGGCACGACAGCAGCGAATCGGCACCGAGGTACTCCACGCCGGCGACCTCGGCTTCCACACCGCCGTCGCGGCCGATCGCGATGTGCTCGGGCCGCACGCCGAGAGTGGCGCCCGCGCGCTCCGCCGGCGCTACGCCGGGGCCGGCCGTGCCCTGGATCACGGCGCCGCCGTGCCCAGGCTCGAGGCGCAGGAGATTCATCGGCGGCGTGCCGATGAAGCGGGCGACGAACACGTCCGCGGGCGCCTCGTAGAGATCGACCGGGGTGCCGTTCTGCTCGATCCGACCCGCGTCGAGCAGGATGACGCGATCGGCCATGGTCATCGCCTCGACCTGGTCGTGCGTCACGTACACCATCGTGATGCCCAGCTTGCGCTGGAGGCTGCGGATCTCGGTCCTCATCTCCGCGCGCAGCTGCGCGTCGAGATTCGACAGCGGCTCGTCCATCAAGCAGACCGGCGCCTCGGCGATGATCGCTCGTCCAAGCGCGACGCGCTGCTGCTGTCCGCCCGAGAGCTGCGAGGGCTTGCGGTCGAGAAGCTTGTCGAGACCGAGCAAGCTCGCGACCCGCTGCAGCCGGCGCGCGCGCTCGTCGGCGCCGAACTTGCGCACCTTGAGGCCGAAGACGATGTTCTCCGCGACCGACAGATGCGGAAAGAGCGCGTACGACTGGAACACCATTGCGATGTTGCGCTGCGCCGGCGGCAGATTCGTGACGTCGCGCCCGCCGATCAGGATGCGGCCGCGGTCCGCGGGCTCGAGGCCCGCGATCAGCCGCAGCGTCGTGGACTTGCCGCAGCCGGAGGGGCCGAGCAGCACGTTGAGCGTGCCCGCGTCGAGCGCGAAGGACACGTCGTCGACCGCGCGAACCTCGCCTTCGGCGGTCGTCCAGTGCTTGGCTATGTTCTCGACGGCGATCGCCGACACGCGTATTGACCTCTCGGATGCGGCCACCGAACGCCCGTGCCGCGCCCCGGCCGGCAATGATAACAAACCGGCGCGGGCGTTAAGCGAAGAGGGCTCGCAAGGCCGCCCCCGGGTCCGCCGCGCGCATGAACGCTTCGCCCACCAGGAAGGCGTGCACGCCCGCCGCGCGCAGTCGCGAGACGTCCGGCGGCGCGAGGATGCCGCTCTCCGTCACGACGATCCGGCCCGCCGGGATCCGCGGCAGAAGTCCGAGGGTCGTGTCCAGCGACACCTCGAAGGTGCGCAGGTTGCGGTTGTTCACGCCGATGAGCGGGGTGGCGAGCCGGAGCGCCCGGTCCAGCTCCGCCGCGTCGTGCACCTCGACCAGCGTCGCCATGCCGAGCGACGCCGCGCAGGCTTCGAGCGCGGCGAGGCGCGCGTCGTCGAGCGCGGCGACGATGAGCAGGATGCAGTCGGCGCCCAGAACGCGCGATTCGTAGACCTGATACTCCTCGACGATGAAGTCCTTGCGCAGCACGGGCAGCGCGCAGGCGCCGCGTGCCGCGGCGAGATGCTCGGGCGCGCCCTGGAAATATTCCCGGTCGGTGAGCACCGACAGGCAGGCCGCGCCGCCGGCCTCGTAGCGCGCGGCAATGGCCGCCGGCTCGAAGATCGGCCGCAGCACGCCGCGGCTCGGGCTCGCCTTCTTGATCTCGGCGATCACCGCCGGTTGTCCCGCAGCGATGGGCCTGCGCAGCGCGCCGGCGAAGTCGCGCACCGGCGCGGCCGCGCGCGCCGCCTCGCGCAATGCCGGGAGCGGCTTCGAGGCGCGGGCAGCCGCGACTTCCTTCGCCTTGCTGGCGAGGATGCGGGTGAGGATATCGCCCGTGCCGACCGCCTCGGTCACTGCGCCGGCTTCCCTAGCTTCTGCGTCATCGCGACGAAGCTCTCCAGCTTGCGCTTCGCCGCGCCCGAGGCGATCGACTCGCGCGCCCGGGCGATGCCCTCCGCGATCGACGGCGCGCTGCCGGCAGCGTAGAGCGCGGTCCCGGCGTTGAACGCGACGATCTCCCGAGGCGTACCCTCGACGTTGCCGAGCGCCTCCAGGATCATCTCCTTGGACTGCCCGGCATCGGTCACCTTGAGCCCGCGGTTCGACTTCATATGCAGGCCGAAGTCCTCGGGATGGATCTCGTATTCGCGCACTTCGCCGTCCTTGAGCTCGCCGACCATCGTCGCCGCGCCGAGCGAGACCTCGTCCATCCCGTCCTTGCCGTAGACGACCAGCACGTGCTTGCCGCCGAGGCGCTGCAGCACGCGCACGTGGATGCCGACCAGATCCGGATGGAACACGCCGACGAGCTGGTTCGCCGCGCCCGCGGGATTGGTGAGCGGCCCCAGGATGTTGAAGATCGTCCGCACGCCCAGCTCCTTGCGCACCGGCGCCGCGTGCTTCATCGCGCCATGGTGACTGGGCGCGAACATGAAGCCGATGCCGGTCTCGGCGATGCACTGCGCCACCTGCGCCGGGCCGAGCATGATGTTGGCGCCGAGGGCTTCGAGCACGTCGGCGCTGCCCGACTTCGACGACACCGACCGGTTGCCGTGCTTGGCCACCCGCGCGCCGGCGCCGGCGGCCACGAACATCGCCGCGGTGGAGATGTTGAAGGTGTGTGAAGCGTCGCCGCCCGTGCCGACGACGTCGAGCAGCTTTTCGGGATCCGGCACCTCGACCTTGGTCGAGAACTCGCGCATCACCTGCGCCGCGGCCGAGATCTCGCCCACCGTCTCCTTCTTTACCCGCAGCCCCACAGTGAGCGCCGCGATCATCACCGGCGTGGCCTCGCCGCTCATGATCTTGCGCATGAGCGCGAGCATCTCGTCGTGGAAGATCTCGCGGTGTTCGATGGTGCGTTGCAAGGCTTCCTGCATGGTTATAGGCATGACGGTCTCGCGGGTAGGGCCGAATTCATTCGGCCGCGCGGCGTTGAAGAAAATTGGCCAGAAGCTCGTGCCCCTTCTCGGTGAGGATCGCTTCGGGATGGAACTGCACCCCCTCGACGGGAAGCTGGCGGTGGCGCACCCCCATGATCTCGCCGTCCTCGCTCTCCGCCGTGACCTCCAGGCACGAGGGCAGGCTCGCGCGCTCGATCACCAGGGAATGATAGCGCGTCGCGGTGAGCGGGCTCGGCAGCCCGTGGAACACGCCTTGGCCGCGATGCGCCACGTTCGACAGCTTCCCGTGCATGACGCGGCCGGCGCGCACGATGCGCCCGCCGAACGCCTGGCCGATCGCCTGGTGTCCTAGGCAGACGCCTAGAATGGGTATCTCGCCAGCGAAGCGCTGGACGAGCGGCACGCAGATGCCCGCTTCCGATGGCGTGCACGGCCCGGGAGAGAGCACGATCCGCTGCGGCTTCCAGGCCGCGATCTCGTCGAGCGTGAGCGCGTCGTTGCGGTACACCTGCACGTCCTCGCCCAGCTCGCCCAGGTACTGCACGAGGTTGTAGGTGAAGCTGTCGTAGTTGTCGATCATGAACAGCATGGCGTCACCTCAGGCTTCCTCGTCTAGGCCGGATTGCGCCATCGCCGCCGCGCGCAGGACCGCGCGCGCTTTCGAGAGCGTCTCGCGCCACTCGCTTTCGGGCACCGAGTCGTGCACGATTCCCGCGCCAGCCTGGGCATGGAGCATCCGGTCCTTGATCACCGCGGTGCGGATGGCAATCGCCAGGTCCATGTCGTCCTGGAAGGAGATGTAGCCGACCGCGCCCGCGTAGATGCCCCGGCGCGACGGCTCCAGCTCGTCGATGATCTCCATCGCCCGCACCTTGGGCGCGCCGCTCACCGTCCCGGCCGGGAAAGACGCCCGCAGCACATCGAGCGCGGTCAGACTGGGCTTGAGACGGCCCTCGACATTGGACACCATGTGCATCACGTGCGAATAGCGCTCGACGACCATCTGCTCGCTCACCTTCACGCTGCCGATCGCCGCGACGCGGCCGACGTCGTTGCGTCCCAGGTCCAGGAGCATCACGTGCTCGGCGATCTCCTTCGGATCGGCCAGCATCTCGGCGGCGAGCGCCTCGTCGGCCTCGCGGCTCGCGCCGCGCGCGCGCGTGCCGGCGATCGGCCGCAGCGTCACGGTGTCGCCCTCCTTGCGCACCAGGATCTCGGGCGAGGCGCCTACGACGTGCAGATCGCCGAAGTCGTAGTAGAACATGTACGGCGACGGGTTGAGCGAGCGCAGCGCGCGGTAGAGCGACAGCGGCGAGGCGGCGAAGGGCATCGCCAAACGCTGCGAGAGCACCACCTGCATGATGTCGCCGGCGGCGATGTATTCCCGAGCGCGCGCCACCGCCGCCTGGAAGCCTTCCGCGCCGAACTCGCTGGTCGCCTCGCTCGACGCCGTGGCGGTCTGGAACGGAATATCGACCGGCTCGCGGAGCTGTCGGCGCAATTGCTGCAAGCGATGGAGCCCGTCGCGGTACGCCGTCGGGATTGCCGGATCGGCGTAGACGATGAGGGAGATCTTTCCCGAGAGGTTGTCGACCACCGCCAGCTCTTCGGTGAGCACGAGCAGGATGTCGGGTACTCCGGCGAGTGCGCCGGTCGCGTCCGGTGCCGTTGCGGCGAGCTTGGGCTCGATGTAGCGGACCGTGTCGTAGGCGAAACAGCCCGCGAGCCCGCCGCAGAAACGTGGCAATCCGGGCACCGGCGCGGCGCGATAGCGGCGCTGAAAGGCGGCGAGAAAGTCCAACGGGTTGCCGCGGTGGCGCTCGGCCACAGCGTCGCCCTGCTTTACCTCAACATCCTCGCCCCGCGCGGCGATGCGAACCGCAGCGGGCAGGCCGATGAAGGAATAGCGGCCGAAGCGCTCGCCGCCGACGACCGATTCGAGCAGGAACGAGAACGGCCGGTTGGCGAGCTTGACGTAGAGCGAGAGCGGCGTGTCGAGGTCGGCGAACGACTCGAGGACGAGCGGAATGCGGTTAAAACCTTGCGCGGCGAGCGCGCGGAATTCGGCTTCGGTCATAGCGCTTCAACGGTTCTCTCGGGATGGACGGTGCGTCGCTTCACCTGGCGCGCGACGCGGCGCGGGCTGGCTTTCAGCGCCAGCGGCGCCAGCGAAGCCCGCGCGCCCGGTGGAACCGGGCCCGTTCGTTGCAGTCGAGAGCGTCGAAGCTCATTGCCTTGGGTCGGCTTTCGAGTGTGCTTTCGGATCGAGCGATTTCGACTATAGCACCCTCGCGCGCCCTTTGCCCAGAGCCCTGGATCTAGGCGGAGCTGGCGCATACGGCGTTGACCGCGGCGCGCATCGCCGCGATCGTGGCCGTGTAGTCCGGCGAACCGAAGATCGCCGACCCGGCGACGAATGTGTCGGCACCCGCCCGTGCGATGGTCGCGATATTGTCGACCTTGACGCCGCCGTCCACCTCGAGACGGATCTCGCGCCCGGTGCGCGCGCGCACCGCGTCGATGCGCGAGCGGGCGAGCTTCAATTTCGCGAGCGCTTCGGTGATGAACGACTGGCCGCCGAAGCCGGGATTGACCGACATGATCAGCACCAGGTCCAGCTTGTCGACCACGTGGTCGAGCCAGACGAGCGGCGTAGCGGGATTGAACACAAGCCCCGCCTTGCAGCCGCAGTCGTGGATGAGCCCGATCGTGCGGTCGATGTGCTCGGAGGCCTCGGGATGGAAGCTGATGATCGAGGCTCCCGCCTTGGCGAAGTCCGGCACGATGCGATCCACCGGCTTCACCATGAGGTGCACGTCGATCGGCACGGCGGTGTGCGGCTTCAACGCCTGGCAGACCGATGGTCCCACCGTGAGGTTCGGGACGTAATGGTTGTCCATCACGTCGAAGTGGATCAGGTCCGCCCCGGCGGCGACCACGGCGCGGATCTCGTCTCCGAGCCGCGAGAAGTCCGCCGACAGGATGGAGGGAGCGATGAAGCAGGAAGTCACGGGCTATAATCGCGTCAGGCGATTCAGGTAGGCTATTACAGATGGCGGAAGGCGCGCGCTACGAGATCACTGTGGTGCCGAAGGCGAGCTACGTCGAGGACCAGTCGGACCCCTCGAAGAACCAGTACGTCTTCGCGTACACGATCACCATCAACAACACCGGCACCGTGCCCGCGCAACTCATCAGCCGGCACTGGATCATCACCGATGCGAACGGCAAGGTGATCGAGGTCAAAGGCCTGGGAGTGGTCGGCGAGCAGCCGCTCCTGAAGCCCGGCGAGAGCTTCGAGTACACGAGCGGCACCCATCTCGAGACCGCGGTTGGCACGATGCGCGGCACTTATCAGATGGTCGCGGAGGACGGAAGGCACTTCGACGCGCCGATCCCCTCGTTCACGCTCTCGGTCCCCCGCGTACTGCACTAGTGCTGTTCCCCGTCGTGCTCGTCGGGCGGCCTCTTGCGTCGGCCGCCCATCGTGAACCAGACGATGAAGACGGCGAGCGCGAGCGCCACGCCGGCTTCGATCAAAAACCACGCCATCGCCTTCTCTTTCGCCACGCCGTTCTGGCGCTTTCGGCCGCCATCGGCGTCGCATGCACTCCGCTGCCGCCCGGTCCGGCGGGACTTCCCCGCGCGACGTTTGAGCCAGTCGCCTTCACGGCCCTGCCCGGCTGGGCCGACGACGCCGTCGTTCAAGCCTGGACCGCCTTCCTCGCCGGTTGCAGCGCGCTGGTCGCGCGCCCTGCAACCTCCGCGCTCTGGCGCGAACCTTGCGCCGCGGCCCGCGTCGCCGCGCCACGCGATTCGGCAAGCGTACGGG
This sequence comes from Casimicrobiaceae bacterium, assembly GCA_035515295.1. GTDB lineage: Bacteria > Pseudomonadota > Gammaproteobacteria > Burkholderiales > Casimicrobiaceae > PALSA-1003. Next base: position 22,544 of record DATJBM010000060.1, on the reverse strand, counting down.
CCTTTTTCGAGCTTCATTTTAACGCATACCGGGCCCTCGCCCCGGACGGTTCGGACACCGGGCTCGCCACGGGCTACTACGAGCCACTGCTCGACGGAAGCCGTTTGCGGAGCGAGCGCTACCGCTATCCGCTCTACGCGCCGCCGGACGATCTCTTAACCGTCGACCTGAGCGAGGTCTACCCGCAGCTCGAAGGCGCACGCGTGCGTGGCCGGCTCGACGGCCGACGGGTCGTGCCCTACTGGTCGCGGGCCGACATCGAAAGCGGCAAGGCCCGGCTTGCGGGAAACGAGCTCGTCTTCGTGGACGATCCCCTGCAGGCATTCTTCCTCGAGGTCCAGGGCTCAGGTCGAATCCGCCTTGCCGAGGGCGGCGTCATGCGCCTGGGCTACGCCGACCAGAACGGCCGACCCTATCGCTCGATCGGCCGCGTCCTCGTCGAGCGTGGCGCCCTGCGCGACGAAGATGCGACGATGCAGGGAATCCAGGCCTGGGCGCGCGCTCACCCGGACGAGCTGCCCGCGCTGCTCGACGAGAATCCGAGCTATGTGTTCTTCCGCGAGGTCCCGCCCGATCCCAACGCAAGGGTCGACGGCCCGATCGGTACATTGGGCGTGCCGCTCGCTGCTGGCCGCGCGATCGCCGTCGATGCGCGATCGATTCCGCTCGGGGCGCCGGTGTTTCTGGCAACGACCCGGCCTGGCTCGGATCGGCCCCTGCGCCTGCTCACGCTGGCGCAGGACACCGGCGGCGCGATCCGCGGGCCGTTGCGCGTGGATCTGTTCTGGGGCTCGGGGGAAGAGGCGGCACTCCAGGCCGGACGCATGAGAGAGCCCGCAAGCCTCTGGCTCTTCTGGCCGAAGGGCGCGCCGCGGCCGTAGGTGCGGATTTATCCGCCCGTGCCATCGGCGTCCATGCGCTTCAGGACGCCGCGGCGTCGGCGGCTTCCGCCTGCTTATCGGCGTGATACGACGAGCGCACGAGCGCGCCGACGGCGGCATGGCGGAAGCCGAGCGCGCAGGCCTCGCGTTCGAACATGGCAAAGGTGTCCGGGTGCACGTAACGCACGACCGGCAGGTGCGCCGGCGTAGGCTGCAGGTACTGGCCGATCGTCAGCATGTCGATCGCGTGCGCGCGCATGTCGCGCATCACCGCGAGGATCTCGTCGTCGGTCTCGCCCAGGCCAACCATCAGGCCGGACTTGGTCGGCAGATAGGGGAAGCGGCGCTTGAATTGCTCGAGGAGCGCGAGCGAGTGCGCGTAATCGGCGCCGGGCCGCGCCTGCTTGTACAGCCGGGGCACGGTCTCGAGGTTGTGGTTCATGACGTCGGGTGGGTCGGAAGCGAGCGCGTCGAGCGCGCGTTCCAGCCGCCCGCGAAAATCGGGCACCAGGATTTCGATACGGGTGCGCGGCGAGATCTCGCGGATCTTGCGGATGCACGTCGCGAAGTGGCCTGCGCCGCCGTCTCGCAGATCGTCGCGATCGACGCTGGTGACCACGACGTAGGCGAGTCCGAGCGCCGCGATCGTGCGCGCGAGGTTGAGCGGCTCCTCGGCGTCGAGCGGCAGCGGACGCCCGTGCGCCACGTCGCAGAATGGACAGCGACGCGTGCACACGTCGCCCATGATCATGAAAGTCGCCGTGCCCTTGCCGAAACACTCGCCGATGTTCGGGCACGAGGCTTCTTCGCAGACGGTGTGCAGCCGATGCTCACGCAGGATTTTCCTGATCTCGTGGAAGCGTGGGCTCGACGGAGCCCGCACGCGGATCCATGGCGGCTTGGGCAGGCGCTCGCCCCCCATCACCTTTATCGGGATGCGCGCGGTCTTCGACTCGCCCTTCTGCTTTTCGCCGGCGACGACGCTGTTCGACGGCTCGCTCATGCTGCATGCTCCGGATCGATGCGGGCGGCGAGCAGCGGCGCGAGCTCGGCGCCCGCTTCATCCACGCTGCGCGCGATGCCGAGATCGGCAAGCTGCGTGACCGCGAGGCCCGGATAGCCGCACGGGTCGATGTCGGCGAAAGGCGCGAGGTCCATGGCGACGTTGACCGCGAGGCCGTGGTAGGTGCGCCCATGGCGCACCCGAAGCCCCAGCGCGGCGATCTTCGCTTCGGCATGGGTCCGCACGTACACCCCCGGTGCGGACGGCTTGCCGTATGCGGCGATGCCGAAGCGACCGAGCCATTCTACCACCGCGCCCTCGATCCTCCGGACCATGGCGCGCACGCCGAAGCCGGCGCGCCTGAGATCGAAGAGCAGATACGCGACGAGCTGTCCCGGCCCGTGGTAGGTCACCTGACCGCCGCGATCGAGCCCGAGCACCGGAATGCCATTGTCGCGCAGGAGATGCTCGCGCCGGCCGGCAAGACCGAGCGTGTAAATTGGATCGTGCTCGGTGAGCCAGATCTCGTCGGTCGTCTCACTGTGGCGCGCGGCGGTGAACGCCTGCATCGCGCGCCAGGTATCCGCGCAATTCGTTCTGCCGAGTCGCCGGACGATCCACGACGCCGGCGAAGCGGTCCGCGGCGGAGCGGCGTACGCGATGGCGTTGCGGCTCGTGATCGGGCCTCTAGAGAACCATCGTGACCATCGGATGGCCCGAGAGCTCCCGATACAGCGCGTCGAGCTGCTCCCGCGAGGTCGCATTGACCGTGCAGGTGAGCGAGAGGTAGCGCCCTTCGCGGGAAGCGCGCATCTCCATCGACGCGCTGTCGAAATCGGGCGCGTGGCGCAGCACCACTTCGAGCACCGTCTGGGCGAAGCCGTCCTCGGTGCGGCCCATGATCTTCAAGGGGAAGGCGCAGGGAAATTCGAGCAGGGTTTCGGTCGACATGACTGCGCAAATATGGCGGCGACCCGGAGCTTTCGCAACCCCTTTCAGGCGCGATACATGTACTCGCGGGTGGCCGGATGCGGCAGGCGGCCGTCGGTGAGCGGCTTGCCCGCAAGGAGCTGGAAGAGCGACAGCCAGCCGCGGTCGAAGGCGTGCGCTGAGCCCGCGAGATAGATGCGCCAGATGCGAAAGCGCTCCTCGCCGACTTCCTTGCGCGCCGCGTCGGCGTGCGCTTCCAGCCGATCGACCCAGTGCCAGAGCGTGCGCGCGTAGTGCTCGCGCAGCGCTTCGGCGTCGACGAGCTCGAGCCCCTCGGCGGCGAGTCCCTGGATCACGCGCGAGACGTGCGCGAGCTGCCCGCCGGGGAAGACGTACTCCTCGATGAAGTCGCCGATGCCGCTCCCGAGGCTCGCCTGCCCCAGCCAGTTGTGCGTGATGCCGTGGTTGAGGACGAGACCTCCGGCTTTAAGCACGCGCCGGATCTTGCCGAAGTAGCGAGGGTAGTTGCGGATGCCGACGTGCTCGAACATGCCCACGCTGGCGACCTTGTCGTATGGACGATCCTCCGGCAGGTCGAGATAGTCGCGCAGCTCCACGCGCACGCGGCCCTGGAGCCCCAGCTCGCCGATCCTCGCCTGCACGTGGTCGTGCTGGTTCTGCGACAGCGTGATGCCGGTCGCCTTGACCCCGTAGGCTTGCGCCGCGTGCAGGATCAGCGCGCCCCAGCCGCAGCCGATGTCGAGGAATTCCTCGCCGGGCGCGAGTTGGAGCTTGCGGCAGATGTGGTCGAGCTTCTGCGCCTGCGCCCCGTCCAGCGAGTCGGTCTCGGCGCGGAAATAGGCGCACGAATACACCATGCGGTCGTCCAGCCAGAGCCGGTAGAACGCATTCGACACGTCGTAGTGGTGCTGGATGTTCGCCTTGTTGTCGCGCCGCCGGTGCAGCCACTGCCGGGCCCGCGCGGCGATGCGCTCGCGGCCGTGGCTGATGCCGCCCACCAGCGTCTCTGCGATGCCGAGAATGCGCCGCGCGCCGCCGGTGAAATCGAGGTCGTTGTGGACATAGGCGCGGGCGAGCGAGCCGAGCTCGGGCGAAGCGAGCGTCCGCAGGCCCTGCCACGTGCGCGCGTACACGTCGACCTCGGGCGCGTCCGAGAGCGGCACGCGGCCGCCGTCGGGAAGCACGAGCGAGATGGGGATGTTACGGCCACCGTAGCGGCTGGCGATGATCTTCTTGAGCGGAGGTGCCATGCGCTTCGCTGGAATGCCGCGGGAATGCGCTAAGTTTAACAGGCCGCCGGCGGCTGCATGGGGCGGGCCATTTTGACAGGGCGCACGCTGGCCCCTAAGATGCGGCGCGCTCCGATGAGACCCTACCCACGCCCGCACGCGAGCCGATGAAGTCCCGCCCGCGCGTGGAACGAGACCCGGCGGAACAGCGGTTCCGCGATGCGCTGGCGCAGTTCGCGACCGGCGTCACGATCATCGCGGCGCCCGCACCGCACGGCTTCGTCGGTTTCACGGCGAATTCGTTCAACTCGGTTTCGCTCGACCCGCCGCTCGTTATCTGGAGCCTATCGCGGCATTCCCGCAGCCTCGATGCATTCGAAGGCGCGGAACACTACTCGGTCAACGTGCTTGCGGCCGACCAGGTCGCGCTCGCCCGGCGTTTCTCGCGCCCGCATCTCGACCGTTTCGCCGGCGTCGCGTTCCGCTTAAGCGCGCACGGCGCGCCGCTCATCGAGGGCTGCGCGGCGTGGCTCGCCTGCCGCCATCATGCGCTGCACCCGGCGGGAGACCACATGCTGTTCATCGGCGAGGTGGTGGCGGCGGCGCACAGGCGCGCGGCGCCGCTCCTGTGGCACGGTGCGCAATATCGAGCCGGCGAGTTGCCGGGCCGCGCGCGGCGCTCGTGATCTCCGTGCTCAGGCCGCGATGCGCGCCTTGGGCTTGCTCGCCTGGAACAGCCGGTACATCTCGCGGAACACCGGACCGGGCCGGCCGCCGGCGAAAGGCTTTCCGTCAAGCGTGGTGACGGCCAGCACCTCCTTGGTCGAGGAGGAGAGCCACATCTCGTCGGCGGCGAGAGCCTCGTCGCGCGCTACGGGACGAATCTCGAACGGCAGGCCCCCGTCGCGCGCCAGCTCGAGCGTCGCGTCATAAGTGATGCCCGGCAGAATGAGGTTGTCCTTCGGTGGGGCGACGATCCGCCCGCCCTTCACGATGAGCACGTTCGAAGCCGACGCCTCGGTGAGATAGCCGCCGCGGAAGAGCACCGCTTCGACCGCGCCGTGGTCGACGGCGAACTGGCGCGCGAGCACGTTGCCGAGGAGCGAGATCGTCTTCAGATCGCAATGCAGCCAGCGCTCGTCGGCGGCGGTAACGACCGCCACGCCGTTCTCGACCTGCTCGCGCGAGGGCAGCGGCAGCGGGTTCGCCATCATGAATACCGTGGGCGGCACGTCCTTGGGGAAGGCGTGATCGCGCTTCGCGGCCCCCCGCGTCACCTGGAAGTACACCGCCTGGTCGTCGAAGGGCTGCCGGGCGGCGAGCTCGCGGATGATCCCTTCCCACTCAACGTCACGATGCGGGTTGGAAAGCCGGATGCCGTCGAGGCTTCGCTGCAGCCGCGCGAGGTGCTGCGGGAGCCGATAAGGCTCTCGCGCGTAAACCGGCACGACCTCGTAGACGCCGTCGCCGTAGATGAAGCCGCGATCGAGCACCGACACCTTGGCCTCGGCGATCGGCAGGAAGGAGCCGTCGAGATAGACCGTCATGCGCGCCTCGGAATGTTAAAGCTTCGTCATCGAAACCACAGCCGGACCGTGCCCCACAGGCGCCCGAAAAAGCCCGCGGGCTCGACCGCGGCGAGCGCCATCAGAGGATACTCTCCCATCGGCTTGTCTTCGAGCGTCACCTTCACCACGCCCACACGCTGCCCGGAGGCGATCGGCGCGATGAGCGGCTCGACCGCTTCCAGGGTGAGCTTGAGCTTGTCCGCCTGGCCTTTCGGCAGCGTGATGTACTGATCGGCGACGAAGCCCGCCGGAACGAAATCGGTCGCGCCTTTCCAGACCTTGAGCGTGCTCACCGGCTGCCCCGTCTGGTAGAGCTGGACGGTGTCGTAGAACTGGAAGCCGTAGTTCAGGAGCTTCTGCGACTCGATCGCGCGCCCCGCATCGGACGCGGCGCCGAGGACCACGGAGATGAGCCGCCGCGGGCCGCGGCGTGCCGACGCGACGAGGCAGTAGCCGGCTGCGTCGGTGAATCCGGTCTTCATGCCGTCCACGAAGGGATCCGTCCACAGCAGGCGGTTGCGGTTCGGCTGGGTGATGTTGTTGTAGCGGTATTCCTTGAGCGAGTACAGCGGGTAATACTGCGGGAAGTCGCGCACAATTGCCGCGGCGACCTTGGCGAGGTCGGCCGCGGTCGACACGTGCCGCGGCGAAGGCAGCCCCGTGGCGTTGACGAAGTGCGTGTTCTTCATGCCGAGCCGCGCCGCCTCGCGGTTCATGCGCTCGACGAATGCATCCTCGGTACCCGCGACCGACTCGGCGAGCGCGATGGCGGCGTCGTTCCCCGATTGCACGATCTCGCCGCGCAGAAGCTCGTCCACCGAGACGGCCCTCCGCGGCTCGATGAACATCCGTGAGCCTTCCGCCTTCCAGGCCTTCTGCGAGACCTTGACCATCTGCGACGGCGTGAGCTCCTTGTCCTCGAGCGCGCGAAAGACGACGTAGGCTGTCATGAGCTTGGTGAGAGAGGCGGGCTCCCGCGGCTCGTCGGCGCTCTGCGCGACCAGCGTCTGGCCCGACAGCGCATCGACGAGCACATAGGCCTTGGCCGCGATCGGCGGCGGCGGCACGGCCGCCGGGGGCACGCTCTGCGCGTGCAGCGCCGGAGCGAGCGCGACCAGGAACAGGAGCCAACCGGAGAAAAAGCGAAACATCGGCAACGCGGAAGAAAGCTGCAGGCCGCGCATTATACGCCGCACTCGCGCAGCAGACGCGACTGGGGCGCGCGCCGCGCTCGGCTCAGAGCCGAGCTGGGTCGATTTCCGGAGTGCGTCCCGAGACGATGTCGGCGAGCGCCTTCGCCGAGCCCGCGGCGAGCGTCCAGCCGAGTGTGCCGTGACCCGCGTTAAGGTACAGATTGGGATAGCGCGTTCGTCCGATGAACGGCACGTTCGACGGCGTGGCGGGTCGAAGTCCCGCCCAGTATTCGGGTCGCGTGGCGTCGACCGCCTCGCCGAACCATTCCACCGCGCGCCGCGTGAGGGCTTCGCAGCGCACCCCATCGAGTCCGAGGTCGTAGCCGGCGAGCTCCGCCGTCCCGGCGACGCGCAGGCGATCGCCGAGGCGCGTGAACACCAGCTTCATCGCCTCGTCGGTGACGCTCACCGTAGGCGCGCGTGCTGCGTCGACGATCGGCAGCGTCGCGGAATAGCCCTTGGCCGGATAGATCAGCGTGTGCACTCCGATCGGATCGAGCAGCCGCGGTGTATGGCTCGCGAGGCACACGACGTATGCATCGGCGGCAAGCACTTCCTTGCGCTGCGCCTCGTTGAGCGCGCGCACGCCGCGCACCGCGCCGTCGGCCACCGCGATCGACTCTACGTTCACGCGATAGCGAAAGACGACGCCTCGGGCCGCGGCGAGCGCCGCCAGGCCTCGCGTGAACTTGTGCGCGTCCCCCGTCTCATCGGTGGCCGTGTACGTGCCGCCGACGATCCATTCGCGACGCGACGCGAGCGCAGGCTCGAGCGCGACGCACTCGTCCGCGGTCTTCATCTCCCGCACGATGCCGTAGCGGCGGACGAGCTCGGCGGCGCGAGCGGCTACCTCGAAGCCTTCCTGCTCGGTATAGATCTGCAGGATGCCGCGCTGCAGGTCGTCGTAGGCGATAGCGGTCTCGGCGCGAAGTTCTCGCAACGCCTCGCCCGAGTACTTGCTGATCGCGAGGATCCTCAGCGTGTTGCGTTGGGTCCGCCAGGGCAAGCACTCGAAGAGAAACTGCGCGCCCCAGCGCCACTGGCGAAAGTCGGCGCGCGGACGAAACAGCAGTGGCGCGTCGGGTCGGCCGAGCCAGCGCAGGATCTTCGCCGGAGCCGCGGGATTGGCCCATGGCTCGGCGTGAGCAATCGAAACCTGGCCGCCGTTGGCGAAGGAGGTCTCGAGTCCCGCGCCTTCCCGGCGTTCGAGCACCGTCACGTCGTGTCCCGCGGCGCGGAGATACCACGCCGTCGTCGTACCGATGACGCCGGCGCCCAGGACCAGGATCTTCACGCGTCGCCGGCGACGGGCACGCAGGCGCAGAACAGGTTCCGATCTCCGTACACGTTGTCGACGCGACTCACCGGCGGCCAGTACTTGTCGGTCCGCGAAGCCGGCATCGGATAGGCGGCGAGCTGCCGGCTGTAGCCGTGCTTCCACTCCTCGGCGAGCAGCACCGCCGCGGTGTGCGGAGCGTTCTTGAGCGGATTGTCGAGCGGGTCCATGCCGCCCTCCTCGATGGCGCGAATCTCCTCGCGGATTGCGATCATCGCGGCGACGAAGCGGTCGAGCTCGTACTTCGATTCGCTCTCCGTGGGCTCGATCATCAGGGTCCCGGGGACCGGGAAGCTCATCGTCGGCGCGTGGAAGCCGTAGTCGATGAGCCGCTTGGCGACATCGTCGACCGTCACCCCGCTTGATTCCTTGAGCGGGCGAAGATCCAGGATGCATTCGTGCGCGACGAGCCCGCTCGCGCCCGTGTAGAGCACGGGATAGTGAGAGCTAAGCCGGCGGGCGACGTAGTTGGCGGCGAGGATCGCCGCTTCCGTGGCCGCGGTGAGCCCGTCGGCGCCCATCATCGCGATGTACATCCAGGAGATCGGAAGGATGCTCGCGCTGCCGTACGGCGCCGCCGAGACGGGCCCGCGCGGCTCACCTTCACCCGCGTCTCCGGCTCTCCGCGCGGCTTCCTCGCGCGGCAGATATCGATGTCCGGGAAGGAACTTCGCGAGGTGCGCGCGCACGGCGACCGGCCCCACGCCCGGGCCGCCGCCACCGTGCGGGATGCAGAACGTCTTGTGGAGATTGAGATGCGACACGTCGGCGCCGAATGCTCCGGGAGCGGCGAGACCGAGCAGCGCGTTCAGGTTCGCGCCGTCGACGTACACCTGGCCGCCGTGCTCATGCACGATGTCGCAGATCTCGCGGATGCCCGTCTCGAACACGCCGTGTGTAGACGGATACGTCACCATGATCGCGGCCAGCCCGTCTCGGTGCGCGGCGGCCTTGGCGCACAAGTCGGCGAGATCGACGTTGCCCGACTCGTCGCAGGCCACCACCACGACGCGCATGCCCGCCATCTGCGCCGAGGCCGGGTTGGTGCCGTGCGCGGAGGCCGGAATGAGGCAGACGTCGCGGCGCGCCTCGCCGCGGCTCGCGTGAAACGCGCGGATCGCCAGCAGTCCCGCGTATTCGCCCTGCGACCCCGCGTTCGGCTGGAGCGACACCGCGGCGTAGCCCGTGACCGCGCAGAGCATGTGCTCGAGCTCGGCGATCATCTGCCGGTAGCCCGGCGTCTGCTCCTCTGGAGCGAACGGATGGATGTGCGCGAATTCGCGCCACGTGACGGGGATCATCTCCGCCGTCGCGTTGAGCTTCATCGTGCAGGAACCCAGCGGGGTCATCGCCCGGTCGAGTGCGATGTCGCGATCGGCGAGCCGGCGCAGGTAGCGCAGCATCTCCGTCTCGGAATGGTAGCTGTTGAACGTGGGATGGGTGAGGAAGGCCGAGACTCGCCGTAGCGCTCCCGGATAGCGATCGTCCACGGAAGGCTCGAGCGCCGCGAACTCGGGAATCGTCGCACCATCCGCCGCGAAGAGCCGCCACAGATGCTCCACGTCCGCGCGCGTGGTGGTCTCGTCGAGCGAGATGCCGAGATGCGCCGCATCGATCCGGCGCAGATTCGCCTCGCCTTCGGCGTGAGCGAGAATGCTTTGGGTGCGCTGCCCCGTCGCCACGGTCAGCGTGTCGAAGAACGAATCGGTCGCCACGCGCAAGCCCATGCGAGCGAGTCCCGCGCCCAGCACGCCCGCGAGCCGGTGCACGCGCGCCGCGATGGTCGCGAGACCCCGCGGTCCGTGGTAGACGGCGTACATCGACGCGATCACCGCCAGCAGGACCTCGGCCGTGCAGATGTTCGATGTAGCCTTCTCGCGCCGGATGTGCTGCTCGCGCGTCTGCAGCGCGAGGCGATAGGCGGGTCGTCCATGGCTGTCGATCGTCACCCCAATAAGCCGTCCCGGCATGCTGCGCTTGAACTCGTCGCGCGTGGCGAAGAACGCGGCGTGCGGTCCGCCGAAGCCCATCGGCACGCCGAAGCGCTGGCTGGAGCCCACGACGACGTCCGCGCCCCATTCGCCGGGCGGCGCGAGCAGCGTCAGAGCGAGAAGGTCCGTCGCGACGATCGCGAGCGCGCCGCGCGCGTGCAGCTCCTCGACGAGACCGCGGTAGTCGCGCACGTCGCCGTTCACGCCCGGGTACTGCAGCAGAGCGGCGAAGCACTCGCTCCTGGCCGCTTCCGCCGCGGGACCCACGGTAACGGAGATCCCGAGCGGCGCGGCGCGCGTGCGCACCACGTCGAGGGTCTGGGGCAACACGTCGTCCGCCACGAACAGCTCCGTGCTCGAGCTCTTGCTGGAGCGTCGGGCGAGCGTCATAGCTTCCGCGCCCGCGGTCGCTTCGTCGAGCATCGAGGCGTTGGCGATCGGCATGCCGGTCAGGTCGCACACCATCGTCTGGAAGTTGATGAGCGCCTCGAGCCGGCCCTGTGAGATCTCGGGCTGATACGGCGTATAGGCGGTGTACCAGGCGGGGTTCTCCAGCACGTTGCGCAGGATCACGCCAGGCGTCAGCGTGCCGTAGTAGCCCTGGCCGATGTAGGACTTCACTACGCGGTTGCGGCGGGCCATCGCCTTCAAGAGATCGAGCGCTTCCTGCTCCCCTTTCGCCGGCGGCAGATCGAGCGGCGGCCGCGAGCGGATCGAAGGTGGCACGACGGCGTCGATCAACGCTGCGCGCGAGGCATAGCCGAGCGTGTTCAGCATCTCGGCCTGATCGGCCGCGCTCGTGCCGATGTGGCGGTCGACGAAGCCGCGATGCTGCTCCAGCTCGGCGAGCGCTCGGCGCGCGGGCGCCATGGAAGCCTTGAGCTCGTTCATCTTCATGGACGTGCCTTCCGTCAGGATTCGCCGGCCAGCTTGGTGTACGCCGCGGCGTCGAGCAGCTTTGAGAGGTCGCCAGCGTTGTCTGGCTTGAGCTTGTAGAGCCAGTTGGCGTACGCGTCGGCGTTCACCGTCTCCGGCGCTTCGGCCACTGCCGCGTTGACGGCGACAATTTCTCCGCCAACCGGCGCGTACACGTCGGATGCTGCCTTCACCGATTCGACCACCGCGACCGCCTCGCCGGCCTTCGCCTTCCGGCCGACCGCCGGCAGCTCGATGAAGACCAGGTCGCCGAGCGCTTCCTGAGCGTGATCGGTGATGCCGACGGTGAGCGTTCCGTCGACCTCCCGGCGAATCCATTCGTGGCTTTCGGTGTACTTGAGCTCGGTCGGTACGTTCATCGCGTCTTCTCCGTGGTTTCCCAGGTCACTCAATCGATCAGCGCTGCGCCGTTGCGCACGAACGGCGGCTTGACGACGCGCGCGGCGAGCGCCTTGTCGCGCACCTCGACGGTGACGCTCTCTCCCGGGGCGCAACCCGTCGGTACGCGGGCGAGTGCGATCGACTTGCCGATCGTGGGCGAGAACGTTCCGCTGGTGACCTCGCCCGGGCCGCGCGCGGTCGACACCCTCTGGTGGCCGCGCAGCACGCCGGCTTTGTCGGCGAGAACGAGCCCGACCTGCACCCGCGTGCGCGGCGCCGCAAGCAGCGTCGCCTTGCCGACGAAGTCGCGCTCGCTCTTCAGGTCGACGGTCCACGCGAGCCCCGATTCGAGCGGCGTCTCGTGCTCCGTCATGTCCTGACCGTAGAGATTCATGCCGGCTTCCAGCCGCAGCGTGTCGCGCGCGCCCAGCCCGCAGGGACGCACGCCAGCCACGGCGAGCGCGTTCCAGAGCGCCGCCGCGCGCGTTGCCGGCAGCGTGATCTCGAAGCCGTCTTCGCCGGTATAGCCGGTGCGCGCGACGAACAGATCGCCGGACACGGTCGCGAAGAACGGCTCGAGCGCCTCCGACGCCGCTCGGGCTTCGGGCAATGCCCGCCACACTTTGTCGCGGGCGTTCGGCCCCTGCACCGCAATTATCGCCAGGTCGCGGCGCGGCGCGATCGCGACCGCATTGGCTCGCCGGTCCGCGAGCGAGCGGAACCAGTCGAGGTCCTTGTCCGCGGTCGCCGCGTTGACGACGATGCGAAAGGCGTCCTCGCGCAAGAAGTAGACGATAAGGTCGTCCAGCACGCCACCGTCGGGCCTGAGGAGGCAGGAGTAGAGCGCCTTGCCGGGAGCCTTGAGCTTGTCGACGTTGTTGGCCAGCGCGTAGCGCAGGAATGCGCGCGCGTCCGTGCCGCCGAGGTCGACGGCCAGCATGTGCGAGACGTCGAACATGCCGGCGTCGCGGCGCACCGCGTGGTGCTCCTCGATTTGCGAGCCGTACGAGACCGGCATCTCCCAGCCGCCGAAGTCGACCATCTTCGCGGCGGCGGCGCGGTGCACGGCGTTGAGCGGGGTGTGCTTGAGCATCGACCTCTCCCGGCGACAAAAAAGGGCAAAACCGTGGAATCGGTTTCGCCCCATCTGTCCTTGGACCTGAGAGATTGCGGCGCCGATGATGCAGATACCGCGCGCCGATGCCCCTTCGGTGGGCCGCCGCTCAAGGTCGGCAACCGCTCTCCAGATTGGTTACTGCGCCCGCACAGTCCGTGGTGCCTGAGCGATTCTCGGGAGTTACGCCTTCGGCGGCGGCCCGGCTACGCAAGCCGCTCTCTCCTGCACGGGAAACGACAGGTTACCGGCGGGAGGGCCGAAAGTCAAAACGCGCCCTACTTCTTGAGCGTGAGGATCCAGTCGACCAGGTTCTTGACGTCGGCGTCGGGCACCTGCGTGTTCGGCGGCATCGGGATCTGGCCCCAGACGCCCATGCCGCCCTTTTTCACCTTCTCGACGAGCTTGGCGGCGGCGCTCTTGTCGCCCTTGTACTTCGCCGCGACGTCCACGTACGCGGGACCGACGATCTTCTTGTCGATGGCGTGACACGCGGCGCAGCCGTCCTTCTTCATCAGCTCCTCGGCCGCCTTATTGTCGAGCGCGGCGTGCGCGCCGCCCGCGACCATCAGTCCGGCGGCGAGCAGCAGGCCGTGGCTTTTCATTTCCGTTCTCCCTGGCGATTGGACAAAAAAACGTCCGCATCGTACCGCATGGGCAGGCGCGATGCCAGATTCGCTACGGCTTGTAGCGTGAGCCGGAGACCGCGACCTCCAGCGCGTCCAGTCGGTGGATCGGCGGGAGGCACGACGTTCCGGTGCACACCCACGCCGTGACTTCGGCCCCGGCCTCCTGCGGACGCGACAGAGCGCCGGGCAGATCGGGCGCGCCCGATAGATCGAGCACTTGCACGCGCGGCCGGTACGCGCGCTCGAGCGCACGCTGCCACGTGCCGCACGTCGGAGATTCGCCGCGAAGGATAACCGTGGTCGGCGGCGCGAGCGCGTCTTCGAGCGCGAACACCAGAGACGCCATCCCCGAAGGCTGCTGCCCAAGCTCGCGGGCGAAGGCGCGCAGCGTCCGCTCGGCCGACTCGAGATAGCGCGTCTCGCCGAGCCAGTGCCCCAGGGCGGTGAGCGCGCGCGCGGCCACGCCGTTTCCCGCCGGCGTGGCGTTGTCGTGCGCGGGCTTCGGCCGATGGATCAGCGGCTCATGGTCGTGGCTGGTGAAAAAGAATCCGCCGTTCGCGCGGTCCTCGAAGCGCTCGAGCAGCGCCTCGGCGACCGCGATAGCCCAGTCCAGATCCGCGCCGCGGAATCGGGTCTGCATCGCCTCGATGAGAGCCGCGAGCAAGTACGCATGGTCGTCCAGATACGCGTTCAAGTGCGCGCGGCCGTCCTTGTACGTTGCCAGCATCCGCCCGTCGTTCCAAAGCACGCGGCGCAGAAAGTCGATCGCCGCGCATGCGGCATCGAGCCACGTCGGTTCGTCGAACACCCGCGCCGCGCGCGCGAGCGCGCCCGCCATGAGCGCGTTCCACCCGGTGAGCACCTTGTCGTCGCGGCCGGGATGCACGCGCCGTTCGCGCGCCGCGAAGAGTTCCGCGCGCGCTCTCTCCAGGCGCCGCTCGGCGTCCGCCGGCGCAATCCGCAGCTCGCGCGCGACGTCGGACAGCGCCACCGCAGCCCGCAAGTGCCACGCCGAATGCTCGAAGTTCGGCGGGCCGTCGAGCCCCCAGTGGCGGCGTGCGACGGCCCAGTCCTCCGGCGCGAGCAGCGCTTCGACCGCGTCGGGCGTCCAGACGTAGAACTTGCCCTCCTCGTGCTCGCTGTCGGCGTCCAGGCTCGAGTAGAAGGCGCCCTCGGGCGAGCGCATCTCGCGCAGTGTCCAGCCGACGATGCCGCGCGCGGCGCGCTCGAACGCCGGCTCGGCGGTCGCGCGCCACGCGTCGGCGTAGATCGCGAGCAGCGCCGCGTTGTCGTAGAGCATCTTCTCGAAGTGCGGGATCGACCACTGGGCGTCGACGCTGTAGCGACAGAAGCCGCCGCCGAGCCGATCGTGAATACCGCCTTCGGCCATGCGTGCGAGCGTCACGGCGACGATGCGCAGCGGCTCTTCGTCCGAACTGGCGGCGTAGCGGCGCAGGCAAAGCTCGAGCTCCGCCGCGTGCGGAAATTTCGGCGCGCCGCCGAAGCCGCCGTCGACCGGATCGAACGACTGCGCAAGTCCCGCATAGGCCTCGTCGGCGGCGCGCGCGGGAAGCGCCGTGTCGGGCTGCGGTGGATCGGGATTGGTGAGCGCGAGAGCGGACTTGAGCCGCTCGTTCTGCTCGGCGATTGCGCCCCCCTGCTCGCGATACGCTGCCGCGACCCGCTGCAGCAGATCAGCAAAGCCGATAAGGCCGTAGCGCGACTCCTTCGGGAAATAGGTGCCCCCGAAGAACGGCGCCTGGTCGGGCGTGAGGAACATCGTCAGCGGCCAGCCACCGCTGCGTCGATTGAGCATCGCCTGCGCCGCCTGGTAGATCTGGTCGAGGTCGGGCCGCTCTTCGCGATCGACCTTGATGTTGACGAACTCGGCGTTCATCAGCGCGGCGACGCTCTCGTCCTCGAACGACTCGTGCGCCATGACGTGGCACCAGTGGCAAGCCGAATAGCCGATGGAGAGCAGGATCGGCTTGTTCTCGCGGCGAGCGCGCTCCAGCGCCTCGTCGCTCCACGGGTACCAGTCGACCGGATTCCCGGCGTGCTGCTTGAGATAGGGGCTTGTTTCCCCTGCCAGGCGATTCGGCATCGGGGCAGACCTGCAACTGAGACTAGTCGGGCATTTCCTCGAACGCAACCCGCTCGAAGTCGGCGCCCCGCTGCGCTACGCGCGTCAGCTTGAATCTGCGCTCCGGAGTGTCCAGCGTTCGCAGCATGCGCCCCGGATTGAAGGTGCGCGGCGGCGTGACGATCGACGGCTTTTCGTCCGGCGTGGGGCCGATGAGGATGGCGGGAATCGGCGGCTCCTCGGAGAGTATCGTCACGTAGGGGCGGACCACCAGCGCCGTCGGCGTGCCAGCCCAGAGCTTCATCGTCACCGACAGATCGCCGTGGCCGTCGAGCGCCACGCGCGTGACATAGCCGCAGCGCAAGCGCTCCTCGTCGCGCAGGACCACCAGCTGCTCGAGATGCCAGCGATGCGCAGCGCCCCCGATGCGCCGGAGCGTCGCTTCCTCACCGTCGTACATGCCCTGCCAGTGCTCCCATCCCCACGCCTTCTCGGCTTCCTCCTTGTTGCGGTCGTAGTCGGTGAGCGCGCCGAGCGTGGCGAGATGCTGGGTGCCGTGGTAGGAGAGCCGTCCCACCGGATCCTGGCGATTGAACGTGCGACCGGCGACGCGAAAGTAGGCGGCCCCGAGCCCGCCGACGCACAGATCGATCCGACGGTGCGTCGCGTTCGGTTTCTTCGGCGGCGCGTACCAGCGCGCGTCGAGATAGCCAAGCAGCGCCGCGCACGCTTCCGCCGAGCTGTCCTGCCCGAGCTGCAGCTCGGCCGGACTCGCACCGGAGGCGAGGCGCTTGAGTCGTCCCCGAACGCTGGTCGCAAGCTTCGCGGGATAGCCGAAGCGCACGCTGTCGCCGACTTCGCGCGGCGCGATCTGGACCAGCGTGGCGCCGGCGGGGGCATCGAGGTCGATCAGCAGGACGGGCCCCTCGGTCTCGCGCTGCTGACCGTAGGGAAAGACTTTGCGCGCCCAGAGCGAGAGCCAGCGATCGGTCAGCTCGATCTGGCGCACCGTAAGCGCGCATGGGTCGGCAAGCTGCAGCAGCAGCGCGTGGGCGTAAGTCGAGTAGCACGAGATACCGATCGCGTTCGGCATCAGGTCGTCGGAGACAGCCGTCACGGTGCACTCGAGAATTTCGGCGAGGCGATAGTACGCGTGCAGCTCCTGCCACACCGTCGGCGCGGGCAGCCGCCGCGCGAGGCCATAGACGAGCACGAGCTGCTTGCCGACCCACAGCCCGCGCTGGAGCACCTTTGCCTTGACGCCCTGGAGATCGGTATCGCCCTCGAGCAGCGGCTTCAGGCATGCGGAATACTGGCTCCACAGCGCCTGCCACAGCGCCAGCGCATGCTCCGCCGCTTCGAGCTCGCGATCCGTGGCCGGCTGCGGCTTGCCGGCGTAGCGGCGCGCCAGCTCGGTGTGGAGATAGAGGACCGGCTCGCGCATCACTTCGGCGATCCGCGCGCGCTCGCGGGGTGCCATCTCGGCCTCGGACAACAGCTTGAGCTGGCTGTGGATCGCCTCGAAGTGCTTCGGGATATTCGACAAAGGCAGCCCCCGCAGCCAGCGCGTGCATGCGTCCGCGTCGCTGAACGCCAGCGCTGCGGGCTCGATGCTGGTCTGCGTGAGCGTGATGTCGTTGGTCACCGTGTCTGCCTGCCTCGTGCGCGCCCGACGGCGCTCGCGACGGCGCCGGCCAAGCCGGGTAGCGAAATCCGGCAAACTTATAGCACAAACGGCCATCGGTCCGGCCCGCCGACCGAAAGCCGGTCACTGGGCCACCTCCGAGCGCGAATATTCGGCGCTTTGCGCTCGCAATATGCCGCCGCGCCAGCGGCGACTGCGGGGCCAGACTGCGCAACATGAACACCACACCCATTTTCGTCGGACTCGCGAAACGAAGCCTTCGTTCGGCGGCGCTCCAGCGCGCGCCCGAGGATCGGCCGGCGCCGGGCGTGAGCCTGCCCGACCACCCGTTGCCTCCAACCCGCGCTGCGCGGCCGCCGCGCAGCCGCGGGGTCTTTTTGGCAGCAAGCGCCCACTCGCGCCTGGCTCACTGGATCGTCAACGCCTTGTGCGTGGCGCTGGCGGCGGTGTCGATCGTAGCCGGCGCCGAATTCGCGCAACCCGTCCTCGACGGAAAATTCGTGACCGGCAACGCCGGACCGCCGCTGGTGGCTTCCGCGATGCGCGCGCCGGTCTTCGGATCGGCGCATCGGCGATAGGGGGCGGCGCAGCCGCCTATTGGCGAACGGTACGCTCGAGCGCGCGCGGCGCCGGCTCGAAATTGCTGCGAAAGGGGTTGATCTCGATGCCGCCGCGGCGGAGAAACCGCGCGTACACCGTAAGCTCGCGCGGCGAACAGCGCTCCAGCACATCGACGAACATTTGCTCGACGCAGGACTCGTGGAATGCTGGATGCCGGCGATACGAGATCAGGTAGCGCAACAGACCGCTACGATCGATGCGCGGACCGCGGTAGCGGACCAGCACGTCGCCGTAGTCGGGCTGGCCGGTGACCGGACAGCGCGACCGGAACAGGGCCGAGTGCACCGTTTCCTCCACGTCGGGTCCCGCGGCTTCGAGAAGAGTGGGCTCGGGCTCGTAGCGGTCGGCGTCGAGCTCCAGGTCGTCCAGCGATTCGCCGGGCGGGGAAGCCGGCTCGGCGGCGAGATCGGCGGTCACCGGCGCCAGCTCGACCGTCACCGCGGCATCGCACGCCTTCGCCAGATCCGATTGCACGCGGCGCGCGAGCTCGCGCCGATCGAGCTTCTCGGACGCGAACGACCCAAGGTAGAGCTTGAGCGATTTTGATTCGACAATCCGCGGGGAAGCGGCGGGGACCTCGAAGCGCCCGACGGCGAGCTGCGGCTTGCCGCGCGCATCGAGCCAGGTGATCTCGTATGCGGTCCAGAAATCGCTTCCGGTGAAAGGCGGCGCGCCCTCAATACCGAGCGCCTCGCGCTGCGGCGCGCGCGGCATCGTGAACAGCAACGCCGGATCGTAGCGCTCGGGATAATCGGTCGGCTTGCCGAGCGCCGAGCTCGCGGATGTGATGGGATGACGATGCATGAACCGCGCTCGTGAGACGGCGAGGTTCGGCGTATGGAACCGTCGCCACCGCGCTCCGCTCCTATAAGTTGTCGCAGCAGAAGGTCATTTTCCCTCGGATCCCCGTCCGGTGTAAGGGCGCCACAGACGGACGACCGTGCCGAGTCTCACGCCTTGTCCTGCGCGAACTCGAACGCTTCTCCGCCGACCTCGACGCGATCGCCGTGCGCCAGGGCGCGCGGTTGCGTTCCAATGGAGGCACCGTTGACGCGCGGACGGCGGCGTCCTTCGACGTGCGTGACGAAGTAGCCGTGCGGGCGTCGCGTGACGACCGCGAGCCCCTGGCCCGGTGTCCCGAAGGTGGCGATGACGCGGTCGAGCGCGACGGTCTGGCCGGCGCGCGCGCCCGCCGTCAGCCGCGCACGCCCTGAGGGGAAGCGCACGCGCGAGCGCGCAGGGGGCGCGTTTGCCGAAGCCGGCTGCCGCGGCGCATCGGTCGGCCGCGGCAGTTCTGCGATCAGCATGGTCCGCTCGAAGTCGGCCTCGGCTGCGCGCGGGTTGAGATACCGCACATAGAACGCCCCGAGCTGCACGACGTCGCCGTGCTGCAGGATATGGCGCGTGACTCGCGTGCCGTTGACCCATGTCCCAGCGCGGCTCCCGAGGTCTTCCAGGATGTGATCGTTGCCCACGCACCGGATGGCCGCATGCTTCGGATCGACGGCGGGATCGTCGATGACGAGCCCATTGTCCGCCTGTCCGCCGATTTCAATCGTCTCGGTGTCTACGAAGCGCTGCTGCACGATCGTGCCGCCGGTGCTCAAGACGATCTTCGCCATGGCGTGGCTAGCGAAGCCGGCCGAACCAGCGCGTCCATCCGCGTCGGCTCGCGGCGGGGAACGGCCGCATGACCTTCGCCAGGATCACCGAGACGTTGTCGTAGCCGCCGTTGTCCTTCGCTGCCTGAATCAAGTGCCCGGCGGCCAGCGGCAGATTGACGTGGAGCGCGCAGAGGATCAGCGCGATGTCGGCGTGATTGACGAGATCGTTGAGCCCGTCCGAGCAGACAACGTAGACATCGCCTTCGCGGGCTTCGTCTTCGGCAAGGTGTGCCCGCGCCTGCGGCTCCACGCCCAGCGCCCGCGTCACCAGGCTGCGGTTGTGGGACTCGCCCGCCTCTCCCGCGGTGATCCATCCCCGGTCGATCTCCTCGCGCAGCAGCGAGTCATCCCGGGTGAGAACCGTCAGGATGCCGTCGCGCAGGCGATAGACGCGCGAATCGCCGATGTGACCCAGCGCGACACGATTGTCGTAAAAAAGCGTCACCGCGAGGGTCGTTCCCATGCCATTATGGCCCGCCTGCGCCCGCGATGCGTCGAATACGGCCTTATTGGCTCGGTTTATGCTTTCGTCCAGGGCTTGCAGCGCCGAATGGGGCCCGGCGGAGGACCGGAACGCGATGACCCGGCTTTGCAGATGGTCGAACACGACGCGGGCTGCCATGCGGCTCGCGACCTCGCCCGCGCGATGGCCGCCCATACCGTCGGCCAGTACCGCAATGCCGGAGTCCGGATCGGCGGCGATAGCGTCTTCGTTGAACTGGCGCACGCTGCCGGCATCGGTAAGCGCGGCCATTTCGATGAATCGACGCGACATCGCAGTAGAAGTCACACCAAGGGCTTCGTTGCCGGGCCGCACGCTGCCAGCGGCATGCGTGAACGGTAGCGAAGTATCACATGGCCGATGGGCGCCTTTCGAGCGCCGCGCGCCGCAGGCGAGCGATTGCGCCTCGAGTGGCCCGAGCGGCGAATCCGCCGCTGCGCCCATATCCCGGACGGCACGTTGCCGCTAGCACGCGGATCACCCACCGTGCTCGAGCAGCTCGGTCGCTACGAGATCATCGAGGAGCTGGGTCGCGGCTCGATGGGTGTCGTGTACAAGGCCCGCGATCCTTTGCTCGATCGCACTCTGGCGCTCAAGACCGTGACGCTCGACCTCCCGGTCGCGGAAGCGCAGGCCTTCGAGCAGCGTTTTTACCGCGAAGCCCAATCGGCGGGACGGCTCAATCACCCGAACATCGTCACGGTCCACGACGTCGGCAAGGGCGATTCGATCGCCTACATCGCGATGGAATTCCTCCAGGGGCGTTCGCTGCGCGAGATTCTGGATTCGGGCGTCGTGCTTCCGGTCGAGAGGATCGTGGACATCGCCGCGCAGGTCGCGGACGGTCTCGCCTTCGCGCACGCGTGCGGCGTCGTGCACCGCGACATCAAGCCGCCGAACATCATGGTGCTCGACAGCGGCGCCGTGAAGATCACGGATTTCGGCATCGCGCAGCTGCAAACCGGGTCGCGCACGCTGGCGGGAACCGTGCTCGGGTCGCCGAAGTACATGTCGCCCGAGCAGGTCGTGGGACGGCCGGTCGACGGGCGCGCCGATATCTTTTCCCTGGGTGCGGTGCTCTACGAGATGCTCACCGGTTTCGCGCCGTTCTTCGGCGGGCACCTCGAGACGGTCCTGTATCAGGTGATCAACGAGATGCCGGCGCCGCCCGCGAGCCGCAACCGCGCGTTGCCCGCCGCTTTCGATTACATCGTTGAGAGGGCGCTCGCCAAGCATCCGGACGACCGGTATGCCGACGCGCAAACATTCGCTGCCGATCTTCGCGGTTTTCGCGAGCTGCGGGCGCCGGTCGGCGCGACGCCGGACCGGCGCACGCTGGAGCGTCGAGCGATTCGCCGGCGTAAAGGCGAGCAGCCTTCGCCGCAGCCGGCATCCGCCACGGTGGACACGCAACCGAGCGCCGCGGTCGCGGCGGCCGGCAATGCCACACCGGCGGTCGGCGAGGGAGCGTCCTCCGCGATGCCGCCCGGGCCGCGGCGACGCGCTTGGCGCGTGGCGATCCTCGCAGGCGTTCCGGTCGCGATCGTCTTTGTCGCCGGCGCGGCGACCTGGGTCCGGATCATCGCCGGCGCCAGCGCGCCGGCCCCGCGCGAGCAGACGGCCGCTGCGCTCGAGGAACCGGCGGCCGCGCGCGCGCCGACGGCGACGGCGACATCGATCGTCGACGCGCCGGCTCGCTCGGAGGCGCCCGAGCCGGCGATCCTTGCCGCCGCACCGCCCGCCGCGATGGCGGCGAGCGCTTCCGCGGACGAGAGGCGACGCCCGGAGCGCGCGGCGCTCAAGCCGCGCGGGCGTTTGCTCCTCGCGGTGTCGCCGTGGGGCGAAATCTACGTCGACGGACGCAGACGGGGCGCCTCGCCGCCGCTCACCGAGCTGCGGCTTGCTGCCGGGCGTCACACGGTGGAGATTCGCAACTCCAGCTTCGCGCCCTATGCGCAGACCGTGGAGCTCGATACCGAGGCCACGGTGAAGATCAAGCATAAATTCCGCTGAGGAGCACGATGCTCGCGTGGCGCCGGATGAAGCTCGTCTCCGCGCTGCTCTGCGCAGCCTGCGCGGGTTGCGCCGCGCCGCCGCCGGCGGAACGGCCCGTCGCGCCGACGCCGGCGCCGGCCCCCGAAGCGATGCCCGCACCACCGCCGCCACCGGCCGCGGGACCTCCTGCGCAGACGTCGCCGGCTGCGGCGCCCGCGCCGAGCAAGGCCGAGAGCGAGCTCGCGCTGGGCATCGAGAGCTACGACGATGGTCAGTACAAGCTCGCGACCCGGCACCTGCAGTCCGCGCTCGCGGCGGGACTCGAGTCGAAGCACGACCAGGCAAAGGCGCACAAATACCTCGCCTTCATCGTTTGCGTGTCGGGCCGCGAAAAGGCCTGCCGCGACCATTTCCGCAAGGCGCTCGAGGCCGATCCCGAGTTCCGGCTCGAGCCGGCGGAAGCCGGCAATCCGGTGTGGAGCGGGGCGCTCAAGCGCGTGAAGGCGCAGCGCGCCCGGACCAAACCGAAGTAAGCCGCAGCGCCACTACACCCGCAGGTGATCGAGGCGTCGGTAGCCGACGGCCTCCGCCACGTGCGGCGCGCCGATCCCTTCGTCGCCCGCGAGGTCGGCGATCGTGCGGGCTACCTTGAGGATGCGGTGATACGCGCGCGCGGACAGCGACAGCCGCGCGCGCTTGAGCAGCGCTTCGCCGCGGGCATCGAGGCGACACACGCGCTCGATTTCCCTGGGCTGCAGCTGCGCGTTGGGCTTGCCCTGGCGAGCGCGTTGGCGCGCGGAGGCGCGAGCGACGCGCTCGCGC
>DATJBM010000059.1:0-3412 GCA_035515295.1 Casimicrobiaceae bacterium | reverse complement strand
TTCGTGATTGCCGCGCCGTGCGCCGTAGGAATTAAAGTCCTTCGGCTGCACGCCCTGATCCATGAGGTACTTTGCCGCCGGGCTCGAGCGCGAGATGTTGCCCGCCGGCGAGATGTGGTCGGTGGTGACCGAGTCGCCGAGGACCGCGAGCGCGCGCGCTCCCTTGACGTCGGCGAGCGGCGGCGGCGTCATGGTCATACGATCGAAGTAGGGCGGATTCTTCACGTAGGTCGATTTCTCGTCCCAGGCGTAGCGCTTGCCCGCCGGCACCTGGATGCCCGCCCAGTTCTCATCGCCCTGGAACACGCTCGCGTAGCTCTGGCGGAACATCTGCGAGTCGATCGAGCGCTTCAGCAGCTCCTGAACCTCGGCGTCGCTCGGCCAGATATCGGCGAGGTGTACGGGCTTGCCGTCGCGGTCGGTGCCGAGCGGCTCGGTGGTGAGATCCACATCGAGGGATCCGGCGAGCGCGTAGGCCACCACGAGCGGCGGTGAGGCGAGGAAGTTCATGCGAACCTCGGGGTGCACGCGGCCCTCGAAGTTGCGGTTGCCGGAAAGCACGGAGCAGGCAGTCAAGTCGCCCTGTTTCACGGCGGCGGAGATTTCGGGCTTCAGAGGGCCTGAATTTCCGATACAGTTGTGCACTGCAACATTTCCCGCCACGAACGCGTGGAGCTCACTCACGGCGATATCGAAGACACGGCGCACGCCAACTTCGCGCACGTCGATAACCTTGAGAGACAACGCAGGCAGAGTCAGAGCCTCTTTGTCCAGGCAATAGCGATGCGTTGGGGCCTCACCGCTGTCGGCTGACTGCAATCTTCCAAACCATTCGCGCGCACCAATTTCTCTCAGCAACCGTGCGGGAGACGGGAAGTCCGTACCGCGTTGGCTTGCGGCAAACCACTTGCGGCCAGCAATCCGCGGCAGTTCGTAGTACCCGGTGTGAGCCTCGAGGAGAGCGTGATGAGGAGCCAGCACTGGCTCCAAGGTCATCAACTCGGCGGCTGCAATCCGGCGGGTCTGCGGAAAGGCGAAGTCATAGTTCTGATGCAGCGCTTCGATGCGATCTACCATCCACAAGCGCTGTCGGTTGATCGTGTCGATCGTTCGCCAGTACACGGCGGCAGCGCTCGCTCGCAGCAACTTGTCGAAGCAGTAGCGGTAACCGACCCGCTCGACAAAAGAAAGGCCCTCGGGAAGGACGAGACGAACCTCAACGCGTTCTTCGCCGTCCTTTGCAACGGGGTAGCTGGATAGCGCGCGGCGCGTAACGTACGTGTAGACAGCGGCCCCGCGAGCCTTCACGCCACAACGCACCAGCAACTGTATGAGCGACTGCATCATCTCTTTAAGTCGCTCGACGTGCTCCCGCTTGGCGCTCTGGGCAAACGCCGGCGGCACCAGTATCGCGTTGTCCTCGTTCTCGCTGTGCCGTTGCAAGACCGGTGCGTGCCCGTCAGCCCCGAAGAGCGCGGCGAGGAATTCCCGCACCATTGACACTGGACATCGTTCTTCGAGAATGAAGTGAGGCAGCGAGGGCTCTTGATGAATACGGCGTCCGCGACGCACCCCTGGCAGCGACGCAATCGCAGCGGTCAACTCATTCGGAAGCGCGATCACCCACTTGCGCTCGTCATAGCGATTGGCGGCCGGCCGCTTGCCGGTAAGGAGCTCGATATCGCTCAGAGCTGATTCACGGTCCAGTGCCTGGCCAACGTGCATGCGCCCCTGACCCTCGAGGCTTATCGAACCGTCGCTGATCAGGTGACCCAGGAGTCGAGAGAACGCAAGAGTGCGTGCGCGCTCATGTTCATTGGCGAAGCCTAGCGTCATGCCTTCGGCGATTAGCTGATAGCCGGCTTCATCTGCTCCGGGCTCATCCAATGGCGCCTCTACAGCGGTGAGGACCCGGTCACGGCCTGGCACCAGCTCCCCAGCCGGGACCCAACGCCCGTCGGCGCACAGGATCTTGTGATCGTTCGTGCAGGTAAGCCGACGGCCATCCTGCAGGACCAGAGAGACGCATTCGCGCTCGCCCTGCACCATCATTTCGCTCTGGACCGCGACAGCGAGCCTTCCGTCCTCCGTCGGTCCGAAGACTCTCATGCCGCCTGCGTCCGGCATCTTTTCAATCTTTCGGCTCGTGCCGTTGGCGAGTAGCACCGGCGTGCCAGCGGCGATGCACGTCGTGCAACCATAGCCAACCAGATCAAACCCCACCGCCGCGAGGTCATCGAGCACGCCGGCCTTCTTGAAGTAGTCGGTCACCACGCGCGATCCCGGCGCGAGGCTCGTCTTCACCCACGGTTTGGCGGCGAGGCCGCGCTCGCGCGCCTTGCGCGCGAGCAGTCCCGCGCCGAGCATGACCGAGGGGTTGGAGGTGTTGGTGCAGCTCGTGATCGCGGCGATCAGCACCGCGCCGTCCTTCAGCTCCACTTTCTGTCCGTTGAGCGTCGCGGGTGCGGCGCCGCTGCCGCTCTTGCGCGCGGCCCGCTCCTCGGCGGCCTTCCTGGCGCTCGCCTCGTAGACCTTCTTGGCGCTCTTCAAGGGCACGCGGTCCTGCGGCCGCTTCGGCCCGGCGAGGCTCGGCTCCACCTTGCTCAAATCGAGCTCGAGCTCGTCGGTGTAACGGGCGGGGCTGGCGCCCGGGTTGCGCCACATGCCCTGCGCACGCGCGTAAGTGCCGACGAGCTCGATGCGCTCGCGCGGACGCCCGGAGAGCTCGAGGTAGCGGATGGTCTCGGCGTCGACGGGGAAGATACCGCAGGTGCTGCCGTACTCCGGCGCCATGTTGGCGATCGTCGCGCGGTCGGCGAGCGGCAGATTCGCCAGTCCGTCACCGAAGTACTCGACGAACTTATCGACCACTCCCTTCTTGCGCAGCATCTCGGTGACCGTCAGCACCAGATCGGTGGCCGTGGCACCCGGCTGCAGCCGCCCCTCGAGACGGAAGCCGATGACCTGCGGAATGAGCATGGTCACGGGCTGCCCGAGCATGGCCGCTTCCGCCTCGATCCCGCCCACGCCCCAGCCGAGGACCCCGAGCCCGTTGATCATCGTGGTGTGCGAGTCGGTGCCGACCAGAGTGTCAGGATAGGCGCGGCGGGTGCCGTCGGACTCGGCGTCGAAGATCACCCTTCCCAGGTACTCGAGGTTCACCTGGTGCACGATGCCGGTGTTGGGCGGTACCACCGCGAAGTTGCGGAACGCCGTCTGACCCCAGCGCAGGAACGCATAGCGCTCCTTGTTGCGGCTGAATTCGATGGCGGTGTTGGCGGCGAGCGCGCCGGGCGTGCCGTACTCATCGACCTGCACCGAGTGATCGATGACGAGCTCGGCGGGGTTCAGGGGGTTGACGCGCTCGGCGTCACCGCCGAGCCGGACGATGGCGTCGCGCATCGCCGCGAGG
>DATJBM010000058.1:0-8358 GCA_035515295.1 Casimicrobiaceae bacterium | reverse complement strand
CGAAGCGCGCCATGTCGAACAGCGGGTGAGTTTGGCGGTTGGCGGCGAGCCGGGCGCGCACGCCGAGGAGCCGCTCCCGATTGGTAGCGAGTTCGATTGCCAGGGCCTCGTACTCTTCCAGCTCGGTGGTGATCAGATCCGGCAGCCCGATCGCGGTGAGCTGACTGCCGGCGACCCGGCTCGCCATCGTCTCGCCTGAGCAGGTCAACACCGGCACGCCCATGAACAGCGCGTCGTTGCAGGCCGCGCCGGCGTTGTACGGAGCAGTGTCGAGAAACAGATCCGCGTGCGCGTGCCGAGCGAGGTGCTCCGGCAGCGCAACGCGCGGCGCAAACACCAGGCGTTCCGGGTCGACTCCGCGCATCGCCGCTTCGCGGCGCAGGTTGCTTCGTGCCGTGTCGCTGCCCGGCGAGAGCCACAGGACGCTGCCCGGGACCGTGGCCAGCAGCCTCATCCAGAGCGAGAACATCTTGGGCAGGATCTTGTAGCTCTGGTTGAAACAGCTGAACACGAAGCCTCCTTCGGGCAAGCCGCATCCGGCTCGCGCGGGAACGACCGAGGCAATCGGACGCTTCGTGTCGCTCGGGCAGTAGCAATCGGGCAGATACAGAAAGCTCTCCGTGAAGAAACGCTGGAGCTCCGGCGGGGCGATGAAGCGATCGGCGAGAACATAGTCGTACCAGGGGGCACCCAAGGTACCGAGGTAGCCAAGCCAGTTCACTTGGACCGGCGCGGCTCGAAGCGCGAAGATCTCGCTTCTCGCATAGCGGGTGTAGCCGTTGAGGTCCACGAGGACGTCGATGCCATCGCTCCGGATTTGCTGCGCGACGTCGTCCCCGTCCATGGCCACACAGTCGACGAACCGGTCGAAGGCCGCTTCGATTCTCGCTCGCAGCGCGGAGTTCTCGGACGGGCCGATGGAGTAGGCGTAGATCGAAAGTCGCGCGCGATCGTGTCTCTCCCACACTTCGGCGAGCAACGACGGCGTCGCGTGAACACGGAAATCGGACGATACGTAGCCCACCCGAACCGTGCCGGCACGACGCAGGCGGCGGTGCTGCGCGACGTCCGATGCTCTTGGCCGGAGATCGCTCGCCCAGCGCAGGGCGGCGGCCAATTGCAAACTGGGCGGGAGCGGCATCGAAAGCGCGGCGAAGGCGTTGATCGGACCGCCCGTGCCGCCTTCGAGCGCGCAACGGACGGTGGCGTGGAGCGCGTCGAGCTTGTCCCATTTGCACAGCTGGGCCTGGCAGTGGGCGAGGAGCGATGTTGCATACAGGAGCGGCCCGTTGTGAGCCACCACGCGCGCAAGCACCGCTTCGGCGTGCTCGAATTCCCCTTCGTCGGCGAGAACCGAACCGAGGTTGCTGAGCACGATCGGATCGTCGGGGGCGAGCTCAAGCGCCTGGGCAAAGCTCTTCGTCGCGCCCTCGCCATCGCCGGCGTGGTGCCGGCAAATTCCCCGGTCGACCCAGATAGTCGCATCGGCGTCGGGATAGCGCTGGAGGTACTCCTCGCACAGGCGCCCGGCTTCCGAAAAGCGACGGACGTTGCAGAGCAGATGCGCGAGGTTGCCGAGCGACTGTCGATGGCCGGGCGCGTGGGCGAGCGCCGAACGGTACGCGGCTTCGGCGCGCACCGGTTCCCCGACGCCTTCGAGTGCCAAGCCGAGATTGTTTTGAAGGGCAGGGTTCGCCGGCGCGGCGAGCGCTGCATTCTCGTATGCGGCGACTGCTTCCCGGTATCGGCCCGCCTGGCGATGGAGATTGCCCAGCTGGAACCATGCGTCGGGATGCTTTGGCGAGCGCTCCAGCGCCGCCTCGAGCGCCGCTCGAGCCTCGCCGGGTCTTCGCGTCCGTAGAACGACAGCGAGAAAAATCCATGCCCGGGGGTTGTCCGCGTCGGCGGCGAGCGCGTCGCGACAGCGCGTTTCGGCCCGGGCGGCATCGCCGCGCTCCCATGCCGCGCGGGCGTCGCGGAGAGCGATCCGCGCGGCTTCGTTTTCTATGCCGCTCACCGGAACTTTAAGACGTGCTTCAGCACACGAGGACCCGTTCGAGCTCGCCGCAGATGCGACTGATCACGCTGCTCCAGGCACGTGGAGCCGGCGGACGGAACAGACGCGCCGTAGGGTACCAGGGGCTGTCGTCGCGCTCGAGCTGCCAGCGCCAATCGGGCGCGAAGGGTACGATGACCCATGTCGGCTTCGCGAGGGCTCCGGCCAGATGAGCGATCGCCGTGTCGCTGGTCACAATGAGATCGAGCTCTGCGACGAGGGCTGCAGTGTCGACGAGCGGCGTTCCGGCGGGCAATGGCACGACGCGGTCCTTCGCGGACACCGAGGCGATCTGCCCGGCGGCCTGCCCGTCTTGCAGCGAGAACCAGGTTATGTCGGGCAGTTCGAGCAGCGGCGCGAGCGCGGCTAGCGTCATTGATCGATTGCGGTCGTTCGCGTACGCCGGATTTCCGGCCCAGCGTAGCCCGATCCGGAGTCGGGTGGGCGCGCGCTGGATCGCCGCACGAGCCGCGGCGCGCCGTGCCTTGGGCACCTGGATGTAGGGCACCGAGCCCGGTATGGTGTCCGTCCGGGTGCGAACCAGGCGCGGAGCGGAAAGCAGCGGCAGGTAAGCATCGTAGCGAGGCAGCGGGTCGCCGTCGACGCTGACCTCAGCGACCCCGGGAACCGTCTCCAGAAGGGGCGCCAGCGAGGCGGGACACCGGATTACGCAACGCATTCCCTTGGCGTGGAGCAGCGTAGCGTACCTGGCGAACTGGAGGGCGTCGCCGAGCCCCTGCTCCACCGCGAGCAGCAGCGTGCCTCCGCCGAGGTCGCGGCCGTCCCAGAGCGTGCCCGGCAGACGATGGCGGTCGCGGCCAAGCTCGGGCAGCGCCAGTCGCGCGTCGTATTCGCACCAGCCCTCTTCGAATCGCCCGTCGAGGAGCAGCGCGAGCGAGAGGTTCCAGCGCGCCTGCGTGAAGTCCGGGGCGAACGCCAGAGCGTTTCGGAATGCCTCGATGGCGTCGCGAGTATCGTTTTGCGCCTGCAGGACGAGCCCCAGATTGTTCCAGGCGGTGGCGTGATCGGGCCTTAGCTCGAGTGCGGCGCGATATTCCGCCGTTGCATCCTGATCGCGATCGGCGGCCGCGTACGCCAATCCGAGGTTATTGTGGAATTCCGCCTCCCGCGGCTGCGCAGCGGCGGCGCGCTCGAGCAAGGGCACGGCGGCGTCGATCTCGCCTCGCTGGTAGTGGGTTACGCCGAGAAAGTGCTGCGCCGTTGCGTTGTCCGGCTGCTCCGACAAAACTTCGCGATAGATGGATTCCGCCGCGGACCTGTCCTCGCTCGTTCCACGCCGGTGCCGGCTGATCGCTTCCTGCAATCGCTGACCAAGGACATCGGTATCGGTCTGAGCCGGGCTGGACGCGCCATGACAGCGCTTGTAGCGCTTTCCGCTGCCGCAGGGACACG
Source organism: Casimicrobiaceae bacterium (assembly GCA_035515295.1). Taxonomy (GTDB): domain Bacteria; phylum Pseudomonadota; class Gammaproteobacteria; order Burkholderiales; family Casimicrobiaceae; genus PALSA-1003. The sequence continues at coordinate 4,889 of DATJBM010000058.1, read as the reverse complement.
GATCGTTGCGTCCGACGCGCGGCAGCCTCGCGGCGTTGCGCGCGGCCGTCGCCAACGTCGCTGTGACCTCGGCGTTGGTCGGGTCGACCCTCGAAATGCAGCGGAAGATTGGCTCGGCCGCCCGCCATTGGCCGAGCGCCATGCAGTTCCGACCCAGCTGCAGAAGCTGCGGCGAGCGTGCGATCGGCTCGGTAAACATGGTCACGAGCGATGCAATCTCGTCGGCGGAGACGACGCGGCAAAAGTTGAACAAGCCGTGAAAGCCGAACGGAAGACCGATCGGGTACGCGGTCTCGAATGCAAACGCGTCAGCGAGGAGCTCGGAACCGAACACGATGCCGTGCTCGCGCTCGAGGAGCGTCCGAAAACGACGGCAAATCGTCTCGTCCTCTGCACCCGACAGCTCGATCCGCGGATCCTGCAGCGCCAGGAGCAGCCTTCGGGAACGCAGCGAAAACCCGCCGTTGCCTACGCTCTGCGATGGATCGTGCCAGAACCACTTCGCCCCGAGATAGTCGCATCCAAGAAACTCGTCACGCCATGCCCTGGGATTGATCACGTAGCCGTCCCACTGCACGAGCAGCACGTGTGCAGTGTCGATATGGTGGACCAGCTCTTTCAATACAAACTGCGAGTACGCCCCGCGGGAGTGCAGTGTCGGTACGAGCCTAACCTCGATGTCCGGGACCTCGTGCCCGCGATCGGTCAGGAATAGCGCCCGCGCAAAGCGGATCCCCGATGTGGAAATCCGCAGGGCACGCAGCGCGAGCTCCGGGTTTTCCGTATCGATACAGCAGAGCGTTACGTCGGGCAGTTCAAGCATCGAGGACTTCCGTCGCGCGTAGGGCCTTTCCCTGCGGATGGATTGGATGCATCTTCGCCGTGGATGGATCTTGGTCGGGTGACGGGGTCGGTTCCTGCCACAATAGGGCGCACAGAAAAATCGTGAGCGGCGCCATGACGAGCGCCGATCGGCTGACTACGCTCGCTTCCGGAAACCAGCCAACGATATTCGCTGCGAACATGGAGCCGGCAAGGAGCCAGGCCAGAGCGGCTGCTGCTGTCGCCACGAGCGGCGCGAAGCGCGGTTGCAGCAGCCGGCGAGCGCGGACGATCGCGAGCACCAATGCCCCGTACCACAGCAGGTGCCAGTTGTCCTGCAGGAACAAAGCGTCCGTCAAGGACCGCCAGGGGGCTTGATAGGTCAGATGGAGCGTTAAGCCTGGCAAGAGCGGCGTGTCGCGCGCGAGCACGGCTAGCGCGAGAACCGCGGTCCCGAAGATCGACGCTGCGACCTTGAGCCCGGGGCGCGGCCACGAAGCCACGATCGCGGCAGGTATCAGCGTCGAGGCCCAGATGCTGCCCGATGCTTCGATGAACGGGCAGCCCAGCGCAAGGCCGACGGCGATCGCGCCGTCGCGCAGGTCGCGGGTCGAAGCCCAGCGGGCGAGCGCGAGCGAGGCCAGCGTATAGGTGCCCGCGAGCATCAAATCGGCATAGCCGGCTAGAGCGACGTGCGTATCGAGCAGCGGTAGCGACGCGACGAGATACGCGCCTGTCAACGCGCCAAGCGGCAGCAGGCCTCGGTCGCGCAGCATGCCGTAGATCGCGAGCGCCAGCGCCACCAGCATGAGCAGCCACGGCCAGTTCGTAGCGGAGTCGTCCCAGCGGCCGAGCGCGATCGCACTCCAGGCCTGGAGCAGAGGAATCGTGGCCGGGCTGGCCGGCGAGGCGTCGAAGTACGCGCCGGAGGGGGCGGCAAGCCACGAGCTGCCGGGCAGGAACGGCATCATCCGGCCGAACTCGTACCATACCCTGGCTTTGGTCGCCCATCGAGTCCAGGCATCCCAAGGATAGAGAGGCCGGACCGCGACTTCCACGGCGAGCGTCGAGAGACGTAGCCCCATGAAGGCGAGTAGCACGAGCCAGACGATCCGCTGCCAGAGGGGAAGGGGCGGTTGCAGGACCGAGCGCGCGAACGCCGCGAAGCGTGCCAGGGGAGATCGTGCGCCGCGCGCCCGGTAGATCGCGAGCATCGCGAGGAGCGCGAGCGGGGCGGCGATAGAGATCCGTCCGAACCCGATGCCGGTCGCGGACAGGAGCCGCATCCAGGCGGTGAGGAGGAATACGCCGACGAAGTAGCCGTACCCTGCCACGCTGGCGATGCGGCCAGAGGCGCGTTCGGCGCTCGCCGGAGCCGGCCAGCGCGCTGCGAGGAGCGCAGCGCAGCCCGCGGCCCAAGGCAGCGCAGCGGCGAGGAGCAAAGCCAAGGCGTCCATCAGCGGATCTGAAACAGGGCAGCGCCAGGTTCGGCGAGCAGAAGCTCCGCCTCGACCGCGGGGTATCCGTCCCAGCGAAGGCGCCGCTCCGCGGCATCGTATTGCACGCCCTGGCGCCGATAGGCGACAAGGTAATCGCCGCTGCGTACCACGCCAGGCGGCGGTATCGCCGGCGAAGCGGGATCATAGTAGGCGTTGTAGGGATACAGGTGGTACGCCGCTCGGGCACGAAAGTACAGCAGGTCCGCCGCTATGAACACCCGAGCGGGCGCGGGCGGCAGCTTCGTGCGTACCCGGTTGATGAAGCCGAACAGCGGCCCGTCCTCGGCCGCCAGGTGGCGCTCCTGCCAGCTCTTGCCACCGTAGCGCTCCCAGGTCGCTGCCCCCTGTCGCAGGAGATTCCACTCCCAACCTCCGTCGGCAACGATCCAGGCGGCGACGATGACGGCGGCCAGCCCGACCTCGGGCGTGACGCCAAGGGAGCGTAGTCTCCACCGCCACAGCCCAGCGTAGCCCAGTGTGGCGAGCGCCGCGGCGCCGGCAAGCATCGCCGGAAGCGGCAATTCTCGGGCTTCCGATGCGCGCTTAAGCCCGTTGATGGAAGCGCCAGTCCAAGGCTCGAATCCAAACCATTCGCGCGCGCAATCGCCGAGCACCTGAGCCGCGCTCATCGGTTTCGCCGCGGCGCCGCGCACGACGATAGGTTGCTTGAAATCGCCCTGGAGCACCAGCGCCAGGCCACGGATGTGCGCAAGCCAGCCGGGATCGCCGGAAACCGAAACCGGCGTCAAGTGGCCCCCCTCGATGGCAACGGGACGCCGGAACATACGCGACGCGTGGATGTCGCTGTACCAAAGGAGCGTTGCCACCACGCCCTGGGGGACGTTGGCCGCATCCCACGCGATCACGGGGTAATCCCTCGCGCGAAACGAGGTGTTGAGCGCGATCACGACGCTGCGCGTCGCGTCGGGAGCGGTCACCACAAGGCCCGCCTCTGTTTGCTGGGCGCTGCCTCGCGTGACGCTGAACTCGCGGGCCGACCATTGCAGGATTGGTGGCGCGTCCAGCCACGGACCGGGCGCCGCGAAAGCGAGGTAGCCAAGGACGCACAGCGCGAGGCTTGCGAGGAACAGCAAGCCTCCGGCGACGCACTGCCACGCCGGTGCGGTCGCCGCGACGGCGCCGCTTGCGGGGTAATCAATGGTTTGCGGCACGCGGTATTGTATTCGCGCAGCGACGCTAGCTCGGCTTGCTCCGGCACGACGACAAAGGCATCCGAACTCGCGCGCTTCGACCAGTGCTATCCCTGCATGGTGGCAAAGGGCGGAAGTCCTGTTGACCGGACCTCGTCCTGAGGTATAATTCCACCTCTTCGCGCCCGCAAGGCTTCAGCCGCCGGGCGCGCGCTCTTTAACAACCTGAACAACCGATAGGTGTGGGTGCTTGGGGCGAGGTCGCCCGGGCGTTTCTCATGTCCAATGAGCGAACGCGCGGGTGCTCGAAACTTCGTAGTACTCACACTGAAGCAAGCGGGTCTGGCGGTCTGGCGCGAGCCAGCGCCGTCGGATCTACGTCAGTATGAGTTCTTGCAGCGATTAAACTGAAGAGTTTGATCCTGGCTCAGATTGAACGCTGGCGGCATGCTTTACACATGCAAGTCGAGCGGCAGCGCGGGGGCAACCCTGGCGGCGAGCGGCGAACGGGTGAGTAATACATCGGAACGTGTCCCGTAGTGGGGGATAGCTCGGCGAAAGCCGGATTAATACCGCATACGATCCACGGATGAAAGCGGGGGATCCGCAAGGACCTCGCGCTATGGGAGCGGCCGATGTCCGATTAGCTAGTTGGTGGGGTAAAGGCCTACCAAGGCGACGATCGGTAGCTGGTCTGAGAGGATGATCAGCCACACTGGGACTGAGACACGGCCCAGACTCCTACGGGAGGCAGCAGTGGGGAATTTTGGACAATGGGGGAAACCCTGATCCAGCCATGCCGCGTGAGTGAAGAAGGCCTTCGGGTTGTAAAGCTCTTTTGGCCGGAAAGAAAAGGCTACGGATAACACCCGTGGTCCTTGACGGTACCGGCAGAATAAGCACCGGCTAACTACGTGCCAGCAGCCGCGGTAATACGTAGGGTGCGAGCGTTAATCGGAATTACTGGGCGTAAAGCGTGCGTAGGCGGTCCCGCAAGTCCGCTGTGAAAGCCCCGAGCTTAACTTGGGAACTGCAGTGGAAACTATGGGACTTGAATCCGGCAGAGGGGGGTGGAATGCCACGTGTAGCAGTGAAATGCGTAGAGATGTGGCGGAACACCGATGGCGAAGGCAGCCCCCTGGGCTGAGATTGACGCTCAGGCACGAAAGCGTGGGGAGCAAACAGGATTAGATACCCTGGTAGTCCACGCCCTAAACGATGACAACTAGGTGTTGGGGAAGCGATTTCTCAGTACCGCAGCTAACGCGTGAAGTTGTCCGCCTGGGGAGTACGGTCGCAAGATTAAAACTCAAAGGAATTGACGGGGACCCGCACAAGCGGTGGATGATGTGGATTAATTCGATGCAACGCGAAGAACCTTACCTACCCTTGACATGTACGGAAGCCCGCTGAGAGG
>DATJBM010000057.1:0-43493 GCA_035515295.1 Casimicrobiaceae bacterium | reverse complement strand
TCGTCCAGCCCGGCAAGCAGCGCGGCGAGGCTTGCGCGCTCGCGGCGCGCCTCGACTTCGGCCGGCGTGAAGCCGGCGTTCCTGAGCACCCGGTACGCCGCGCGCAGCTCTTCCGGAACGAGCGGGTCGTCGTCGAGCGCGAGCGGCCGGCCCGCGCCCGGCAGGTCGTCGAAGGCGCCCTCGCGCGCGCCTCCTCGATTCGTGCTTCGGCGAGCGCATCGAGCGCCGAGAGCAGGCTCATCTCGCCCTCGCGTCGAAATTGCCGGCGTAGACGTCTTCGACGAGAAGATCGAGCGCGCGTTGCGCGTGGGCGGCGTTGGGGTGGTTGACGAAGCAGACGACGACGTAGCGCCGGCCGCCATGTCCCAGGACGTACCCCGCGAGCGCGCGCACGCCCTCCAGCGTGCCCGTCTTGAGCAGCGCCCGATCGGCGACGTCGTCGTCGAGGAAGCGCTTGCGCATCGTGCCGTCGGTCGCGGCGACCGCGAGGGAGCTCTCGTAGTCGGCGCGCACCGCGCTCGCGTCGGCGGCGAGGAGCAATGCTCCCATGCTCTTCGCCGAGATGCGCTCACGTCGCGACAGGCCCGAGCCGTTTTCCAGGACCAGCTCCGGGAAGCGGAGCCCCCGGCCGGCGAGCCAGCGCCTCACGGCGGCGCGCGCCCGCGGCGCCGTCGCCGGAGGCGGATACGCCGAGGTCGCCAGCGTGAGGAAGAGCTGCTGCGCCATCACGTTGTTGGAGAGCTTGTTGATGTCCCGGATGGCGTCGTAGAGCGGCGTCGACTCGAGCGTCGCCAGGGGCGTCGCGCCGGCTGGCGCACGGCCGTCGCGCAAGCCTCCGGCGAAGCTCCCGCCCGCTTCTTTCCAGTAGTGCGCGAACATCGCCTGCGCGTAATGGCGGTGGTCGAGCAATGCGAAGTACCAATCGCGCTCGCCGCAGGCGGCGGGGTAGCGGCCGGAGAACCGCGCCTGCGCGCGGTCGACGCGGCTCGCGATCGAGGCTTTCAATCCCGCGCGCCAATCCCCGCACTCGCCGGGGACAAGCTGCAGGGCGTCGGAGAAGACGACGTTCGCGAGCGGCGGTTCGGCGCGCATCGCGACCGCACCGAGCGCGACGTCCGGCGCGAAGACAAAGCGCACGCTGTTGAAGTTCAGCAGCAGCGCGTCGGGGGCGACGTTGTAGGGCTTGAGCGGCTCGGCGTCGAATGCGCCGGGGCGGCGCACGGGCGGCGCGAAGTAGCTGCGGTCGAGCACGAGATCGCCGCGGATCGTTGCAAGCCCGGTCCCCCGCAGCGCCGCGACCAGCGACTGGAACTGCTCGATCGTGATCTTCGGATCGCCGTAGCCCTTGAGCACCAGGTTGCCGTCGAGCGCACCGTCGACGACGGGGCCGTCGGCGTAGGCTTCGGTCTTCCAGCGATAATCGGCACCGAGGAGCTCGAGCGCCGCGAACGTGGTCACGAGCTTCATGGTCGACGCGGGATTCATCGGCTTCGCGGCCTGGTGAGCGAGGACCGGCTGCTTCTCGCCCACCTGCTGCACGAACACGGCGACCGCACTCGACGGGATGTGCGCTTCGCGAAAGGCCCGCGCCAGGTCGCCGGGCAAGGCCGCGTGCGAAGGCGCCGCGGCGCACGCCGCGGCGCACGCCAGGACCAGGCGCAGCGCGCGGTTCCGCTCGCGGCGGCGGAAGGGTTTCGGCGGCCGGCGGTTTACTGCGTTGATGAGGACTCTCGCGCCGAGCGCCGAAAGCACGGCGAAGCGGCGCCTGCCGAAGGCATCGCTCGCGCGGCGAGCGAGCGGCGAGGCGGCGGGCGAGCGGCGAATCACGACAGGAGCGGCGAACGGTCGTGGCATTATACCGGCCGCGAACTTGAGCGCCCGGGAGCGATGACGGCCAGCGCGCCACCGAAATACACCGCGACGGCGATCGCGCTGCACTGGCTGGCGGCCGCGCTGATCCTGGGCGGCTTCACGCTCGGACTATCCATGGTCGGGCTGCCGCTGTCCCCCAGGAAGCTGCACTGGTACCTCTGGCACAAGTCGATCGGCATCACGGTGTTCCTGCTGACCTGTGCCCGCCTCGCCTGGCGGGTCGGCCACCGGCCGCCGCCGCCGCCGGCAATGCCGGAGTGGCAGCGGCGCGCGGCGGCGCTCTCCCACGCGGCGCTCTACGTGCTGCTGCTCGCGATCCCCTTGAGCGGCTGGGTCTACAGCTCGGCCACGGGCGTCCAGGTGGTGTACTTGAGCGTGCTGCCGCTGCCGGACCTCGTGTCCAAGGACAAGGCCCTGGCCGCGCTCCTGCGGGCGTGCCACGTGACGCTGAACTTCACGCTGCTCGCGCTGGTCTGTGTGCATGCCGCGGCTGCGCTCAAGCATCACTATGTCGATCGCGACACCGTGCTGTGGCGCATGCTACCGAGCGCGAGCCTGCGGCGCCGATCGGGGGGAACCGCGTGACCGCGTCGCTGCAAGGAGGGTTCCTTTTTCTGCTGGGAGCGCTGCTCCTGGCCTCCGCCCAGGCGGGCGCCCAGGGCGTGCTCGTCGACAAGAGCGAGATCCGCTTCGTGTCGAAGCAGATGGGCGTCAAGGTCGAGGGACGCTTCCGCAAATGGAAGGCGAACATCGTCTTCAATCCGAAGGACCTGGCGCACTCGAAGGCCGATATCGACATCGATCTCGGCAGCATCGATCTGGCGAGCGAGGATTCGGAAGCCGAGGTGAAGGGCAAGGTGTGGTTCGACACCGCGCGCTTTCCGACGGCGAAGTTCGTCTCCACCGCCATCCGCGCGACCGGCCCCGACCGCTTTGAAGTCGTCGGAGCGCTCACTATCAAGGGCATCACGCGCGACGCGGTCGTCCCGATCGTTCTCACGCGGGACCCGGCAGGCAACAACGTCGCGGAAGGGATGTTCACGGTGGAGCGTCTCGACTTCCATGTCGGCGAGGGCGAGTGGGCCGATCCGGCAACCGTGGCCAATGACGTCCAGGTCCGCGTGCGGATGGTCCTCTCGCCGGTGACGTAGCCACGGAATCAAACGGCTTCCGGCCGTGTTTGCGATGTTTTGATTGCCCCTGGACCCGATTGGAGGAGCCGCATGTCAGCCCTGAGGAAAGTCGTCCTGCCGGCCGCCCTGATCCTGGCCGTGGTCTGCGCCAGCGCTTACGCCGACGAGACCTACACGCTCGATCCGGCGCACTCCCAGCCCCGATACGAGATCGCCCACATGCGCGGGCTCAGCATCCAGTGGGGCTCGTTCGGCAAGCTCGCCGGCAAGGTCACGCTCGATCGCGCGGCGAGGAAGGGCAGCGTGGAGGTGACGATCGACACCATGTCGATTCATTCGCACGACCCGCGGGTGGACGCCATTCTGAAGGGCCCGGCGTACTTCAACGTCGAGAAGTACCCGACGATGAGCTTCAAGTCGGCGAAGCTCGACTTCGACGGCGACCAGGTCGTCGCCGCGGAAGGCGAGCTCACCATGATCGGCGTAACCCGGCCCGTAACGCTCAGGGTCGTGAACTTCGCCTGCGGCGAGAATCCGTTCAACAAGAAGCCGATGTGCGGCGGCGAGGCCTCCGCGTCGATCAAGCGCTCGGAATGGGGCATGACTGCGGGTCTTCCCAACTCGAGCGGTGACGAGGTGCGCATCATCATCCCGATCGAGGCGTATCGCGACGACGCGGGCTGATGCCCGCGCGCGCCCGCTTCCCTTCGATGCGCAAAGGACCGTTGCTCGCGCTGGCTGCCTGCCACGCGGTGGCCCAGGTCGCCATCGCCGCAACGGCGGCGGAGATCTTCCGCGTCGATCCGGCGGCGACGCGCGCCGAGTTCGCCGTCGATCACTTCTGGCTCGCCACGCTGCACGGCAGCTTCGCGCGCACGCACGGCACGATCGTCCTCGACAGCCGGGCGCGCTCGGGGAGCATCGACCTGGTGGTGGACGCCGATTCCGTGGACACCGGCTGGTCGGTGCGCGACGACTTCATCCGCGGCCAGCACATGTTCGACGCATCGCGCTTTCCGGAGGTGCGCTTTCGCTCCCGACAGCTCGCGTTCGACGGCAACCGCCTGGGCCGGGGCAACGGGCGAGCTCACGCTGCGCGACGTCACCCGGCCGGTCGCGGTACGGGTCGAGCGCATGGACTGTCGCGCCGAGGATCGAGCGGCGGAGCGTTGCGGCGTGGCGGTGGTCTCGTCGATTCGGCGCTCGGACTTCGGCATGGATTTCGCGCTGCCGTTCGTGGGCGACGAGGTTGCCCTGTCGTTCCAGTTGAGCGCGCGCCGCGTCTCGCCGTAGCCGGCGCGGCAACGACGAAAAGACAAAGGCGCGCGGGCTACCGCGGCAGGCGCCCGCGCAGCCGGTCCGTTGCCGCGACGAGCTCGCGGGCGATGCCGGGCTCGCGTGCCGAGTGGCCCGCGTCCGGGACGACGACGTACTCGGCTTCGGGCCAGGCGCGATGCAGATCGTCGGCGCTGCGGATCGGACAGACGATGTCGTAGCGGCCCTGGACGATCGTGCAAGGAAGCGCGCGAATCCGATCGACGCCGGCCAGCAGCGGACGCTCGGCGAGGAACAGCCGGTGCAGGAAGTAGTGCGCCTCGATGCGGGCGATCGCCAGCGCCACCGCGTCCTCCTCGAAATGGGCCACGAGGTCGGGATCGGGCAGGAGCGTCGAGCAGGAGCTTTCGTAGCGACTCCACGCGTGCGCGGCCGGCATGTGCAGCGCGGGGTCGGGACTCGTGAGCCGCCGATGGTAGTGAGCGAGCAGGTCGCCGCGCTCGGCTTCTGGAAGGAATCCGGCGAACGCCCTCCACGCCTCCGGAAAGACGCTGCCCATCTCCTGCATGAACCAGCGGATCTCGCGCTCCCGGGCGAGGAAGACGCCCCGCAGGACTAGGCCGAGCACGCGCTCCGGATGACCCTGCGCGTACGCGAGCGCGAGCGTCGAGCCCCACGATCCTCCGAACACCAGCCAGCGGGCGATGCCGAGATGCGTGCGCAGCCGCTCGAGGTCGGCCACGAGATGGGTCGTGGTGTTGTCGGTGAGCTCGCCCAGCGGCGTCGACTGGCCGGCGCCGCGCTGGTCGTAGAGCACGACGCGGTAGAACGCCGGATCGAAGTAGCGCCGGTGGTCCGGCGCGATGCCGCCGCCGGGTCCGCCGTGCAGGAAAACCGCGGGCAGTCCCCGGGGATTGCCGCATTCCTCCCAGTGCATCGTGTGCAGGCGGTCGAGCGCCAGCCGGCCCGTGCGGTGCGGCGCGAGCGGGGGGTAGAGGAAGTCGTCGCGCGAGAGGTTGCGCGTGGCGCCCGCGCCGGCCGGATTCGCGGAGACTCGCATCGCCTGCCCTTCAGGCCGAGGGCCTGCGGCCCTTGAAGGCGACGACCTTCTGCCGCTGCTCGCCCAGGCCGCGGATGCCGAGCGTCACCACGTCGCCCGCCTTGAGATACACGGGCTCGGGCTTCATGCCCAGACCCACGCCCGGTGGCGTCCCGGTGGTGATGACGTCGCCGGGCAGCAGCGTCATGTAGCGCGAAAGATCGGCCACGAGATCTGCCACGCCGAAGATCATGGTGCGGGTGTTGCCACGCTGGCGCTTCTCGCCGTTGACGTCCAGCCACATGTCCAGGTTCTGCGGGTCCTTGATCTCGTCGGTGGTCACGAGCCAGGGGCCGATCGGTCCGAAGGTGTCGCAGCCCTTGCCCTTGTTCCACTGCGAGCCTCCGCGCTTCATCTGGTACTCGCGCTCGGAGACGTCGTTCACCACGCAGTAGCCGGCAACGTGCTTGAGCGCGTCCTTCTTGTCGACGTAGCGCGCCGTGCGGCCGACCACCACGCCGAGCTCGACCTCCCAGTCGGTGGACTTCGATTCCGGCGGCAGCACGATGTTGTCGTTGGCGCCCACGATGCACGTCTCGGCCTTGTAGAACACGACCGGATGCTCGGGGATCGGGTTCCCCGATTCCTTCGCGTGATCGACGTAGTTCAAGCCGATGGCGATGAACTTGGGCACGCCGGCGACCGGGGGGCCGAGGCGCGGGCGCCCCTTGACCAGCGGCAGCCTCGAAGGGTCGAGGCGCGAGAGCTCTCTGAGCCTGGCGGGCGCCAGCGTTTCGGGGCCGATGTCCTTCACCGTGCGCGACAGATCCCGGATCCTGCCTTCGGCGTCGACGAGTCCCGGCTTCTCCTTGCCGGGAGGGCCATAGCGAACCAGCTTCATCAGCGTCTCCTTGTTGTTCGGATCAAAGGTCGGTTAAACCCGGCAGAAATCAAATGGTCATGCCGCCGTCGATGCAATACACGTTGCCGGTAGCGAACGCCGACTCGTCGGAGGCGAGGAACAAGACGATGGGCGCGATCTCCTCGGGCGTGGCGAGTCGGCCCATCGGCTGGCGGGCGATGAACGCCTTGCGCGCCGCGGCGGGATCGGGGAGAGCGTTGATGCGCGCGCCGAGCGAAGGCGTGTCCACCGTGCCCGGCGCGATCGCGTTGCAGCGGATGCCGCGGGCGACGTAGTCGGCGGCCACCGCCTTGGTCAGGCCGATGACCGCCGCCTTGGAGGCGCCATAGGCCAGCCGGTTGGGCAATCCCTTGATCGACGAGGCGACCGAAGCCATATTGATGATGCTGCCGCGGCCGCGCTCGAGCATCCGCGGCAGCGCTGCCCGGATCGTGACGTACATCGCCCGCACGTTGAGCGCGAAGCTCGCCTCCCAGTCGCTCGGCGCGCAGTCGAGGATGGTGCCGTGGTGCACGTAGCCCGCGCAGTTGAACAGCACGTCGAGCGGCGGCAATTGCGCGAGCGTCGCGCGCACGGCCGCGTCGTCGAGCACGTCCAGGGCGCGGGTGACCACGTTCGCCTCTCCGGCCAGGCTCTCCAGGGCCGCGGCGTTGACGTCGGTCGCGTAGACGCGCGCGCCTTCGGCGGCCATCGCCAGCGCGCTGGCCCGGCCGATGCCCTGTGCTGCCGCGGTGACGAGCGTCGTCTTGTCCGCGAGGCGTCCCGCTCGTTTCTGCATGTTTGGCGTCCCCAAGCGGGTAGTTTAGCAAATGAGTCCCGCAAATTGGTAAGACCACTTGACCAAAGGCGCCCGCTTTGCTTAGGCTAGTGCGTCCTGCCAATCCCGGCACGCGCGATCCCCGCGCGGTCGAGGCATGCCGATCCAGAGTATCGAACCCAAACGGCTGTACCGCCAGATCGCCGACCAGATTCGCGCGCTGATCCGGTCGCGGGAATTCCCCGCGGGCAGCCGCCTGCCGCCGGAGCGCGATCTCGCGCGACAGCTCGGCGTATCCCGGCCGTCGGTGCGCGAGGCGCTGATCGCGCTGGAAGTGGAGGGACTGGTCGACGTGCGCATCGGCTCCGGCATCTACGTGCTCGGCGGCGGGGACGGCGGCGCGGCGCCGGAGGTGCAGTCGGCGATGGGACCGTTCGAGCTCCTGCGGGCGCGCTGGGTGATCGAAAGCGAGTGCGCGGCGCTCGCGGCGCGACACACCAAGCGGGTCCAGCTCGCGGCCATCGCCGATGCATTGCAGCAGATGGAGAGCGTGGCCGGTTCGGAGCATCGCCAGCCGCTCGCGGGCGATCGGCTGTTCCATCTGCGCATCGCCGAGGCCACCGGCAACAGCGCGCTGGTGGCGGTGGTGAAGATGCTGTGGGACGAACGCACCGGACCGCTGTTCACGCGTCTCGAGCATCACTACGACAGCCCGGAGCAGTGGGCGCGGGCGATCGCCGAGCATCGTGTGGTGCTCCAGGCGATCGCCCGGCGCGACGCGGGCGGTGCGCGCGCGGCCATGCAGCGCCATCTCGACCGGGCCTACAAGCGCTTCAGCCGCAGCTGGGACGCGAAGCATTGACCTAAAGCCACGAGGAGCAAGCCATGCTGACCTGCCGTATCCATGCCAAGGACGACATGCGTGTGGACACCGACGCCGAGCCGTCCGTCGGACCGGGCGAGGTGCTGATCCGGCTCGGCGCCGGCGGCATCTGCGGCTCCGATCTGCACTACTACTACGAGGGCCGCAACGGCAGCTTCGTGATCCGCGAGCCTCTGGTGCCGGGGCACGAGGCCTCAGGGGTGGTGGCGAAGCTCGGCGCCGGCGTCACGCGCGTCAAGCCCGGCGAGAAGATCGCGGTGAGCCCGTCGCAGGCCTGCGGGCGTTGCGATTATTGCCGCGAGGGCCGCGAGCACCTGTGCCGCAGCATGCGCTTTCTCGGCAGCGCCAGCATCTATCCGCACGTGCAGGGCATGTTCGCGGAATATTTCGTGCTCGGCGAGCGGCAATGCTATCCGGTGGCGGGTGACGTTACCTTGGGCGAGCTCGCCTTCGCCGAGCCGCTGGCGGTGGGTCTGCACGCGGTGAACCGCGCCGGCGAGCTCCTGGGCAAGAGCGTTCTGGTCGCCGGCGCCGGGACCATCGGCTGCCTGACGATGATCGCTGCGAAGCTCAAGGGTGCCACGGCTGTTACCGCCTGCGACGTGCTTGACCGGCCGCTCGCGACCGCGCGCGCGGTCGGCGCGGCGCGCACGGTGCGCGCCGATCGCGAGCGCGATGCGCTCGCGCCAAACTCGTTCGATGTGGCGTTCGAGGCGTCGGGAAGCCTCGCCGCGCTCAACGCCTGCATCACCGCGGTGAAGCGCGGCGGCACGGTGGTCCAGGTCGGCACATTGCCGCACGAGCCGCTGCCGTTCGTAGTGAACGAGATCATGGTCAAGGAGCTCGATTTCAAGGGCGCTTTCCGCTGGGGCATCGAGTTCGACTGGGCCGTGCAGTACCTCGCCGCCCGAAGGGTGGACGTGGGGCCGCTGCTGTCGCGGCAGTTTCCGCTCGAGCAGGCGGTCGAGGCGTTCGAGCTCGCGCGCGACAAGACGCGCAGCACCAAGGTGCAGCTGGTGGCGGCCTGAGGCCGACGGGGGCTCCGCCTGGACTCTACCGGCAACCCGGGGAAGGCGGCACCGTCTAAAATGGCCTGATCTTACGGAAAGCCGCGTCTCATGCTCACCAAGACTTCGCTCATCATCCGCCTGCACCCGAGCGACGACGTCGTCATCGCCCGAGGGCAGCTCGTCTCCGGCACGACGCTGCTCGACGAGAACGTCACGGTGTCCGGCCTGGTTCCTCCCGGACACAAAGTGGCGACGAGAGCCATCGCCCAGGGGCAGCCCGTCAAGCGCTACAACCAGATCATCGGCTTCGCCAAGCGCGACATCGCGGCGGGCGAGCACGTGCACCTGCACAACCTGGCGATGGGCGACTTCGCGCGCGACTACGCCTTCGGCGCCGACGCGAAGCCCACGCGCTACGTCGATACGCCGGCCGTCTTCCAGGGCATCGTGCGGTCCGACGGGCGTGTCGCGACGCGCAACTATCTCGGCATCCTGTCGACCGTCAATTGCTCCGCCACCGTGGCGCGCGGCATCGCCGATACCTTCCGTTCGCGCGGCCTCGCCGGATTCCCGACCGTCGACGGGGTGGTGGCGCTCACCCACGGCAGCGGCTGCGGCATGGACGTGAACGGCGAGAGCATGCAGGTGCTGCGGCGGACGCTCGGCGGCTACGCCCGGCACGCGAACTTCGCCGGCGTGCTCATCGTCGGCCTGGGGTGTGAAGCGAACCAGATCGCGGCGCTCCTCGGCGCGGAGCATCTGTCCGAGGGCCCGGCGCTGCGCACGTTCAGTATCCAGGACACCGGAGGGACGGCGAAGACGATTGCCCGCGGCGTGGCGATGATCGAGGAGATGCTGCCGTTCGCCAACGCCGTGCGCCGCGAAAGCGTCCCCGCGAGCCATCTCGTGCTGGGGCTGCAGTGCGGCGGCTCAGACGGCTATTCGGGGATCACGGCCAATCCGGCGCTCGGCGCGGCGGTCGACCTCCTGGTGCGCAACGGCGGCACGGCGATCCTGTCGGAGACACCGGAGATCTACGGCGCCGAGCATCTGCTCACGCGGCGCGCGGTCTCGCGCCCGGTTGGCGAAAAGCTGGTGGAGCGGATCAAGTGGTGGGAGGACTACACCGCGCGCAACAAGGGCGAGATGAACAACAACCCGTCGCCGGGTAACAAGGCGGGCGGCCTCACCACGATCCTCGAGAAGTCGCTCGGCGCAGTGGCCAAGGGGGGGACGACGAACCTGGTGGAGGTCTACGAGTACGCTCAAGCCGTGACGGCGAAGGGCTTCGTCTACATGGATACGCCAGGCTACGACCCGGTGTCGGCCACCGGGCAGGTCGCGGGCGGCGCCAACATGGTGTGCTTCACCACCGGGCGAGGGTCGGCGTACGGCTGCGCGCCCGCGCCGTCCCTCAAACTCGCGACCAACACGGCGCTGTGGAACCGCCAGGAAGAGGACATCGACATCAACTGCGGCGCGATCGTCGACGGCACGGCGACGGTCGAGGAGATCGGCGGGCGCTTCTTCCGGCTGATCCTCGAGACCGCCTCGGGCGCCAAGACCAAGAGCGAGCTCCACGGCTACGGCCAGAACGAGTTCGTGCCGTGGTATCTCGGCGCGGTGATGTAGCCTCTCGGGAGCAGCACTTCGAGGGCGATCCGCCGCGAGTTCTTGCAGTCGCGGCAAGACCTACGAAGCAATTGAACGGGCCCACTTTTCTAGGAGGAAATCGATGAACAGATTTTTCGCCGGTGTCGTCGCCGGCTGCACCATCGCATTCGCGGGTCAGTCGCTCGCGCAGGAGACGCTCACGGTGTGGTGGGTCAAGGGCTTCTACAAGTCCGAGGACGACGCGCTGTTCGCGGCGATCAAAAAGTTCGAGGACAAGACGCACGTCAAGGTCGAGCTCTCGCAGTACCCGGTGCAAGACATGATCCCCAAAACCGTGTCCGCCCTCGACGCCGGCACCGTGCCGGACGTTGCCTACGCCGACGTGTACGACTTCCAGGTCACCGGCAAGTGGGCGTACGACGGCAAGCTCGAGGATCTCTCCGACGTCCTCACGCCGATGAAGGACCGCTTCCTGCCAAATACGCTGTCGACGACGTACCTGCTTAACCACCAGACGAACAAGCGCGCGTACTACGCGTTCCCGCTGAAGCAGCAGACGATGCACATCAACTACTGGTCGGACATGCTGCAGGAGGCCGGGTTCAAGGATTCCGATCTGCCGACGAAGTGGAGCGACTACTGGAATTTCTGGTGCAGCAAGGTGCAGCCGGGCATTCGCAAGAAGACGGGACAGAGGATCTACGCGACCGGCTTCCCGATGGGCGTGGACTCGAGCGACTCGTTCTATTCGTTCCTGACGTTCATGGACGCCCACAACGTGAAGCTCGTGGACGACGAGGGCAAACTGCTCGTCGACGATCCGAAGGTGAGACAGGGACTCATCGCGGCGCTCAAGGATTACGTGATGCCCTATGAAAAGGGCTGCACGCCGCCGTCGGCGACGAGCTGGAAGGACCCGGACAACAACGTCGCGTTCCACAACAAGACGATCGTGATGACGCACAACGCGACGATCTCGATCCCGGCCAAGTGGCTCGACGATGCCAACAACCCGGCGCTCAGCGCCGAGCAGCGCGAGACGGCGAAGAAGAACTACTACGATCTCATCAAGACGTCGGGCTTCCCGAACAAGCCGGACGGGAGCAAGATGGTGTACCGGGCCGCGGTGAAGACCGGAGTGGTGTTCGCCAACGCGAAGAACAAGAAGCGGGCGAAGGAGTTCGTCGCATTCCTGCTCGAGGAGGACAACCTGAGGCCCTACGTCGAAGGCTCGCTCGGGCGCTGGTACCCAGTGACGAAGGCGGCGGCGGAAAGCGCGTTCTGGCACGCGGACCCGCACCGTGAGTCGGTCTACAAGCAGTTCCACGCCGGCACGGTGACTTTCGAGTTCACGAAGAACTGGAAATTCACGATCCTCAACAACGAGAACGTGTGGGCGAAGGCGATGAATCGCGTCGTCAACGAGCACGTTCCGGTGGACAAGGCGGTCGACGAGATGATCGCCCGGATCAAGGCGGTCGCCGGCTGACGGCGCCAGTCCGGTCGCGCCGCCGGATAGGCGGCGCAACCGAAAGGCGCACGAAGAGCGCTCCATGTCGACGCTCGCGATTCCGGCTACCGATACCAGCGCGCCCAAGCCGCCGCGCAAGCGGCTGTCGACGTGGCAGACGTGGGGCATCCTGCTGATCGCCCCCTACGTCCTCGTGTTCCTCGTGTTCGTGCTCTATCCGGTCTGCTACGGGCTGTGGCTGGCGCGCTCGCCACAGAGCTACGTGAGGCTGCTTCACGACCCGGTCTTCTCGCGCACGGTCGTCAACACCCTCGTCTTCCTGCTCGTCGGTATCAACGTCAAGATGCTGATCGCGCTCGGGCTCTCGGGCTTCTTTGTGCAGTCGCGGCCGTGGATCAAGTGGCTCTCCGTGCTGTTCATCCTGCCCTGGGCAGTGCCCTCCATCCCGACGATCCTGTCCATCCGCTTCATGCTCAATCCCGAATGGGGCCTGGTGAACAGCGTGATTTTCAAGCTGACCGGCGAGGATGGTCCCAACTGGCTGAACGACCCTACGCTTGCGCTCACGATGGCGATCGTCGTGCACATCTGGAAGTCGCTGCCGTTCTGGACGCTGATCCTGATCGCGGGGCGGCTCGCGATCCCGGGCGAGCTCTACGAGGCGGCATCTGTCGACGGGGCGTCGCGATGGCACAAGTTCGCCTACATCACATGGCCATCGATGCGCACGCTGTATCTGACGTGCACGATCCTGTCGATGATCTGGACGCTTGGTGACTTCAACAGCGTTTACCTGCTCACGGGCGGCGGCCCGGCCGACCTTACGCACGTGCTCGCCACGCTCGGCATTCGCTACCTGCGGCTCGACCAGGTGAATCTCGCGATGGCGTCGATCATCTGCGCGATGCCGCTGGTGCTGCCGCTCGTCTACTTCATGATGAAGCGTCTGTCCAAATGAGGGCGCCCTCGCTTCGCCGCGTCACGAACGAGGCGCGGCTGCTGCTGATCGGCATCCCGGTCGCGATCTGGACGCTGCTGCCGATCTACCACCTGTTCCTGTTCGCGATCTCACCGAAGGAGTCGGCTTTCGCCGGCAACCTCTGGCCCGACCACCCGACGCTGCAAAACTTCGCGATCGTGTTCGGCGAGAAGCACTACTACCTCAATCACTTTTGGCTGCAGATGTGGAACTCGCTCGTCATCGCGGTCGCCGCCGGCGGGCTCACGCTGTTAGTTGCGACCGCGGCGGCCTTCGCGATCAGCCGCCTCAAGCTTCGCGGCGGCCGCGCGGTGATGAACCTCGCGCTGTTCACGTATTTCATCCCCGCGGCGTTCCTCGCCGTGCCGATGTACAAGACGATGGGCCTGTATGGCCTGCTGAACAACCAGTGGGCGCTGATCCTCGCGATGATGACCGTCGCGGCGCCGTACTCGATCTGGGTGCTCAAGCAGGCTTCCGACAAGCTGCCCCTCGAACTCGACGAGGCGGCGCGCATCGACGGCGCGTCGCCGATGCAGCTGTTCCGCCTCGTCTATCTACCGCTGATGGTGCCGTCACTGGTCGCGATCGGGACCTATGCGTTGCTCCTCGCGTGGAACGAGTACCTGTACGCGTTCCTGCTGCTGTCGAACGATCGCGACATCACGCTGTCGGTCGCGCTCGGCAACTTCCTTGCCGCCGACGACTCGCCGTGGGAGCTGCTGATGACCACCGGCCTGATCTACGCGCTTCCGCCGGCGGCGATCTACTACGTGTTCAAGCGCTACATGGTGGGCGGCTTGACCGCCGGTGCGGTTAAGAGCTGAAGAGCTGAAGAGGGTCCCATGGCATCCGTATCCTTCCAGAACGTCGAGAAGAGCTTCGGCGCGACCAAGGTCATCCACGGCATCGGCTTCGACATCCGCGACGGCGAATTCATGGTGCTGGTCGGTCCGTCCGGGTGCGGCAAGTCGACCCTTCTGCGCATGCTCGCAGGGCTGGAGGAGATTTCCGCCGGCACGATCGCCATCGACGGCAGGGTCGTCAACGACATGGAGTCGAAGGACCGCGACATCGCGATGGTGTTCCAGAGCTACGCGCTGTATCCGCACATGACGGTCGCCGACAACATGGCCTTCAGCCTGAAGCTCCGGAAGGCCGCACGGGCGACGATCGAGGAGCGCGTCGCGCGGGCGGCGAAGATCCTCAACCTCGAGCCGTATCTGAAGCGCTATCCGCGTGAGCTCTCCGGCGGCCAGCGTCAGCGCGTGGCGATGGGCCGCGCGATCGTGCGCGATCCCAAGGTGTTCCTCTTCGACGAGCCGC
This sequence comes from Casimicrobiaceae bacterium, assembly GCA_035515295.1. Lineage (GTDB taxonomy): Bacteria > Pseudomonadota > Gammaproteobacteria > Burkholderiales > Casimicrobiaceae > PALSA-1003. The sequence goes on along the minus strand of DATJBM010000057.1, from coordinate 29,212 downwards.
TCTCGAACCTCGACGCAAAGCTGCGGGTGGCCATGCGCGGCGAGATCAAGGCGCTGCACCAGCGGCTCAAGACCACGACCGTGTACGTGACCCACGACCAGGTCGAGGCGATGACCATGGCCGACCGTATCGTGGTGATGCACGACGGCCGCGTCGAGCAGATCGGCACGCCGCTCGAGCTCTACGATCGGCCGAGGAACCTGTTCGTCGCGCAGTTCATCGGCTCTCCCGCGATGAACGTCGTCGACGGTACGGTGCGTCGCAACGGCGCCGCGCCGCACGTCGAGGCGGCAGGCGGCGTCCGCTGGCCGCTCGGCGCCGCGTCGGGCCCGGATGGCCAGCGGGTCGCGTACGGCATCCGCCCGGAACACCTCAGCCTCGCCGATTCCGGCACCAACGGCGCCGTGCCGGCCGAGATCATCGTCGTCGAGCCGACCGGCGCCGAGACGGAGTTGCTGGTGAAGGTCGGAGAGGTGCAGATCGTGTTGGTCACGCACGGCCGGCCGGTCGTGAATCCGGGCGACAGGATCGCCCTCGCCGTCGATCCCGCGATGGTCCACGTCTTCGACAAGGAGACCGGGCAGCGGCTCAAGGTATGATGGCGGGTCGTCCGTCCATGGCACCGTGATCCGGGTGCGACAGACGCGGGGCGCACCATCGATCGGTCTGAATAGGGGAAGCGATGAAGCGTGCGGCGCACGGACCCTTCATGGTTACCTCCTCTCGCCATCTCGTCCACTTCGCCGACAGGATGCGTACCCGCGATCTAGACAATCGAGCCGACGATGTCATTCGCTGACATGACCCGTCGGCCGGTCGAGGCGCCGAAGCGATGACCCGGTCGAGACGCAGGCTTCGCTCCGCCGCCTGGTTCGGGCGCCACGACCGCGACGGGCTGGTGCACCGCTCCTGGATGAAGAACCAGGGCATCCCGCACGACCAGTTCGACGGGCGCCCGGTGATCGGCATCTGCAACACCTGGTCGCAGGCCACCCCGTGCAACGCTCACTTCCGCGAGCTGGCGGCGCACGTGCGCGACGGGGTGCTCGACGCCGGCGGGTTCCCGATCGAATTTCCGGTCATGAGCCTGGGCGAGACGCTCATGCGTCCGACCACGATGCTGTTCCGCAATCAGGTGGCGATGGACGTCGAGGAGTCGATCCGCGCCAACCCGTTCGACGGCGTGGTGCTGCTCATGGGTTGCGACAAGACCGTGCCGGCGTTGCTGATGGGCGCGGCGTCCTGCGATCTGCCGGCGATCGGCGTGTCCGGGGGCCCCATGCTCAACGGCAAGTTCCGCGGCGAGGACATCGGCTCGGGCACGCATGTGTGGAAGTTCACCGCGATGCTCAAGACCGGCGACATGAGCGAGGCCGACATGATCGAGGCGGAATCGTGCATGTCGCGCTCGGCGGGTCATTGCATGACCATGGGCACGGCGTCGACGATGGCGTCGATGGTCGAGGCGCTGGGCATGGGGTTGCCGACCAACGCCGCCATCCCGGCGGTCGACTCGCGGCGCAGGCTTCTGGCGCGGATGGCGGGCCGGCGGATCGTGCAGATGGTGCACGAAGACTTGCGCATGTCGAAGGTCCTGACCAGGGACGCGTTCGAGAACGCGATTATGGCCAATGGCGCGATCGGCGGATCGACCAATGCCGTCGTGCACCTTCTCGCCCTCGCGGGCCGCGTCGGCGTGGATCTCACCCTCGACGACTGGGATCGGCTCGGGCGCGAGATACCGTGCCTGGTCAACCTCATGCCGTCGGGACAGTACCTCATGGAGGATTTCTACTACGCCGGCGGCCTGCCGGTGGTGATGCGCGAGATCGGCGAGTTCCTGCACAAGGATGCGCTCACGGTCAACGGACGCCCCGTCTGGGACAACGTCAAGGACGCGGTGAATTACAACGAGAAGGTGATCACCCGGCTCGCCAAGCCGTTCAAGCCGCAGGGGGGCATCGCCGTGCTGCGCGGCAATCTCGCGCCGAGCGGCGCGGTGCTCAAGCCTTCGGCCGCCACGCCGAAGCTCATGCGGCACAAGGGGCGCGCGGTGGTGTTCGAAGACATCGACGATCTGAACCGCCGCATCGACGACCCGAAGCTCGAGGTCGACGCGAGCTCCGTGCTGGTGCTCAAGAATTGCGGTCCCAAGGGCTATCCGGGCTTTCCGGAAGTGGGCAACTTCGCGCTGCCCGCGAAGCTGCTGAAGCAGGGCGTCACCGACATGGTCCGCATCTCGGACGCGCGCATGTCGGGCACGGCGTATGGCACCGTCGTGCTGCATACAGCCCCGGAGGCGGCCGCCGGCGGTCCGCTGGCGCTGGTGCACACGGGTGACGTGGTCGAGCTCGACGTCGCGAAGCGCAAGCTGGAACTGCACGTTTCCGACGAAGAGCTCGCGCGCCGGCGCAAGAGCTGGAAGCCTCCGCCGCCGCACGCCGATCGCGGCTGGGTCAAGCTCTACTGCGACAGCGTGCTGCAGGCCGATCGCGGCGTCGACCTCGATTTCCTGGTCGGCCAATCAGGCGCCAAGGTGGGCCGGGAAAGCCACTGAGCGGGTTGCTCGCGCCGTGCCGGTCTTCGATTACCTGAATCCCGCGCTGCCCGCGAACCTCCCACGGGTGGGAATGCGAATCATCGACGCGACGCCGGAAGCGCTGAACGGCTACGGCAGCCTGGTCGATGATGCCGAAGGATGCAAGATCGAGATCGTGCGCTGGCCCGCCAGGGGCTGGCGGCCGGTCGACGAGGACACCGGGGACCAGGGCGGAACCACCGAAGGCATCTTCGCAAGCTGGTGGGAGGGCGACGTCCTGCTCGGACGCAACGACGCGGTCGGCGGCGAGTACGTGCTCGGCTACGCCACCGACCCGACGATCGCCCGCCGCGATCACGCGCGCACACCCGAGCGCATCGTGCTCTGGCACGCCAATTACCATCCCGACGGCGGCCAGCTCTTCTTCCCGCTCGACCGCGCCCCGTTTCTCGTGCCGCTCGCCCTGCCCGGCGACGACGTGAAGCCGCGGGACTTCGTGTGCTTCCGCTTCGACGGCCGTCAGGGGCTGTATATCCATCCGAACATCTGGCACGAGGGCGTGTTCGCGACCCGGGGATCGCAGCGCTTCCTCGACCGCCAGGGGGCGGTGCACGCGCGCGTGTCGATCGACTTCGCGCGCGAGTTCGGCTGCCTGCTCGAGGCGGCGTTCTAGGAAATCTCGACCTCGGCTTCGATCTCGACCGGGATGTTGAACGGCAGCTCCGCCATCCCGACGGCGGAGCGCGCATGCTGTCCCGCCTCCCGTCCGTAGAGCTCGAGGATCAGATCCGAGAAGCCGTTGATCACCGCGGGCTGCTGCGTGAACCCCGGCGCGGAGGCAACCATACCGAAGACCCGCAGCCACGCGCGCACGCGATCGAGATCGCCAAGCTCGCGCTTGAGGCTGCCGAGGATCGCGAGTGCGGTGAGGCGCGCGGCCCGGTAGCCCTGATCGACATCGAGATCGCGCCCGAGCTTGCCGAGCGGCGCGGCGAGCGACCCGTCGGCATTCTGCGGGCCGTGTCCCGCGACCAGCGCCCGAGCGCCGCGGACGCGCACGAAGGAAAACGGCAGCCGTACGTTCACCGGAGCGACCGGCTTCGCGGGCAGCACGAGGCCCAGCTCGGCGAGGCGCGATTCGACTTTCACTTTAGAACTTTCCGAATTTGTCGTAGGCGGCGACGGGATCCATGCCGGCGACCAGCGCGCGCCGCATCTCGGTCTCGGTCGCGACGACTTCCTCCGTGCGCGCGACAACGTCTCCGGCGATGACCGCCGGAATGACCACCACGCCGTCGCGATCGCCGAGCACCCAATCGCCGGTCGATACGGTGACCGTGCCGATCGTGACCGGCTCGCCGAATCGGTCGGGCAGCCACCGGCTCACGATGTCGGCCGGCGTGAAGAACGCGCAGAAGACCGGAAATGCCTGCTCGATGACCAGCTCCGTATCGCGCGACCCGCCGTCGACGATGAAGCCCAGCACGCCGCGCGCGCGCAGCGTCTGGGCAGAGAGCTCGCCCATGAGCGCGAGCTCGCGGTTGTTGGGCTGACACACGATCACGTGCCCGGCCGGGGCGCGGGCGAGCAGCGTGCACCACGCGCGCAGCGTCTCGTCGCGCGTCGCCGTGGCGACGAGATGACCGTCCACCGTCCATGCGGGCCCGGCAACTCTCAGCTCGGGCGCGACCGGCTTGATGTCGGGCGGCAGCACGACATTGTCGTGTCCCATGAGGCGCAGCACATCGTGCACCGCACCGGTGTAACAGCGGCCGAGCCTCTCGATCAGAGCGTTTTCCATGCCGCCTCCCATCGCCGCATTATCTCCATGCGTCGCCAGCAAGGCAAAACTAAAGGGGGCGCATTTGCGCCCCCTTGCCGAGTCCTCGCCCTGCGGCGGGGATCGGTCTCAGCGACCGCTACTGCCCGGTCGCGTCATTGAACCGGTTGGACTGCGGGCCCACGGGGTCGAGCTTGCTGCCGTATTCGGCGTTACCCGTTTCCGGCGTGTACCGCGGCGAGTTCGGCGGCGCGATGTAGGCCGGCACGCTCTCGTAGACCGGAGCCGGCTCTGTCGCGATAGGCTCGCTCGGCGCCGCCGCCGGGCCTTCTACCGTGGTGGTCGACGGAGTGTTCGCCCCGTATGCGGGAGCGGCGCTCGGTCCGGCCGCCGTGTCGGAATCGGTGTCGGACTCATCCGGGTTCATCGCCGTGGTATCGGAATCGTCCGAGCTCACCGACTCATACGTCGCATATCCGCTGTCGTCCTCCGAGGCGCTGACCTGAGGAGCCGTTGCCTGCGAGGGATCGACGGCCTCCGGCGGTAAAGCCTCGATGGTGCCCGTAGTGGCGCTCTGCGCGCTCGTGTTCGAGCCGTACATGCCCTGGTTGCTCTCAGCCGCTGCCAAGGCCGATCCGGCGCCCAGAGCCGCGGCCAGTGCCACGGCGGTAGCGAATGCGTGCTTGGGTCTGTTCGTCACGATATGAGACTCCTTCGATGTTGGCTGGTTTCTCGCACCCTCTCAATGTGCGACCGCCGGGCGGGCGACCGGTTGCAACTCGATCGTGGAAGGGCGGTCCAAACACCGTTAGCAATAAGTTAACGATCCATGGACAGCATCCGAGGCATCACTTCCTTCGTTCGCGTCGCGAGCGCGGGCAGCTTCTCGCAAGCGGCGCGTCAGCTCGGCGTCTCCACCGTCGCCGTCAGCCGCAATGTCCAGCGCCTGGAAAGCGAGCTCGGCGTGCGACTGCTCAATCGCACCACGCGCAAAGTGAGCCTCACCGACGAAGGCCGCGAGCTGTTCGAGACCAGCCGTGGGGCGCTCGCCGAGCTGGAAGCCGCGCACGAGACGATCGCCGAGCGGCGCAGGGAACCTGCGGGTCTCGTGCGCGTGACGAGCCCGAGCGTTTTCGGCCGCATGTACGTCCTGCCGCTCCTCGCTGAGTTCCGCGCGCGCTATCCGCGGATCGAGGTGGAGCTGTCGTTCGCCGACCGGCTGATCGACATCGTCGCGGAGGGCTACGACGTCGCCATCCGCGCCGGCGAGATCGCGCAGCCGAACGCAGTGGTGCGCAAGCTCGCGGACGTGCCGCGATTCGTGTGCGCCTCCCCGCACTATCTGATGCGTCACGGCGCGCCGCAGACGCCGAGCCAGCTCGCCGTGCACGAGTGCATCCGCTATCGCTCGCTCACCAGCGGCCGCCCATTGCGCTGGGAATTCGGCCGGGGCCCGGCAATGAAGAGCTACGACGTTCGCGGGCATCTGATACTGAACGACGTGCTCGCGGTGTGCGAAGCGGCCATTGCGGGGCTCGGTCTCGCCCAGCTCGCAACCTTCATCGCCACGCCCCACATCCGCGACAGCCGCCTGGTGTCCGTGCTCACGGACTACGCGCCGCCGCTGCTTCCCATTTCGCTCTACTATCCCGCGCGCCGGCTGCAGGCGGCGCGTACGCGCGTTTTCGTCGAATTCGTTCTACAGCGCCTCGCCGACCACCCGGATCTGCTGTTCGATCCGCGCGGCCTGGTGCCGGCAACCGCGGCTTGAGCCGCGCCGTTCCGGTTGGCATCGCTCTTTTCAGAAGAGATCGAGCTGGGCGGCGCCGGTTGGAGCCTTGGGCGGCCGGAAGCGCGAGCGCTCGAGGGCGAAGCCGCGCCCCGCGTCGAGGCCGAGCCGGCGGCACGCGACCGCGAAGCGGCGCTCGATCAGCTCGGCGAACTGCCCTTCTCCGCGCATGCGCGAGCCGAAGCCGGGATCGTTGTCTCTGCCGCCGCGAAGCTGCTGCACGAGGCTCATGACGTGCCTCGCGCGCAGCGGATGGTGCTGCTCCAGCCAGTCGCGAAACAGTGGCGCGACCTCGCGTGGCAGGCGCAGCATCACCCACATCGCCGAGCGCGCGCCGTGCGCCGCGGCGGCCTCGAGGATCGCCTCCAGGTCCTTGTCGGTGAGCTGCGGGATGACCGGAGCGACGTTGACGCCGACCGGGACGCCGGCGCCGGCGAGCGCTCTTATCATCTCCAGCCGACGCTGCGGCGCCGGCGCGCGCGGGTCGATCTTGCGCGCGAGCTCCCGGTCGAGCATGGCGATCGACACCTGTACGTGGACGAGCTTCCGCGCCGCCAGCGACGAGAGGAGGTCGAGGTCGCGCTCGATCGCGACGCCCTTGGTCGTGATCGTCACCGGATGATCGCACTCCGAGAGCACCTCGAGCACTTGGCGGGTGATCCGCCACTCGCGCTCGATCGGCTGGTACGGATCGGTGTTGGTGCCGAGCGCCATCGGCTCGCAACGGTAGCCCGGCTTGGCGAGCTCCGCGCGCAGCAGCGCGGCGGCGTTGGGCTTGGCGAAGAGCCTGGTTTCGAAGTCGAGACCGGGTGAAAGATCGAGATAGGCGTGCGTTGGCCGAGCGTAGCAATAAACACATCCATGCTCGCATCCCTGGTACGGGTTGATCGAGCGATCGAACGGGATGTCGGGCGAGTCGTTGCGCGCGATGATCGTGCGCGCGTTCTGGATGGTGACGATCGTCTTCGGAGGCGGCGTATCGCCTTCGTCCTCGTCCGGCGGCTGCCAGCCGTCGTCGACCGCTTCGCGGTCATCGCGGCGGAACCGGTTCTCCGGGTTGAACGTCGCCCCGCGGCCCTTGACGGCCCGCGGTCGGGTCTCGCCCATCGCTTACCTTCTTCTAACCGACCAGGCGCGCGTCCAGCGTGATGGTCGCGTTGAGCACGCGCGAGACCGGACAATTCGCCTTGGCGTTGGCGGCGATCTCTGCGAACTTGGCCTGATCGATCTCCGGCACGCGCGCGCGGGTGGTGAGATGAATGGAGGTGATCGTCCAGGCCCCCGCGACCTGGTCGAGCGTGAGCGCGGCCTCGGTGTCGATCGCCTCCGCAGTGAAGCCGGCGTTGTTGAGCATGAAGGAAAGGGCCATCGTGAAGCATCCCGCGTGCGCCGCGGCGATCAGCTCTTCGGGGTTGGTGCCCTTGCCGTCGCCGAAGCGGCCGACGAACGAGTACGGCGTGTCTTTAAGGGTGCCGCTTTGCGTGCCGATCGTTCCCGCGCCTTCCTTGACCGTGCCCTGCCAGCGGGCGGAGGCTTTGCGTTGCATTCGTGGTCTCCTCGGGTTCTTCGTTTTCCCCTCTCCCTCGAGGAAGCGAGTGTAGGCCGATGCTCGATCCGCGCCAAGAGGCGGCTCGGGTCTCCTCGGCGATGCGTTACCATAGCCCACCCGACAACGCGACCGCCCGCGCTTTCACGCGAGCGAACGACGATGGCCGAGAGCAAAGGCATTCGCTTCGACACGCTGACGCTGCACGCCGGCGCGCGTCCCGACACGGCGACGGGCGCGCGCGCCACGCCGATCTACCAGTCGGCATCGTTCGTGTTCCGCGACAGCGACCACGCGGCGGCGCTCTTCAACATGGAGCGCGCCGGATACGTCTATTCGCGCATCGCCAATCCGACCTGCGCGGTGCTCGAGGAGCGCATCAGCGCGCTCGAGGGCGGCGTGGGCGCGATTGCGGTGGCGAGCGGCCAGGCGGCGCTGCATCTCGCCATCGTCACGCTGATGGGCGCCGGATCGCACATCGTCGCCTCGCGCTCGCTCTATGGCGGATCGCACAATCTGCTCGACTTCACGCTACCCCGCTTCGGCATCGAGACCACGTTCGTGAGCCCGCGCGATCTCGACGCCTGGCGCGCGGCGGTCCGGCCCAATACGCGGCTGCTCTTCGGCGAGACGCTGGGCAACCCGGGGCTGGAGGTGCTCGACGTGCCGCGGGTGGCCGCGCTCGCGCACGAGCACGGGCTGCCGCTCCTCGTCGACTCGACGTTCACCACGCCGTATCTGATGCGGCCGTTCGAGCACGGCGCCGATCTCGTGTATCACTCCGCCACCAAGTTCCTCTCCGGCCACGGCGTGGTGATCGGCGGGCTCGTGGTCGACGGCGGACGCTTCGACTGGGGCGAGGCGGGCAGGAGCGCCGGCAAGTTTCCCACGCTGACCGAGCCCTACGCCGGCTTCCACGGCATGGTGTTCGCGGAGGAGTCGACCACCGCGGCGTTCCTGCTGCGCGCTCGGCGCGAAGGCATCCGCGACTTCGGCGCCTGCATGGCGCCCATGACCGCGTTCCAGATCCTCCAGGGCATCGAGACGCTGCACGTGCGCATGCCGCGCCACGTGGCGAATACGCGCCGGATCGTCGCCTTCCTCGTGAGCCATCCCTTCGTCGAATCGGTGGGCTACCCCGAGCTCGAGCAGCATCCCGACCACGCACTCGCCGCAAGGCTGCTGCCGCGCGGGTGCGGCGCGGTGTTCAGCTTCGCCATCCGCGGCACGCGCGAGCAGGGCCGGAAGTTGATCGAGTCGCTGCGGGTCTTTTCGCACCTGGCCAATGTCGGCGACGCGAGGTCGCTGGTGATCCATCCCGCGTCGACCACCCACTTCCGCGTCGCCAGCGAGGATCTGCGCGCCGCAGGCATCAGCGAAGGGACGATCCGCCTCTCGGTGGGGCTCGAGGACCCCGAAGATCTGATCGAGGATCTCGCCCGCGCGCTGCGCGCAGCGGAGAAGGGGTAGAGGCGCGAGAGGGAATGCGCATCAACGTCGCCGGGCGCGGGGCCTACGCCTACACGGGATCACGCGACTTCGATCCCTCGCTGCCGACGCTGGCGTTCGTGCACGGCGCGGCCAACGATCACAGCGTGTGGGCGCTGCAGTCGCGCTATTTCGCGCACCACGGCTGGAACGTGGTTGCCGTCGACCTGCCCGGGCACGGCCGCACCGGCGGGGAGCCGCTCGCCACCGTGCCTGCGGTCGCCGACTGGCTCGTGTCGCTGCTCGACGCGCTGCGCGTGGAGCGCGCGGCGCTGGTCGGCCACAGCATGGGCGCGCTGGCCACGCTGCATGCCGCCGCCGGCCATCCCGATCGGGTGACGAGACTGGCGCTGCTAGGAGCTTCGGCGCCCATGCCGGTGGGCGGCGTGCTGCTCGAGGCCGCGCGGCGCGACGATCACCTCGCCCTCGAGCTCATCACCGGCTGGTCGTATTCGCCGTCGGACCAGCTCGGAGGCAATCCGATGCCGGGATTGTGGATGACCGGCAACGGGCTGCGCCTCATGGAGCGCAGCCGTCCCGGGGAGCTGTACGCGGATCTGAAGGCCTGCCACGAGTACGCGGACGGTCTCGGCGCCGCGGCGAGGGTGCGCTGTCCCACGCTGGTGGTGATCGGCGAGCGCGATCAGATGGTGCCGCCCCAAAATGCCGCGGGCCTCATCGGCGCGCTCGCCGACCGGCGCGTGGTCAGGCTTCGCGACTGCGGCCACAGCCTCATGCTCGAGGCCCCCGACGCCGTGCTCGATGCGCTGCGGGAGTTCGTCGTCCACGGATCGTAGGTCCGGATTCATCCCGACATTCGCGCCAATGAATTCAGTCGGAGGTCCGGATTTGTCCGGACATTCGCGCGAATGAATTCGCGCCTGCCTATGGGAGATTCATACGGCGATTGCGCGAATGAGATTCGCGCCGACAGCGGACGACCCTCAAGCGGCGGTCTTCCATTTGATCGAGCAGCCGATCGATGCTGTCTGCTGTGCCGGCCCCTTGCCGGTGCGCGCGACCTGCACCATCGCGTTGTAGAGCTCGCGCGGCGCATCGGGCTTCGAGAAGCGGCCCGAGTCGTCGAGCCGGCCGCGGTACTGCAGCTCGAGCTTGCCGTTGTAGCCGAAGAAATCGGGCGTGCACACGGCGCCGTAGGACCGGGCGACCTGTTGCGTCTCGTCCCAGAGATAGGGGAACGGGAAGCGCAGCCGGGTCGCGAGCGCCCTCATGTTGTCGACGGAGTCCTCGGGATAGTCGGCCGGGTCGTTGCTGCAGATCGCCGCCGAACCGATGCCTTCGGCCTCGAGCGCCGCGGCGTCGCGGACGATCTTATCGATCACCGCCTTGACGTAGGGGCAATGGTTGCAGATGAACATCACGAGCAGGCCGTTGGGCCGGACGAGCTGGTCGCGGCGGTAGCGCCGCCCGTCGGTGGCGGGCAGCTCGAAGTCCGGCGCGGGCGCGCCGAAATCGCATACGGGTGGAATGGCAGCCATGTCGCCTCTAGGAATGTGCTCGCGTCTGCCAAAATGCTAGCATGCGCCGGCGCGCGACCGATAACGGCCTCGCCGGCCGCAGGCTCTGCCATGAATCCGCGCTTCTTCGTTCCCTCTCCGCTGACGGCGGGGCGCGCGATCGCGCTGCCGTCGGCCGCCGCGCACCATGCCGCGCGCGTGCTGCGGCTCAAGCTCGGCGACGCGGTGACGCTGTTCGACGGCGAAGGCGGCGAATACGGCGCGGAGATCCGCAGCGTCACGAGCCGGGTGGTCGACGTCGTCGTGACCGAGCGGCGCGCAGTCGAGCGCGAATCGCCGCTCGAGGTGACGTTCGTGCAGGCGCTCATCGCCGCGGACCGGATGGACTACGCGATCCAGAAGGCGGTGGAGCTCGGCGCGAGCGCAATCGCGCCGGTCGCCACTGCGCGCGGCGTGGCACGCCTCGAAGGCGAGCGCGCGCGGCGGCGCGTCGAGCACTGGCGGGCGATCGCGATCGCCGCCTGCGAGCAGTGCGGCCGCAACCGCGTGCCCGAGGTGCGCGCGCCGATGGAACTCGGTGCGTGGCTGCGGCAGCCCTCGTCGGCCGAGCGCCGGCTCGTCCTCGCGCCGGCGGCCGAAGAGTCGCTGGCGAACATCGCGCCCGGACGCAAGATCGAGCTTCTCGTCGGTCCCGAAGGGGGTTTCGCGCCCGAGGAAGCACTCGCCGCGGCGGCCGCTGGATTCCGCGCCGTCCGTCTCGGCCCGAGGATCCTGCGCGCCGAGACGGCGGGGCCGGCCACGCTGGCCGCGCTCCACGCGCTCTGGGGAGACTGGCGCTGAGGCGCGCCTGGTTTCGCGTTCGCTCAATCCGGGCCACAGCGCTAACGCACGGCCGGCAACGCCCGTCAAGCGCGTCAGCGTTTCGCTGGCGAGGACGTATCGGCTGCGACCAGGATGCTGCAGCGGACGCGCTCGATCAGGATCGCATCGACGGAGCCGCGCCACCAGCGCAGGGCGAAAGACTTGCTGCGCGGATGACCGAGGATCAGGAGCTCGATCCCGAGCTCCGAGACAAGCTTGGTGATCACGTCCACCGGCTCGCCCACGACGAGATGGTCGATGACGTTGAGCCCCTTCGCGGCGAGCAGCGCGTGCGCCTCCCTGAGGTCCGCCTCCATGTGCTCGCGCTCGTCGGCGAGCGCCACCTCGGGCACGTATTCGCCTGCCAGAAGATACGCCGAAGGGTAGTGGACGACACCCGCCAGGTGGATCTCGACCGAAGGGTCGGGCGCGAGGCGCGCCGCCTCGTCGAGCGCCGATCGCGATTCGGGGGTGCCGTTGTAAGCGACCAGGATCTTGCTGTACATGGCTTTGCCTCCTGTAGGAACCCACACACTCCTGAACGGCACTAGCCTCGTACCTGTCTGCGTATCGCAAGGGCCGGAAGGACGGCGGCCGCAAATGCGATCGTAACCACTAAGAAGCAATCGCGGAAGGCGGGCGTGCCCGCGGCCGATTCCCCGTAGACCGCAAGCCGCCATTCGAGCAGCACCGCCAGCAGGTTGACCCCGATCGCGCCACCGAGTTGGCGGGCGAAGTTCACCACCGAGGCGGCCTGTCCCAGATGCTCGGGCGCGAGCGCCTGCACCGCGCCGACGTTGAGTGACGGGATGATGAGCCCCAAGCCGGCCCGGCCGATCGCCAGCCACAGGGCGAGAATCCAGAACCCGGTCGCGCCGGTGGCGAGCGCCAGGAGCAGGCTCGACACGGCGAAGCAGGCGAGACCCGCCGCGACGACATGGCGGGCATGGGCGCGATCGGTCAGTCGTCCCGCGAAGGCGATCGCCGCCGCCAGCGCAAGCCCCGGCACGAAGAGCAGATTGCCGGCCTGCGCCGGCGAGTATCCGGCGACATCCTGCACGAACACCGGCACGAGGTACGTCGTGCCGAACAGCCCGACGCCGTAGGCGAAGGCGACGATGGAAGCGGCGCGGAAGCCGCGGCTGCCGAAGATCGACAGCGCGAGCAGCGGCGCGCGCGTCCGGCGTTCCCGGGCGACGAAGGCCGCCGTGAAGGCGAGCGCCGCCGCCGCGTGCCCGAGCGTGGTCGGCGCGGTCCACCCCGCACGGCGTCCCGTGACCGGCAGATCGAGCAGGGTCACGAGAGCACCGATGAGAAGTGCCGCGCCGAGCGCGTCGAACCGTGTGCCCGTCGCCGCGTTCGCCGCGTCCGGCAGCGCGCGCATGCCCAGTGGCCACGCCGCCACGCAGAACGGCACCGACAGCAGGAAGATCGCCCGCCACCCGAACATCTGCATGAGCGCGCCGCCGAGTGCGGGCCCGATCGCCGGCGCGAGCACGACGCCGAAGCCGAACAGGCCCATCGCGCGGCCGCGCTGATCCGGCGGAAATACGCTGAACAACGCGATCATCGCCAGCGGCTGCATGACGCCCGCGGCCGCGCCCTGCAGCACGCGCGCGGCGATCATCGCCTCCGTGTTCCAGCTTGCCGCGCCGAGGAGCGAGCCGAAGAGGAAAAGCGCCATCGTGCCGAGAAACGTGCGCCGCTGGCCGAAGCGGTCCACGAGCCACGCGGTGGCGAGCATGGTCGTGGTCGTGGCGGCGAGGAAGCCGGTCGCGATCCACTGCAGCGAGTCGTGACCGATGTTGAACTCGCGCAGCAGCGCCGGGAAGGCCACGTTGACGATCGTCGCCGACAGCACGGTCGCAACCGTCCCGACCATCGCGGCCGCGACGACGGCTGCCCGGCGCTGGGAGAACGCGGAAATGGCGTCAGGCCGGCGCGGGTTGGGCGATCGGGAGCGCTGCGCCGGAGAGCGCCAGCGCGAGGTCGCTGAGCTCGTCCCACACGCTGCCCTTGCCGATGCCCTTGGCGAGCGCATCGAGCCGCGCGAGGCGCGTGATGAGACCGGGCAGGCGCCCCGGATCGAGACGGCGCGCCGCGCGCTCCATTGCCGCCTGGCGCTTGCCCCACACGCGGCGCTCCCGGACCGCCGCCGCGATGGGCGTTCCGGCGGCGGCTTGCGCCAGCACGGCGGCGAGCGTGTGCAGATCCTCTCCGAGCTGCCACACGATGAGCGGCACGCCTTCGCCGGCGGATTCCAGCGCGGCCAGGATGCGCAGCACCCGCGCCGGCTCGCCGGCGAGCCATGCCTCGGAAAGCCGGAACACGTCGAAGCGCGCCACGTCGGCGACCGCGCGCAGCACCGCCTCGTGCTCGAGCTCGCCTTCGGGCTGGAGAAGCGCCAGCTTGTCGAGTTCCTGCTTCGCCGCGAGGAGATTGCCTTCTGTCGCGTCGGCGAGGAATTGCAACGTCTCGGCACCGACCTGCTGGCGCTGGCGCGCTAGACGCTCCGCGAGCCAGCGCGGCAGCTCGTCGCGCTCGACCGGATACACCGCGATGCTCACGCCGGTGCTCTCCAGCGCGGCGAACCACGCCGCGCCCTGCGCCGCGCGGTCGAGACGCCCCATCGTGATCAGCGTGACCGTGTCGGGGCTGGGGTTGGCGGCGCAGTCCTGGAGCACCCGCGCGCCTTCGGCGCCCGGCTTGCCGGACGTAAGGGCGAGGTCGACGAGCCTGCGCTCGCCGAAGAGCCCGAGGTTGCGCTGCGCGGCGGCGAAGGCGTCCCACTTGAATCCCGGCTCCGCCACGAAGATCTCGCGCTGGAAGCCGGCCGCGCGCGCGGCGGCGCGGATCGCGTCGGCGGCCTCGAGCGCGAGCAGCGTCTCGTCGCCGTGCACGACATAGAGCGGCTGCAGGCCCTTGGCGAGATGCGCGGCGAGCTGGGCGGGACGCAGTTGCATCGCGTGATCGCGCCTGGTCTCGCTGCGCTGGTTACGTCGCGTTAAGCCGGCTTCTTCGCCGCCTGAAGGCGACGCACCATCTGCGCCACGGCGTCGTCCTGCATCTCGCGCCAGAGGCGCTGCTCCTGAACTTCCTTGGCGAGCGCTTCGGCATCATTGTAGGTGTAGGTCCGCCGCACCAGCAGCTCCGACAGAGGCAGCCAGTCGTTGCCCGCAGCGTCGCGTACGCGGAACAGGATGCGCGTGGTCAGGAGGTACTCGGCCACCTTGCCGCCGCTGGAGAGCGAAAGGATCTGCTTGTTGTTCTCGACGCTGGTGACGTCGAGGATGGCCTGCGCCTTGGCGGGCGAATCGACGAGCTTCGCGCTTGCTCCGCCTTCGAGCGAGCGCCGGAGCTCGAGCGTCAGCGGCTGCGCCGCCGGCGAGTTCAGATACAGCGTATCGAAGGCGTAGCGCGCCTCGCCGCGGAGATGGAAGCCGCAGGCGACGAGCGCGCCCGAGAGGGCGAGGCTCGCGATCAGCCGGACGACGCCCGATCGGAATGCGCGCTCGTTCGTAGGTCGGGATTCATCCGGACGGCGCACGAATGACTTCGCGCCCACAGTCCAACGACGATCACACCACCACATTGACGAGCCGCCCCGGGACCACAACCACTTTCTTCGGCGGCGCGCCGTTGGCGTGCTTCGCGAACTCCGGGCTTGCGACCGCCGCGCGCTCGATCGCCGCGCGGTCCGCCGCCGACGGCACGCGCAGCTTCCCGCGCAGCTTCCCGTTCACCTGCAGCACCAGCTCGATCTCGTCGGTGGCGAGCGCGGCCGTATCCACTTCGGGCCACGCTACGTCGAGGATGTCACCGTGGCGCGCGGCGTAGCCGAGCTCCTGCCACATGGCGTGTGCCGTGTGCGGCGCCACGGGGGCGAGCACCCGCAACAGCAGCGACAGCCCTTCCCGGGCGAGCTCGGCGACTTCCGTCGTATTGTCGGCCGGAACGTCGTCGAGCGCATTCAACATCTTCATCCCCGCGGAAACGACGGTGTTGTACTTCACGCGCTCGTAGTCGTCGCTCGCCTGCTTGAGATGCAGGTGCAACTGGCGGCGGATCTCGCGCAACGCGGGCGCTGCCCGCGACCAGTCGACGCGCGCCGGCGGGAGCGCGAGCGCCTCCGCATGCCTCTGGCCGTACGCCCAGAGCCGCTTCATGAACCGGAACTGGCCTTCGATACCCTCGTCGGACCACAGCGCGGAATCCTCGGGTGAGCCCGCGAACATGACGAACAGCCGAGCGGTATCGGCGCCGTACTTGGCGATGATCTCGTTCGGATCGACGCCGTTCTTCTTGCTCTTCGACATGGTGCCGGTGCCGCCGTACTCGACCGGCTTGCCGTCGACCTTGTGCGTGCCGCCGATGATGCGACCCTCGGGATCGTGCACGGGCTCGACCTCGCCGGGCGAGACGTAATCGATGCCGCCGCGCTCGGTGCGCCGGTACCACGCGTGGTTGAGCAGCATCCCCTGCGTCATCAGGCGCATGAACGGCTCGTCGAACTTCACCATCCCCATGTCGCGCATCACCTTGGTCCAGAAGCGCGCGTAGAGAAGGTGCAGGATCGCGTGCTCGATGCCGCCGATGTACTGGTCCATCGGATTCCAGTAATCGTTGCGTGCGTCGATCATGGTGGCGGCGCCCGGACAGGCGTAGCGCATGTAGTACCAGGACGAATCGACGAAGGTGTCGAGCGTGTCGGTCTCGCGCTTGGCCGCGCCGCCGCACTTCGGGCAGGTCGTGTCGACGAAGTCGGCGCGCCTGGCGAGCGGATTGCCCGTGCCGTCGGGGACACAGTCCTCGGGCAGCACGACCGGGAGATCGGACTCGGGCACCGGCACGTCTCCGCACGCCGGGCAATGCACGATCGGGATCGGCGTGCCCCAGTAGCGCTGCCGCGACACGCCCCAGTCGCGCAAGCGATACGTCACACGCTTATCGCCGAGGCCCATCGCCGCGAGGTCCTCCGCGACGGCGTCGACCGCCGCGCGGTAGGCGAGCCCGTCGTATTTGCCCGAGTTCACGCACACCCCGTGCTCCTTGTCCTCGTACCAGGGCTGGAAGGCGTCGTTGGAGAAGCGCTCGCTGGGAACGGCGATGACCTGCTTGATCGGAATCCGGTACTTCCTGGCGAAGGCGAAGTCGCGCTCGTCGTGCCCCGGCACGCCCATGACCGCGCCGTCGCCGTAGGCCATGAGCACGTAGTTGCCGACCCAGACCTCGATCTTCTCGCCCGACAGCGGATGCGTCACGAAGAGACCGGTGGGGACGCCCCTCTTCTCCATCGTCGCGAGCTCGGCCTCGATCACCGTGCCATGCCGGCATTCTTCGACGAAGGCCGCGATTTCGGGATTCGAGCGCGCGGCGTGGGCCGCCAGCGGATGCTCCGCCGCGACGGCGCAGAACGTTACGCCCATGATCGTGTCGGCGCGCGTGGTAAACACCCACATCTTTCCGCCGTCGATCGGCGCGCCGTCGGCGCCGCGGACGTCGTGCGGGAACGCGAACCGCACGCCTTCGCTGCGGCCGATCCAGTTCGCCTGCATCGTGCGCACGCGCTCCGGCCAGCCGGTCATCTTGTCGAGGTTGTCGAGCAGCTCCTGCGCGTAGTCGGTGATCCGCAGGTAGTACATCGGGATCTCGCGCCGTTCGACCGGGGCGAGGGAGCGCCAGCCCTTGCCGTCGACCACCTGCTCGTTGGCGAGCACCGTCTGGTCCACCGGGTCCCAGTTGACCACGCCGGTTTTCTTGTAGGCGATTCCCTTCTCCAGCATCTTGAGGAAAAACCACTGGTTCCAGCGATAGTAGTCGGGTGCGCACGTCGCCAGCTCGCGCGACCAGTCGATCGCCAGGCCCACGGCGTTCATCTGTCGCTTCATGTAGACGATGTTGTCGTAGGTCCACTTCGCCGGAGCGACGGCGGCCTTCATCGCCGCGTTCTCCGCGGGCAGGCCGAAGGCGTCCCAACCCATCGGAGTAAGAACGTTGTACCCTTTCATGCGCAGGTACCGGTACATCATGTCGGTGATCGTGTAATTGCGCACGTGCCCCATGTGCAGTACGCCCGAAGGGTAGGGCAGCATCGAGACCAGGTAGAACTTGCGCCGCGCCGGATCCTCGACGGCGCGGAACGCGTCGAGGGCGCGCCAGTGCCCTTGAGCGGCAGCGTCGATCTCGGCGGGGCGATACGGCTTCATGCTGGGGATCGCGGACTTGAGCCGAAGCGCTCGATTATACCGGCAGGATGAAGGCGGTCCGCGGCGCTGTTAGCCGACGAGGAGCGCCACCAGCGCGAGCGCGACGAAGAGCGCCGCGGCAACGATCCGCGCGAGGCGAAGCGATACCTTCGCCGCGGCGACGCGCCCCAGCCAGACGACCGGCGCATCGGCGACGAGCATGCCCAGCGTCGTGCCGGCGATCACCGCGGCGAGGTTTCCGAACTGCGCCGCGAGCGCGACGGTGGCGATCTGCGTCTTGTCGCCCATCTCGACGAGGAAGAAGGCCACGGTCGTGACCACGAAAACCCTGAGAGCGCCCTGGCCGTCGGCGGGCCGCTCCTCGATGCGATCCGGCTTGAGCGCCCACAGCGCCATGAGCAGGAACGTCCCGGCGACGATCCAGCGCAGCCATCCGGCCGGAACGAGGCCTCGCAGCCACGCGCCGAGCGCGCCCGCGAGGCTGTGGTTGGCGAGCGTCGCGACCAGGATTCCGAGCACGATGGGCACGCGGCGCCGGAAACGCGTCCCCAGCAGCAGAGCGAGGAGCTGTGTCTTGTCGCCGATTTCGCCCACGGCAACCAGCACCAGCGACACGAGGAAGGCTTCCATGGGGAATGCGCGTTCGCAAAGAGCGTGCGCGCACGCCCTGACCTTTCGTCGGCTACCGAGAGCCGTCGGCGCGAAGAGCCATGTCGCGGGCGGATGCCCCCTCGGAGCGGACTGCTAGAATTCTAGCCCGCCTCCGGAACTTCGCGCCCCGGGACGAACCCAATACGCGGCCTTTCGTATCCGCTCATGCGCCCAGACTCGCGTTCGTGCGTCCGCCTTGCGGTCTTGCTCGCCGCCGCGTTGCTTGGCTGCTCCGCATTCGGCGCACCGGTGCGCACCGCGCATGTCGAGGCCGAGCTGGTCCCCGAGAAGACGGCGATCACGTCGCGTGGCACGCTGACGGTGGCGTTGCGCATGGTCATGGACCGCGACTGGCACACCTATTGGCGCAATCCGGGCGAATCGGGACTGCCGACGACGCTCGCATGGAAGCTCGACGACGGCCTGAAGGCGGGGCCAATCCAGTGGCCGGCGCCGACTGCGCTGCCGGCGGGCCCGCTCGTCAATTTCGGCTATGAGGGCGAGGTGCTGCTGCTCACCGACATCGTCGCACCGGACGATCTCGCCACCGGCCGCACGGTACGCCTCGGCGCGCGCGCCGACTGGCTGGTGTGCCGGGAGATCTGCATCCCGGAAGGCGCCGATCTTTCGCTCGAGCTGCCGGTGGCGGAGCACGCGGACGCCGATCCGCGCTGGGCCACCGCGATCGCCGCTACGCGCGCCGCGATTCCACGTCCGCTCACCGGCTGGCAGGTCGCGGCGACGGGTCGCGGCGATCGGGTGGATCTCGTGCTCACGCCGCAGGCCGGAGCGAGCGATCCCGGCGAGCTTCGCTTCTTTCCCTACACCGCCGGCCAGATCGAACCGAGCGCGCCGCAGGCGATGACGCGCGAAGGGACGGCCTGGAAGCTCGCACTCCCCGTGGCGAGCCAGCGTGCCGGGGACTTCACGCGCGTCGCCGGCGTGCTCACCGCGAGCCGCGGCTTCGGCGGCGGCGATGTCGCCGCGGCGTCCATCGACGTGCCGCTCGCAGGCAGCGTCGTCGCCGGCCGCGCCGCGCCGCTGCCGACGGTCGCGCCGGTGGCTCTCGGGACAGGAGCGCGCGATCTGTCGCTTGGGCTGGCGCTCGCCTTCGCGCTCGTGGGCGGCATGCTCCTCAACCTCATGCCGTGCGTCTTCCCGGTGCTCTCGCTCAAGGTGTTCGGCTTCGCCGCGCACGGTTTCGACCGCGGCGCGTTGCGTGCGCACGGCCTCGCCTTTGGCGGCGGGGTCATCGTTTCTTTCGCGCTGCTCGCGGGCATGCTGATCGCGCTGCGCGCCGGAGGCGCCCAGCTCGGCTGGGGCTTCCAGCTGCAGTCGCCCACGGTGGTCGCCGCGCTCGCAGTGCTGTTCTTCGTGCTGGCGCTCAATCTCTCGGGCGTGTTCGAGCTCGGCCAGCTGCTTCCTTCGGCGGTGTCGACGTGGACCGCACGCAACACGTTCGTGAACGACGCGCTTTCGGGCGTTCTGGCGGTCGCCATCGCCTCGCCGTGCTCGGCGCCGTTCATGGGCGCGGCCGTCGGCTACGCCCTCGCGCAGAGCGCCGCTGCCACGCTGGCGATTTTCGCGGCGCTGGGAATCGGCATGGCGCTTCCCTACGTTCTGCTCTCGTTCTTTCCCGGGTGGCGCAAGTACCTGCCGTTTCCCGGGCCATGGATGGTGCGGCTGAAACAGCTGCTCGCGTTTCCGCTCTACGGAACGGTCGTCTGGCTCGCCTGGGTTCTCGGCGCGCAGCTCGACAACGACGCGGTCGCGCGCCTCGGCGCGGCGCTGCTCCTGATCGCCGCGGCGCTGTGGGCATGGCAGGTCTCGCGCACGGGCGGGACCTCGCGCTGGCGCTGGGTCGCGCTCGGGGCGCTCGCCGCAGCAATCGCGGTCGGCGTCCCGGTCGCGACCGCGCCCGTCTCGGGCGGGTCGACCGTTGGCGCGGCCGCCGAGGACGGCTGGCAGGACTACGCACCGGAGCGCGTCAGCGCGCTCGTGAATGCGGGGCGCCCGGTGTTCGTCGATTTCACGGCCGCGTGGTGCGTGACCTGCCAGGTCAACAAGCGCCTGGTGCTCAACACCGACACCGTGCGCCGGGCCTTCGCCGAGCACGACGTGGCGCTGCTGCGCGCCGACTGGACGCGGCGCGACGCGACCATCGGCCGAGCGCTCGCCGCGCTTGGACGGAGCGGCGTGCCGGTGTACGTCCTGTACCGGCCGGGACGCGAGCCGATGCTTCTGCCCGAGGTCCTGACCGAAAGCGCCATCACCGGCGCGCTCGCGGACCTGCAGTCGCCGCGCCTCGTCTCGCGGACGGACTGAGAGCGAGCGTTAGCCCGCCCCGACGCCGGACGGCCGCTCCCGGCTCGCGTTTTCGTCCCGCATCGGTTCACGCGTGCGCTATCCTTCGCGCCGGGGCAACACCGGCAGATGACAAACACCGCAGCGCTTTGCCGCCGGTTCGCGCCGGCGCTGGGGCTTCTCGCGCTCGCCTGCGGCCCGGCGGCGGAGCGGCCCCTGCAGGGCTACGTCGAGGGCGAGTACGTGCGCGTGGGCGCGCCGTTCGCCGGCACGCTGGAGAAGCTCTCCGTGCAGCGCGGGGATCAGGTCGCTGCGAACGCGCCGCTCTTCGCGCTCGAGCAGGAGAACGAGCTGGCGGCGCGACGGCAGGCGGAAGAGCAACTGAAAAGCGCGCAGGCTCGGCTCGAAAACCTCAAGACCGGCAAGCGGCCGCCCGAAGTGCAGGCGGTCGAGGAGCAGCTCAGGCAGACGCAGGCCTCCCACGAGCTTTCGCAGGCGAATTTCAAGCGCCAGGAGTCGCTGTACAAGTCGGGCTTCGTAAGCAGCGCCGTGCTCGACGACGCGCGCACCAAGTTGAAGAGCGACGCTGCGAGCGTGGAGCAGCTCAAGGCTCAGCTCGCCACAGTGAAGATACCGACCGGCCGGCCGAATGAGATCCGCGCGGCCCAAGCCGATGCCGACGCCGCGCGCCAAGCGCTGGCGCAGGCCGACTGGAAGCTGTCGCAGCGGGCGATCGAGGCACCGCAGAGCGGGCGCGTCAACGACACCTACTACGTCGTGGGCGACTTCGTGCCGGCGGGCAGTCCGGTGGTCTCGCTGCTTCCCGCCGCCAACGTGAAGATCCGCTTCTACGTGCCGGAGCCCGCGCTGGGACGGCTGCACGCCGGGCAATCCGTCAGCTTCGCCTGCGACGGTTGCGGCGGATCGATGAGCGCGACGATCTCGTTCATCGCCGACCGCGCCGAGTTCACGCCGCCCGTGCTGTACTCGCGCGACAATCGCGCCAAGCTCGTGTTCCTGGTCGAGGCGAAGGTTGCCGCCGATGTCGGCGCCCGGCTCAATCCCGGGCAGCCGGTCGACGTGACGTTGCCGGCGCGGCCATGAACGCCGCAGGGCCGTCCCAAGGCTCGGACCGCGATCGTATGAACGGCGCCAACGCCGCCGACGTCGTCATCGACGTGCGGGGCTTGAACAAGCACTTTGGCGACAACCACGTGGTGAAGGATCTCTCGCTGACCGTGCGGCGGGGCGAGATCTTCGGCTTCCTGGGACCCAACGGCAGTGGCAAGACCACCTCGATCCGGATGCTCTGCGGCCTGCTGCGGCCCGACAGCGGCGAAGGCACGTGTCTGGGCTACGACATCGTGCGCGACACCAAGGCGATCAAGCGCGAAGTCGGCTACATGACCCAGCGCTTCTCGTTCTGGGAGGATCTCACCATTCGCGAGAACCTGCGCTTCGTCGCGCGGATGTATGGCATGCGCGACACCCGCGACAAGGTGCAGCAGGCGCTCGATCAGCTCGGACTTTCGGAGCGCGGCAATCAGCTCGCCGGCACGCTCTCGGGCGGCTGGAAGCAGCGCCTCGCGCTCGCGGCGTGCCTGCTGCACGAGCCGCAGTTGCTGCTGCTCGACGAGCCCACCGCCGGCGTCGATCCGAAGGCGCGGCGCGACTTCTGGCAGGAGCTGCACGAGCTCGCCGCGCGCGGCATCACCGTGCTCGTCTCCACGCATTACATGGACGAAGCCGAGCGCTGCATGAAGCTCGGCTACATTCTTTACGGCCAGCTGCTGGTGCAGGGCACCGCGCACGAGGTGATCGCCAGCCAGTCGCTGCACACCTGGTCGGTGACCGGCTCAGACCTGCCGGAGCTCGCGGCGCGGCTGCGCGACCTGCCCTCGGTCGAGCAGGTGGCGGCGTTCGGCGACGCGCTGCACGTCACGGGCACCGATCGCGAGCGCATGCACCGTGAGCTCGCTCCCTTCATGGACGACGCGCAGCGCACCTGGACCGAGGCGCCGGCGAACCTCGAGGACGTTTTCATCCATCTCATGGGGACCGCGATCGAGCCGATCAGCGAGATCCATTGATGCGCGACTACTTTTCGGTCTCGCGATGGCTCGGCATCGTCGGCAAGGAGCTGATCCAGCTCCGGCGCGACCGCCTCACCTTCGGCATGATCGTCGGCATCCCGATCATCCAGCTGGTGCTCTTCGGGTTCGCCATCAACGCCGATCCCAAGCACCTGCCCACCGCGGCGCTGATCGCCGATCGCAGCGAGTTCTCGCGCAGCATCATGGCGGGCTTGAGGAACAGCGATTACTTCGCGTTCATCGGCGAGGCGCGCGACGAGGCCGACGCGGACCGCATGCTCGCGACCGGCGAGGCGCAGTTCGTGGTAACCATCCCGCCGGACTTCTCGAAGCGCCTGGTGCGCGGCGAGCGGCCCGCGATACTGCTCGAAGCGGACGCGACGGATCCGACCGCGACGGGCAACGCCATCTCGGCAGTGAACCAGCTCGCGGGCACGGTGCTGGCCCGCGATCTCAACGGCCCGCTGGCCGCGCTGCAGCCGTTGCCACCGGGCAGCGCGCCGCCGCAGGGACCGATCATGCCGACGCCGAACGCCTTCGAGGTGCGCGTCCACGCCCGCTACAACCCCGAGGCGGTCACCGCCTACAACATCGTCCCGGGACTCATGGGCGTGATCCTGACGATGACGATGGTGATGATGACGGGGCTCGCGATCACCCGCGAGCGCGAGCGCGGCACGATGGAGAACCTGCTCGCCACGCCGGCCACGCCGCTCGAGGTGATGACCGGCAAGATCATGCCCTACATCGGCATCGGTCTGATCCAGGTCACGCTCGTGGTCTCGCTGGCGCAACTGCTCTTCGGCGTGCCGATGCAGGGCAGCTACACGGTGCTCTACGTCGCGGTGCTCCTGTTCATCGCCGCCAACTTGATGCTGGGTCTCACCCTCTCCGCGGTCGCCGAAAACCAGCTCCAGGCGATGCAGATGACGTTCTTCTACTTCCTGCCGTCGATCCTGCTGTCGGGCTTCATGTTTCCCTTTCGCGGCATGCCGCAATGGGCGCAGTACCTGGGACAGATCCTGCCGCTCACGCACTTCCTGCGCATCGTGCGCGGCGTGCTCTTGAAGGGCAACGGCTGGAGCGAGATCGGTCCGGAGACGTGGCCGATCGCCGTCTTCATGGTCGTCGTCATGCTGATCGGACTGCGGGCGTTCCGCAGCACGCTGGACTAGCCCCGAAGCGTCAAGGCGAAGGTTCGCATCGAGGCGGCGAACATCGGTCCGGCGAGCGACGCCTCGGCCGTTCTGGGCATATCCCAACGCAAGCGGCGAATGACGGCGATCGCGGAGCCCGGGCGCGAGGGGGCATCGCCGCTTGCGCTTACCGCGGGCGTCATGGCGGCTCCCCATTGCGTATTTGCCAGCCGCCCGCCGCAGTCCCACAATGCGCGCTCGACCCATGGAGGACGGGAGGCCTCGATGAAAGTCGCATTCCGCTTGAACGGCAAGCCGGCGTCCCTCACGGCCGCCGATCCCGACATGCCGCTGCTCTACGCGCTGCGCGACGACCTGGGGATGCACGGACCGCGATTCGGCTGCGGGCTCGGACAGTGCGGCGCATGCACCGTGCACGTCGACGGCAAGGCGATGCGCTCGTGCTCGATGCCGGTCTCCGCGGTGGCCGGAAAGAAGGTCGTCACTCTGGAGGGTCTCGGCACGCCGGCCAAACCGCACCCGCTGCAGCAGGCGTTCGTCGAGGAGCAGGCCGTGCAGTGCGGCTATTGCATCAACGGCATGATCATGCAGGCCGCCGCGTTCCTGCAGACGACGCGTCATCCGACGGAAGAGCAGATCCGCGAGGCACTCGCCGAGAATCTCTGCCGCTGCGGCACGCACCTGCGCATCGTGCGCGCGGTGAAGCGCGCCGCCGACAAGATGGCCTGAGGAGAGGCTGCCATGACCAAGCGCATGTCACAGCAGGCAGTCAACGCATCGCGCCGCGATTTTCTGAAGACGAGCGGCGCGCTGGTCGTGAGCTTCACCCTGCGCGACGCCCTCGCCGCGCAGGTGCCGGCGAAACCCGCCAAGACGGTGGCCACCGATCAGGTCGACGGCTTCCTCGCCATCGACGCTCGCGGCCGCGTCACCGTCTACTCGGGCAAGGTCGATCTCGGCACGGGCGTTCAGACGGCGATGGCTCAGATCGCCGCAGAGGAGCTTTACGTGCCGCTGGATCGTGTGAGCGTGATTCAGGGCGACACCGCGCTCACGCCTGATCAGGGCGTCACCTTCGGAAGCCTCTCGATCCAGAACGGCGGGATGCAGATCCGCCAGGCCGCGGCGACGGCGCGCGAGGCGCTGCTCGCGCACGTCGCCTCGAGCCAGGGCGTGGCGAGGGACGCGCTCACCCTGAAGGACGGCGTCATCGTGCCGAAGTCCGGCGGCAAGGGCTGGCCGTACGGGCAGCTCGTCGGCGGCCGCGATTTCCAGCTCAAGCTCGATCCCAAGGCGCCACTCAAGGAGCCGAAGGACTATACGATCGTCGGCAAGCCGATCGCGCGCCTGGACATTCCGGGCAAAGTCTCGGGCCGATTCACCTACATCCAGGACTTCAGGGTCAAAGGCATGTTGCATGCGCGGGTGATCCGGCCGCGGGCGATGAAGGCGGCGCTGCTCGCCTGGAACGACTTCGACGCGCGCAAGATTCCGGGCTACGTCGGCGTCATCCGCAAGGGCAACTTCCTCGCGGTGCTCGCTCGCAGCGAATGGGCCGCGATCAAGGCGAGCCGCACGGTGGAGACCACGTGGTCGGACTGGCAGGGTCTGCCCGAACAGGCGAAGCTGTGGGAGTACGTGCGCTCGGTCAAGGTCAACAAGGACGAGGACCTGCAAAAGATCGGCGACAGCGCCGAGGGCATGAAGACGCCGAACGCGAAGATCGTATCGGCGAGTTACGACTTCGCCATCCACACTCACGGCTCGATGGGCCCGTCCTGCGCGGTCGCCGAGTACAAGGACGGCAAGCTCACGGTGTGGAGCGCCTCGCAGGCCACGCACCTGCTGCGCAAGCAGCTCGCCCACATGCTGGACATGAAGCCGGAGGACGTGCGCTGCGTGTACATCGAAGGCGCCGGCTGCTACGGCCGCAACGGCCACGAGGACGCGGCGGCGGATGCGGCGCTGCTCGCCAGGGAAGCCGAGTTCCCCGTGCGCGTGCAATGGATGCGCGAGGACGAGCACGGCTGGGACCCCAAAGGACCGCCGACGCTGTTCGACTTCAAAGCCGCGCTCGGCGACAACGGCGCGGTGCACGCGTGGGAGTCGCAGGTGTACATCCCGGACCGCCCGAAGGAGATCGCGGTGACGCTGCTGCCGGCGGAGCTCGCGAACCTGCCGCGGGAGGAGGCGCACCCCGGCAACATCCATCAATCGCTCGCGATTCCCTACACCTTCCCCAACATCCGGGCGACCGCGCACTGGCTCGCCGAGACGCCGTTCCGGCCATCGTGGATCCGCACGCCCGGGCGCATGCAGAACACCTTCGCCAACGAAAGCTTCATGGACGAGCTCGCGGCCGCCGCCGGCGTCGATCCGCTGGAATTCCGGCTGCGCAACCTGAGCGATCCGCGCGGGGTCGAGCTGCTGCAGCGCCTCGCCAGGCTGTCCGGCTGGACGCCGCGCGCGCAGGGCGCGCGCCAGGCCGGCGACGTGATGAAGGGCCGCGGGCTGTCGTACGTCAAATACGAGCTCGTGCGAACCTACGTCGGTGTGGTGGCCGACGTCGAGGTGGAGCGCAAGACGGGCAAGGTGGCGGTGAAGAAGTTCTACGTCGCGCACGATTGCGGCCAGATCATCAATCCCGACGGCTTGCGGAACCAGATCGAAGGCAACGTCGTGCAGACCACCAGCCGCACGCTCATCGAGGAGGTGCGCTTCGACCGCTCGCGGGTCACCAGCGTGGACTGGGAGAGCTACCCGATCCTCAAGTTTCCGGACGTGCCGGAGGTGGCGATCGACTTGATCGACCGGCCGACGGAGAAGCCCTGGGGCGCCGGAGAGCCCACGGCCGCGGTCGTTCCGTCGGCGATCGCCAACGCCATCTTCGATGCGACCGGCGCGCGGCTACGCTCGGTGCCGTTCACGCCGGGGAAGGTGCTCGCAGCGTTAGAGAAAACCTAAGCGCACCGTACCTGCGAGCGGCTAGTGACGGCGAGCGCGCGTGCCGGCCGCGAGACGCTCTTCGTCGCGCTCGTTGAGCGCGACGGACAACCCTACGCGTGCAGCGACGGCGTCTCGCCGCGCAGCAGCGCGTCGAGGCCTTTCACGGCCCGCGTCTTGTCGACGCAATGGTCGAAGCCGGCCTGCTTCGCGCCGAGCAGCGTCATCGGGTCGAGATCGGTGCCGCTCATCATCACGAGCTGCATCTGATCGGGAGAGAAGCGGGCGCGAAGCTTCCGCGCCACCCCGTAGCCGTCGATCTTCGGCATGTGCACGTCGACGATGACGAACTCCGGCGACCAGGCTTCGGCTACCTCCACGGTCTGGACGCCATCGGCCGCGAGCCGCACGTCGTGGCCCATCTCCCGCAGGATAGCGGCGAAGGAATTGCGCACGGCTTGATTGTCGTCGGCGACGAGGATGCGGCGCGCCGCACTCGGCGGTCGTGAGGCGCCGGTCGCCGCGACACGCGGGCCGGCTGCCTCCGGCTGGCCGCTCGCGCGCGGCAGCCGGATCGTGACCTCGGTTCCGCGGCCTTCCCCATCGCTGCGCACGCGGATGCTGCCGCCGTGCAAGTCGCACACCGCGCGCGCGATCGCGAGCCCCAGGCCGAGCCCCGCCCGGCCGGCGGGACGCAGCGCGAACGCTTCGAACACGTGCGGCAGCACGTCCGCAGGGATACCGCGTCCGCGATCGCGGATGCGGATCTCGGCCGCATCCCCGACCGCCGCGATCTCGATCGCGATTTCGCCGCCTTCGTCGCTATAGCGCAGCGCGTTGTCGAGGACATTGCCGATCGCCTGGACGACGCGCGCG
The DNA here is from genome assembly GCA_035515295.1 of Casimicrobiaceae bacterium. Classification (GTDB taxonomy): domain Bacteria; phylum Pseudomonadota; class Gammaproteobacteria; order Burkholderiales; family Casimicrobiaceae; genus PALSA-1003. The sequence goes on along the minus strand of DATJBM010000057.1, from coordinate 1,501 downwards.
CGGTCAGCCTCGACCCACACGGAGCCCGCGTCCGAAACGGCGCGGACGCGCTGCCCGCGTCCGTCGCTGAGCGGCTTCTTCTCCCGAACCGCGGCCGCCACGGCGGCGGCGAGATCGATGGGCCGACGCTGCAGCGAGGCTTCGCCGCGCGCCAGCCGGTCGGCGTCGCTCGCGGCATCCAGGATGCGGGTCATAGCGGCGATCTGCCGATCGATGATCGAAAGAGCATCCGCCTGCTCCGGACCGGCGCCGCGCATCCGTAGCAGATGCACCGCGTTGACGATCGGCGCGATGGCGTTGCGAAACTCGTGCGTCAATGCTCGGAGAAGATCCTCGCCCATGGCCCAATGCTCCGATCGCGGTGCGACGGTCGATCGCGTCCGGGCGCCGCGTCGCGCTTATGTTAACGCGAGCGGAGCAAGTGCGCTGCACAACCCAAGTTTGTAATTCTTACAAAGAAAAAGCGCTCTCGGCGACCCTAGTTAAGGTCTAGTTTTATGGGTATCAGAGGAAATCCTACAAATCGGTCGTAAAAAACATCGATTCCCCCGTCGTCCCATTGCGCAATGGGCGCGAAAAGAGCAAGAATGCTCCGCCGCGGACCGTGCCGGATGGAGGGGAGCTACGGTCGACGCGTTTCGAATGGCTCGAGCGGCCGGGTGCGGCCGAGGCTCGAAGCGCATGCGACGCGGCCGCGGAACGGATTCACGGTCCCTTCTCCCCCTCTCGAGGGAGCACCACCATGCAAGTCGCCGAGCGCGCCGTCGTCCCCGCGAACCAGTTGAGCGTCATCGTCGGCGCGTTGAATGCGCTCAAGCGCGGCGACGCGTCGGTTCGCCTGCCGGTCGACTGGCCCGGACCGCTCGGCCGGCTGGCCGACGTCTTCAACGACGTGGTGGAGCGCAACGAGCGCATGGCGCGCGAGCTCGAGCGGCTATCGCGCGTGGTGGGCAAGGAGGGCAAGCTCTCCAAGCGCGGCACGCTGGGGGACGTGACCGGTTTCTGGCGCGATTCGATCGACGCGGTCAACCAGCTCATCGACGATCTGGTGCATCCCACAAGCGAGACCGCGCGCGTGATCGGCGCGGTGGCGCAGGGCGATCTTTCCCAGACCATGGCGCTGGAGGTGGACGGCGAGCCCCTCCAGGGCGAATTCCTGCGCACCGCGAAGACGGTCAACAAGATGGTCGATCAACTCGGGTCCTTCGCGGCCGAGGTGACGCGGGTGGCGCGCGAAGTGGGCACCGAAGGCAAGCTCGGCGGCCAGGCGCGGGTGAAGGGCGTGGCGGGGACGTGGAAGGACCTGACCGACAGCGTCAATTCCATGGCCGGCAATCTCACCGCCCAGGTGCGCAACATTGCCGAGGTGACGACGGCCGTGGCGACCGGCGACCTGTCGAAGAAGATCACGGTGGACGTCAAGGGCGAGATCCTCGAATTGAAGAACACCATCAACACGATGGTCGACCAGCTCCGGTCGTTCGCCTCCGAGGTGACGCGG
>DATJBM010000056.1:0-5648 GCA_035515295.1 Casimicrobiaceae bacterium | reverse complement strand
CTCGCGCCGGGCGCGAAGCTGTTGCTCTGGCTGTTGCCCGTGTACAGCACCTCGGTCGCGGACAGCGTCCCGTGGAGCTTCACCCGCGCCCCTTCGCCGTTGAAATTGAGCGCGGCCGTGAGGGAGGTCACCGCTTCGTCGCCTGGCTGCCCGGGACCCGAGTAGTGGTTGTACGTCTCCGTGGCTCCGGCGGACGCCGACGCCGTCCAGCGCGCGGCGTGCGCGGCCCCGATCATGAGCATCCAGACCGCTGCGGCGGCCAGTGCTCCCCAGCGGGCGGCCACTCGCCCCTTCGCAGTTGGGGGCTCATCACTGGCACGCCACGGCCGTCGACATCCGCACACGAAAATTCGCTCCCGGAATCAGGATGCGGCGGACGCGGCGTAGTAATGTTGACCGTAGTAGCTGCCGACTTCGGGACGCGTCGCCTTGTTGAGAACCATCATGACCAGCGGACAGCTCTCGATGGTCTCCAGAGCGTGCTTAACCAGTGCCTGGGTCGTGCGATCGGCCTCGACCACCATGACGATCTGGCCCACGTGCGCCGCCAGGGCGCGCGCTTCGGTCGTTGCCAGCAAGGGTGGCGAATCGAAGATGAGGATCCGGTCGGAATAGCGCGCCGCCATGTCCTTGAGCAGATCGGCCATGCTTTCGCTCGCGAGCATTTCCGTCGCCCGCCCGTGCGCGGTGCCCGCGGGTAGAAGCGTTAGTTTGTCGACGTTGGTCTTCAGCAGGACGTCGTGCACTTTGATCCCGGGATCGGTGAGCAAGTCGAGCAAGCCCTTCGATGCCGGCGGCAGATGCGTCAAGTGCATGAGATTCGGATTGGCGACGTCTGCGTCGACGAGCAGCGCCGTGCTGTCGATCTCGAGAGCGATGCTCATCGCCAGGTTCAGCGCGACGAAGCTCTTGCCCTCCGCCGGGATGGCGCTCGTGACCATGATCAGGTTGGCGCGCTCGCCTCGGGCGCCTGTCTTTTCGCGCGCGTTCTGGATGATCGGCCGCTTGATCACCCGAAACTCGTCGGCGATCTGCGATCGCTGCGCTTGCGGGGTGACGAAGCCTGCCGCGGCGAGGGCCTCGAGATCGATCTGGACGAGCCTGCTCGTTGGCCCGGCCGGGACCGCCGCGTGCGCGGCACGCACCAGGGGCTCCGGCGCAACCGGCCTCGCCGGCGCAGGACTAGGCGCCTGAGGGTCGGCCGCCTGGCTGCGCTCCAGGGCCTGCGCAAAGCGCTCCGGCGTGGGGATCGGGTCGCGTGCCTGCCCGTGAGCCATCGTCTGTGCCGGAATCTCGACGCCCGCCTTCTGGAGCTGTGCGAGGCGTTGCGCCGCTTTTTCGACGAGGTCCATCGGCAACCCTCAGGAGCTACGCAACAGGAAGAGCAGAGCGAATGCGGCCCCGTACGAAACGAGCAGGCCGCTAAGACCTCCGGCGAAGAGGAACGCGGAGCGACGCCTCATCGCCCGCAAGCTGTGCGTCGGAAGCACGCTGACCATCCCGATCAGCGGCCGCTGGGCCATATCGCGCAGGCTGCGCCCGTCGTGGAACGTGGGCCGAACCTGGCTCACAAGCCAGCTCGTCGCAACGCCGGCGAGGATCGAGACCAGAATCGCCACCCCAAGCAGCAGCAGGCGGTTCGGCGCCACGGGGGTCGGTGTCACGCGCGGCGGGTCGATCACCCGGAATTCCGCCACGCCCGCGTCTTCGAGCTTGCCGGTGAGGCTCGCCGTTTCCCGCCGGGCGACCAGGCTCTCGTACTGCCGCTTCTGGATGTCGTAATCGCGGTTGAGCTGGGTCAGCTGCATGTCGATCTTGGGCAGGCTCTCGGCAGAGTTGCGGAGCTGGTTGTAGCGGGCTTCGTATTCGGCGAGCCGGGCGCGCACCGCCGTCAGGTTGGCTTCGGCGTCGTTCAGCGCGACCTTGAGCTGCTGCGCCACCGGATCGCTGCTCAACGGGTTGCCGGGATCCCTTTCCGCCAGCTTGGCCTCGATCGCGGCTCGGCGCTCCGCCTCGAGCTGCGCCAGCAGGCGCTTAGTGCTGACGACGTCGGGGTGCTGGTCCGTGTACTTGCGCAGCAGCTCGTCGAGCTGGTGCTGCAGATCGCCGATCCGAGTGTCGAGCTCCGGTACGGCGACGGAAGTCGGACGCTTGCTCGTCGCGGGATGCTGGAGTTGGTCTTCGAGCTGCTTGCGGATGCCGTCGCGCGTCTGCTCCGCGACGCGCAGCTCGATGCGCGTGTCCTTGATCTGGTCGCTCACCGCACCCATCTGGCCGACATAGCTCTGGCCGCTCGAGCCGAGCAGACCCATATATTTCAGCCGGAATCCCTCCATGCGAGCTTCCGATTCGCGAAGCTTGCCTTCGTAATCCTTGATCTGGTCGTCGAGGAATTTCCGAGCGCTGTCGGTGCCGATGCGGGTCTGACCGAGGCTTTGCTCGATGAAGGTCGAAAGCGCGGCCTGCACCACGTCGCGCGCCTTCCTCCCGTCGGTGTAGCGGAAGGCGATGGTATAGACGTTGTCTCCGCTGCCGGAGCGGGCGATGCTGAGCGAGCTCGCCGCGTCATCGACGAGCTCGGTGGCATTCTTACCCGCCGCGGTGTCGAGGTCGGACTTGCGGATGATCTTCTCCAGATTCGGCCGGGTAAGCAGGATGCGACTCAGGAGCGCGACCTGCTGCCCCGCGTCCGGCATCACGGCCATCCCCGCCATCAGTGGCTGCAGCAACGACTGGGTGTCCACGTAAACGCGCGCGGAGGCCTCGTACTTGTCCGGGAGCCGGAACACGACGATCGCCCCGACGATCGCGGCCACCCAGGCGACGGCCAACCCGATCCAGCGGCGTTGCCACATTCCCCTCGCCAAGACGAGGAGTTGCTCGACTAGCTCTTGCATCGATGCGGGCTCTTTGACGTCGAAACGCAGCCGGGCTGCACGCTAAGCGTCCTCAAAACCAGCTCTGCGGAATGAGCAGGATGTCGCCGGGCTTCACGTCCACGTTGGCGGAGATGTCGCCGCGCTTGACCAGATCCTTCAGTCGCACGCTGTATTGCTTCCCCCCTTCGGAGGTGCGCATGATCGAAGCAGCGTTGCCGTCCGCGAAATCGGTCAGTCCGCCGACGGCGATCATCAGGTCGAGGAGCGTCATGCCCTGTCGATAGGACAGCGCCTGCGGCTTCTGCGCCTCGCCCACGACTCGGATCTGCTCCGGATAGGGCCCGTTGAAGTTGGTGACGATAACGGTCACGACCGGGTCACGGATGTACTTGGACAAGGCCTTCTCGATGTCGCGCGCGAGCGTCGTGGAATCCTTCCCGAGCGCCGGCAGGTCTTCTATGAGAGGCGCCGTGATCTTACCGTCGGGCCTGACCGGAACGCTGGTCGAGAGTTCGGGATTCCGCCAGACGATCACGTTGACCGAATCCAGCGGCCCGATCTTGTACAGGTAGTCGGGCGTCGCCGCGCTCTGCGGCGCAGGGGGATAAGGGTTGCTCGTGCAGCCCATGATCATCGCGGCGGCCACCGCAGCCGCCGCCCGGACGACGCGCCGTTCGACACGAGCGGCAAAGACTTCGCGCTTGATCGACCGCATCTTGAGTCCCTTTCCGTGCAGGAATCTTCCTTGAAGGGCGGTACAACCGCTGCAACCGCGATGTACCCCGCGCGACCGAGGCCCGCCCGCCGGAGGTTTTTATGAATCCGGCATCGCGCGTCGATTCTAAGCTGAATAGAGTGGGAATGCCATCTTCGCCGCGCCCCTCGTGTCTCGAGCCGATAAGCGTACGAATCGGCGCGAATCAGCGGTAGACGACAGTTTGTGCCCGAAAAACATCATTTGCGATCCGGTTGCCGGTCTCCCCTCGATGGGGCCGTTCGGCGCGCACCGAAAGAGCGGCTCGCGCCGGGGAGCCTCTCGCCACGCCGCCGCCGAAGATCCATCGCGCCGCATTGGCGAGGATTTCGTACAGCGCGTAATAGCTGCCCTGAAGCGCCGCCAGGCTCGGCAGGAGATCGAGCGCGGTGTCGAGTTGCACGCTCGGGATGCCCGTCGGCGCGGCGATCGCGTCGATGCCCTGCGCCGCGAATTCCGCCTTGGCGCGCAACATGTCGAAACTGTGCGCGACAAGAACGACGCGCTCGACGTGCGCCGCCGAAAGGATCCGCGCCGAGAGCACCGCATTCTCGTGGGTGTTGCGCGACCCGGCTTCGGTCCAGCGCACGGGAATGCCGAACTCGTGCTCCAGAGCGGCGCGCATCAGCTTCGCCTCCGGTTCGCCGCCGAAGACCGAGCCGCCGGTCACCAACACGGGCAGCTTCGTCGCCCGCGCGATTGCGGCGCCGTAGCGCACGCGCTCGAGCGTCAGGTAACCGAGCGTGTCGCCTCCGTATTCGACGGCATGGCGCCGTATCCCTCCGCCCAGAATCACGATGGCCTGGGCGCTGCGTGCGCTCTCGATGTCCAGCGGTGGCGCCCGATTGAGGAGGCTCAACAATCCGAAGGCGACGATGGGCGTCGACAACGCCGCAAGCAACACGACCCCCGTCCAGGCGAGGACGCGCCCCCAGCGCCAACTCCTTCCCAGCAGAAGCAGCCCGGCGACCGCCAGCAGCAGGGGCCCCGTCGGCGGCAGCACCACCGCCTTGAACACGCCCTTCCAGAGCGTCGCGTCACCCATGCGGCCTGGCCAGAAGCGCCTGCAGGTGGTCGACCGGTATCGCGTAGGTGATGCCGCTCGGTTGCGTCAGGGCCGCTTCCTTGGTTCCCTTCACGAACACCATGTTGACGATGCCCAGCACTTCTCCCGTCTCCGGATCGTAGATCGGGCTGCCGCTGTTGCCGGGGTACGCGGTGGCATCCAATTGGAAGACGGGGATGGCGCCGGTCGTCAGGCGCCGGTACACCTTTGCGTTGAGCTGCGCCGCCGTGGGGGGTGGGATCACGATCGGCGTGATCGCCGAAATCATCCCCCGATGCGTCACCGGGAAGATGCCCAGCACCGCGCCGATGGGAAATCCGGTGATGAGGATGCTCTGTCCTTCCCTCACGCTGCCGAAATCGCCGAACTTGAGCGGCGGCAGATGTTGACCACCGATCCTCAGCAAGGCAAGGTCGGTGTCGGTGTCGATAGCAACCTGCCGCGCTTCGCGAATCTCCGGCTCACGCCCGGGACCCGGGATCGCGATCGCGAGCGTTTCGCGGTGCTCGCCGTCGAGGGTGAGCGGCAGCGCGTGCGCGTTGGTCGCGATCAGCGAGCCATCTCCTACGGCAAAAGCCGTGGACCTGAATTGAAACGCCGGCGAGCGCGTCCTTTCGTACGTGCCCAGCGCGACGACCGATTTCTTGACGCGTTCGATCGTCGCGACGGCGTCCTCGGCGCGTGCTGCGGCCGCGATGAACGAGAGCATCGAGACGGCCGCCAGCGCGATGCACAGGCGCAGGTCGACGCGCCTCGCTGGTCTGCGGACAGCGGTCGTTCCCGCCGGCATGTCGATCCTACGGCAGCTTGACGAACTCAGGCGGCGAGGCGAGCCCCGCTTCGTACGGATGCTGTTCGCTACCGAACAGCGCGAGCACCCTCTGCACGTAGCTCTTCGTTTCCGGGTAAGGCGGGACGCCCCGGTACCGGTCGACCACCGCTTCGCCGG
>DATJBM010000055.1:0-9768 GCA_035515295.1 Casimicrobiaceae bacterium | reverse complement strand
CGCGCCCAAGCTGTGGGCGGCGCTTTCCGGTTTCGGTTGGGCGGCGGGCTCGGTGGCGACCAAGCACTTCCAGCGGCGACACCGGCTCGACATGCTCAATCTCATCGCCTGGCAGATGGTCACGGGCATCGTTCCGATCTGCATCATTCCGTTCTTCCATCCCTTCCCGGCGACGCAGTGGAACGGCGTGTTTCTCGCGGCTCTCTTCTTCGCCGGCGTGGTCGCTACCGCCATCGGCTTCCTGCTCTGGACGATGATTCTGGTGTGGCTGCCCGCGGGCACGGCGTCGCTCAACATGTTCGCGATCCCGGTAATCGCGCTCGTCTCCTCGATGATCGTGTTCGGCGAGCGGCTCAGCGCGACCGAATGGCTGGGTATCGCCGCCATCGGCGCCGGGCTCGCGATCGTGTCGGTGCGGGCGTGGATCGCGAGCCGTCGCGGCGAAGGCGCGATCGAGACGCCGGCGATCGAGGGCGGCTGAGACGCCGCGCTCGCTAGGCCGCCGCCTTGTCCGGTCGGCGACGCTGGGTGAGCTCGTCCTCCAGCGCGCGATCGACCGCCGCTTCGGTCGGCGACGGAGGCACGTTGAGCATCTCCCGCTCGGCGGCGTCGATGGCGCGCAGGATGGCGTTGTCCTCTTCGCGCGCGACGGCGTCGCGCGCAGCAGCCCACGCATCCCTCACCGCGGACTCCTCGCGCCCATCGGCTTCCGCGACGTCGTTGATCAGCGTATCGAGCGTGGACACGTCGTGCCCCGCGCGCCGCAACGAGTTCGCGGCGGTGACCGGCGCGCGCACGCGCAGCGATGCGCCTTCGGCGCGCGGCTTCAACCGCGGCATCGGCGTCTTGTCGCCGTGCGACAGCGTGACCGGCGGCGCCGACATGTCGGTGTGCGACCGGGGACCGTCGTATTCGCCACCGCGCGTCCAGTCGGGCAGCTCGGGCGGGCTTCGCCGCCGGGCCAGAAACAGGACGACCAAGGCGATCAGACCCATGGCCAGCGGCGCGGCGAGGTACCGGGTGAGACGTTCCGCGTCCTCGGGATCCACGGTGCGCAGCAGCGCCGCGGGCTTGCCGCCGACGGCCACTGCCGCCGTCGTGGTCGACAGCGCGCTGTCGCCTTCAGTTTCAGTGTGAAGGATCTTGGTTGTCGAAGACAGCGCAGCGGAGGCTCGTTGCAGCGACGCCGGATCGGTCGAGCGCCGCGCGGCAATCGCTCCCGCCGCGCGCGATTCCTGTCCGGGTTCGGGCCCGCTGCCCAGCGTCGCGATCGCTGTCCCGCGGCCCGCGCTCGCCGCTTGCGCATCGAGGGCGACGACGTAGTTGCGCCGCGTCGAGCCGTCGCAGCCGGCCTCGATGGCGAAGCGTACGACCGATTGGGCGATCGGCGTCTGCGTGGTTACGATGAGCCTCGGAGTAGCCGCGGCGCGTTCAAGACTGACCTTCGCCGTCACCGTGCCGGCGTCCGCTCCGGCGACCGGCGCGAGGCGGAAGCACCTCGCTTCCAGCGCCTCGCCCACCGTAGGCTTGAGCGGGATGACCGCACGCAATGGCGCTCCGGGTGCCGATCGTACCACCGCGTCGCCGAGCAACAGCGCGTGCGCCGAGGACGACGCGATCAGCGCCGCGATCACGAGCCCGGCGGCGGCGACGGCAATCAGGCGCAATGGCGCATAGACGGACACGATGCCTCTTTCGGATTCTCCATGCGGTCCCATCGGCGCGGGACCGATCGACCGACACAAAAGCAAGGTCCATGCCGCTCGCGGCGCGACGCCGGTCGCGAGGCGAGCGTCCCGCGGGAGCGGCACCACGCGCCGTACGGTAAGCTCCGGCACGTGACCCGATCCACCGCGCTGTTCGCCATCGCCAGCATCATCTGGGGCTCGACCTGGTTCGCAATCATCTTCCAGCTCGGAACGGTCGCGCCCGAGGCCTCCGTGGTCTATCGCTTCGCGCTGGCGGCGGGCCTGCTCGGGGCGTGGTGCTTCGCCACCGGACGATCGCTGCGCTTTTCGCTCTCGCAGCACGCCTGGCTGGCGGCGCAGGGAACCTTCCTGTTCGGCTTCAACTATCTCGGCGTGTATCTGGCCGAGCAGCACATCGCTTCGGGACTGGTGGCCGTGCTGTTCTCGCTGATCGTGTTCTGCAACCTGATCGGCGCGCGGATCGTCTTTGCGGCGAGGATCGGGCGCCGCACGCTGGCGGCGGCCACACTGGGCGTGGCCGGCGTCGTGCTCATGTTCTGGAACGCGCCGACGGCGGGCTCCGCGACGGGGCCGCTGGGGATTGGTCTCGCGCTGGGCGCGACCGTGCTTGCCTCCGCCGGCAACCTGATCGCCGTGCGCAACCAGCGGCACGGCCTGCCGGTGCTGCCCAGCGTCGCCTGGGGCATGGCCTACGGCGCGCTGGCGATCGCGCTGGTTGCCGGTGCCGAGGGCGTCACGTGGAGCTTCGACAGCGCCCCGCGCTATCTGCTCTCGCTCGTCTATCTGGCGGTGTTCGGCTCGATCATCGCCTTCGGAGCGTATCTGACGCTGCTCGGCAGGATCGGGCCGGCCCGGGCCGGCTACGTCGGCGTCGCGGTGCCGATGGTGGCGCTGGCGGTATCGACGGCATTCGAGCGCTACGAGTGGACTCTGCCGGCGCTTGCCGGCGCCGGCCTGTGCGTCACCGGCAACGTGCTCGTGCTGTTGCGCGAGCGCTCGGAGTAGGGCGCGCGTGCCGCGCCGACAAAACGCCGTCCGCGTGCGCTAACGCGAACGGCGTTCGGATTGGAGCTCTTGTCGCCTAGCGCGCCGACAGTGCGCCGTAGACCGGGTTCACCCGCCGGATGGAGGCGATCTTGTGATCGATGTCCGGGCCGAGCCGGGGATATTCGCCGGGCCCGTAGGTGGTGCAGCTGCCGCGGTAGCGAAGGTCCGTGCAGAACTGCCAGTAGCCCGATTCGATCCGCATGGAAGCGGTGCGATCGCCGAAGTTGATCTGGTCGAGGTTGGGCATTTCACTGCTGTCGATGACCAGCGACTGGCCGGCGAAGTCGGGGCGCTCGTAGAGAACGACGCGTCCCTGGGTCGGGGACACGGGCGTCACCACGCCGATCGGCGCCGGGCTCGGCGAGACCAGCTCTGCGGAATAGACGCGGCCGTTGAACGAACCCAGACTGTCGTACCGGCCCGGGGTGAAGTCCGCGCACTGTCCGCGGTAGTACTCGCGCGTGCACAGGCGCCACGTTCCGCCATAGACGACGACCGCCGAAGCCGGTACGTACGCCGGCATGCGATCGAGCGCTCCATGCGTTTCCGTGATCTCGACGCCGGAGCCGGCGAAGCCGGGCTGCGCGTACAGCACGATGCGCGGACCGGCGGACGCGATGATCGGCGGCGCGGCGCTTGCGGGCACGCTGGCGACCGGCGCGGCGGCTGGCGGCGGCGCCACTGTCACTGCGGCGATCTCGCGCGCGGAGGCGACGCGATCGTTGAGTGTTCCTTCCAGCCGGTAGTACTCGCCAGGCTGCAGTTGCGTGCAATTGCCGTGGTAATACGGGTCGGTGCAGACCTCCCACACGCCGCTGCGGACGATCACCGACGAGGCGGTGTCGTTGAAGCCCGTGCGCTCGAGATCGGGCGCCGCGCGCTGCAGCGTGAGAGTGTCTCCCTGAAAGTCCGAGTTCCGGTACAGCGTGATCTCGCCCGCGAACGCGCCTGATGCGATCGCCGCCAGCGCAACACCGACCAAAATCCGTCGTCGTACCTTGAGTTGAGCGTGCATAGAATTCCCTCCAAGCAGATCCGCCGGCGAAAAAATGGCCGGCTGTTGGTTTTGACGCTCGGGAAGACTCGATGGTTTACCGGCGCGCGAAGTGCGGCGAGTCGTCCGGGGACGACAGCTCGCGAAACGCGCGGCCGCTGACAGAATATGTCCGACGATCCGGTCGTCGCGCGCGCCCTGGCCCACGTCCGGCGTTGTGGCTCCGGCCGCTCGCTGTCGCTCGCTTAACGTTCGCTGCGCTCACGTTAGCCTGCGCCGCAATGTGGACCTGGGAAGCGTTCAGTCGTCGTGCGCGCCCTGGACCACGTCCACATTGTCGATCAGCCGCGTGCTGCCGAGCATCGCCGCGCCCAGCACGATCAGTAGGTTCGGGTGGTCGTAGCCCTCGGGATGCGGAATGCGCAGCGCCAGCCCGTGCCGGATCGCGACGTAGTCGACCTTCCAGCCGTTACGCGCGAGCTCAGCGCGGGCGGCCGCCTCGAGGTTCGCGTAGTCGTGCCGGCCGCCGATGATCTGCTCGGCGACCCAGCCCAGCGTCCGATACAGACGCGGAGCCTCTTCGCGCTCGGCCGGCGACAAGTAGCTGTTGCGCGACGCGAGCGCCAGCCCGTCGGGCGCGCGAACCGTCTCGGCGGGAACGATGCGTATCGGCAGATTGAACTGCTGCACCATGCCGCGGACGATCTTGAGCTGCTGCCGGTCCTTCTTGCCGAACACGGCGACGTCGGGACGCACGATGTTGAAGAGCTTCAGCACCACGGTGCATACGCCGTGGAAAAATCCCGGGCGCGAGGCGCCTTCGAGCTCCTCCGCCAGAGGCGGCGGCACCACCCGATACACCTGCGGCGTGGGATACATCTCCTGCTCCTGCGGCGCTAACAGCAGGTCGACGTGCAGTCGCTCGAGCGCCGCGCAATCGGCCTCGAAGGTGCGTGGATAGCGGTCGAAGTCCTCGTTCGGACCAAACTGCAGGCGGTTCACGAAGATGCTCGCCACGACGGTATCGCCGTGCTCGCGTGCGATGCGCATGAGCTGCAGATGACCCTCGTGCAGGTTGCCCATCGTGGGCACGAAAGCCACGCGCCTGCGCCCGGAGAGCCGGGCGTGCAGCTCGGCGGTGGTGCTGACGATCTCCATCGGGATGGTGCGGCGCCCGAGCTAGACGCAATGCTCCGGGGCCGGAAAGCTGCCGTCCTTCACCGCCTTGACGTAGGCGGAGACGGCCGCTTCGATGGTTGCGCTGCCGGTCATGAAGTTGCGCACGAAGCGCGCGAGCTTTCCGGGATAGATGCCCAGCATATCGTAGAGCACGAGCACCTGGCCACTGCACTGCGCGCCCGCGCCGATGCCGATGGTGGGCAGCGGAAGCGCGGTGGTCACTTCGCCGGCGAGAGCGGCGGGGACCATCTCGAGCACCAGCAGCTCGCATCCTGCGCGGCCGAGCGCCTGCGCGTCGTCGCGAAGCGTGCGCGCGGAAGAATCCGTCTTGCCCTGCGCCTTGTAGCCGCCGACGCGATGCACCGACTGCGGCTGCAGGCCGAGGTGGCCGCATACCGGGATGCCGCGGGCGACCAGGAATTCCACTGTGGGCGCGAGCCACGACCCGCCTTCGAGCTTGACCATCTTGGCGCCGGCCGCCATCAGCCGCGCGGCGTTGCCGTAAGCCTGCTCGCGGCTCGCCTGGTAGCTGCCGAAGCACATGTCCGCCACCACCAGCGCCGAGCGCGCGCCCGCCGCGACGCAGCGCGTGTGATAGATCATCTCCTCCATCGTGACCGGCAGCGTCGAGCCATGGCCGCCGATGACCATGCCCAGCGAATCGCCGACCAGCAGCACGTCGATGCCGACCCGGTCGAGAAGCGTGGCGAAGCTCGCGTCGTAGCAGGTCAGCATCGCGATCTTCTCGCCCTGGCGGGCCATCGCGGCGAGCCCGGGGACGGTGCGCGGCGCAACTCCGGCGTTCATGGCGCTCCTAGGAGGCGAGGTTGAAGAATTCGCGGCGCCCGCGCATGCCTTCGATGCGCGAGACCAGCAGCGCGAAGTGCTCGGGATCGTCGACGAAATTGAGCCGCTCGCTGTTGACGATCAGCAGCGGCGCCTCGTCGTACTGGTAGAAGTAGCGGCTGTAGGCGTCCGCGAGCCGCGCCAGGTACACCTCCGGAATCGCGCGCTCGTAGACGATCCCGCGCCGGTGCACGCGGGCGACGAGCGTGGCCACCGGCGCCTGCAGGTACACCACGAGATCCGGCACCGGCGTCTGCGGCCGCAGGTGCGAGTAGATCTTGTCGTACAGCGCGAATTCGTCGTCGCCCAGATTGAGCTGGGCGAACAGCGGATCCTTGTCGAGCAGGAAGTCGGCGACCGTCGCGCGCCCGAACAGATCGGGCTGCGCCAGACCACGTAACTGGTCGACCCGCTGGAAGAGGAAGTTGAGCTGCGTGGGCAGCGCGTAGCGCGGCATGTCCGCGTAGAAGCGCTCGAGGAACGGGTTGTCCTGGGGCGCCTCGAGCAGCGCGTCGGCGTCGAGGTGCCGAGCCAGCGCCTGCGCGAGGCTGGTCTTGCCGGCTCCGATGGGTCCCTCGACGACGAGGAAGCGGCACTTGGCGAGCTCCATGGCGTGAATGACGTAAAGCTTAGCGTGCCCAGCGCCAAATGTGGCGCCGCGTCGGCGCGATGCGCTGCCCGCGCGTGGGGCCAAGCCACGTCCGCGCCAGGCCCCGCCCGGGGAGCGCCACCGACGGCGCGATCTCGAGCAGGGGGCGGAGCACGAACGCCCGCTGGTGCATCCGCGGATGCGGGATGGCGAGTCCGCGCCTGCGGATGCGCGCGCGGCCGAAGAGCAGAAGGTCGAGATCGAGCACGCGCGGTGCGTTGCGTCGCTCGCGGGGCGCTCGCCGCCGCCCGAACCGGTGCTCGATCGCCTGCAGCTGGCGGAGCAGCGCCGCGGGGCCGAGCGCGGTCGCGAGCGAGGCTACCGCGTTGACATAGTCGGGCTGCGGCTCGCCGGCGCCGATCGGTGCGCTGACGTAATTCCCCGAGGCGGCGAGCAATCGCGTACGCGGCAGCCGCGACAGGGCGGCGAGCGCACGGGCGATGCGACGGCGGGGATGGCCCAGGTTGCTCCCGAGAGCCACGTAGGCGCGTATCGCCATCAATGTTCGGACAGGGACGGCGAGCCGGAATTGCCCGACTCGGCCGGACGTCGCCGCCCACGACTGCGCGAGCGGCGGCGCTTCTTCTTCGGTCCTTCGTCGGGACGCAGCATCGCTTCGCGCTCGGCCGTGTCCGCGCGCTGGAAGCGCTCCCACCAGTCCGCGATCTCGACCGGGATCTCGCCGCTGTGGCCGCGCAGCCACAGGAAATCGTAGCCCGAGCGGAATCGGGGATGCTCGAGCAGCCGGAACGGCCGCTGCCCGGAGCGCTGCTCGAAGCGCGGCTGCAGCGCCCAGGTCTCCTTGATGACCGCCTCGAACCGTCGCGGGATCGCGAGCCGCGCAGCCTGTTGCTCGAGCACGCGGTCCATTGCGGCGAAGAGCGCGGGGATCGGGCGCTCGCCTTTCGCCTTGGCGGCATTCCAGCTGGCGAGCACCTCGTGCCAGAGGAGCGTCGCGAAGAGAAATGCGGGCGTGACGGGCTTGCCCAAACGGACGCGCTCGTCGGTGTTGGCGAGCGCAAGTTCGATGAAGCGCTGGCCGAGCGGCTGCTCGAGGATCACGTCGAGCAGCGGCAGCAGCCCGTCGTGCAGGCCGTGCTGCCTGAGGCTCCTGAGCGATTCGACGGCGTGCCCCGACAGAAGCAGCTTCTCCATCTCGTCGAACAGCCGCGCGGGCGGTACGTTCTGGATCAGCGGCGCGAGCGTCGGAATGGGCGCGGCGGTCTTCTTCTCGATACGCAGGCCCAGCTTCGCCGCCAGCCGGACGGCGCGCAGCATCCGTACCGGATCCTCGCGATAGCGCGTCACCGGGTCGCCGATCAGCCGCAGCTTCTTCGCCTTGACGTCCGCCACGCCGCCGACGTAGTCCCAGACCGTCTCGGCGACGGGATCGAAATACAGCGCGTTGATGGTGAAGTCCCGGCGCACCGCGTCCTGCGCCTGGCTGCCGAAGACGTTGTCGGATAGCAGGCGCCCGTGCTCATCGCTCGCGTCCTCGCCCGCCTGGCGGCCGCGGAAGGTCGACACCTCGATCGTGTCCGAGCCCGCCAGAACGTGCACCAGACGGAACCGGCGGCCGATGATGAACGCGCGCCGGAACAGCGGCTTCACCTGCTCGGGCGTGGCGTCGGTGGCGATGTCGAAGTCCTTCGGCTGGAAGCCGAGGAGGAGGTCGCGGACCGCGCCGCCGACGATGAACGCCTTGAAGCCGGCCTGCTGAAGCTTGCGCGTCACGTCCAGGGCCGCGCGCGAGATCTGGCTGCGGCGGACCGCATGAGCGTCGGGACCGAAAAGACGCGGCGAGGTGACCGGCCTGCCCGGAATCAGCCGCGCGAGGAAGCGACGAATCAACTTTTCGAAGTCGCGGGGCGACCCGTGGTCATCATGCTTTAGAGCGCCGAACCTGGCACGAGCCGAGCGTCGGTCGAGACGGGCGACGGCGCCAGCGGCCGGCCGCCGCAAGAGGCGGCCTCGAGAAGCGAAGAGAACGTCCGATCATAGCATGGCGCGCGGCAGCGACGCCCGGAGGCCATGACCTGGATCAAGCCGGCGCGTGGCGACGGGTGAAAAAATCGCGGATAATCCAAAGCTTTTCCTCCAAGCGCGCCGCCACAGGAGTCGCCATGCCCGCCTACCAGCACGTCACCGTGCCCCCCGGAGGCCAGAAGATCACCGTCAACCGGGACTTCAGCCTCAACGTTCCCGACCAGCCGATCGTTCCCTACATCGAAGGCGACGGCACAGGGGTGGATATCACGCCGGTGATGATCAAGGTCGTCGACGCTGCGGTCGCGAAGGCCTACGGCGGCAAGCGCAGAATCCACTGGATGGAGATCTACGCCGGCGAGAAATCGACCCGCGTGTACGGCTCCGACGTGTGGCTCCCGGAGGAGACGCTGGCGCTGCTCAAGGAGTACGTGGTTTCGATCAAGGGTCCGCTCACGACGCCCGTCGGCGGCGGCATCCGCAGCTTGAACGTCGCGCTTCGGCAGCAGCTCGACCTGTACGTGTGCCTGCGGCCGGTGCGCTATTTCGCCGGCGTGCCGAGCCCGCTCAAGGCACCGGAGAAGGTCGACATGGTGATCTTCCGGGAGAACTCCGAGGACATCTACGCCGGCATCGAATGGCCCGCCGAGAGCGATCAGGCGCGCAAGGTGGTCGACTTCCTCACCCGCGAGATGGGCGTGAAGAAGATCCGCTTTCCCGCCACCTCGGGCATCGGCATCAAGCCGGTGTCGCGCGAAGGCACCGAGCGGCTGGTGCGCAAGGCGATCCAGTACGCCGTCGCCAACGACAAGCCGTCGGTCACGCTGGTGCACAAGGGCAACATCATGAAGTTCACCGAAGGCGCGTTCCGCGACTGGGGCTACGCGCTGGCGCAAAAGGAGTTCGGCGCCACGCCGATCGACGGCGGACCGTGGTGCCGGTTCCGCAACCCACAGAGCGGCCGCGACATCACCGTGAAGGACATGATCGCGGACGCGTTCCTCCAGCAGATCCTGCTGCGTCCCGACGAGTACAGTGTCATCGCCACGCTCAACCTCAACGGGGACTACGTCTCCGACGCGCTGGCGGCGGAGGTCGGCGGCATCGGGATCGCCCCCGGGGCGAACATGTCGGACTCGGTGGCGATGTTCGAGGCGACCCACGGCACGGCGCCCAAATACGCGGGGAAGGACTACGTCAACCCCGGCTCGGAAATCCTGTCCGCCGAGATGATGCTCACCCATATGGACTGGAAGGAAGCCGCGGCGCTGATCGTCAAGAGCCTCGAGCGGGCCATCGGCGACAAGGTGGTTACCTACGACTTCGCGCGCCTGATGTCGGGCGCCACCCAGGTCTCC
>DATJBM010000054.1:0-2738 GCA_035515295.1 Casimicrobiaceae bacterium | reverse complement strand
CCGAGTTCCGCTTCGCTACGGCGCAAGCGCTCGCCGCTCGCGCCATTGCCGACGGCATGATCGGCGAGCCGCGACTCGCCACGCTGCTCTTGCACATCCCCATGCTGGCGGATCCTGCGGCTGAAGTACCTGGCTGGTGGTCCGATCGCAGACAAGGTGGCGGGTGGCTCGGTGCCCACGGCTCGCACCTCATCGATCAGGTCCGCAGCACGCTGGGCGAATTCGCGGGGGTCAGCGCCAGCTTGCGGTGCTTGGGCGAGCGACCGTGGAGTGCTGAGGACTCGTACACGGTTCATTTCCGCCTGCGCAGCGGTGCCGAAGGCGTGTTGCAAAGCACCGCGAGCGTATGGGGTCGATTCATGGCGTGCACACAATTCGCGGGCAGCCGCGGTACGCTGTGGATCGAAGGCGACGACGTGTGGGTGGCGGATCGATCGGGTGCGCGCTGCCTGCCGGTGCCAGACGACCTGGTGCTCGGTCGCCCCGAGGCGCCGCCGATGGACGGCTTCGCAACCGCCTACGAGTTGATGCACGTCACCGGCATCGACTTCCCGCCGTACGTCCGGCTGTGCGAACGATTCCGCGATCTCATCTTGCGCCGGCCGATCCCGTCAGATCCGGCTCCGGCCACCTTTGCCGACGGCGTCGCGGTCATGACTGTCCTCGACGCGATCCGTCAGGCCGCGACAGAGCACCGATGGGTTGAGGTGCACGACCGGTCTGGCGCCCTCGGATAGCCGAATGCTTGTCTCACCGGGCGCGGCAAGTGGCGAGTCGTGATCTTCGCCGCGATGCCACGCGCGCGACGGATCACGCCGGCACTCGGTACGCGCGTCGCACGTTGTCGCCGAGCAGCTTGCGTCGATTCGACTCCGGCAATTTGCCGGCCAGCTCACCTAGCTCCTCGATGTAGTCGCCGGTGTGGTCGGGATGCGGGAAGTCGGAGGCCCAGAAGAACCGGTCTTCGCCGTACAGCTCCATCAACGACGGCACCGTGCGCTCGTCCGGGTCGCAGGAGATGAAACACTGGCGGCGGAAATAGACGCTCGGCTTTTCCTTGAGCGGAATGGCGCGGCCCAACAACGACGCGGCGTAGCCGTCCATGCGATCGAGCCAGTAGCCGATCCAGCCGGCGCCCGATTCCAATACGACGATCTTCAGGCGCGGGAAGCGATCGAAGACGCCGAACTGGAACAGCGACGTGAAGGCATGGCGGACCGCGTCGGCCGCCGTCACGTTGAGAAAGAAATTTGCACCGTGCAGGCTCTCGAATCGTCCGGGGGCGGCCCACTTCGGCTCGAAAGTGGGATGAATGGCGAGCGGCACACCGAGGTCCTGAGCGGTCGCGAACAGACGATCGTGATCGGGGTGTCCGTGCGGCAGCTTGGTCATGGTGAACGGGGCCACCCATCCGCCGCGCGCGCCGGCGCGCACCGCCCGCTCGAGTTCTGTTGCCGCGGCGGCGGGATCGCCGAGCGAGAGATGCGCAATCGGGATCAGCTTGCCGTCGCTGCCGGCGCAGAAGTCGATGATCCAGCGATTGTATGCACGCGTATACGCCTGCGCGATGTCGGCATCGGTACACTCGGCTTCCCACAGCACGCCCAGAGTCGGGTAGAGAAACGCGGCGTCCAAACCTTCTTGCGCGAGGCGCTCGACGCGCTCGCGCGCATCGAGTGCACCGAACGAAGCGCCGCTGACGTAGCCGTGCTCAGCCGACGGCGCGACATCGGCGAGGGTCTTACCCATTCCGCCGAGCATGCCGAGCATCCCGCCGCGAACCACTTTCGACGGCCGGCCGTTGATCTCGAGATACTCGAGACCGTACTGGTCGCGCCGCAGGCGCAACGCCCGGTCGCGGTAGCGTGGCTCCAAGTGATGCTCCCACAGGTCGGCCGCTTCGAGAATGTGCCCGTCGGCGTCGACTGCGCCGGCGTATCGAAGACGCTGGATCGTGCTCATTGTTGATGCTGTATGATGCCGGGAGTGAGTGAGACTAGGCGACAGCGTTGCAGGCAGCCGGCTCGTCCGCAGGGCCGGCGGCGCTTTGGGCGCGCCGCACTACCTGATCGCCGCTCAGCACCGGCAGGGCATCGCTGCGCGGGTGCCGGCCGGTCAATTCGCCGTAGGTGTGGCGATACCAGCCGCCGCTCACTCGCTCTTCGCTGTAGAGCTGCGCCAGGAACGCGAAGGTTTCGTGGTCGCTTTCCTTGGCTGCCTCGCGGCCGCGATCGAGCGCCTGCTGGCAACCGGCCATGCGGGCGGCATCGCGCATGGTCACGCGCTTCAGCCCGTCGAGTTGGGCGACGAAGCCCTTCAGGTCCTTCAGCTCGGCGAGCTGCTCCACCAGAATCGCGTCGACGCAGGCGGGACCCGGCTCGCTGCCGAGCGCGCGGATGCGTTCGGCGAGCAAGCGCGCGTGGTTGGCCTCGCGCTCGGCGATGATCAGATGTCCGGCCCGCAGCCGCGCGTCCGGTTCGTCCGCCGCCCAAGCGGCGTACAGCGTCGCGCCCCACGCTTCGAGCGCGCGGAAGACGTTCAGACCTTCAAGGATCTCGGCGCGAGCGCTGTCCATGGCGAACCTCCGTCGTGCAGTATTGACAAGGGCTGCTTAGTCCATGGTCTGAGTTGGTGCAACAGCTTGGTTGCGTCTCTCCAGGTTCGGCGATATCTGGCACGAACCTCTGGGCCAATGAGACCGCGATTCTCGGTGGGCGTGGCGGCTCGGTTGCCGGTTG
>DATJBM010000053.1:0-16493 GCA_035515295.1 Casimicrobiaceae bacterium | reverse complement strand
GAAAGCTCCGCGCTTCCCGTCACCTGCGCGCAACGCATCCAGTTGATGCTCATCTGCGCGACGCCGGTCAGGCAGCAATAGCTCGCTCCGGCATTCCAGTCGGCGTCGTAGGTCCCGGCGAGCCAGCCGTCCTTGCGCTGGGCGCGCGCCAGCGCGCGCGCGGCCTTCAGCGCAGCGCCGAGATACTTCTCGCTGGCGAGCAGCACGCCGGCCTCCAGGAAGCCGCGGATCGCATACGCGATCGTGTGCGTGAACGGCAGCTGCCCGGGCCGGAAAGCGTTATTCGCGAACCAGCCAGACTCGCGCTGTTGCGTCAGCGCCCACTCGAGATTGCGGATCGCCGCCGTCTTCTGCGCGGGTTCGCCCGCCACGATCGCCGTCGCGAGCAGTGCCCAGGTCGCGCGCGTGTTGTAGGTATGGCATGCGTCGTGGTGCTCGAACCGGCGCCAGCATCCGTCGGAGTCCTGCGCGCGAGCGAGCCAATGTCCCGCCTTCACCGCCGCTTCCAGGCATTCGCGCCGCCGCAGCTGCAGATAGCCGACCAGCATCCCGTGCATGATCTGCCCGGTGTTGAACACGACGGGATGGCTCCCGGCCTCGCCGAAATGACCGGGAAAGGCACCGTCCGGCCTTTGGATGGAGAGTTCCCAATCGATGATTCGCCGCGCGCGATCGACCAGTTCGGGGCGCTCGAGCGCTTCCGCGGCCGCGAGGAAGGTCTCGACGATGTAGCCGCTCGTCTCCGGGTAGCTGGGGAGCCAGCCATCCTCGAAGCTCCACCCGGCCGATACGCCGCCCGCGTCCGCCTTACCCTCGCGCGCGTCCTGGGCACGGCAGAGCCAGTCGATGGCGGCGCGCAGATGATCGCCGTTGGTGCGCTCCGGCTCTGTTCGGCCCACCAGGTCGAGCGCGATCAATCGCGCATGCCGCGGGCGCCATGGCGCATACCGGAATGGCGCGGCGAGCAGCTTGAGCGCGTTCATCGGTCGGTCATCGCCTCTCGGCCGGGAGCACCCCTCGGCGCGAGCATGTGGAGCTCCGTCGCCACCGAGCTGTGCGGCGGCACGTGGCTCACCACGTAGCGGTACTTGCCGGACGCCTCGGCCGGCATGGCGTCGACGATGCGGAACCGGATGCGAACGCCGCCGCCGAGACGCTGCACCAGACCGGCCGTCGCTTTCGCCTGGGCCGCTTCGCTCCAGCGGCCGTTGGGCACCACGATGACCTCGATGTCGTCCAGCGCATGCTGGACGAACCGGAATTGCGCGATGCCTTCGACGTCGCGCAGCACGTAGATCACCGCCAGCGCGTGCATCACGGTTCCGTCGGTCCGCACGACGAAGTCCGTGCTGCGCCCGACGACTTCGGCGATCGCGTGAAGGCCGCGGCCCTCGAGGCAGGATTCGGGGCTCATGCGCACCATGTCCCCGGTGCGGTAGCGGATGAACGGCTGCGCGTCCGAGCAAAGGCCGGTGATCACCGCCTCGCCCAACGTGCCCGTAGGCACGGGGTTTCCGGCCACGTCGAGGACTTCGAGCGCGACGCTCTCGCTCATCAGCAGCATCTGGCCGCGGGGCGTCTCGTGCGCCGTGAAGCCGATGTCGCGGCTGCCGAACTCGTTGGCCACCGGAACGCCGAAGGCTTCGCCGATCACCTGGCGCTGGTGCGGGTAGAGCGGCTCGCCGGTGGCGCACACGACGCGCAGCTCCGGAAGCATTAACCGTCGTCCTCGCGCGATCGCCCGCGCCGCGAGGAGCGCCACGCTGGTGGCGTAGCCGTAGATGCAGCGCGGCCGGTACGTCTGGATCGCCTCCAGATACCGATCCATGGCCGACGCGGACATGGCGAAGGCATTGAGCACGAGCTGGTTCAAGAGCCGGTCGCGCACGGTCCTGATCCGATCGGTCTTGTCGAGCTCCGCCGGCGCGCCCCACAGGTACACTTCGCGGTCGCCAACCTCGACACCCCACCAGCGCCGGGCGCGCATGCGTCCGGCCGCGTCGGACGCCTGACGCCAGCGCCCGAAATAGAAGATCAGCGGCTCGCCGCTCGAGCCTCCGGTGTTGTAGCGCGCCGCACCGCCGGGCACGCCGGTCCAGCGGAGCCGATCGACGTTCTCTCGCGCCTCTTCGCGCGTCATGCGGGGAAGGCGCCGCAGGTCTTCCAGCGTGACGGGGGCGCCGTCGGCGAGGCGGATGCCCGCCGCCCGAATGCGCTCCGCATGCCACGGGCTGTGCTCGGCTGCGCTGCGAAGCAGGGCCGCGAGCTTGCGCGCCTGCAGCGCTTCGAGCCCGGCGCGGTCGAGCCACTGCGTCTTCTCGAGGCTCTTGAGGTAGGCGAACGTCGGGCGTTGCAGCAGGCGTTCCTGCAGCGGATAGACGACCCGGCGTGCGAACCAGGAAGCGGTCAAGGCGTCAGCTCCGCGGTAACGGCGTCGCCGAAGCGCCGCGCGCGGGCTGCTCTCCGGCGGCGTGGCGCGCGGCGATCGCTGCGAATTCGTCGGTCAGTATCCTGATCCGGCGCTCCCAGCTGTGTCCCTCGGCGTAGGCCGTGATGCCGTCCCGGTCCCAGCGACGGGTCAGGGCGTCGGCGATCGCATGCGTCAGTCGCGCCTGATCGCCGAACGGCACGATGAGGCCCAGATGCTCATCGGCCACGACCTCGGCGTTGCCGCCGACATCGGTCGTGACGATCGGCAATCCGCAGGCCATGGCCTCGAGAAACACGTTGGCCCAGCCTTCGTTGCGCGTCGCCAGCACGAACACATCGGACGCCGAGAGCGGTACTTTGAGCGCTTCCGGCGATACAGGGCCGAGAAACTGGACGCACTGCTGAAGGTCCAGCTCGTGTACGGTGCGCCGAAGCTCCGCGCTGCAGTCGCCTTCGGGCCCCGGACCGCCCGCGATCAGGTAGCGCAAGCCGGGAAAGCGGCGCCGCAGGTCGGGCAGGCACTGCATGACCCGATGGAACCCCTTGCGCTCGACGAGCGCCCCGACCGAGACGAGCACCGGAGCGTCGCCGCGGAGTCCGAGGCTACGGCGGGCCTCCTCCCGGTCGACTCGATGAAAGGTCGCCGTATCGACTCCGTTCGGAACGACTGCGATCTTCTCGGCATCGATCCCCATCGCGACGACGTGACGCTTGAGCGACTCGGACACTGCGAAGATCCGCGTCGCATGCTGCAGCGCCTCGACCATTCGGCGGCGACGCCGCGGATCGCGGGCGAGCGGCACCTCCGTGCCGCGAAGCGTGATGCAAACCGGCAAGCGCAGCCAGCGGCCGAGGAGCGCCGCTGCGTAACCTTCCGGATACGCGAAGTGCGCGTCGATGATGTTGCAGCGGAGGTCGCGCTTGAGCGACACGAGCAACGGCAGGCAGCACACCGCCATCGAGAATCCGTCGAGCCACTTGCAGCTACCGGGAATCGAGAGGAATCGCGGCCGGCGAATCTCGACGCCTTGCTGCGTTTCCATCGGCGGGACGCGAGGCCGGAAGTGCGGCCGCCACCGACGCAGCAAATGCTGGAACGGGAACCACGGCGCCGGAGCGACGACCGTCAAAGGCATGGATCGCGCGACCCTGAACATCCGCTCCCGAATGAACAGGCCGGTCGTCGGCTGCGCTGCGTGCGGAAACAGCGTCGACAGCACCACGATGCGTGGGTCAGGCTGCGCCATACGCCGGGCCGGATTCGCCGGTGAGGCGACCATAGGGTTGCCGATAACGCCCCACGCTCGACGTCCAGTTGCGCTCCGTTTCGACGAAGCGGCGGGCCTTGGCGCGCATCTCCGACCAGCGGCGCCTGTCTCCCAGGAGCTCGAGCACCTTGGCGGCCAGCGCCTCGACATCGCCGGCGCGAAACAGCACGCCCGTCTCGCGGTCGCGGATCAGCTCGCGATGCCCGCCGACGTCCGAGGCCGCGAGCAGTCGGCCCTGGGCCATGGCTTCCAGCGGCTTGAGCGGCGTGACCAGCTCGGTGAGACGCATCGGCAGGCGCGGGTAGACGAGCACGTCGATGAGATCGTAGTAGCGCTGCACTTCGTCGTGGGGAACGCGTCCCGCGAAGCGGACCTGCGATTCCAGGCCGAGCCGCTCGGCGATCCGCCTCAGGTTCGCCTCCTCGGCGCCGCCGCCGACGAAGAGCACGCGCGCGCGCGGCTCGGCCGCGAGGATCCTAGGCAGCGCCTCGATCAGCAGCGCGAGGCCCTCGTAGGCGTAGAACGAGCCGATGAAGCCCAGGACGACGGCGCCGTCGAGCTCGAGTCGGCGTCGAAGCGAACCGTCCGGCTCGCGCCCGAGCACGAACTTCTCCACGTCCACCGCGTTCGGAACGACGGTGACCTTCGCCGGATCGACACCGCGCGAGACGATGTCCGAGCGCAGCCCTTCGCAGATCGTCGCCACCGCGTCGGCATGCTTGAGCGCGTACGTCTCGAGCGTTCGCGTGAGGCGATAGCGCAGCCCGCCTTCGCGCGTGCGACCGTGGTCGACTGCGGCATCTTCCCAGAAGGCCCGCACCTCGTAGAGCACCGGAATGCCCAGCTTCCGCCCCACGCGCAAGGCGGGAATCGCGTTCAGCACCGGCGAGTGCGCGTGCAGGAGCTGCGGCTTCACCTGCTCCACGACCGCTGCGAGCCGCCGGGCAAGCGCGTTCATCAGCGCCAGCTCGGCGAGCCCGGGCAACGCGTCGAGCTTCCGGCGCGGGAAGGGCGTGCGCAGAAATCGCCAGCCGTCGACGGTTTCCTCGAGGGCGTCGCCGCTGGCCTGCTTGGGGCCCGTGAGGTGGAAGGTTTCCCACCCGATGCGCCGCTGCTCCCGCAGGATCGACAGCGTGCGGAACGCGTACCCGCTGTGCAGCGGCAGCGAGTGATCGAGGATGTGCAGGATGCGCACCGTAGTTTCCTGTACCGGAACGTCGCGTCGCGGAACGTTACGCCGCCTTCGCCTGCCCCGTGTCGCCCGCCCCCATCGCCTTGCGCAGGAACGCCTCGAACATCAGCAGCGACCAGAGCGGAACGCTGTAGTCGCGCGCACCGGACCGGTGCTCGTCGACCATCTCGCGCAGGAAACGCGGATTGAAATAGCCGGAGTCGGCCAGCACCGGTCCGAGCACGGCGGCCTCGACGCGCTCCCGGAGCGGCCCTCGGAACCAGCTCGCGAGCGGAACCGAGAAGCCCATCTTGGGCCGGTAGAGGATCTCGTTCGGCAGATAAGGCTCGAGGGCCTTCTTGAAGCAGTACTTGCCTTCGCGGCCACGCAGCTTGAGCGCCGGAGGCAGCGTCGAAAGCCATTCCATGAGGCGATGATCGAGCAGAGGCTCGCGCACCTCCAGCGAATGCGCCATGCTGGCCCGGTCGACCTTGGTCAGGATGTCGCCGACGAGATACGTCTTCATGTCGAGATACTGCACGAACGACAGCGGCTCCTCCCTGGGCGCCCGCCGCGCATGGCGGCGCAGGACCTCGACCGCGCGATAGCCCTGCAGCTTCCGCCGCAACGATTCGGAGACGAGCCGGTTCCGCAGGGGATCGCCCATGACGGAGACGCTGTGGAAATAGCCCCCGAGTGAGCTGCGCGCCAGCGCTTCGAGCGTCGACTTCGCGCGCAGAACCTTGGGCGCCCAGTCGGCTTTCGGGTAGAGGTTGCCGAGCAGTCCGAACACCGGAGCCCGCACCGCGCGCGGCAGCATCGCGCGCATCCGCTCCTCGTACACGTGCCATCGGTAGCGGCGGTACCCGGCGAAATTCTCGTCCCCGCCGTCGCCGGACAGCGCCACCGTGACGCTTCTGCGCGCGAGTTGACACAGCCGGTACGTAGGGATGGCCGAGCTGTCGGCAAAAGGTTCGTCGTAGACGTCGGACAGCGTGTCGAGCAGGCTGAAATCGTCGGGGTCGACCTGCTCGACCCGGTGGTTCGTGTGATAGCGGTCGGCGACGGCCTGCGCGTAGGCCGACTCGTTGAACTGCGGATCGCCGAACGAAATCGAGCAGGTGTTCACCGGCTCGCTCGACGATCCCGCCATCATCGCCACGACGGCGCTGGAATCCACTCCGCCGGACAGAAAGGCGCCCAGCGGCACGTCGGCGATCATCCGGCTCTGCACCGCGTCGCGCAGCCGGACGGTCAGCTCTTCCTGCGCTTTCTCCGGCGAGAGCGTCGATCGCGGCCGGAAGGGTATGTCCCAGTATTCCCGCGGCTCGGCAAGCGTCGCACCGCGGCGAACGGCGAGCGTGCAGCCCGGCGGCAGCTTCAGCGCGCCCGTGAAGATCGTGTGCGGGTCGGGAACATAGCCGTAGGCGAGATAGTCCTCGACGGCGCGCGGCTCGATCTCGCGCTTGAACGCCGGATGCAGCATCAGCGCCTTGAGCTCGGAGCCGAACGCGAGCGTGCCGTCGCCGAGTCGCGCGTAATACAGGGGCTTGACTCCGAGCCGGTCGCGGGCGAGGAACAGCGTCTCGCGATTGCGGTCCCAGATCGCGAACGCGAACATGCCGCGGAAGCGCGAGACGCAGTCCTCGCCCCACTGCTCCCACGCGTGCACGATCACCTCGGTGTCGCTCCTGGTCCTGAAGACGTGGCCGTGAGCGGCCAGCTCGGGTATGAGTTCGCGATAGTTGTAGATCTCGCCGTTGAAGATCACGACCACGCTGCCGTCCTCGTTGTACAGCGGCTGATCGCCCGTCGAGAGGTCGATGATCGACAGGCGGCGGTGACCGAGCCCCAGGCCGGGCTCGAAATGGAAGCCGTCCGCGTCGGGGCCGCGGTGAGCGAGGCTCTGGTTCATGCGCGCGACCAGGTCCTGCCCGATGGGTCGCTTGCCCGACAGATCGAAGACGCCGACGATGCCGCACATGAGGATCCTCGCTTTAGGAAAGCGTTGCCCGTTGCAACGGCGTCTCCGGCGACGGCGGGTCGGCCGCCCTGGGTGCCGGCAGAGCCACGCCCGCGGCAGCGAGCGTGCGCTCGTAGACGCGGTCGTAGGCGGCCACCATGGCTGCCAGGCTGAACCGGGCAGCCACGACCCGGTGCGCCGCCTTGGCGTGGCGGTGCCCCGCGGCGCGATCGTCGAAGTACGCGAGGATGGCGGCAGCGAGCGCGTTCGGGTTCGCCGGCGGCACGAGCGTGCCGGTCATGCCCGATTCGATCAGCTCGGCATTGCCGCCGACGTGCGTCGCGACGACCGGCAAGGCTGTGGCCATGGCTTCGAGGATCGTGTTCGACACGCCCTCGGCGAGCGACGGGAGCACGAAGCAGTCCAGGCCGCGCATGAACTGTGGAATGTCGTCGCGCTCGCCCGCGAACCAGGCGAACTCTCGCGCACCGGCTTCGGTCAGCACGGACTCCGCTTGTGCACGCAAGGCACCCTCGCCCGCGACCACCAGACGCAAGCGTTGCGCCGCCACGGGATGCATCGCCCGTGCCCGGACGAACGCGCGCACGAGGTTCAATGGATCCTTGATGGTTTCCAAGCGGCCCACGCTGCCCACCAGCCAGTGCTCGGGCGCCTGGAACGGACAATCCGGAATGGGAGCCCGGCCGTGGGCGGGAAAGAAACGCTCGGTGTCGACGCCGTTGTAGATCTGCGACAGGATCGCATCCGGCACCCCGACCTGGTGCTCGAGATAATCCGCGAGATGACGAGAGAGCGCGATGTATCGGCTCACGAACGGCCGATAGAGCTCGCGCACGAGCCTGTAGCGATGGCGCCGACCGGCGGGATCCCCGATATCCCATCCGTGCTCGCCGTGAATGCGCACGGGCACGCCGGCGGCCCACGCCGGGACGACCGCCTCGAGCGCCGCGAGATTGCGCGTATGGACGATGGCCGGGCGCAGCGCCCTGAATTCGCGCAGGAGCCGCGGGTACTCGCGCAACAGATGGCCCGGCCGCTTGTCGAGCGCACGATAAGTCACGTCGCGATGGACCACGCGCTCGGTGAACTCCCGGGCGATGTCGGTGAGCGACAGGATCGCGTGCCGCCAGCGCTCGCGCGGCAGGTGGTTCACGAGGTTGACGATGCCGTTCTCGAGGCCGCCGACGCCGAAACGGAAGACCACGTGCACGATGAGCTGGGGTTCGGGCTTCATGGTCGGCGACCGAAGCTCATTGCCCGCCCGCCATGAACTGCGCGTCGGCGTGCGACAGGGTCGCATCGATGGATGGAAGCATGTCGCGCATGAATTCCGTCAGGGTGGCCGTCGGCGGCAGACTGGCGTCGCTGTACGGCGTCGCGACGATGATCGCCGTTCCGTCGTCGCCGCGTCCCGCGAGCTTCCTCCACGCGAGCAGCGCCTTGGCGAGGTAGGGATCGACGAGGTCCTGCCCCCCGATGCGGAACCAGTCCCAGATCAGCAGCCGCTGCTGGGTGGAGCGCAGTTGCGACTGCCGCACCTCGAAGGTCCCGGGTCCCGAAGCTTCCTTCAATCGGCTGTCGCCGACATTGGTCCAGACCGGGTGCTTCTGCACCACCATGATGTTCCAGGAAGTGATGAGCTGCGCGCCGGGCTTCTGATGATGGTAATACCCCAGGTGCAGGGCAACCACCTGGTCGCCCTTGCGATAGGTCTGGAAGATGGTGGCCGAAGCCGGATCGTAATGCGGCCGCCAATCGGTAAACGGCTTCGGATCGAGGACCCAGCCGCCGGCGCCGGCCGGCGGAACGAGCGTCAGCGTCGTCTGGGCAGCGCCGGCGGCCTCGTCGCGATCGAGGTACGCGGCGTACACGGGCCAGGCAGCCGCGATCGCGATCGCAGCCACTCCATACCCGACGAGGCTCGCCCGCGAAGGCGCCCGAGCCTGCGCCGACGAGGCGCGAATCTGCTCGCCCGTCGCGTCCCTGTCGCGCCAGAACGAGCCGATCCAGAACAGGAGCAGCATCACGATCCCGAAGAACACCCAGCCGTAGATGAAGTGGTCGACGCCGTGCGCGAGCTTGTTGTCGCTCAAGTGCGCGATCATGACGATCAGGTACGCGCGCATCCCGTTGGCGAGAATCGGCACGGCGATCGACAGCGCAACGAATAGAAGCCGTTTCCACGTCTTTCGGTAGCTCAGATAGGCGAAGAGCACTCCGACCGTGAACGAGGCGATGAGATAGCGCACGCCGCTGCAGCCCTCGACGATCGACCAGTTGCCCGAAGGGATGGAGAAGAGGAACGTCCCGTCCCTGAGCACGGGGATTCCGGTGAGCCGCAGCGCGGTCACGGTGAAGTCCGCGGTCCAGGTCATGAGCGGCGGAATGAGCGCTTCGCCCATCGGAACGCCCAGGATCAGGAAGCCCAAGGGAAAGCTCATCGCGAGCGCGAGCCTCCGGCCGAGCGTCGCGATCACGACGCCCCACAGCGTCGCGACCAGCGCGAGCTGCTTCACGATCAGGACTTCGCCGGCATAGCCCGCGAGCCAGGCCGCTCCTGCGATCCCCACGACGATCAGGCCGAGAGCATCGGGCGACGGCGCGATCGCCGAGAGCTTGCGCCGCTGGCGCCAGATCAGCCAGAGCACAATCGGCACCACCAGGAAGCCGTGCTGGAAGGTCTCCGAACGCCACCAGATGGACACGATCGATTCGACGGTCGTCCGATGGATCGCGAGCACAGCAGCGACGGCTGCCACCAGCAGCGGCAAAGCGGTTCGCCAGCTCGGATCGCTGCGCTCGAAAGCCGTCACTCCCGCCGGCATCGAAACCATCGTTTCGCTCTTGCCGTTCATTGGGGGTCGGCAGTGGCGGGGGTAGGCCGCAACGGCCGAGTCGCGACCGACGGGGACTGCGCCGTCGGCCGGCCTGCCAGCAATTCATCGAAGCCCCGCAGCTTGGAGTCCCAGGCGCACTCATTCTCGACCCAGGCCCTGGCTCTGCGACCGAAGGCCGCGCCCGTGGCTGGCTCGATGAGGGAGAGCACCTTGGCCGAGAAGTCCTCCGCTTCGTCGGCCAATTGCAGGTGAAGCCCGGCGCGCGCGCTGAGCGCTCGGGCCGCGCCGGAAGTGACCACCGTCGGTCGCCCCATCGCCATCGCCTCCAATACCTTGTTCTGGATGCCGCGCGCCACGCGCAGCGGGGCCACTACCACGCGCGCGTGGGCGAGATAAGGGCGGACATCGTCCACGCGCCCGGTGACGCTGATCGCGGGATCGCGCGCAAGCGCGCGCACGGTCCGGTCAGGGTTCATCCCCACGATGTGGAACCGGACCCGCGCATCTCGCTCGCGCACCCGCGGCAGCACTTCCCTGGCGAACCAGGCTACCGCGTCGATGTTGGGCCAGTAGCCCATCGCCCCGGTGAACACGACGGGCTCTTCGTCGGCCCGGAAAGGCGAGGCGAATGGGTGTCGGGGCGAAAAATAGTCGCTGTCCACACCGTTTTCGATCGCGAGGATCCGGTTGCCGCATTCGGGCAGGGCGCTGCCGAGCAGCTGCGCCTCCTCGCGCGTGACGAACACGCTGGCATCGACGCGGCGAGCAACGGCTTTTTCGAAGGCGAGGAGCCGCCGCGCTTCGAGCCGATACAACGCGGACAGCGGCCAGGGACGTCGGCGCGCGTAATCCGCCCACTTGGCCGAGTCCAGGTCGACGAAATCGACCACCGTGCGCAACCGCGGAAGATCGAGTACGTACTGCGCCATCGGCGAGGAAAAGGCGACCGCGCGCTCGATGCGCTCGCGACGCACGATGTCCCTCACCCACTCGATCAGCGTCGCGCTGCGGAAATAGGGCAGCGTGAGCGACTCGCCGGTCAGGACGGCGAGCCCGGCGCGCCAGCGCCTCGACCTCGTCACGATCCGCTCGACATGGATCTCGGCGCACAGCGCCCGCACCTTGTCCACGTGCGGCCAGTCCGCCGGGTCGTCGACGAATGCGCCGAGAACGACGCGGTAGCGCCTGGCCAAATGCTGCAGCAGATGGTACGAGCGCACCTTGTCGCCCTTGTTCGGTGGATAGGGCAGCCGGTGCGCGAGGAAAAGCAGCGTGTCTGACGGCATGGCGGATCAGCCGAGGCCCTTCACGACATGGGGCCCGAGCCTGTTGGCGACACCGATCGGAAGCTTGCGCCAGAGCGCGATCAGCAACCGGTATTTCGGGTTCAGCGGATTGTGCTCGGGGATGCCCACCCGACGATAGAGACGATACTCGTAGGCGAGCGGCGCCGGCTCGAATCCCCAGTGCTTCTTGAACTCGTAGGCGCCGGTGCCGCGCTTGCTCCGGCCGTAGTCGAAGACTTGCAAGCCGCGCTCGCAGGCGCGGCGCATGAGCTCCCAATACTTGAAATCGTTGGCGGCCACGTCCCGGGCCGCAGGGATATCGCCGGCGTAATAGGGCAGCACTTCGCCGCGGAAGTAGAACGAAAGCACGCTCGAAAGCGCTTCTCCGTCCGGCGAGACGACGGTCAGGACTTCGCAGTCGCGGCCGAAAGCGCTCTGCAGCGCCTGGAAATAGCGCCTGGGCAGAGGCGGCGTTCCCTGGCGGTGCATGTTGCCGGCGTAAAGCGTGAAGAATCCGTCGATCCCGCGATCGATCCGGCTCGCGAGGCCGGCGGCGATCCCCTTGCGCACCATCGCCCGCTGCTTGCGCGGGATGGTCGCGAGATTGGCATCGACGTCCGGAAGAATGGCTCGGCGGAAGGTCGCATAGAGATCCTGCCGCGGCCAGTCCGTCTCGCGCACTTCGCGGTCGCGCAACTCGAGATGGTCGACCCCGAGCCTCCGCCCGAGCTCGGCGGCGGCGGCGTGCAGCGCGGCCACCGCTCCCGGCTCCAGCGCCGCGACGCCGCCATACGCGCAAAAGGGCAGTGACACGAGGGCGTGCCCGAACAGCAGGCTCTTCACCTCCGCGAGGGGAAGGACGCCGACGACCTCGTTGCCGCGCTCGGCGAGGAGGTAGTGCGTCCGGTGCCCGAAGCACGACTCGAGGATCTCTCTCCAGCCGCTGCGATGGAAGAACGTCGCGTCGGAGCACGTTGCGACGAAGCCGTCCCACCGTTCCCGATCCGCGGGCGCGAAGGCGCGCACCCGGATCGCCGCGGTCGCGACCGGACGCAGGCTTTCCATGGTCGCGATCGAATTCATGCGGCGCCCAGGACCACGCGATCCAGACGGTCCCACCGGAAATCCTTGAGCAACAGCGACAGCCGGCTCGCCATGCGCTCCAAGTTGACGTAGTGCCGGAACCGCGTCTTGACGTCTATGCCGTCGATACGCGGCTGATCCGGATCGATCTCCCAGGGGTGGCAGTAGAAGATCGCCGGCTCGCCGTCGAACTCGTTCACGCGCCGGAGCAGCCAGCGCGAAACGGCGTACGGCATGAGCCGGAAATAGCCGCCGCCGCCCGCGGGCACGTTGGTGCGGAACAGTCGGGCCGTGGCGATGGGGACTTCGAGCACGTCGCGGTGCGCCATGTGCGCGAAGCGCGAGCCGTCGGGCGACCCATAGTGATCGTGCCGGATCGGATAGACGCTGGAGCT
The DNA here is from genome assembly GCA_035515295.1 of Casimicrobiaceae bacterium. Classification (GTDB taxonomy): domain Bacteria; phylum Pseudomonadota; class Gammaproteobacteria; order Burkholderiales; family Casimicrobiaceae; genus PALSA-1003. The sequence goes on along the minus strand of DATJBM010000053.1, from coordinate 4,039 downwards.
GTACCGGTATCCGGCCTTCGCGAGGCAATCGTACGCCCAGCGATTGTGCTCGCCGATCGAAAAGCTCGGGGCCCGGTAGCCGCGCACGGCGCTGCCCGCGACGTCCTCGAGCACGGCCTTGGCCAGAGCGACGTCGGCGAAGAAGCCATCGGCCTGGAGACTGCCGGCGCGCTCGTGCTCGTAACCGTGGCTCGCCACCTCGTGTCCGCCCGCCGCGATCCGGCGAACCATCTCGGGATAGCGCTCGGCGATCCAGCCCAGCGTGAAGAAAGTGGCGTGAGCGCCGTTTTCCGCCAGGAGCTCCAGGATCCGCTCGATGTTGCGCTCGATCCGGCACGGCTGTGCCTCCCACGTCGCGCGGGCGATGTACGGCGCGAAGGCGGAGACCTGGAAATAGTCTTCGACATCGATCGTGAGCGCGTTGACGAGCGCACCGGCTTTCGCGGATGGGGTCATCGCTTCACACGAACACCGATTCGACGCGGCCGGCAAGCCACGGCACGAGATGGGCGACGATGCGCTCGGAGGCGTGCCCATCCCAGAGCTCCGGAATCCGTCCGCGCTTGCCGCCTCCGGCGAGGATTTCGCCGACGCAGCGGTGGATGAGCGTCCGGTTCCTCCCCACGAGAATATTGGTGCCCTGCTCGATCGTGACCGGCCGTTCGGTGTTTTCGCGCATCGTCAGGCATGGCACGCCGAGCGCGGTCGTCTCCTCCTGGATGCCGCCGGAATCGGTGATGACCAGAGTGGCTTCCCTCATGAGGCCGAGCATTTCGAGATAGCCTTGCGGTGGCAGCAGGAGCATCCGCCGGGAGTCCAGAACACTGCCCAGGCGAAAGCGCTCGATATTGGCGCGCGTGCGCGGGTGCAGCGGCCAGACGAGCGGCAGATCGCGCGCGACTTCTCCCAGCAGAGCCAGCGCCTCGGCGAGGCTGTCGCGCTCGTCGACGTTCGATGGACGGTGCAAAGTCACCAGCCCGAAGCGGCGGGGTTCCCCCAGGAGAAGCGCATCCAGGCCGTTGCCGGCCAGGACTTCTTCGGAAGCAACGGCGTGCGGCAGACTCGCGCGGAGCGAGTCGATCATCACGTTGCCCACGAAGCGCACGCGTTCGTCCGGAATGCCCTCTCGCCGGAGGTTCCGAGCCGCAGACCGCTCCGTAATGTACAGAGCCTCGCAGATCTGGTCGGTGAGGAGTCGATTGATCTCCTCGGGCATGGAGCGGTCGAAGCTCCGCAGGCCAGCCTCGACGTGGGCGACGGGCACGCCCTTTTTGACCGCGACCAGGCTGCACGCCAGCGTGGAATTGACGTCGCCGACCACGACCACGCAACTCGGGGCCGCCGAATCGACGATCGGCTCGAACCGCCGCATGATCTCGGCCGTCTGCTGGGCATGGCTGGCCGAGCCTACGCCGAGGTTTACGTCCGGCGGTGGCAGCTCCAGGCCGGCGAACAGGCGGTCGCTCATCGCGTCGTCGTAATGCTGTCCCGTATGCACCAGCGAGGCGCGCGGCGCCGTCGGATCGGCTCTCAGCGCCCGGATAAGCGGCGCAACCTTCATGTAGTTCGGGCGCGCTCCGACCACGCACAGGACGGGGCCGGCCGAGGCAGAGAGGGTGTCCATCAGTCCTTGCCCGGATCGGGCGGCTGAGCGGCCGCGAGCGGCCGACGGAGCTGCTGGAGGAGATCGAGCGTCACCGTCATGGCGCGCTCGAGGCGCACCACGCGCTCTTCGAGCCCCACCAGCGCTTCGCTCTCGACAGGGGCGCGGCCGTTACCCTTCGTCGCAGCCGCGACCGCCGCATCGCCGCCCGCGCTGAGCTCGAGCTTCATCTCGTCGGCGGTCGCATCGACGCTGGCGGCGCTGACCAGGTGCTCCTCGGCCAGCGCGGCGGCGAGCAGAAGCCGGTTGCAGAGCGTGTTGATCCGCCGCGGAATACCGGCGGAGAACGAGTAGATCGTATCGAACGCGCCGGGCTCGAACCGCGGATCGTTGCTCCAGCCCACGTGATGGAGTCGATGCTCGACGTAGGCCTGCGTCTCCGCGCGGTCCATCGGTCCGAGGTGATACGAGGCGATCACGCGCTGCCGCAGCTGCTGCATCTCAGGTCCCTGCATCAGCGCGCGCAGCTCGGGCTGGCCGACCAGAAAGCTTTGCAACAGTCCCTGAGTGCCGAGCTGGAAGTTGGAGAGCATCCGCAGCTCCTCGATCGCCCGGCCGGTGAGGTTCTGCGCCTCGTCGACGACGAGGAGCGCGCGCTTGCCTTGCGGAACGAGCGAGGTGAGGAAGGCTTCGAGCTCGGCCAGCTGCTGCGCCTTGTCCGTTCCCCGGAGGGGGAGCCCGAAGGCGACGGCCACCGAGCGCAGCAGGTCCTCGGCGTCGAGCTGGGTGGTGACGAGCTGGGCGGCCACCAGCCGGCTGGGATCGATCTGCTCGAGCAGGCTTCGCACGAGCGTCGTCTTTCCGGCCCCGACCTCGCCGGTGATGATGATGAAGCCTTCGCTCTGATGCACGCCGTACTGCAGATAGGCGAAGGCGCGCTTGTGCCCCCGGCTGCCGTAGAAGAAGGCCGGGTCGGGATTGAGCTGGAAGGGCTTGCCGCTGAGGCCGAAGAATGTCTCGTACACGCTCGCGACCTAGAAGGTGTGAGAGACGGTGGCGTACAGACTCAGCGTCGACTGCCGACCGCTGGTGTTGGCCGTATCGAACGTGAAATAGCTGATGCCCACCGAGCCGGTCGTCTTCGGGCTGAAGCTGGTGGTCAAGGCTGCCGAAGCGTTGTAGTTGTGCGTGCTCACGCTGGCAACGGCCTGGTCGCCGCCGTTGGGCTTCGTAGTCGAGTAGCTCAGGTTGGCTACGAAATTGGTCAGGGCGCTCACCCGATGGCTGTAGCTGACGCCGGCGCCCGTCTGGATGTTGTTGGCGCCGAACGCGAAGGCCTCGGGCAGTGCGCTCTGGTTGATGACCGACTCGCTCTCCAACCGGTAGACGGCAAACCCGAGCGAGTTGCGGAGCCCGACCCAGACGGCCGAGAAGGTGGCCGTGCTCTGCAGGGTCACCGTCGCCGCGTAGACATTGAGCGGGCTCACCAGGGTAGGCGGCAGGCCGGACTGCGCCAGGAACTGCGCGACGGCGGCCGCCCGCTCCACCGGGTCGGGAATCCGGGTCGTGAACGCGGCGTCGAGGAACTGCGCGACCGGAACGCCGGCCGGGATCAGCAGAGCCAGCTGCGGATAGCTGTTGAGCCCGCGCGTGAAGTTCGCGCTCAACGCGATATTCGGCAGGCGGTGGGTCAACGCCCAGGAGTAGGCCGAGCCGTAGTAGTGGTGCTCCCACCAGCCGTTGAGATCGGTCCGCTCCGTCGGCCGCCAGTGCGCGCCGGCCCCGTAGAACGACCCCTCCGTGGTGCCGCCGATCGCGCTTTCCGCCGGGAACTCGTCCTTCTCGTAGCCGATGCGCGCGGAGACTTGAAACTGCGGATCGAGAGCATAGCTGTCGATCCCCCGCGCGAGCTGCAGGACGTACTCGCCCGGCCCGGTCCCCGGGTCGTAATACTGGCGGGTGTATTGCGCGCTCCAGCCGTTGGGGCCGCCGGTGGCGGAACTGAGCGAGGCATCGAGGCTGTTCGAGTAAGTCGCGGGGGGCTTTATGGACGAGTCGCCATAGTTCTGCGCCGTGGTCCAGACGCTGTCGTCGCGCACGAGATAAGTCACGCTCGAGCCGAGAACTCCCTTGATATACGGGCTGACGCTGTAGCTCTCGGAGGTATAGCGATTCACCGTCGGAGTCGTGATATTGGCCGGCTGCGGCCCGAACGGCGAAGCGTAGGTCTGCGTGACGTTCGCCGTGGCGTCGACGAAGAAAAAGTGCTCGACGGCCTCGACGTTCGCGGTGACGCTCGCGCCGGGCGCGAAGCTGTTGCTCTGGCTGTTGCCCGTGTACAGCACCTCGGTCGCGGACAGCGTCCCGTGGAGCTTCACCCGCGCCCCTTCGCCGTTGAAATTGAGCGCGGCCGTGAGGGAGGTCACCGCTTCGTCG
>DATJBM010000052.1:0-36185 GCA_035515295.1 Casimicrobiaceae bacterium | reverse complement strand
GGCTCGGGCGCCGTGTCCAATCCGGTGATGGACGTCCTGCAGGCCGAGGTCGTGCTCGTGATCGGCGCCAATCCGGTCGTGAATCATCCGGTCGCGGCGACCTGGATCAAGAACGCGGCCAAGCGCGGCACGAAGCTGATCCTGGCCGAGCCGCGACGCTCCGAGCTCGCTCGGCACGCGACGCACTTCCTGCAGATCAAGCCCGACAGCGACGTCGCGCTTCTGAACGGCATGCTGCACACGATCATCGAGGAGGGTCTGGTCGACGAGAAATTCGTCAATGGCCGCACCAGCGGCTTCGACGAGATACGCAAGAACGTCGAAGGCTATGATCCCGAGGCAATGGCCGCAGTCTGCGGCATCCCCGCCGAGACCATTCGGGAGGTCGCGCGCCTCTACGCCACGTCGCGCGGCTCGATGATTCTCTGGGGCATGGGCATCTCGCAGCACGTGCACGGCACCGACAACGCCCGCTGTCTGATCGCGCTGGCGCTGGTCACGGGTCAGGTCGGCCGCCCGGGCACGGGACTCCACCCGTTGCGCGGCCAGAACAACGTGCAGGGCGCGAGCGATGTCGGGCTGATACCGATGATGTATCCGGACTACCAGCGCGTCGACACTGCGGAGGCGAGGAGTGCATTCGAAGCGCTGTGGGGCAAGAGCCTCGATCCCAAGGCCGGGTTGACGGTGGTCGAGATCATGCGGGCGGTGCACGCGGGTGAGATCCGCGGCATGTACATCATGGGCGAGAACCCAGCGATGTCCGATCCGGATGTGCACCACGCGCGGGAAGCCCTCGCGGAGCTCGAGATGCTGGTCGTGCAGGACATTTTCCTCACCGAGACGGGGTATCTCGCCGACGTGATCCTTCCGGCGTCGGCGTTTCCGGAGAAGACCGGGACGTTCACCAACACCGATCGCTCGGTGCAGCTCGGCCGCCAGGCGCTCGAGCCGCCGGGCGACGCGCGCCAGGACCTGTGGATCGTCGTCGAGATGGCGAGGCGCATCGGTCTCGACTGGCGCTACAGCCACCCCCGCGAGGTTTTCGAGGAGATGCGCCGGGCGATGCCGTCGATCGCCGGCATCACGTGGGCGCGGCTGGAGCGCGATTCCGCGGTGACTTATCCGTGCGAGAAGGCAGGCGATCCGGGACAGCGCGTGGTCTTCACCGACCGGTTTCCGACCGCGACCGGAAGGGGACGCTTCGTCCCGGCGAGCATCATCCCCGCGGCGGAACGGCCCGATGAGCAGTACCCGTTCGTGCTCATCACCGGACGGCAGCTCGAGCATTGGCACACCGGCAGCATGACGCGCCGCACCGAGGTGCTCGACGCCATCGAGCCGGCGCCCGTCGCGTCGCTGCATTCGGCGGATCTTGCCGCGCTCGGTGTCGCGCCGGGCGGTACGATCAGCGTCGCCTCGCGCCGCGGCAGCATCACGCTCTCCGCGCGCGCCGACGACGGCACGCCGCGGGGCGCGGTGTTCATCCCGTTCTGCTACTACGAGGCCGCGGCGAACCTGCTTACCAACCCGGTGCTCGATCCTTTCGGCAAGATCCCGGAGTTCAAGTACTGCGCGGTGCGCGTCACCGCCGGAGGGTTCCCGGCGCCGACACTCGGCTACGCCGAAAGCGCGCCGATCGCGGCCGACTAGGGCCTAGCTCTTCCGCCGCCCGCGGCGGCGAACAGCCGCGCGAGCTGCTCCGCGCGATCGGCGATGAGCGCGGCGGCCTCATGGATGCAGGCCTCGATCGTCGCCGGTCCGAAGACGATCGATTCGCAGCCGGCGAAAATGCGCGAAAGCTCGGGCAGGTCGCTGCGCTCGATTGCGCCTGAGAGCAGGGTCGCTGGGACGCCGCGGGCCTGCGCCCGGCGCGCCGCGACCAGCGGTGCCTTGCCCAGCAGCGTCTGCCGGTCGCTGCGGCCTTCGCCGGTGATGAGCCAGTCGGCGTCGGCGAGCGCGGCGTCGAGGCCCAGCAGATCGGCCACGACCTCCGCGCCCGAGCGGATCTCGGCGCCGATCAGGAGCAGCGCGAAGCCCAGACCGCCCGCCGCGCCCGCGCCTGGACGGTTCATCGCGCCGCGGCCGACGGCGGCTTCCGCCAGCGTGGCGAAACGGGCGAGATTCGAGTCGATCTCGGCGACCGATTCGGCTTTCACGCCCTTCTGCGGGCCGAAGACCGCCGTCGCGCCGCGCTCGCCGCAGAGCGGATTGTCGACGTCGGACAGGACGGTGAAGCGCGCTTGCGGCACCCGGGCGTCGAGCGAATGCGCGTCCACGCTGGCGATCGACGCCAAACCCGCGGGCGTGGGAGCGATCGGCTTTCCCGCGGCGTCGAGCAGCTCAACGCCGAGCGCCGAAAGGAGTCCCGCGCCGCCGTCGTTGGTGCTGCTGCCGCCGAGGCCGACCAGAAATTTGCGCACGCCCGCATCGAGCAACCGCGAGATGAGCTCGCCCAGCCCCCGCGTGTGGCGCCTTTCCACGCGTTGCGCGGTGGCGCGCGCGTCGGTCAGGCCGACGACCTGCGCGCTTTCGATGATCGCGGTATTGGATCCGACCAGCCCGTACGGCGCCTCGACCGGTTCGCCCGTGGCGCCGGCGACGCGCGCGGCGCGCCGTTCGCCGCCGACACTGAGGACCGCATCGAGCGTGCCGTCGCCGCCGTCGGCCATCGGCCGCAACCGTGCCTCCGCCTGCGGCCACACGCGGCGGATTCCCGCGGCCATCGCCGCGGCCGCGTCCATCGCGGAGAGCGAGCCCTTGAACGAATTCGGAGCCAGCACGACAACCGGGCTTCGCGCAGTCATCGTTCTCGGCCCTAGCCCCGATGCGTCGCGCGCCGCAGCCGATCGCGAACGGCGCTCCACTCCGGGCCGTCGGGCGGCGCCTCGATCCAGATCTCGTCGGCGGCGAGCGCATCGAGCGCGCGCAGGTTCGCGTACAGCTCGTGGGCGTACGCCGCATCGTGCGCCGGAGCGTCGAACCAGACACCCTCGAACTCAGGCGGCTGATCGATCGAGTGCGCGAGCACCGCGATGTGGGCACCGGGTTCCCGCAAAACCGCGGTGCGCAGTTCCCCCGACGAGAGCAGGCGCGCCGGCGTGCGCGGGGCGTAGTGCGCCGCGAGCGATCCGGGGACGCGCGGCGACTGCGCGCCGCCGACCCTCGGCGCTCGACCGAGCACGGCCGCGATCTTCTCGACGGGAATGGCGCCCAGTCGGAGCACCGCCGGCTCATCGTCGCTGAAGGCGACGATCGTCGATTCGATGCCGTGCGCGCACGTACCGCCGTCGAGAATCATCGCCACTTCGTCGCCGAAGTCCTGCGCCACGTGCTGCGCGGCGGTCGCGCTAACGCCGCCGAAGCGGTTCGCCGACGGCGCCGCGATGCCGTCACCGCCGAGCGAAGCGAAGCGCTCGAGCAGCGCCAGGGCGACCGGGTGGCCGGGAACGCGCAGACCCACGCTGTCCTGGCCGCCGGTGACCGCGTCGGGCACTCCGGCGGCGCGCGGCAGGATCAGCGTGAGCGCGCCCGGCCAGAAGGCGCGGGCGAGCGCGGACGCTTGGGCCGGCACCGTGCGTGCCCAGCGCTCGAGTGCGCCAGCCGCCGCGATGTGCACGATCAGCGGATGCTCCGCCGGGCGCCCCTTGGCCGCGAAGATGCGGCGCACGGCGTCGACGTTGCGCGCGTCCGCACCCAGCCCATATACCGTCTCGGTTGGAAACGACACGAGTTCCCCGGCACGCAGCAGCCGTGCCGCGCGATCGAGATTCTCCGGCGTCGGGGCGACGATCATCGATGGGGTTCGGCTCGGCGGCGCAGGCCTCGGCGCGACTGCCAAAGGGAGCGTTTGCTAGAATGCAAGACTTTGCGCCACTGGAACCGACCGGGAGCCACGACGCGCGTACCCTCACAAGAAACGGCAAGGAAGCGCCAATGAGCGATTTTCTCTTTACCTCGGAGTCGGTTTCGGAAGGCCATCCGGACAAGGTCGCCGACCAGATTTCCGACGCGGTCCTCGACGCGATTCTAGCCCAGGACCCGCACGGACGGGTTGCGGCCGAGACGCTGGTCTCCACCGGCCTCGTGGTGATGACGGGCGAGATCACCACCGATCACAAGCACGACTTCGCGCGCATTGCGCGCGACGTGATCCATCGCATCGGGTACACCGATCCCGAGCTGCGCTTTGACGCGGAAGGCTGCGCGGTCATGGTGTGCTACGGCCGGCAATCGCCCGACATCGCGCGCGGCGTGGACCGGACTTCCGAGGAGTACATGAACCAGGGCGCCGGCGACCAGGGTCTCATGTTCGGCTACGCCTGCGACGAGACGCCGGTGCTGATGCCGTTTCCGATCTATTACGCGCACCGGCTGGTCCAGCGGCAGAGCGAGGTGCGCCGCGACGGCCGCCTGCCCTGGCTGCGGCCCGACGCCAAGTCGCAGATCACCGTGCGCTACGTGCGCGGCCGGCCGCACAGCATCGATACGGTCGTGCTATCGACCCAGCACCACCCGAGCATGAACCACAAGCAGGCGGAGCTCGCGGAAGGCGTGATCGAGGAGATCATCAAGCCGGTGCTGCCCAAGGCGATGCTGGCGAACACGCGCTACCTCGTCAATCCGACCGGGCGCTTCGAGATCGGCGGACCGCACGGCGATGCGGGCCTCACGGGGCGCAAGATAATCGTCGACACGTACGGCGGCGCCGCGCCGCACGGCGGCGGCGCGTTCTCGGGCAAGGATCCGTCGAAGGTGGATCGATCGGGGGCGTACGCCGCGCGCTACGTGGCGAAGAACATCGTCGCCGCGGGCATCGCGCGCCAGTGCCAGGTGCAACTCTCCTACGCGATCGGCGTAGCGAAGCCCATCAACGTGACGGTCTACACCGAAGGCACCGGGCGCGTTCCGGACGAAGACATCGCCAAGCTCGTCGACGCCCATTTCGACCTCCGACCCAAGGGCATCATCCAGATGCTCGATCTGCTGCGGCCGATCTATCTCAAGACCGCGGCCTACGGCCACTTCGGCCGCGACGAGCCGGAGTTCAGCTGGGAGGCCACCGACCGCGCGGAGGAGCTTCGCGCCGCGGCCGGCCTCGCAGGCGAAGCGGAGCACTCGCGGCGGGCCGAAGCTTCCGCGCGGCAGACCTCCGGGCAGAGCGTCGCCTGAGCGAGCCAGTCGCCGGCGTACGCTGACGGCGCTCCCGCGGACGCGTCGGCCGCCGCGCGCAGCGGGTTCGCGAGCGGCGACGCGCGGCGCGAGAATTATGCGCTTCTCGTATTACGATCGGCTGTCGGCCGCGCGCCAGAAGATCTACCGGCGCAGTGACGCGATCGTGATGCTCGGCCTGCCGCCCGGGCTGCAGCTCGGGGCCACGGTTCAGCGGATCCAATCGGCGCTGCGCGACGACGACCACGACGCCTTGCAGCGTTCGTGCCAAGAACTCGTCGACGCGCTCAACGCGGGCTACCGCGTCCCGCCGGCGCGGGTGCGCATCCTCGCCCGGCGGCCCGTCGAGGGCGACGGAGAGCTCCATGGCCTGTACGAGCCGGGTGAGCGGCAGGCTCCCGCGCGCATCACCGCCTGGATGCGCACCGCGCAGCGCCGCCAGGTCGTCGCCTTCAAGACGTTCCTGCGGACGCTGATCCACGAGCTGTGCCATCACCTCGACTACGAGCTTTTCGCGCTCGAGGAGACGTTCCACACGGAGGGGTTCTACAAGCGCGAATCGAGTCTCGTCACGGCGCTCCTCGCCCAGCGCAATGGCCCGGCGTCGACTGTGGGCGATCGGTCGAGAGCTTAGCTTACCGCGTTGCGCTATAATCCCTGTTCCCCGAGGAGCGTTGCAACGGGGCGGCGGTTGGAACGCTCTTCCCGCCCGTCCTGCCAGGCTCGGGGCACTTCCCTTTTGCAACGGCGCTCGTTGACCCGCGGACTCGAGACCGCGCGGCTGACGGGCGAGGCATTCCGTCATCGCGGTCCTGACGTCCCCCGACAAGGAGTGATGCGATGAACGCTGTGACCGACACCCGAAACTTCGCCGATTTCCACGTCGCCGACCTCAACCTCGCGGCCTGGGGGCGCAAGGAGATGGCGATCGCCGAGACCGAGATGCCGGGGCTCATGGCGATCCGCGAGGAATTCGCTCCGCAGCAGCCGCTACGAGGCGCACGGGTCGCCGGATCGCTGCACATGACGATCCAGACCGCGGTGCTGATCGAGACGCTCAAGGCGCTCGGCGCCGAGGTACGCTGGGCCTCCTGCAACATCTATTCGACCCAGGACCACGCGGCGGCCGCCATCGCCGCCTCGGGCACACCGGTCTTCGCCTACAAGGGCGAATCGCTCGACGAATACTGGGAGTTCACGCATCGCATCCTCGACTGGCCGGAAGGAGCGGGCCCGAACATGATCCTCGACGACGGCGGCGACGCGACGCTGCTCGTGCACCTGGGCGCGCGGGCTGAGGCCGACCGCACCGTGATCTCGCATCCGGCGAGCGACGAGGAGCGGGCGCTGTTCGGCGCCATCGCGCGCCGGCTCGCGACCGACCCGCAGTTCTATTCACGCCGCAAGAGCGGAATCAAGGGCGTCACCGAGGAGACCACCACCGGGGTGAAGCGGCTCTACCAGATGCACGCCGAAGGCCGCCTCGGATTCCCGGCCATCAACGTGAACGACTCGGTGACCAAATCCAAGTTCGACAACCTCTACGGCTGCCGCGAGTCGCTCGTCGACGGCATCAAGCGCGCGACCGACGTCATGATCGCCGGCAAGATCGCGGTCGTGAACGGCTACGGCGACGTGGGCAAAGGCTCGACGCAGGCGCTGCGCGCCCTCTCGGCGCAGGTCTGGGTGGCCGAAATCGACCCAATCTGCGCCCTGCAGGCGGCGATGGAGGGCTACAAGGTCGTGACCATGGACTACGCCTGCGACAAGGCCGACATCTTCGTCACCGCGAGCGGCAATATCGGCGTGATCAGCCACGAGCACATGCGCCGGATGAAGCACAATGCCATCGTGTGCAACATCGGGCACTTCGACAACGAGATCGATGTGGCCTCACTCAAGGCCTACGCCTGGGAAAACATCAAGCCGCAGGTCGATCACGTGATCTTTCCGGATGGCAAGCGCATCATCCTGCTTGCCGAAGGGCGGCTGGTGAATCTGGGCTGCGCGACCGGGCATCCGAGCTACGTCATGTCGAGCTCCTTCACCAATCAGGTGATGGCGCAGATCGAGCTCTGGGGCGACGCCAAGTCCGGCGGCCGCAAATATCCCGTCGGAGTGTACGTCCTGCCGAAGCATCTGGACGAGAAGGTCGCGCGCCTGCAATTGAAGAAGCTGGGCGCCATGCTGACCGAGCTCACCGAGCGGCAGGCGCGCTACCTTGGCGTGGACGTCTCCGGTCCCTACAAGCCGGATACGTACCGGTACTGAGCCTCGGCTACCTCGCGGCGGATTGGAGCGGCAATCCGCCGGAATGATCGGGGGATGTGTTCCTACGAAAGGTCTTGAGCGATGCGCATCGCGGTAATGGGAGCGGGGGGAGTCGGTGGCTACTTCGGCACGTTGCTCGCGCGCGCCGGGCACGACGTCGCGTTCGTGGCGCGCGGTCGCCATCTCGCGGCTATGCGCGAGCGCGGGCTGCGCGTGCGCGGCTCTGCGGGCGAGATCCTGATCGAGCGTCCGACGGTGAGCGACGGCCCGTCGGCGCTGGGCGTCCGCGAGGTCGTGCTCTTCGCGGTCAAGCTCTGGGATACGGAAAGCGCGGCCGATGCGATCCGACCCATGCTGGACGCGAAAAGCGTCGTGATTCCGTTCCAGAACGGCGTGGAGAGCGTCGAGCGGATCGGCCGGATCGTCGGTGCCCGGCACGTGATGGGCGGCGCGGCGTACATCGCCGCGACCATCGCCGAGCCCGGCGTCATTATCCAGACAGGCTCCATGGCGCGGCTGCGCTTCGGCGCGGTGATTCCCGAGCAGCGGGATGCCGGCCGGGCGTTCCTCGAAGCCTGCACCGGCGCCGGCATCGACGCCGAGCTCGCCGACGACATCGAGCGCGTGCTGTGGGAGAAGTTCGTCTTCCTGTCCGCGATGTCCGGCACTACCGCCGCGACGCGTCAGCCGATCGGCGCGATCCGCGACGATCCGGACCTGCGGGCGGTGCTCGAAGCCGCGATGCGCGAAGCGCATGCCGTGGGCCGCACCCGGGGCGCGGCGCTCGGCGAAGGTTTCGTCGAACAGCAGCTCGCCTTCGCCGACGGACTGCCGGCGCAGATGCGATCCTCGATGCTCAATGATCTCCTCGCCGGCAACCGGCTCGAAGCGCCGTGGCTCTCCGGCGCGGTGGCCAGGATGGCGAAGGAGGCGGGCCTCGACGCTCCCGTGAGCGCGACGCTGTACGCCGCGGTCAAGCCCTTCTGCGGCGGCGGCCGGTAGGGGCGCCCGAGCTCGGACATGCGGCTCGTGATCCTGTGGCTCATCAACACCGCGGCGCTGCTGGCGCTGCCGTACCTCGTGTCGTCGATCACGGTGGACTCGATATGGGCCGCGCTGATCGCGGCGCTGTTGCTGGGACTCGTCAACACGTTCATCCGGCCCCTGCTGGTGCTGCTCACGCTTCCGGCGACGCTGCTCACGCTGGGCTTGTTCATCTTCGTGATCAACGCCCTCCTATTCTGGCTGGTGGGCTCGTTCGTCCAGGGCTTCCACGTCCCCGGATTCTGGTCGGCTTTCTTCGGCGCGATTCTCTACAGCATCATCTCCTGGGCGCTCTCGGTGCTGCTGCTGCAAGGCGCCGACCGAGCGTAAGCAGATGGCGAAGCCCGAGCCGATCTTCAGCTTCGAGTTCTTCCCGCCGGCGACGCCGGAGGGCGCGGCGAAGCTTCGCGTGACGCGCGAAGAGCTCGGGCGGCTCGGCCCCAAGTTCTTCTCGGTCACCTACGGAGCGGGCGGCTCGACTCGCGACCGCACGCTCGCCACGGTGCTCGAGATCGAGGCGGCGGGGCACGAAGCCGCGCCGCACATCTCCTGCATCGGCTCCACGCGCGAGAACGTGCGCGCCACGCTCGAAACCTACCGCCAGCACGGCATCCGCCACCTCGTCGCGCTGCGCGGCGACCTTCCTTCCGGGGCCGCGGACGCGGGCGAATTCCGGCACGCCAACGAGCTGGTCGCATTCATCCGCAGCGCCACCGGCGACCGGTTTCACATCGAGGTCGCAGCGTATCCGGAGTACCACCCGCAGTCGCGCACTCCGGGCGAGGATCTGGTCAACTTCAAGCGCAAGATCGACGCCGGGGCCGACTCCGCGATCACGCAGTACTTCTTCAATGCCGCCGGTTACTATCACTTCGTGGATCAGGCGCGCGCCGGCGGAATCGACGTGCCGATCGTGCCGGGGATCATGCCGATCCTGAGCTTCTCCAAGCTGGCGCGCTTTTCGGATGCCTGCGGCGCGGAGATTCCCCGCTGGATCCGGCGCAAGCTCGAGAGCTTCGGTGACGACGCCGCGTCGATACACGCCTTCGGGCTCGACGTCGTGAGCGCCCTGTGCGCGGACCTGCTGGCGCACGGCGCACCGGGACTGCACTTCTACACCCTCAATCAGGCGACGCTGACGAAGGCGATCTGGGAGCGGCTGGGTTTGCCGCAGGCGCGCGCCGAGAGGCGCGGCGCTTAGCGTCCTGGCCGGAACGATACGAGCTCGGCCACCGTCGACTCGGTCCGCACGACGGCCATGTCCTGGCCACCCACCTCCGTGTACTCCGCCTCGCGCGCTTCGCGCACCGGCGCCTTCACTTCCGGGGCATACCAGACGGCATCGCGGCGCGTGGTGCGCGTACGCCAGAACTGCTCGTCGTCGAGCTGCAGCACGCGGTAGATGTAGACCGCAGCGAACGTTCCGGCGGGCACGCTTGCGGTCTGCCGTCCGTCGACCTTGCCGTAGACAAGGATCTGGTCCGGATTCTCTGTATCGCGGCGGAAAGTGGGAACCGTCTGACGCCAGGTCTTGCCATCCGCAAGTGGGAAGGCCAGCAGCTGCACCGGGGTCTCCAGTATTCGCGGCGCCTCGCGCCACACCGAGCCGGTGCGCAAAGCGCCACCCTCGAATTCATCCACCCATTCGGAACGTCCGCCATAGGCGTCGGCGGCCGTAAAGCGGACCCGCGCCGACGGCCCGGAGACGGCCACGACTTCGGCGTCGAGCTGCGAGACGCTGCCCCGGCGCAGGTTGTCGGTGACGCGGTATTGCCAGTGATCGCCGACCGCCAATCGCGGCGCCTCGATCGGCGGGCCCGATGGGACGGAGGCGCAGCCCGCCAGGGCGGCGGCGAAGGCGAGCGCGGCGGCGATCGGCGGGAGCGACGACGACGGATCCATGGCATTCGGCCTCGAAGCGGGAGTCGGCACGGCTTTGATCCGAGTGAACACCCTGCCGTTCCGCGTCATCTCAACCGAACGCGCTCGGCTAGGCGGCGCCGTCGGTGATCGCTCCCCGGCTCGCCGTCGACACGAGCTTCATGTACTTGGCCATCACGCCACGGGTGTAGCGCGGCGCCGGCGACTTCCATTGCGCCCGCCGCCGGGCAAGCTCGGCGCCATCGATGTTGAGTTGCAGCAGCAATCTGTCGGCATCGATTGTGATCGAGTCGCCGTCCTGAACCAGCGCGATCGCGCCGCCGACGTACGCCTCGGGCGCCACGTGTCCGACGACTATACCCCACGTGCCGCCGGAAAAACGCCCGTCGGTGATCAGCCCGACCGACCCGCCCAAACCCTGACCGACCAGCGCCGAGGTTGGCGCCAGCATCTCCTGCATCCCCGGCCCGCCTTTGGGTCCTTCGTAGCGGATGACGACGACGTCGCCCGGCACGATCTTCCTGGCCATGATCGCCTCCAGGCAGGCGGGCTCGGAGTCGAACACGCGGGCCGGCCCCGTGATCGATCGCTGCTTGATTCCCGTGACCTTGGCGACGCAACCCTCGGTTGCCAGATTGCCCTTGAGAATCGCCAGGTGTCCATGCGGATACAGCGGGTTGGACCAGGGACGGATGACCTCCTGATCGGCGCGAGGCTCCGCGCGGACGCGCGCCAGCTCGTCGGCGAGCGTCTTCCCGGTGACGGTCATGCAGTCGCCGTGCAGCAAGCCGTGGTCGAGCAGCATGCGCAGCACCTGCGGCACGCCGCCGGCGGCGTGGAAATCGGTGGCGACGAAGCGCCCCGAGGGCTTGAGCTCGCAGAGCACCGGCACGCGCTTGCGCACGCGCTCGAAATCGTCGATGGTCCACTCGACCTCGGCGGCGGCGGCGATCGCGAGGTAGTGCAGTACGGCATTGGTCGAGCCGCCGGTCGCCATCACCAGCGAAACCGCGTTCTCGATCGCCTTGCGCGTGATGATGTCGCGCGGCTTCAAGTCGTTCTTCACCGCGTCGACCAGCGCGCGCGCGGAGGCCGCCGCCGAGTCGGCCTTCTCGGGATCCGGCGAGGCCATCTGCGAGCTGCCGAGCAGGCTCATCCCCAGCGCCTCGAAGGAGGAAGACATCGTGTTAGCCGTGTACTGGCCGCCGCAGGCGCCGACCGTCGGGCACGCATTGCGCTCGATGCCCTCGAAGTCCTCCTTGGCCATCTTGCCGGCGGTGAATGCGCCGACCGCCTCGAACGGGCTGACGATGGTGAGCTTCTCGCCTTTCCAGAATCCGGGCTTGATGGTGCCGGCGTAGACGAAGATGCCGGGCACGTTCATGCGCGCCATCGCCATGACGGACCCGGGCATGTTCTTGTCGCAGCCGCCGACGCAGACGACGCCATCCATGCGCTGCCCCTCCACGGCGACCTCGATCGAGTCTGCGATGACCTCGCGCGAGACGAGCGAGTACTTCATGCCTTCCGTGCCCATCGCGATGCCGTCGGTGACCGTGGGGAAGCCGAACACCTGCGGCATCGCGCCTGCGGCCTTGAGCTCCGCCATCGCTCGATCGACCAGAGGCTGGATGCCGGCGTTGCAAGGATTCATGTTGCTGTGACCGTTGGCCACGCCGATGATCGGCTTGTCGAAGTCGTTGTCGCCGAAGCCCACCGCGCGCAGCATCGCGCGGTTCGGCGAGCGGGCCACGCCCTGCGTGATGATGCGGCTGCGGCGGTTGCTCGGCATGGGGCGTACCTCTCTCGTATAATCGCTCGATTCTAGCAAAGCGCGACGTCGTAAGAGCGCGCTGCCCTCGATGCTGGTTCATCCGCAGTTCGATCCCGTCGCTTTCCACATCGGACCGCTTGCGGTCCGATGGTACGGACTGATGTATCTCGTCGGCTTCGTGCTGTTCGTCGTCCTGGGAAAGTATCGCGCGCGGCAGAATCTTCTGACCGGGTGGCACCCGCGCGACGTCGACGACATGCTGTTCTTCGGCGTGTTCGGTGTCATCCTCGGCGGCCGGCTCGGTTACGTGCTGTTCTACAAGCCGGGCTATTACGCTCTGCATCCGCTGGAGACCTTGGCGCTGTGGCAGGGCGGCATGAGCTTTCACGGCGGACTCATCGGCGTATTGCTCGCGCTCGCGCTCTTCGCGCAGCGACGACACAAGCGCTGGCTCGACGTCACTGACTTCGTCGCACCGCTCGTTCCGCTCGGCCTGGCGGCGGGGCGGCTCGGGAACTTCATCAACGGCGAGCTGTGGGGCCGGCCGACCAACGTGCCGTGGGCGATGGTGTTCCCGCAGGTCGACACGCTGCCGCGGCACCCGTCGCAGCTCTACGAGCTGGGTCTCGAAGGGCTGGTGCTTTTCGCGATCCTCTGGGTCTACGCCCACCGCCGGCGCCCGGTCGGCGCCGTATCCGGCCTGTTTCTCATCGGCTACGGGGCCGCCCGCTTCTTCGTCGAATTCTTCCGCGAGCCCGACGCGTTCCTCGGCGTCCTCGCGCTCGGCCTGTCGATGGGGCAATGGCTTTCGCTGCCGATGATCGCCGCCGGCATCGCGCTCATGGTGTGGGCCTATTGGCGCGCCGGCAAGACGCAGCCGACGCTGTTCGGCCCGTAGAGAGGCGCTCGGGCGGAAGCGCGCCCCCTGCCGTTATTCCGTGCGCCGGTATTCGCCGTCGATCGTCTTGCGGCCGATGCCGATCGATTGCGTGGCCAGCGGCGGCCCGATGTTGATCGGCAGGAGCAACAGCAACAACGCCATCGCGTCGGAAACGATGCCGGGAAGAATGAAAAGCAGCGCTGCGACCACCTTGCGGCCGCTGTCGAGCAAGCCGCGCAGCAGCGGCTGATCGCCGCGCAGCGCGGCGAGCGTCTTGGCGCGGAACGCCGTGCGTTCGTTGCGCAGCAGCACCACCCCGGCGAGCGCCGAAGCCAGGAACCATGCCGCGGCCGGAATGCCGGTCCAGCGCGCGAAGCGCAGCGTCACCAGGACGTCGAGAATGGGGAAACTCAGTACAATCAGCAGTACTACGAAACGCATGGAGACTCCTTGGCGCGGGCAGCGGGCAGATCACCGGCGCGGCCGAAGCACCCGAAGCCGCGATCGGCCATCCTGGTCCTGACCACGATTCCGGAACGTGCCGGTGCGGAGGCGCTGGCGCGCGAGCTGCTCGCCGCGCGTCTCGCCGCCTGCATCCAGATCGGCGGCGCCGTGCAATCACTGTATCACTGGCGCGGACAAATCGAAACGGCCAGCGAAATTCCGGTGGCGATCAAGACGCGCGCGGGGCTGTATGCGCGCGTGGAAGCGGCCATCCGCGGACGCCACCCTTACGAACTTCCCGAGATCGTCGCTGTCCCGATCAGCGATGGATTGCCCGGCTATATCGATTGGATCCATGCGGAAACCACACCGGCGACCCGCTAGCGCAGCTCCGGCGCTCCTCCTCGTTGCCGCGCTGTCCGGTGCGACGGCGGCCCTGGCGCAGACGCCGCTCCCGCCGGATCGAGCCTTCCGGTTCAGCGCTCGTATGGTCGATCCGCGAACCGTCGAAGCGCGGTTCAAGATCGTCGATGGCTACTATCTGTACCGGGACAAGATCCACTTCGCCGCCGAGCCGGCGTCGGCCGGACTGTCCGTCCCGACCCTGCCCGCGGGGATCGTCAAGGAGGATCCCTTCTTCGGCCACGTCGAGACCTACCGCGGGTCGGTGGTGGTGAATCTCGCCCTTACGAGCGTCAAGCCCGGCGAACAGGTCGTGATCGCTGCGGAATCGCAGGGATGCGCCGATATCGGCCTGT
Organism: Casimicrobiaceae bacterium; assembly: GCA_035515295.1. Lineage (GTDB taxonomy): Bacteria > Pseudomonadota > Gammaproteobacteria > Burkholderiales > Casimicrobiaceae > PALSA-1003. Next base: position 21,961 of record DATJBM010000052.1, on the reverse strand, counting down.
GCTATCCACCCACGATCCAGCGCGTGACGGTCCCGATTCCCGGAGCCAGCGTCGTTCCCGGCAAGGCAGAGCAAGCGAAAAAGTCCTGGTTTCAATAGGACATGCTTAGGAGTAAACCCTTACTTATAGACACAGTGAAGCGATCGCGGCGCGCTCTCCTGTTCGCTCTCGTCGGGTTGATGGCTCTCGGCGCCGGAGTCGGGCTCGCCCTGCGGGATCGTCAGATGCCCGACGCGACCGCGCTGCTGGCGTTGTCGCTGCCCGATACGATGGGCGAGCAGCAGCCGCTCAAGCAGTGGCAAGGCAAGGTCCTGGTCGTTAACTTCTGGGCCACCTGGTGCGGCCCGTGTCGGGACGAAATGCCCGAATTCGTGCGCGCCCAGCGGGAGCTCGGCCCCGACGGACTGCAGGTCGTCGGTATTGCGATCGATCAGCGCGAAAAGGTCGTGAGCTTCGCCAGAGAGCTCGACCTGAACTACCCGGCCTTGATCGCCGGCTACGAGACGATGGACGTGGCGAAACCCCTCGGTGACGCGCTGCTCGGGTTGCCCTTCACGGTCGTGCTCGATCGCCATGGACGTGTCGCGCATACCCAGCTCGGGCCGATGAAACCCGCCCAGCTGAGGACCATCGTTCGCCGGCTCCTCTGATCGACGCGCCGGAAATTCCGGATTCGCAGGCCTGCCCACCGAAACGCACCCAAGCCATCTAGCCCCAAGCTGGACAATCTTCGCCTAACTCCGGCAAACTTCGCGCTTGCGACAGGTGGCGAGAAGCAACGAAACTCCCCACCGACCGCTCCATGCAGTACTCGAGGCGAGGGGGCAGGCTCCATGGACCTGCGCAAGCTCAAGACATTGATCGAGCTGGTCGAGAGCTCGGGCATCGCCGAGCTGGAGATTTCGGAAGGCGAGGAGCGGGTCCGCATCACCCGGGCGCTACCCGGCCAGGCGGCGGCCAGCGCCACGGTTTCTGCTCCCAGCGTAACCTCGCTCGTTCCCCCCGCCAACGGGGCGACGGCGAGCGCGCCGCCGGCCCCGGCCGTGGGCACCGAGGGACACGTGGTCAAGTCGCCGATGGTGGGCACCTTCTACCGGTCGGCGTCCCCGGGGGCGAAACCGTTCGTCGAGGTGGGCGACGCGGTGCAGGTCGGCGATCCCCTGTGCATCATCGAGGCGATGAAGCTCATGAACGAAATCGAGGCTGACCAGGCGGGCACCGTCAAGGCGATCCTGGTCGAGAACGGGCAGCCCGTCGAATATGGTCAGCCGCTGGTCGTGATCGGCTGAATGCGTATCCGAAGGTTTGCGCCGCTCCCGCGGCTTCCGATCGACGCCTGAACGCGTGGCCGCCAAGATCGCCGGGTCGCTCTTCGAAAAGGTGCTCATCGCCAACCGCGGCGAGATCGCGTTGCGCGTGCAGCGCGCCTGCCGCGAGCTTGGCATCCGGACGGTGGTCGTTCACTCCGAGGCCGATGCCGACGCCAAGTACGTGCGGCTTGCCGACGAGTCGGTCTGCATCGGGCCGCCGCCGTCCTCGGCCAGTTACCTCAACATTCCCGCGATCATCAGCGCGGCCGAAGTGACCGACGCGCAGGCGATCCATCCCGGCTACGGATTCCTCTCGGAGAACGCCGATTTCGCCGAAAAGGTGGAAAAGAGCGGGTTCATCTTCATCGGCCCGCGGCCCGAAACGATCCGCCTCATGGGCGACAAGGTGAACGCCAAGGCGGCGATGACCAAGGCGGGCGTGCAATGCGTGCCCGGCTCCGACAAGCCGCTGCCCGAGGACACGGGCGAGATCGTCAAGATGGCGCGCGAGCTGAAGTATCCCGTGATCATCAAGGCTGCGGCGGGCGGGGGCGGTCGCGGGATGCGGGTCGTGCACACCGAAGCGGCGCTGCTGCCTGCGGTGAGCCTCACCCGCGCCGAGGCCGGCGCCGCGTTCGGCGATCCGACCGTCTACATGGAGAAGTACCTCGACAATCCGCGGCACATCGAGATCCAGGTCCTCGCCGACGGGCACAAGAACGCCGTCTATCTCTTCGAGCGCGACTGCTCGACGCAGCGCCGCCACCAGAAGATCATCGAGGAAGCGCCAGCGATCGGCATCCCGGCGCGGCTGCTCGCGCGGATCGGCGAGCGGGCCGCCGAGGCCTGCCGCAAGATCGACTATCGCGGCGCCGGAACGTTCGAGTTCCTCTATCAGGACAGCGAGTTCTACTTCATCGAGATGAACACGCGGATCCAGGTCGAGCACCCGGTCACCGAGCTCGTCACCGGCATCGACCTGGTCCAGCAACAGTTGCGCATCGCCGCCGGGCAGAAGCTCGCCTTCCGCCAGCGGGACATCGTCCGGCGTGGCCACGCTGTCGAGTGCCGCATCAACGCCGAGGACCCCGAGACCTTCGTCCCCTCGCCCGGCCGCATCACGTCGTATCACGCGCCGGGCGGACCAGGCATCCGCGTCGACTCGCACGTCTACCAGAACTACTTCGTCCCGCCGCACTACGATTCGCTGGTCGGCAAGGTCATCGCCTACGGCGAGAACCGCGAGCAGGCCATCGCCCGCATGCGCATCGCGCTCTCCGAGATGGTCCTCGAAGGCATCAAGACGAACATCCCGCTGCACCAGGAGCTGCTCCTCGACGATACGTTTCTGCGCGGCGGGACTTCGATCCACTATCTCGAGCAGCGGATGGCGAAGCGCAAGACCGGTGCCTGATCGGAAGCCGGCCGACTATCTCGCCGTGAGCTTCGTCGCCGGCGTCGAGCTTGCGGATCCCTGGTCGGACGCCTTGCTCGCTGCCGGCGCCGTGGCGGTGGATGCCGCAGACGCGTACGCCGGCACGACGAAGGAGGCGCCGGCGTACGGAGAGCCCGCCACCGCGCCGTGGCCGGTCGTGCGACTGACCGCGCTCTTCGACCCTGAGGCCCCGTGGAAGTCGATGCTCCGCAGCGCCGCAGCGAGCGTGAGCGAGCCGCTGCCGCCGTATGCGGCGACTCCGGTCCCGAACACCGATTGGGTGCGCGCCACCCAGGCTCAATTCCAGCCCCTGAGGGTGAGCGAGCGCCTCTGGATCGTCCCGTCATGGTGCCGCGCGCCCGATCCCGGGGCCACCATCGTGACGCTCGATCCAGGACTGGCCTTCGGTACCGGTGCGCACCCGAGCACGCTGCTGTGCCTGCGCTGGCTCGCCGGGTGTCTGCCAGCCGGTGCCTCGGTGCTCGATTACGGCTGCGGCTCGGGCATCCTGGCCATCGCGGCGGCGAAGCTGGGCGCGACCGCGGCGGTCGGGGTGGACGTCGACCCGCAGGCCGTCGCGACCAGCCGCGCCAATGCCGGGATCAACCGCGTGAGCGCGACCTTCAGGAGTCCCGATGAGCTCGGCACCGGCGCCTTCGACGTCGTGCTGGCCAACATCCTCGCCGGCCCACTCGAGATGCTTGCGCCGTTGCTCTGCGCCCGGGTACGGCCGGGAGGATCGCTGGTCCTGGCGGGAATCCTCGAGCAACAGGCGCCCGGTGTGCTGGCCGCCTACGGGCGGTGGTTTAATATCGCCGCATGGGGGTCGATCGAGGCGTGGGTCGCGCTGGCCGGCGTACGCCGGACTCACGCTGACGAGCCGATCGGGCAAGCCGATGGCTGAAGAGAAGTTCACCCGCTGTCCCGCGTGCAAGACCATTTTCCGGGTGACGCCGCAGCAGCTCGCGTTGCGCGAAGGGCAGGTTCGTTGCGGCCACTGCCACACGGTGTTCGACGGCGTGGCCGCATTGCTGTCGCTGGCGCCAACTCCCCCCGCCCGCCAGGAGCCGGCGTTCGACGAAGCGGCGCTGGGTCCTCCGACCGTCACGCTGCGCAACGCCCACGCGCTGGAGCCCGCCCCGACCCGTGGGCAAGGCGATGAAGCTTCCGACGAGCCCGACAAACAGGAAGACGACGAGGCACGCCATCTCGCCGCGGCCGAAGCCGCCTACGCGGCGCGATTCTCCTGGCAGGAGAAGAAGGTTCGCAGGCGCCTTCCCGCCTGGGTGTACGGCGGCGCGGTGCCGGTGCTGGTCGCGCTGCTCGCGGGGCAAGCCTTGTTTCACTTCCGCGACGCTATCGCAGCGCACTGGCCGCGGACCAAGCCGGCGCTCGCCACGCTCTGCGCGGCGGCGGGTTGCGAGCTGCGTGCCCTGCAGGAGGTCAACGGCCTGTCGATCGAAGCCTCCGACCTTCAGGCCGATCCCGCGCACCGCGGGCTGCTGATCCTCGCCGTGACCATCCGCAACCGGATGCCTTACGCGCTCGCCTATCCGTATCTCGAGCTGACGCTCTCGGACGTACAGAAGCAGAGTCAACAGGACGTCGTGGTCGTGCGCCGCGCCTTCGCCCCGCGCGAGTACGTCAGCGGCGCCGCGGATCTCGGGAGCGGCATCGCCGGCAACTCGGAGCTCAACGTGAAGCTCTTCATCGACGCCAGCGCAACCACCCAGGCCGGCTACCAAGTCTACCTGTTCTACCCCTAACCTTGGATCCAGGGCAGGCCGGCCTTACGCCAGCCGCCGATCGAGTTCCGATGGCCCTCGTTGTCCCGGGCGCCCTCGAAACCCTCCAGCACATTGAACGCGCGCTTGTATCCCGCCGCTGCGGCGGCGCGCGCCGCGCTGTCGGAACGCTGGCCGCTGCGACACAGGAACAGCAGCGGCGTGTCGGGATCGTCGGTAACCCCCCGCAATTCGCCCAGAAAAGCGGGATTGCGCTCGCCGGCGGGATAGCTCGTCCATTCGATCAAGATACTGTCCGGCACGTGGCCCACGAAATCCCATTCGGCCCGCGTACGCACGTCGATGAGGCGGGCGTTGGGAAGGTTGGCGAGCAGGGTGCTCGCTTCGGCGGGGGTGACCGCACCAAAATAGCCCAGGCTGTGGCTCGCCGCGCGCTCTTGCGCTGCAGCCAGAACGTTCGCTACGGGATCGGACATGACGGTTCCGGCTTGACTACGATGAGGACGGTTGGGAAACTCTACCTCTTTTCCGGCTCGAGTCCCGGCCGGCCCATCTTGCGACTCTAGCACAGAGCGACGATTAGCCGAACGACCTGCACGGTCGATGTTGCACCATGATGCATCACTGAGTCTGTCGTGCGCACCGCTGAGGTGCGTCGCGTCGCCGGCGAGGCGAGCTGCGGCCGCCGCTGAGCCCGGGGCGCGCCGGGGGCCTGCTGACGGCCGCATGGCATAGTTTCTGCTGACTGCATTTCCGCCGACATTCCCGGGTTTTCTCGGTCTTTTCGTAACGTACCAGCCCCGTCCCACAGGAGAAACGCATGGCTTCACCGGCCGATGTACTGAAGACGATCAAGGACAAGGAGGTCAAGTTCGTCGACCTCCGGTTCACCGACACGCGCGGCAAGGAGCAGCACGTCCAGGTGCCGGCGAAGGTGTTCACGCAGGACAAGTTCGACAACGGCCATGCCTTCGACGGCTCCTCGATCGCCGGCTGGAAGGGCATCGAGGCCTCCGACATGCTGCTGATGCCGGACGCCGACAGCGCGCGGATCGATCCGTTCACCGACGAGACGACGCTCAACATCACCTGCGACGTGATCGAGCCGATGGACGGCAAGGGCTACGGGCGCGATCCGCGCTCGCTCGCCAAGCGCGCGGAGGCGTATCTCAAGTCGACGGGTCTGGGCGACACCGCCTATTTCGGCCCCGAGCCGGAGTTCTTCATCTTCGACTCGGTGACCTGGAACGTGGACATGTCCGGCTGCTCGGTCAGAATCAAATCCGAGGAAGCGCCGTGGTCGTCCGGGGAGGAGTACGAGGAAGGCAACATGGGGCATCGTGCCGCGGTGAAGGGCGGCTACTTCCCGGTGCCTCCGGTCGACTCCCAGCAGGACATCCGCAACGCGATCGCGCTCGCGCTCGAGGAGCAGGGCGTCGAAGTCGAGGTGTTCCATCACGAGGTCGCCGCGGCGGGACAGGCCGAGATGGGCACGAAGTTCAACACGCTGGTCAAGCGCGCGGACTGGATGCAGATCCTCAAGTACACCGTGCACATGGTCGCGCACTCCTACGGCAAGACCGCGACCTTCATGCCCAAGCCCATCGTCGGCGACAACGGATCAGGGATGCACGTCCACCAGTCGGTTTGGAAGGGCGGGCAGAACCTCTTCGCCGGCAACGGCTACGCGGGGCTCTCCGAGTTCGCGCTGTACTACATCGGCGGCGTCATCAAGCACGCCAAGGCTCTCAACGCGATCACCAATCCGGGGACCAACTCGTACAAGCGCCTGGTTCCGGGCTTCGAGGCGCCGATCAATCTCGCCTACTCCGCGCGCAACCGCTCGGCCGCGTGCCGCATTCCGTATTCGAGCAATCCGAAGGGCCGCCGCGTCGAGGTGCGCTTCCCCGATCCGACGGCAAATCCTTATCTCGCCTTTGCGGCGATGCTGATGGCCGGCCTCGACGGCGTCCAGAGCAAGATGCATCCGGGCGATCCGCTCGACAAGAATCTCTACGACCTCGAGCCGGAGGAGGCGGCCAAGGTGCCGCATCCGTGCGCGGCGCTCGACGAGGCGCTCGACAATCTCGATCGCGACCGCGAATTCCTCACCCGCGGCGGCGTGTTCTCGAACGACCTCATCGACGCCTACATCGCTCTCAAGATGGAGGAAGTCACGCGCTTCCGCATGACCACGCATCCGCTCGAGTTCGAGATGTATTACAGCTTGTAGCCGGACGATTTTGGCTGCTGAAAAACGGCGGATCGGCGACGATCCGCCCTTTTCATGGCGGCGTGTTTGCTAAACTTCCGCCATGAAGTGGCGTCGTGGCGCAACGGTGTGGTGCACCGCTGCATGCGGGTGGTGCTTGGTCACCGGCGAGCCTGCGGCGGCGACCCTCGCCGCGAAGGCGAGGGAAGAAGGCTGCACGGGCAGGCCGACCGTGGTGCAGGGGACGGGCCTGTACCGCTGTCCCACCCAGGGCGGCGTTCACTATTTCAATCTTCCCGGGGCGCCGGCGGAAGCCGCCGCGGCGCCGCGCAACAGCGCTCCGCCGCCGGCCGGGTTTCCGAAGGTCGACGCGGCCACGCAGAAGGGCCGCGACGACGTTCGCCGCAAGGTGCTCACCGACGAGCTCGCGACCGAGCAGAAGTTGCTCGACGAAGCGCGCGCCGCCTACGCGAACGGTGCGCCGCCGCCGACGCCCGATGAGCGGAGCGCGCCGCAGAAATACACCGAGCGCGTCGTGCGGCTGCGCCAGGCGGTGAGCCTGCACGAGAAGAACATCGAAGCGCTCATGAAGGAGCTCGCCGCGAAGCGCTGACTCGGGCCGCGGCGCTCGATCATCGGCGCGGAACTTGCTATCCATCGCGGCGCAGCTCCGGTACGGCAATACGCGGCATCGCATGCCCCAGCATCCGCTCCCCTTGCATATCGACGACGAACCACCGCGCTTACCGGGACTGGAGCTGCTCGCCACGGCGGTGCTGCTGCTTACCGAGACGCTGGACGTAAGCTACGTCAATCCCGCCGCGGAGAACCTGTTCGAGCTCTCGCGTCGACAGCTGGTGGGCGCGTCGCTCAAGAGCCTCTTCGGCGACGCTCAGCCGCTGTTCCAGGCGATCGACAAGGCGCTCTCCAGCGGCGCCTCGTATACCGAGCAGGAGCTCGAGCTCGGCGTCAACGGCAAGCCGCGGCTGCATCTTTCGTGCACGGTGTCCGCAGTCGAAGCCTCGCCCGCCGCGTTGCTGCTTGAGCTTCGCCACATCGATCAGCAGCTCAAGATCGCGCGCGAGGAGCGTTTGCTGGAGCAGCAGCAGGCGAACCGGGAGCTGATCCGCAGCCTGGCGCACGAGATCAAGAACCCGCTCGGCGGCATCCGCGGCGCCGCGCAGCTCCTCGAGCGCGAGCTTGAGCGGCCGCCGCTCATCGAATATACGCAGGTCATCATCGGCGAGGCCGATCGCCTGCAGGCGCTGGTCAACCGGCTGCTCACTCCGCACCGGCTGCCGACGTACCGGCGCACGAACATCCACGAGCTGCTCGACCGGATCGCCAGCGTCGTGCAGGCCGAATTCCCGGAAATCGCGATGCGCACCGATTTCGACATCAGCCTGCCGGAATTCGAAGCCGATCCCGAGCAGCTCACCCAGGCGTTGCTCAACGTCATGCGCAACGCCGCGCAGGCCCTACAAGCCGTTACCGAGCGACGCGAGATCCGCCTCACGACGCGGGTCGCTCGCGGCGTGACGCTCGCCAAGCGGCGCTATCGCCTCGCGCTGGCGGTGTCGATCGAGGACAACGGCCCCGGGGTGCCCGAGTCACTGATCGACAGGATGTTCTATCCGCTGGTGTCCGGGCGCGAAGGCGGCAGCGGTCTCGGGCTCACGATCGCGCAGACTTTCATCGCCCAGCACAACGGGACGATCGAGTGCGAAAGCCAGCCCGGCCGCACGGTATTCACGATCCTTCTGCCGCTGGAATTCAGCCGCCCCGCCGCGTAGAGTGATGGCCATGCAAGCTTATGCGTCCTCGCCAGCCGTTTCCGCAGATCTGCCCAAGCCGGTGTGGATCGTCGACGACGATCGCTCGATCCGCTGGGTTCTCGAGAAGGCCCTGGCGCGCGAAGGCATCGCTTACCGGACCTTCGCTTCCGCCCAGGAAGTGATCGCCGCTCTGCAGCAGAGCCAGCCGCAGGTGCTGGTGTCCGATATCCGCATGCCGGGCGAGTCGGGGCTCGCGCTGCTCAACAGCATCAAGCAGCGCTTTCCCCAGATACCGGTGATCATCATGACGGCGTATTCCGACCTCGAGAGCGCCGTGTCGGCGTTCCAGGGCGGCGCGTTCGAATACCTGCCGAAACCGTTCGACGTCGATCATGCGATCGCGCTCATCCGCCGGGCCAGGTCCGATATTCCCGTGGGCGGCACCGAGGCGATGCCGGAGGCGAGCTCCGAGATGCTGGGCCAGGCGCCGGCGATGCACGAAGTGTTCCGCGCGATCGGCAGGCTGTCGCAATCCAACGTGACGGTCCTCATCACGGGCGAATCGGGGACCGGCAAGGAGCTCGTCGCGCGGGCGCTGCACCGCCACAGTTCGCGCGCAAGCGGGCCGTTCGTCGCGATCAACACGGCGGCAATCCCCAAGGATCTTCTCGAGAGCGAGCTGTTCGGCCACGAGCGGGGCGCCTTCACCGGCGCCCAGGCCGCGCGCCGCGGCCGCTTCGAGCAGGCGGAGGGAGGCACGCTGTTCCTGGACGAGATCGGCGACATGCCGTCGGATCTGCAGGTGCGCCTCCTGCGCGTGCTCTCCGACGGCGAGTACTACCGCGTGGGCGGCCATGCTCCGCTCAAGGCCAACGTGCGCATCATCGCCGCGACGCACCAGAACCTCGATGAGCGCGTGCGACAGGGTCTGTTTCGCGAGGATCTGCTGCACCGGCTCGACGTCGTGCGGCTGCGGTTGCCGCCGCTGCGCGAGAGGCTGGAGGATGTCGGAGCGCTCGCTCGCCACTTCCTGCAGAAGAGCGCGCGCGATCTCGCGGTCGAGCCGAAAGTGCTCTCGGAGGCTGCGCTGCGGGTGCTGATGGCGTTCCCGTACCCCGGCAACGTGCGGCAGCTCGAGAACATCTGCCACTGGCTCACGGTGATGGCACCCGGCGCGCGCATCGATGTCGGCGACCTGCCGCCGGAGCTGCGTAGCCGTGGCGCGGACAGCGGCGGTCCGGAGGGCCATTGGCAGCAGGCGCTGGATCGCGAGATCGCGCAGGCGTTCGCGCGCAGTGAGCGCGCGATCGGCGAGCGGCTGCAGAAGGAGTTCGAGAAGACGCTGATCCTGCGCGCCCTGCAGCACTCGGGGGGACGGCGCATGGAGGCCGCGCAGTGGCTGGGCTGGGGCCGCAATACCCTCACGCGCAAGATTCAGGAGCTCAAGCTCGAGGAGTAGGTGCGAATTCATTCGCACCGCGCTACGGCGCACGCCGGTGCGATCCAGCACACGTCCCTTTGCGCCGGCTCGCATGGCCGAACTGAATTCGGCCCTACGTCAGGACTCGCATCGGCGAATGAATTTCGCCCGAGATGAGCTCGTACGTCCCAGTGAATTCGGACCTACGCGAGCTCGGCGACCACGGGCGCGTGGTCGGACGGCTTCGCGCCCTTGCGCGCGTCGCGATCGATGCGGCATGACACGCAAGATCGGACCAGCGCCGGTGACAGCAAAATGTGATCGATGCGCAGCCCGCGATTCTTGGGGAACGCGAGCATGCGGTAGTCCCACCAGCTGAATGTCTTCTCCGGCTGAGCGAAGAGCCGGAACGCGTCCTTCAGTCCCAGCGCGAGCCAGTCCCGGAACGCGGCGCGCTCCGCATCGCTGCACATGATTGCGTTGCGCCATAGGTCCGGGTCGTGCACGTCGCGATCCTCGGGTGCGACGTTGAAGTCGCCCACCACCGCGAGCCGCGGGTGGCGCTCGAGCTCGTGGCGCAGGTATGCCGTGGCTGCGGCGAGCCAGCGCAGCTTGTACTGGTACTTCTCCGAGCCGACCGACTGGCCGTTGGGCACGTAGAGGCACACGAAGCGCACACCGCCGATCGTGGCGGCAAGCACGCGCTTGTGATCGTCGGGGAACTCGGGCATGTCAGGGCACGTGTCCTTCGCGGCGAGCTTCGAGAGGATCGCCACGCCGTTGTAGCTGCGCTGGCCGCAGAAGATCGCCTGGTAGCCTGCAGCGGCGATTTCCAGCGCCGGGAAGCGCGCGTCCTCGACCTTCGTCTCCTGCAGGCCGACGATGTCGGGCTGGTTCGCGGCGAGCCAGTCGACGAGCCGCGGCAGGCGGATGGCGAGCGAGTTGACGTTCCAGGAGGCGAGCTTCACCGGTTGTCGCGCGGGCGAGGAGCGGGACGGACAGGGCCGGATTTATGCGGTCCGGGTGGGGTGCGAATGAATTCGCACCTGCGATCGCCGCCTGCGCCTCGATAACCCGGTCCCGGCCTGCCCCGGGATGACATCGCGGTCGGCGCGCGTCCGCGGCGCCGCCTCAATGTCCCGCGCCCATCAGGCGGTCCGGCAGCCAGGTCGCGATCTCGGGAAAGAAGCACAGGATGACGATCGCAAGGAACATGCACAGCACGTAGGGAATCGTCCCCCACATGACGCGCGTCACTGGCACGTCGGGCGCGATCGCGTTGACGATGTAGATGTTCAAGCCGACCGGCGGATGGATGAGGCCGACTTCCATGTTGATGGTCAGTATCACGCCGAACCATACCGGATCGAAGCCGGCGGCGCTGATGATCGGGTACAGAATGGGCGCCGTCATCAGGATGATCGCCGCCGGCGGAATGAAGAAGCCGCAGACGAGCAGGAAGACATTGATCATGGCCATCAGCACCCAGCGGTTGACGTGTGCGTCGGCGATCGCCTGCGCGAGCGTCTGGGTGAGGTAGAGCGAGGTGAGCACGTAGCCGAAGAGCACCGCTGTGGCGATGATCATGAGGATCATCACCGAATCGCGCATCGTGTCGCGCAGGATCGTCCACCACTGCTGCGGCTTCCACATCCGGTAGATGATCAGCGCGAGCACCACGCACAGCGCGGCGCCGACGCCGGCGGCTTCCGACGGGGTCGCGATGCCGCCGTAGAGCACATACATCACCCCGGCGATGATCGCCAGGAACGGCGCGATCTTCGGCACGGATCCCAGCTTCTGCGCCCAGGTGTAGCGGAACCCGGGCGCGTGCGCGCGGAAGCCTCGTTTCCAGATGATGAACAGCGTCCAAATGATGAACAGGCCCGTGAGCATCAGGCCCGGCATGACGCCGGCCAGGAACAGCCGACCGATCGAGGTTTCGGTCGCGATGCCGTACAGGATGAAAGTGATCGACGGGGGGATCAGGATGCCCAGCGTGCCGCCGGCGCAGATCGACCCGGTCGCGATGTCGTCCGGGTAGCCACGGCGGCGCATCTCGGGAATGCCCATCTTGCCGATCGCGGCGCAGCAGGCCGGCGAGGAGCCCGTGAGGGCGGCGAAGATGGCGCAGGCACCCAGGTTGGAAATCACGAGTCCCCCGGGGAGGCGGTAGAGCCAGCGGTCGAGGGCCTCGTACAGGTCCTTCCCGGCCGGCGTGGAGCCGATCGCCGCGCCCATCATCACGAACATCGGAATGGCCACGAGCGTGAACTCGTCGAGTCCGGACCAGAACGTTTCCGCCACGACGTGCAGGGCGTCGAAGCCCTGGAACAGCAGCAGGAAGACGATCGAGATCGCGCCGAGCCCGAACGCCACCGGGATGCCGGACAGAAGCATGAGCAGGGTGACGACGAGCACCACCGTGCCCTGACCGGTCGGAGTTATGGCGCCTCCTCCAGGGCTTGCTTTGCCTGGGCCAGCGCGACGTCGTCAGCATGGGCGTCCCTTCGCATGCCGAACGGGGCCGCGCGCCCGGTCGCGACGCACAGCAGATCCCCGACGTATTGCAGAACCAGCAGTCCCAATCCCACCGGCATGGAGAGATAGGGTATCCACAGGCGCGCGCGCCACACCGTGTTCGACAACCACGATTCCGTGTAGGCCTGGTACCAATAGCCGGTGCACAGAACGAAGATCACGGCGCAGAAGCCAAGCGCGATGGCGGACGTGACCAACGCCAGCCAGTAGCGCGCGCGCGGGCCCAGGTGAAGCGGGAGAACGTCCACGTTCACGTGGCCGCGCAGCATGAGCACGTAGGCGCTGCCCACGAACGTCGCGGCGACGATGCAGTAGGTGACGACGTCGATCTGCCAGATGGTGGTCCTGTTCAGGAAATAGCGCTCGATCACCATGTCGCAGACGACGAGCACGGCGAGCCCGATGAGGCCGGCCGCGACGACGCCGGCGAGGCGCGAGAGCCGGCCTACGATGGCAACATAGATGTCGATCGCCCCTTCTTCGGGACGATCGGGCGGCAGGCGCGCCACCGCAGGCGAGCGGCCGGGCGGCGATCGGGGAACGCGGCGGGCGTGCCGGGCACGCCCCCGGCGGGTCATTTGACCGCGAGCGCTTCGTCGATCAGCTTCTGGCCGTTGGGCACGTTCTTGGCGAAGGTGGCGTAACTCGACTTCTTGGCCACGTCGAGCCACGCCTGATAGTCGGCGTCGGAGAGCGTCACCACCTTGACCTTGTGATCCTCGAAGGCCTTGATCGCCTCCTTGTTGACCTCGTCGGCCTTCGACTCGTAGTACGCCTGCGCCGCCTTGCCGGCCTTGAGGATGGCATCCTGCTGCTTCTTGTCGAGCTTGTCGAAGCTCTTCTTCGACATCAGTACCGGCTCGTACATGAACCACAGCGCGTTGTCGCCCGGCGCGGTGAGGCAGTCGGTGACCTCGTACAGGCGCATCGAGGCGAAGGTGCCGAGGCTGGTGTCGGTGCCGCTCACCACGCCGCTCTGGAACGCGTTATAGATCTCGTTCGACGGCGGGCTCACGATGCTCGCCCCGGCCGCTTCCCACATGGCGGCGAAGGTCGGGCCCGCGGCGCGGAACTTCATCCCCTGCATGTCCCTGGGATGCACGATGCAGTTGTTCTTGGAGGCCATCCCGCCCGCGAACCATGCGTCGGAGAGCACGATGACGCCGTGCTTCTCGATCTCTGCCCGGATGTCCTTCATGAACTGCGAATCGTTGATGCGCTTCGCGCGCTCCTGGCTGCGGATCAGGCCGGGCATGAGCGTCGCGCTGAAGGCGGGAACCTTGCCGCTGGCGTAATCGAGGGGAAACAGCGTGATGTCGAGCTGGCCGTTGACCATGGCGTTCCACTGGTCGTTCGGCTTGAACAGCGACGCGCCGGGGTAGACCTGGATCTCCAGATCCACGCCCGCCGCCTTCGCGTCGCGCGCGATCATCTGCACCATGTCGTCGCGCACGTCGCCCTTGCCGCCGGGGAACTGGTGCGACGCCCGCAAGACGACCGGCGCGGCGATGGCCGAAGCGGCGAACAGAGCACTCATGACGAGTGTCAAGCCGGTGAACCTAATCATGCTGGTCTCCTCCAAGATCGGGTAATGGGTGGACCTCGTCCGGGCCCTTGGGAAGCATCGGGTGTGCGAGGGCATTGTAAGAGCCCTTCCGGGAATAGCCAACCGGCGCCACGGAATCCCCCACTCCCCTCGGGGTCGCGCAACTGCGGCCTAGCCCAGCTAGGATATACGTCGTGAAGCCACCGTCGTTCATCCACCGGCTGTTCAACGCCAGGACCGAGCCGCCCCGGGCGGCTCCGTCACGGGGCGCAGACAGGGCTGCGCGGCGCGCGATCGAGCTGTGCCATGCGTTGATGTCGGAGAGGGGAGAGGTGTCCGGCGCGAGGCTGGCGCGTGAAGCGCTGGCCGCCTACGGGGCGCTGGATGATTTCGCAGTCTCCGTGCTCTTCGACCTCCTCGCCCGCGAGTTCTCGCCCGATCCACGCGCCGTGGAGCGGTGCGCGCAAGCGTATCGGGACGACCCCTCACAGGCCAATCTCATCCGCCTGCAGCAGGCAGTCGAGCCGCCGCGCCAGGAGCTCTTTCGCCGCCTCAACATGGCGCCCGGAGGCACCGCGCTGCTGGTGGACATGCACCGCCGGGTGCTGCAGGACCTGGGCGCCAACCCGCAGTGGCTGGGCACCGAGGTCGACCTCACGCATCTGCTGCGTTCCTGGTTCAATCGCGGCTTCCTGAAGCTGCGGCGCATCGACTGGCGCACCTCCGCGCTCGTGCTGGAGAAACTCATTCACTACGAGGCCGTGCATCAGATCGAGGGGTGGAGCGATCTGCGCCGGCGGCTGCAGGCCGATCGGCGCTGTTACGCGTTCTTCCATCCCGCACTGGCCGACGAGCCGCTCATCTTCATCGAAGTGGCGCTGACGCGGGGCATGAGCGCGCGCGTCCAGCCGCTGCTCGATCCCGACTCGCCGGTGCTCGATCCGGGAAGCGCCGACTGCGCGATGTTCTATTCGATCACCAACTGTCAGCAGGGACTGCGCGGCGTGTCGTTCGGCAACTTCCTCATCAAGCAGGTGGTGGAGGATCTCGGCCGCGAGCTGCCTAGGATCAAGATCTTCGCGACGCTGTCACCGATTCCGGGGCTCCGGGCGTGGCTGGCAAATCTGCCCCGGGCGCTGGACGGACATCCGGCGCAAGCCGAGATCGCGAGCCTCGCCGCGGCGCTGGACGCGCCGCGCTGGTTCGAAGACGAGGCGCTGTCGAAGACGCTGCATCAGCGCCTGCTGCCGCTGGCGGCGCACTATCTGCTCAGCGTCAAGGAGGAGCAGGAGCCGCTCGATCCGGTCGCGCGGTTCCATCTGGTCAACGGCGCGCGGATGGCGCGGCTCAACTGGCTGGCCGACATCTCGCCGACCGGCATGCGTCAGTCGGCTGGGATGATGGTGAACTACGTCTATCGCCTCGATCAGGTGGATGCCAATCACGAGGCGTACGCGCGCGACCGCACGATCGTCGCTTCGCGCCGCCTCGAGCAGCGCGCCAGGGAAGCGCTTCTCGCGCGGCCGGCGCGCGCTGCGGCGAGAAACGTGCCCAACGCGGAGGGAGCTTCCGCGACCTGACCGCGCTCTGGGCTACTTCGGATAGTCTCCGCTCTTGTCCTCGGGCTTGTCCTCGGGCGGGGGCGTCTGAGCCGAGGCCGTGGCCGGCGCGGCCGGTGCGGAAGGAGCGCGGCCCACCGGAGCGGTCCGCGGCGGGGGCGTCTGCGGATAGCCGGCGTCGGTGAGCATGTTCTGCCAGCGGCTCTCGTTGTAGCCGGTCGTGTATTGATCGCCCACCTGCAGTGCCGGCGCGTCGAGTCCGCCGGTGAGCCGCTTGAGCTTCTCGGCGCCGTCGTTCTGCCCCACGTCGACGACCGTGTGCGGGACGCCGCGCTTGTTGAGCAGCGCCGCGGCGGTGTCGCACACGAGACCGCAGCCGAAGGTGTAGAGGGTCACGGGATAGCGCTGCTCGGCGAGCACGGCGGCGTAGGAGAGCGAGCTCGTCTCGATCGTGTTCCGGCCGATGCGCTTCGCCTGCGCGTCGCGCGCGTCCGCCGGCGGCGGCTTGTCGGAATAGACCACGCGCCCTTCGGGATCGACGTAGCGATAGACCTGCTGGGTCTGCGCGGTCGCGAGCGCGGCGGCGCCGAGCAGAAGCAGGGCAACCACGCCTGAGGCCGCGGGCCGGATGCCAATGCGGGCCATGACACCTCCCTCGAGGTCGTTATGACGCTGACATGCCATTATGCCTCAACAGGGCGTCGATTTGGGGCGGCCGACCGCGGAAGGCGACGAAGGACTCGAGCGCGGGGCGGCTGCCGCCGCGCGAGAGCACCTCGTCGCGGAACCGGGCACCCGCCTGCGGCGAGAGCACGCCCTGCTCCTCGAACAGGCTGTAGGCGTCGGCCGATAGCACCTCCGCCCACTTGTAGCTGTAGTATCCAGCCGCGTAACCGGAAGCGAAGATGTGGGAAAACGCGTTCGGGCCGCGGTCGTAGTCGGCTCGCGGTAGCACCGATACCTCGCGCCGGATCGCCGCCGCGAGCTCGAGCGGCGTGCGCGTCCCATCGGGATCGAAGTCGTAGTGCAGGTGCATGTCGAACAATGCGAACTCGAGCTGGCGCATGAGCTGCATGCCGCTCTGGAAGTTCTTGGCCGCGAGCATGCGCTCGAAGAGCGCGCGCGGCAGCGGCTCGCCGGTGTCGACGTGTGCGGTCGTGTGCCGCAGCACGTCCCATTCCCAGCAGAAGTTCTCCATGAACTGGCTGGGAAGCTCCACCGCATCCCATTCGACACCCTCCAGGCCCGAGACGCCGGGAACCTCGACCCGGGTGAGCAGCAGGTGCAGCCCGTGGCCGAACTCGTGGAACAGCGTCTGCACCTCGTCGTGGGTGAAGAGCGCGGGCCGCATCTTTCCATTCTGCGCGACGGGCGTCGAGAAGTTGCACGTGAGATACGCCACCGGATGCTGGACGCGCGAGCCGTAGCGCCGGCGGTTGATCGCATGGTCCATCCACGCCCCGCCGCGCTTGTTGGCGCGGGCGTAGAGGTCGAGGTAGAACTGACCGACGATCGCGTCCTTCGCATCGCGAACGTCGAAGAAGCGCACGGCCGGATGCCACGCCGCGGCATGCGATTCGCGGATGCGCACGCCGAAGATCGTCTCGACCACTCGGAACATGCCGGCGAGCACCCGGTCCTCGGGAAAGTACCGCTTCACCTCCTGCTCGGAGAAGCTGTAGCGCGCCTCGCGCAGCCGCTCGGAGGCGTAGCCGATGTCCCACGGGGCGAGCGTCTCCAGCTCGAGCTCCGCGCGCGCGAACGCGGAGAGCTCGCGCATGTCGCGTTCCGCGTAGGGCCTTCCGCGCACCGCCAAGTCGCGGAGGAAAGCCAGGACCGCCTCAGGACTCTCGGCCATCTTGGGAACGAGCGAGACTTCGGCGAAGTTGCGGTAGCCCAACAGGCTCGCCGCCTCGCGCCGCAGCTTCAGGATGCGCACGATCAGGTCGGTGTTGTCCCACTCCGGCTTGCCGAATTCGCTCGCGCGGGTGACGAAGGCGCAGTGCACGCGCCGGCGCAGCTCGCGATCGTGCGCATACTGCATGACCGGCAGATAGCACGGCATGCGCAACGTGAGCTTCCATCCGGACCGGCCGTCCTCGGCGGCGGCCTCGCGCGCGGCCGCCACCACGTCGGACGGCACGCCCGTGAGCTCCGCCTCGTCGTCGACGTAGGTGGCGTAATGGTTGGTCGCGTCGAGCACATTGTCCTCGAAGCGCGCGGCGAGGCTGGCGAGCTCTTCCTCGACCGCCTTGAAGCGTGCCTTCGCCGCCGGGTCGAGCTCCGCGCCCGCGAGGCGAAAGTCGCGCAGCTCGTTCTCGATCAGCCGCCGCCTCGCCGGCTCGAGTCGCGTGAAATCCTGCGCGGCCGCGAGCGCGCGGAAGCCCGCGAACAGGCGCTCGTCCTGACCGAACTCGGTGTGGAAAGCGGTGACCTTCGGCAGATTGGCGTTGTAGGCTTCGCGCAGCGCCGGGGTATTGACCACCGCGTTGAGGTGACTGACTTGTCCCCAGGCGCGATCGAGCCGGTCCTGCGCTTCGGCGAGCGGCACGACGAAGTTCTCCCACGTCGGCGCGCCCGCGTCCGCGGCGACGCGCTCCACGGTGGAGCGCGCGTCGGCGAGCAGAACGTCGACCGCCGGACCGACGTGCGCGGGCTCGATTGCGCCGAAGCGCGGCAGCGTCTCGAACTCGAGCAGCGGATTGTCCGGCGCAGGCTTCGTGGCGTTCATGGCGCGAGGCGATTGGCTCCGAGCTCGCGATCGAGCCGGGCGAGCTCCTGCCCCGTGCCCACGTTGGCCCACGGACCGGCGTAGAGCTCGCCGCTCACCCAGCCGCGACCGATCCAGTCGCGATACAGCGGCAGAATTGGGAGCTTCCTTCCCGGCGGCAGTTCCGCGAACAGCTCCGTGCGATACAGGCCGACGTTGCCGTAGGTTTTCCGCTCGGCGCCGTCGAGGGCCAGCTTGCCATCGGCCAGGGCGAAGTCCCCGGCGGCATGATAGGGCGGATTGGGCACCATGACCATGTGCGCATGCGGCGGTGTGGCGACCGCCGCCATCGACCGCGCTCGCTCGCGCAAGCTTGCGTAGGGGTATTCGGTGTACAGGTCGGAGCTCACGACCAGCGCGACGCCGGGGCCGAGCAGCGGTCGCGCAGTGGCGATGCCGCCGGCGACTTCCAGCGGCTCGGGCTCACACGAATAGCGGATGGCGCAGCCGAAGGCGGAGCCGTCGCCCAGACGCTCGACGATCATCGGCGCGTGGTGCGCGACGTTCACGACCAGCTCGGCGAATCCCCCTGCGACCAAGCGCTCGATCTGCCAGACGATGAGCGGCTTGCCGCCGACTTCGAGCAGCGGCTTCGGCACGGCGTCCGACAGCGGACGCATCCGCTCGCCGCGGCCCGCCGCGAGAATCATCGCTTTCACGCGCTCGGTTTTCAGAAGGTGTAGCCGGCGACCGGGCGCTTGTCCTCGAGCGCGTCGAGGAGCCTCAAGAGCGGCGCGAGCTCGCGATAGCGCGCGCATGCGGCGCGCAGGTAGCGCATCACCCGCGGCATGTCGGCGACATAGCCCTGCTTGCCGTCGCGGTGCCAGAGCCGCGCGAAGATGCCGAGCACCTTGATCTGCCGCTGCACGCCCATCCACTCGAAATCGCGCCAGAGCTCGGCGAAGTCGGCGCGAACCGGCAGCCCCGCCCGCCGAGCGGACTCCCAGTAGCGCGCCGCCCAGTCGATCTGCCGCTCCTCGTCCCACTCGACGTAGGCGTCGCGCAGCAGCGACACGAGATCGTAGGTGATCGGCCCGAAGACCGCGTCCTGGAAGTCCAGCACGCCCGGGTTCGGCTCCGCGAGCATGAGATTGCGCGAATGATAATCGCGGTGCACGAACACGCACGGTTGCGCGAGATTGTTCTCCAGAATCACCGCGAACGCGTCCTCGAGAGTCATCTTCTGCGCGGCCGACAGCTCGACGCCGAGATGCCTGGCGACGTACCAGTCGGGAAAGAGATCCAGCTCGCGCCTGAGCAGCGCGCGGTCGTAAGGCGGCAGCAAGCCTTCGCGGCTCGCGCGCTGCCAGCGCACCAGCGCGGCGCAGGCGTCGCGGTAGAGCTCCGGGGCGTTCGCCGGAGTGAGCGCGTCGAGATAGGTGCGCGTGCCGAGGTCCGAGAGCAGAAGGAAGCCCTGCGGGTAATCCTTCGCCAACACGGTGGGGGCGTGGACTCCGGCCGCGACGAGGAGCTCGGCGACGGCGACATACGGCCGGCAATCCTCGCGGCCCGGCGGGGCATCCATCGCGATCAGCGTCTCGGCCGTGCTTCCGGGCGCGCCGCGAAGCGTCACCCGGAAATAGCGGCGGAAACTCGCGTCCTCCGACGCTGGCGCGATTGCCGCGGCCGGCGACGGCAGGACGCGATCGAGCCAGCGCGTGAGCGCGGCCAGACGCGCATCTGCGTTCGGATTCTCTGCCGGCGGACGCTGCATCGTGGAGTACACTAGGCGGCGGCATTTTAGCAGCCTCGTCTTCCGTCCAGAGTCTCCCTGCGATGTCGCGTTCCTCCTGCGTGATCGGTCTGGCCGCGCTCGGGCTCGTCTGTCGCGCTGTCGCGGCGCAGGACGCGAGCGATGAAGCCGTCACGCCCCCCGCGCGGCTCAAGCCTTCGCCGACGCTCCAGCCGCCGCCGCTGCGACCGCCGCAGCAGTCGTTTCGCCTGCCGACGGATCGGGAAGCGATCTTCCTGCGCGCCGACCGGCTCGAGGGCACGAGCCAGAAGTCCATCGAAGCGAGCGGAAACGTGGAGCTTCGCACCGGCCGCGAGACGGTGCTCGCGGACTGGCTGCACTACGACGTTCCGACCGAGGAGGTATGGGCCAAGGGCAACGTCACGCTTCGTCAGGGCATCGACTGGATCACCGGCCCGGAAGCGAAGTTCAAGCGCGACACCGAGGTCGGCTTCTTCACCTCGCCCGAATTCCACGTCGGCGAGAACGCCTCGCGCGGCAGCGCCAGCGAGATCCTGTTCAACGGGCCGAACCACTACCAGGTCAAGGACGCGAGCTACACGACCTGCGTGGCCGGCGACGACGACTGGTACCTGCGCGCGGTCGACGTCGATCTCGACCGCTCACGGCTCGTTGGCACGGCGCGCGACACGACCATCTACTTCAGGGGCGCGCCGATCCTGTATTCGCCGTATCTCACCTTCCCGCTCTCGAACGAGCGCAAATCCGGATTCCTCACGCCGGTGCTCGGCACGAACTCCGCCCGCGGCTTCGAAATCTCGCTCCCGTACTACTTCAATCTGGCGCCGAACTACGACGCGACGCTCACGCCGCGCTACATGACCAAGCGCGGACTGCAGCTCAACGGACAGTTCCGCTATCTGTTCCCGGACATTGCCGGCGAAGTCGACGCGGAGGGGTTGCGCGACCGCGTCACCGACACGGGCCGCTATGGGTTGCTTTGGAAGAGCAACCTGAACATCAGCGCTGTGCCGGGGCTCGGCGCCTTCGTCAATCTGCAGAAGGTCTCCGACGACACGTACTTCGCCGATCTCTCCGACCGACTGACGGTCACCTCCCAGACCAATCTGCCGCGCGTAGGCGGGGTCGCCTACAGCAAAGGCCCGTTCGCCATCCTCGCCCAGATGCAGACGTTCCAGACGCTGCAGGACCCCAACAGTCCCATCACGCCGCCGTACTTCCGCGAACCGCAGATCCTCGCCACGCTCAACCCGGTGGAGTGGGCCGGGCTGGACTTCGCCGCCAACGCCGAATACGTCCGCTTCCGCCAGCCGGCGCTCATCAACGCCGATCGGGCCGTGCTCTATCCGACGCTGTCGTGGACGCGGCGGGGCAACGCCTGGTTCGTGTCCGCGAAGACCGGGCTGCACCTCACGACCTACAACCTGGACGACCCGAACGCTCCGGACAAGAACCTGAACCGCTCGGTGCCGATCTCGAGCCTCGATTCAGGGCTGGTGTTCGAGCGCGACGCCAGCTTCTTCGGTCACGATTTCGTGCAGACGCTGGAGCCGCGCGCCTACTACGTCTACATCCCGTTCCGCGACCAGAGCAAGATCCCGGTGTTCGATACCGCGATCGACGACTTCAATTTCTCGCAGCTCTTCACCGAGAACCGCTATCTCGGCAGCGACCGCATCGGCGACGCCGACCAGCTCACGCTAGCCGCGACCTCGCGGCTCCTCGATCCCGGGAACGGGGAGGAGAGGATGCGTTTCGCGGTCGGTCAGCGCTATTACTTCAGCGGCCAGCGCGTCACGCTCGCTTCCGAGACGCCGCGCAGCGCCAACAGCTCCGACCTGCTGTTGACGGGCGAGGGCAAGATCACCGACACGTTCAGCGCCGCGGCGACCTACGAGGTCAATCTCAATCAGAGCCAGACCCAGGAATTCGAC
>DATJBM010000051.1:0-150383 GCA_035515295.1 Casimicrobiaceae bacterium | reverse complement strand
TTGAACGAAGAGTCCGGCGAGACGGCGCCCATGCCCTGCGGGTTGAGTGGCAGCCATGGCTGCAGCCGCTGCAGTGCGTAGACGGCGACCCAGCCGAGGACGTTGAACCAGAGCACTGCGAGCGCGTAGCGCGTCCAGTGCATGTCTTCGTTGGGATCGATGCCGGCACCGCGATAGATCAGCCGCTCGAGCGGCCCCCCGATGCGCTGCGCGAGCGTGGAGCGGCCTTCGTAGACGGCGGCCATGTACGCGCCGAGCGGCTTCGCGAGCAGCAGCAGAACGGCGGTGTACAGGCCGAGTTGCAGCCAACCCGAAGCGTTCATTCGAAGACCTCCGGCTTGAACATCGCGATGAGGAGGTAGATGAAGATGCCGAGCGAGGCGAACCCCGAGAGCCAGTAGACCCAGTTCATGACCGCCCTCCCTTGTCCCCGAGCAGGTTGGCGCAGAAGCTCACGAGCCACGCCGTCGCGACGAACAGCGCCGCGGTCAGTGCGACATAGCCGAGATCGAGCAAGATGTCCATTTGGGATACCCCTTGGTGGCCGCTCCGCAATCGGGCAGCCTATCGGTCAACCCGCGATGATGCTTTGACGGCGGTCAATTCTTCGTAAAGTGTGCTGTCGAGCGCATAAAGACGACGTAAAGAAAGCGTCCCGGGACGCCGGCCTCTGACACCCGCTCGACCGGCGAAACGCTCGACCGCACCGATACGCGAAATTTAGCGTCCGCTTCCCAGCCGCGCTTGGCGGGCCAGGTTCGGTCGCAGCGGTCCGCCGTCCCACTCCCGCGGCACGGTCAGCGTCGTGTAGTAGGTATCGCCGTCTGCCACCGGGCCCTCGGCTCCTTCAGCTGCCTTCGCAGCCGTTGAGCCGCTTTCGGCGCCTGCTTTGGAACGGCGCTCGGCTGAGACCCGCCGTGCAGCGGCCGCGGAACGACCGTCGCCGTCCTGCGCTCCGAGCATCGCTCTTGTGGCCTGCCGCCGTCCCTCCTTCCGCCCCTGGCGCCAGCCAACGTAGATCGCGGCCACGATCACCGGTGCGGCGAGCAGAAACACGAGCAGCGGCCGCAACAGCAGCCAATGGTGCCAAGCATCGATATCCATATTCATTGCCTTCGCACTTCAGTTGCGGCCAGTCTAGCGTCAGGCAGGCAAACAGCGCGTCAATTCCGCGCCGCGGCGCGTAAAGAAACTGTAACGAAAAGCGCACCGCTGCGTTCATGTTGCGGGCATCGAGCGGCCTTGACAGTTTCTTTACGCCTCATCGTCCGGAATTGATGCAACGTCTATGCGGCAGACGGTACGCTGCTCCCCAACTTCAACTCCCACCTGCTCCGTATGCTTGCATCTACCGCCGCGCGTGATCCGTCGCCGGTCGATTCTGTCACCGGTCGCGGTGCGCCGCGCAACGCGCTGGCTGCGATTCTCGGGCCGGCCGACATCCTGCTCGGGCTCGACACACCGACGAAGAACCGCGCCTTCCAGCAAATCGCCCGCTTCATGGCCTCGCGCCAGGGTGTCGTCGAAGCGGACGTGTACGAGGGGCTCGCCGAGCGCGAGAAGCTCGGTTCGACCGGTATCGGTTACGGGATCGCCATTCCCCATGCCCGGATTCCCGGGCTCGCTCGCCCCGTCGCGGCCTACGTCCGCACGGAGTTGCCCATCCCCTTCGATGCGCCGGACGGGCGGCCCGTCGGCGACATGCTCATCCTTCTCGTTCCCGAGGAGGCGACCGACGAGCATCTCGAGCTTCTCGCCGAAGTCGCGGACCTTTTCCGCGACAGGAGCTTGCGGGAGCGCCTGCGCGGCTCCAGCGATCCGCTGGTGGTGCACGCCATGCTCACCGGTGCCCAGGTTGGATGAAGACCCTTTGGAGAATTGCGATGCCCCATACCCGCCTCCCGTGTCCCGAGCATATCGTGCTCGATCTCGATGCTTCCACGCGCTGGGAAGCCTTGCGCACCGTCGGCACGCTCATCGAGCGCGCGGCGGGCTTGAGCGCGCCGCCGATCTTTCGCGCGCTCTGGCGCCGAGAGCAGGCACAATCCACGGCGCTGGGGCACGGGGTTGCGTTGCCGCACGCGCGCATCCTGGGCATCCGTGAGCCGGTGAGCGTCTACGCGCGCACGCGGGCGCCGATCAACTTCGCCGCGCCCGATCGGGGCCTCGTGTCGCAGCTCTTCGTCATCCTCGTTCCGGAGAGCGCTGACAACGAGCAGCATCTCGAGCTTCTGGCACTGATCGCGCGGATGTTCTCCGACCGCCTATTTCGCGCTCGGCTCGCGGCTGCCGGCGACGAGGCAGCCGTGCGTTGTGCGTTCGAGGACTGGATCGATCTGGACCTGGGCGCCATGGATGGCGCCGTCGTGCAACCGCGCTCCGCGCGGTCCTCCGCCTGAGTTCCCCGGCGCCCTCGTTCGCAACGTGACCGATCTACTCTCGTCCACGAACTTCTGGGTGATCGCCGTCATCGCGTTCTTCCTCGTCGAAGCACTGGTGACCTTCGTGCTCGTCAAGCTATCCACGCGCCTGCCCCGATTGACCGTCAGCGCGACGGGTGGAGCGTCTCGCCTGCCCGGCGCGCCGCTCCCGATGCTCTCGCGTCTGCCCTGATCGGACCGCTGGAGCGGTGCCGCCGACCCACGGTCGGCACGGGAGCACGAACTCGACAGTCCTCGTTGTCCCGCGCATAGAATGCGCGGGCACCCGCAGCGCGCGGGTGGCTGCCCCTCGACGCGCCTGCCCTCGATCCTCATGCCCGCTCGCGCCTACCCGCACACTACCGGGCAACAGGTCCGGCGCGGCTGGCACTTTGGCTGGGTGGACGCGGCCGTCGTCGTCGGCGTGTTCCTGCTGTTGTGGCTGATCCTCGCGCTATCGGGCGACATGCGAGTGCAGTTCGATGAGTTGCACCCGCCGCCCCTTTCCCTCGATCCCGCGCTGATTCCGTACTACACCGGCCGCACCGTGCTGCGGATGTTCATCGCGTTCGCGGCGTCGCTCGTGTTCACCTTCGGCTACGGCTACGCGGCAGCGAAGTATCCTCGAGCCCGTACCGTAATGCTGCCGCTGCTCGATATTCTGCAGTCGGTGCCGGTGCTGGGCTTCCTGTCGGTGACGGTCACGGGCTTCCTGGCGCTTTTCCCCGGGAGCCTGCTCGGCGTCGAATGCGCGAGCATTTTCGCCGTGTTCACCTCGCAGGCGTGGAACATGACCTTCGGCTTCTACCGCTCGCTGGTCACGATCCCCGCCGATCTGCGCGACGCGGCCCGGGTCTACCGGCTCAACGCCTGGCAGCGGATAGCTACGCTCGAGCTGCCCTCCTCCGCGATAAGCCTCGTATGGAATTCGATGATGAGCTTCGGCGGCGGCTGGTTCTTCGTCGCGCAGAGCGAAGCGATCTCCGTGCTCAACAAGAACATCAAGCTGCCTGGGCTGGGATCGTATATGACTGCCGCCGTGGAAGCCGGCGATACCCGCGCCGCGATCTACGCGATCTGCGCGATGATTGTCACTATCGTGCTGCTCGATCAGCTGTTCTGGCGACCGCTCGTCGCCTGGGCCGAGAAGTTCAAGCTGGAGCAGACGGAAGCGGCCGATGTCCCCCGCTCGTGGGTGCTCGATCTGTTGCGCCGCTCCTTGGTGCTGGCGTGGCTCTCCGAGCACGTCGGCTCCGTGGTCCTCCAGGCGTCCAGTCGCCTCTCAACGGCCGCCGCCGACGCTGCGCAGACGGTGGCGAAGCATTCGCCTGCGCTGCTGCGCAGAGCCGTCCCCTTCGTTCTGTGGATCGCCGTGATCGCTTGCGCGGTGTGGCTTGCCATGGGTGCGTTCGGCATTGTGCGCGAGATCGAGACGGGGCTCGACCGGTCGCAGATGCTGCATGTCGTCTGGCTCGGCGTGCTGACGCTGCTGCGCGTCATGGCGATGGTCGTCCTCGCCACGCTCGTCTGGACTCCCATCGGTGTGTGGATCGGGCTGCGGCCACGGGTCGCCCGCGTCGCCCAGCCGCTGGCGCAGATTGCCGCTTCCTTTCCGGTCAACATGACGTTCCCCTTCGTCGTGGGCTTCTTCATCGCGACGCATCTTCCGATCAACTTCGGCAGCGTCCTGCTCATGGCGCTGGGGACCCAGTGGTACATCCTGTTCAACGTCATCGCCGGGGCCATGGCGATCCCTTCCGACCTGCGGGAAGCCGCAACGGCCTTCAGTCTGCGGCGCTGGCGCTTGTGGCGCACGCTGTTCATCCCCGCCGTCTTTCCCTTCTGGGTCACCGGCGCGCTGACGGCGAGCGGCGGTGCCTGGAACGCGAGCATCGTGGCGGAAGTGGCGAGCTGGGGACACGACAAGCTGGTCGCCGACGGTCTCGGCGCCTACATCGCTCAGGTCACCGAAAAGGGCGACCAGCCCGCGATTTATCTGAGCATCGTGGTCATGTCGCTGTTCGTCGTGGTGATCAACCGCGTGCTTTGGCGGCGGCTTTACGACGTCGCGGAGCGCAAGTTCAAGCTCGATTAACGCCGCAATCATCAGGAGCATTCCGTATGTCAACGCCGCCGAGTCTCGACGCGACGCGCGAGAGCGTTAGAAGAAGCCAGGTTGCTGCCCGCGCGGCGCCCTTGATCGAGTTGCGTCACGTGTCGAAGTCGTACGCGACCGTCGACGGCGGCCCGCAAGTCACGATCATCGACGACGTGAACCTCGAGGTACGCCAAGGAGAGGTGCTTGCGCTACTCGGCCAGTCGGGTTGCGGTAAGTCCACGATACTGCGCCTGATGGCGGGCCTTATAGAGCCCACGCACGGCAGCGTGCTCAGTCACGACCAGCCGCTCGACGGCATCAATCCGAATCTGGCCATCGTCTTCCAGAGCTTCGCGCTCTACCCCTGGCTTACCGTCGAGGAAAACGTCCAGGTCGGCCTCGTTCACCGCCGTCTCGCCCAGCAGCAAGAGAGCGACGAGATCGAGCGCGCCCTGCAGCTCATCGGCCTGTCCGGGTACGAGAACGCGTATCCCAAGCAGCTGTCGGGCGGGATGCGCCAGCGGGTCGGATTCGCGCGCGCGATCGTCGCCCGGCCCGAGGTGCTGGGCATGGACGAGGCGTTCAGCGGTCTCGACGTCCTGACCGCGGAGAACCTGCGTTCCGAAGTCGTGGAGCTCTGGCGCAGCCCGGAGCACGACTGGCTCAAAAGCATCTTCTTCGTGACGCACAACATCGCCGAGGCCGCGTTCATGGCCAGCCGCATCGTCATCGTCTCGTCGCACCCGGGCCGGGTCCGGCAGGTCATCGCCAATCCGTTGCCCTATCCGCGCGATACCCATTCCCCCGAATTCTCCGCCATGGTCGATCAGATCCACGCGGCCATCACGGCGTTGGTGTTACCCGACGAACCCGCGGCGCCCGTGGCAGTGCCGTCGGGCGCGCCAGCGCCCAGCGGAGCGGCTCCGACCGCTGCGCCCGCGCGGGTCGAATCCATTCCCGCGGCTGCTGTGTCCGAGATCCTCGGCCTGCTCGAGGTGCTCGAGGACAGCGAGGAAACGATCAACGTGTTCGACCTGAGCGCGCGGATCGGCCGCGAGTTCGGCGATACCATAGCGATCGTCAAGGCCGCCGAAATGCTCCGCCTGGTCGATACGCCCAAGGACGACGTGCTCATGACGCAGGTCGGCTGGTACTTCCTGGCCGCTCCGTTGCCGGCGCGCAAGACCTTGTTCAGGCAGGCGATCATGAGGCTTCGGCTGTTCCAGATCGTCACCGAGGTGCTCGAGGCCACGGAGGACAAGCGCATCGGCGCCGACGTGATCCTGGAGCGCCTCGCCGCCCTGCTTCCCTATGATCGCTCCGACCGGCTGTTCGAAACGCTCGTCGCCTGGGGCCGGTTCGCCGAGATGCTCGATTACGATCAGGACACTCACACCGTCTACCTGCCGCAGCACGACGAGGAAGACGACGAGGAGGATTAGGCATCCCACGGGCGCGCAAACGGCCTACAATCCGCACCGCGCAACTCTCGAGTCCTTGCCAGGCCCGTGAATCCGATCGGCGAATTGTTGCATCTGCAAGACATCCGCCTCGACGTCGACGTGTCGAGCAAGGCGGAGTTGCTCGAGCGGCTGGCCGACCTGCTGGCGCGCCACGGAGTATCGCGCGCGGACATCCTAGCGAGTCTCACCGAGCGGGAGCGCCTGGGCTCGACCGGGCTGGGCCACGGCGTGGCGATTCCGCATGCCCGGATGAAGCAATTGCGCACGCCGGTCGGAGCGTTCGTGCGCACGCGGATACCCGTTCCGTTCGATGCGCCCGACGGACGCCCGGTGTCGAGCGCCCTCGCGCTGCTCGTGCCCGCCGAGGCGACCGACAAGCACCTCAAGCTGATGGCGAGCGCCGCAAGCCTGTTCGGCGATCGCGCCTTTCGCCAGCAGCTGCGTCAATCGGTCCAGCCGAGCGAGGTGGAGGCGCTGTTCGTCGACTGGAGCGACGCTGGCGAAGCTTCGTCCGAACGGGGACCGCAGTAGCGGCGCGCGAGCTGTGGCGCGGACGGCGCGAATTTCCCGCGGTCCGCGATCGCGGTATGCTAGGCGCCTGAAATCGCACGCACGTGCGATCGGGAGGCTCGATGGATCCAGGACTTCCTGTCGACCGGTCGCTACGCTGGTCGGCTGCATTGGGCCTCGCGATGCTCTCCTTCGCGTCGAGCGTCGCGGCGCTGACGCCCCTCGCCGACTTCACCGCCCAGCGCTACCTCGGCAAGTGGTACGAGATCGCGGCCATGCCCGGCGCCTTTCGCAACCAGTGCGCCCGTGACGTACAGGTGGACTATGCGCTCGAGGACGGCGGCGCGCTGATCGTGCGCAACCAATGCCTGCGTCCGGACGGAACGACGCTCCGGAGCGAAGGCCGCGGTCGCATCCTCGATGCCGATGTTCCGGCGGTTCTCAAGGTGACGTTCGTGCACGGGCTCGGCCTGTGGTGGTACCCGCTCGGACGAAACCAGACCGTGATCGCCGCCGGGCGGCGCGGCGAATGGCTGGTGATTGGCGATCCGACGCTGCGCTACGGGAGGGTGCTCGCCCGCGAGCCGACGCTTGACGAGGCGGCGCTGCGCGCCGTCGACGCGGCGCTCGCCGCCGAGAAGTACGATCGCTGCGCCTTCGTGATGCGGCCGCAGAGCGGCGGCCGCAACGAGCCGAGGCGGCTGTGCGACGAGATCCGAGCGCCCTGACGCGGTTTCGGCCGTCGATGGTGCTATTCTCCGGACCCGAATCGAACTTCAGGAACGCCCGCATGCGCCTCGCCTTGTTTCTCCTCGCCGCCGCGGCGCTCGCCGGCTGCGCCGATCAGACCAAAAAGGAGGAGGCCGAAGCGGCCAAGAACACCTATGTGTGCCTGCTCGACGGGGAGCGGCTGGTGATCCGCTTCGACATGGGCATGGCCCGCATGCTCATGCCCTCCGGCGATCGCATCGATCTCTACCAGATCCCGAGCGCGTCGGGCGTGCGCTTCTCCAACGGCGACCTGGAGCTTCGCGGCAAGGGTATTGAGCTGGTTCTCAACGATGCCGCGACGGGTAAGGAGACCACGCTGACGCAGTGTGCGCCTTACGCGCCGCCGAAGCAGTAGCGACCGACTCGATAAGGGGCCGAGAGCGCCGCGCGAATGCGGCAGCGAACGCGGTGAGTCTGGCGCTGGCGGCGCAATCTCGTCGTCGGGCGGGTACCCGGCTCGCGGCGGCCGCTAAACACACAAGCGGCCGGGTACGAGCCACCCGCCAGCGACGACTGCGCCGCCTGATGCGCCCTCCGTCACCGCGCTCGCCGCCGTCAGTCAGTATCACCGCGGCCGCTTCGCCATGTCGATGTCGAGGTACTTAAAGATGTCGGCGCGGATCGGGTGCGGCTTGTAGCCGATGACCCAGGGCTGCACGACGTGATCCTCGAGCAGGTGATGGGTGAGCTTCCACGGCGCGTAGGCGACGACCAGGTCGGTCATGCGATCGAAAAGCTTGGTGCGCTCCGGTGAATCGGGAAGCCGGCGCGACTCCTCGTAGAGCCGGTTGAACTCCGGCAGGTTGAAGCGCGAGTCGTTTGATTGGCCGATATTGGGCCCGTAGAGGAGCTGCATGAAGTTGTCGGCGTCGGGGTAGTCGGCGTTCCAGCCGTCCTGCCGCATCTGGATCTTGCCCGCGCGCGCCATCTTTCTGAGCTCCGGCAGCTTGTCCTTCTTGAACGCCATGCGGATGCCGATCGCGTCCATGTTCTTCTTCCACAGCTCGTCGACCTGGCGATCGCGCGAGGTCGGCGTCGACCAGTGGTCGATCGTGAGCGGCTTGCCGTCGGGAAGCTCGCGGTAGCCGTCGCCGTCGCGGTCCTTGTAGCCGAAGCGGTCGAGCAGCGCCCGGGCCGCCGTGGGGTCGTAGAGCTGCGCGTCGGTCTTGTGCCCCGGATCGTAGCCCGCGATATCGGGCGGGATCGGCCCTAGAGCCGGAACCGCCCGGCCGTGGAACAGCACCTTGATGAATTCGGCGGTGTCGAACGCCATGCCGATCGCGCGCCGCAGCGCGATCTTCTCCGGCGTGTAGCCGCCGATCACCGGGTCCTCCAGGTTGAAATAGGCCCACCAGCTGTTCGGCCGCAGCAGCAGATAGTGGCGGATGCCCTTCGCCGCGAGCTCGGGCCGGAGCTTGCCGTCGACGAGCAGCTCCTCGATGAAGTCGAGCGGAAAGGGCTGCAGATAATCGACTTCGCCCTTCAAAAACGCGAGCCAGCGCGGCTGGCCTTCCTCGATCACCGTGACCTCGACGCGCCCGATCGCGGGAAGCTGCCGGCCGCGCAGTGCACGCGCGATTCCCGCGTCGTCGCGATCCGACGGAACGGGTTCGTCGAAAAAGACCTTGCGATACCCGGCATTCGCCTCCAGCACGATGCGGTTGCTGCGCTGGTACTCCTTGAGCCGATACGGCCCGGTGCCGACCGGATGCGCGCCGTAGTCGTTGCCGTACGCCTCGACCGCCTCGCGCGCCACCGCGGCCGTCGCCGGCATCGCCAGCACGTAGACGAACGTGTAGTCGGGACGCTTCAGCCGGATGCGCAGCGTGTACCTGTCGACGACCTGCAAGCCGGGAAGCGGCGCGTCGTAGTCGAGCCGTCCGCGCTTCCTCGCTTCCGCCTCGACGGCCTCGCTGCCCGCGAGCTTGCCTTCGAGCAGCCAGGTCCACGGCGAATGCAGCGCCGGGTCGAGCAGGCGCTTGAGCGAATACGCGTAGTCGGCGGCGGTGAGCTCTCGCGGCTGGCCCTTGAACGCCGGGTCGGGCGTAAAGAAGACGCCATGGCGCAGGTGGCAGGTGTAGCTCGCCCCCTGATCGGCGACTTCCGGCATGCGCTCCAGCGTCAGCGGAGCGAGCTTCACCGGCCGCGCCAGGTATTCGTATTCGAGCATCGTCTCCGAGATCTCCTCGATCACGGATTCCGACGCCGCGTCCCAGCCGAGGATCGGGTCGAAGCTCGTCTCGGCGATCGAGAACGCTACGCGCAGCACCTTGCCGGGATCGGCCGCCGAGGCCGCGAACCCCAGCGCCAGCAGCGACACGGCGGCGAGCCAGCGGACGATGCGCAAGGGGGGAGCTCCTGCGAAGGGGGCGGAAAGCGGTTCGGGACTCGAGACGCGGCGCTATAATCGTAGCATTCCGATTCCACGGAGCGTTCATGGGCAAGGGTGACGTGCGCAGCCGCCGCGGCAAGATCTTCAACCACAGCTACGGCAAGAAACGGCGCCACAAGCAGAAGCGGGCGAAGAAGCGCACGACCACCGGTTGACGGCGATCCATCGCGGCGGAAGGTCCCTGCCCAACCCGAACGGGTGACCGAATCAATTCGGTCCTACGCGAATGAATTCCATCGTGCACGCATGGAGATGAAACGACTTTCGGGCGGGAACTTGCGCGCCGCCGGCTACGACGAGCGCAATCGCGTGCTCCGGGTGGAGCTCACCAGCGGCACGTTCGAGTATTCGGGCATCTCCGCCGACGTGTGGCGGCGCTTCTCGGGCGCCTCGTCGCCGTGGAGCTTCTTCCGCGACAACATCGACGAGGAGTTTCCTGCCAAGCGGGTGCGCTGAACCGATGGACCCCATTTCCGACCCCCAGCGCGACGAGCGTCGGGAGCGGCTGACCCGCCGACGCGGCGAGCTGCGCGCCGAGATCCAGCGTGAGCTCGAGAAGAGCGATGACCCGCGCGTGGCAGGGTTCCTGAACCACTTCGCCGAGACCGAAGCCTGGGTGCTCGCGGACATCCTCGCCGACCTCGACGTCCAGACGGTCACGCGCGACGTCGCCGAGCTCTCCGAGGTCGAGGCCGCGCTCGTGCGTCTCGAGGACGGCAGCTACGGAACCTGCGCCGACTGCGGGGAGCCGATCGGCTGGCCGAGACTCAACGCGCAGCCCACCGCCGAGCGGTGCATCGCCTGCCAGGAGAAGGTCGAGCGGCGCGCCGCCCGCATGGGCCATCCGTAGGTCCGAATTCATTCGGACCTCGTTCCCGTGCGAATGAATTCGCACCTACCGCTTCGGTCCGCCGGGGGCGTGGCGCTTGATCCAGCCGAAGAACTCGCGGTACCACAGGCGCGAGTTCTGCGGCTTGAGGATCCAGTGGTTCTCGTCCGGAAAGTACACGAGGCGCGCCGCGATCCCGCGCGCGCGCAGCGTGTTGTAGTACTGCAGGGCCTGCGTGGCCGGAACGCGGTAGTCGAGCTCGCCGTGGATCACCAGCGTCGGCGTCTTGAAGCGGCGCGCGTAGTGGTGCGGCGACTGCTTCATCACCCGGGCCGGATTGTCCCAGTGGAATGCGCCGAGCTCCTTCGTCAAGAAGAGATAGCCGTCGGCGGCCATCAGGCTCACCCAGTCGTAGCAGCCCGCGTGGCAGACGAAGGTCCTGTAGCGATCGGTGTGGCCGTTCATGTACGCGACCATGTAGCCGCCGTAGCTCCCGCCGGTCGCGACCAGGCGCTCGCGATCGATGTAGCGCTGGCGCAGCATGAAGTCGGTGGCCGCCTCGACGTCGGCCATTTCCCGCGCGCCGTAGTCGCCGGTGATCGTCTCGATGAAGCGCTGGCCGAAACCCGACGAGCCGTGGTAGTTCACCCCGACGACGACGTAGCCGTAGCCCGCGAACACCTGCGTGTTCCAGCGGAAGTGCCAGCCGTCGGTGTGCGCGGCGTGCGGGCCGCCGTGGATCGAGTGTAGCAGCGGCCACTTCTTCTTCGGATCGAAGCCGGGCGGATACGTCACCCACACCTGCACCGGCTCGCCACGCCAGCCCTTGACCGTGAACTCGCGCGTAGCGCCGAGCCTCGCCCGGGAGAGCAGCGCGCGATTGAGGCTTTCGATCGAGCGCTCGCCCGATCCGTCGCTGCCGATCGCGAACAGCGCCGGCGGATGCGACAGCGTGGCGCGGTCGAAGACGATGCGCCGCCCGTCGCGCGAGAGCGCGAAGCCTTCGATCACGCCGCCCGCGGCGATCGGCGTGGGCAGCGGATCGGCTAGCCCCAGCCGGCATAAGCCGTGCCGGCCCCGGTCCTCGACGGTGACGTAGAGCTGCGATCCGTCGGGCGACCAGGTGTGGCGGCCGGTGGCGCGGTCGAGCCGGGGCGCGAGCCGCCGAACCCCGCCGCTGCGCCGCTCGTAGAGCGTGAGCCGTCCCTGATCGTTGAAGGCGCGCTTCAGGTTGTAGGAATTCCACACGATGTGCCGGCCGTCGGGCGAATAGCGCGGATGCGCGTCGCTCAGGCCGCTGTCCGCCGTGAGCGCGCGGTGCCGTCCGCTCGCCAGCGACACGACGACGATGTCCGTCTCGTGCATCATCCTGGGCTCGGGCGCGAGATCGACGGTGAGCGCGAGCTCGCGGCCGTCGGGCGAGAGGTCGTAGTGCATCGCCGAGGGCTCCCACGGCTGCAGCGCGAGCCCCGTTCCCGCGAGCAGGTCGCGATGCCGGCCGCTGGCGAGGTCGGCGGCGAACACGTGCGGCGCTCGCCCGTCGGCGAGCCAGTGGTCCCAGAACCGGTACTCGCTGCGCTCGGTCAAGTGCGCCTTGACCTTCGCCTCCTTGCGCTCCTTGCGCCGCTTGGCCTGCGCGGCCTCGCTCGCGAGATCCGGCCAGACCCAGGACACGAAGGCGATGCGGCGGCTATCGGGGAACCAGCGCAGCGCCAGCGCCCCGGTCGAGATCGCAGTGAGGCGGCGCGCCTCGCCCCCGTCCGGCGCGATCACGTACACCTGCGCCTCCTCGTCGTCCTTGCGCTTGGCGGCGAAGGCGATCCATTTCCCGTCCGGAGACCAGACGGGATCGCTGTCCTTGTCGCCCGCGGTGAGACGGCGTGCTTTCCGACCGTCCGTGGGAAACAGCCACAACTCGTGGTGCTCCTCGTTCTTCTCCATGTCGTAGGAGGTCACCGCGGCGCACGCGGCGCTGCCGTCGGGCGACAGCGTCGGCGACCCGATCCGCTTGATCGACCACAGGTCTTCAACGCTCAACGGGCGTCGGCTTTGCGGCATGGAGGTTCCCCTGCGGATGCGGCGCATCTTCGATACCGCAACTTGGGCCGCGCGAAAAGCGCGCCATTGTACGCCGCCTCGTCGGCGAAAGGCTGCTTCCGATGCGGTACCATACGCCCTTGCTCCTTGCCCCTGTCGGCGCCAGCCGATCGTTCGGCGTCCCGCGTTCGCGCACGCCGCCGGTTTCGAGCGCCGGTCGAGGCTTCTTGCATCGTGTAACGCCCGCCCATGAACTATCGTCGCCTCGGCCGATCGGGACTCAAGGTCAGCGAGCTGTCCTTCGGCTCCTGGGTCACCTACGGCAACCAGCTCGGCGAAGCGCCCGCGCGCGAATGCATGGCCGCCGCCTATGCCGCGGGCGTCAACTTCTTCGACAATGCCGAAGTTTATGCCAGGGGCCAGTCCGAGCGCATCATGGGCGACGCGTTCACGAAGCTCGGCTGGCGGCGCGAGTCCTACGTCGTCTCGACCAAGTTCTACTGGGGGCTGCACGACGGGCCCAACGAGAAGAACACGCTCAACCGCAAGTACCTGATGGGGGCGATCGACGGATCGCTCGCGCGCCTGCAGCTCGACTACATCGACTTGGTCTTCTGCCATCGCCCCGACCCGAACACGCCGATCGAGGAGACGGTATGGGCGATGCACGACATGATCCGCGCCGGCAAGGCGCACTACTGGGGGACTTCGGAGTGGAGCGCGGAAGACATCCTCACCGCGTGGCGCATCGCCGAGGCGCAGCATCTAGCCAAGCCGGTGATGGAGCAACCCGAGTACAACCTCTTTCACCGCCACCGCGTCGAGGTGGAATACGGCGATCTCTACGAGGACATCGGGCTCGGGCTCACCACCTGGAGCCCGCTCGCCTCGGGGCTCCTCACCGGCAAGTACAACCATGGCGTGCCCCCCGGATCGCGGGCGACGGTCAAGGGCTACGAGTGGCTCGCCCAGCGCATCGTCGATCCGGCGAAGATCGCGGCCGTGCGCAAGCTCTTGCCGATCGCCCGGGATCTGGACTGCACGCCGGGCCAGCTCGCGCTCGCGTGGTGCCTCAACAATCCGAACGTGAGCACGGTCATCACTGGTGCGAGCCGTCCCGAGCAGGTGGTCGAGAACATGAAGGCGCTGGAGGTCCTGCCGCGCCTCACCACCGAGATCGTCGCGGCGATGGAGCACGCGACCGAGGGTCACGAGAGCCGCGGCGCATGAGCAATCCGCTCGAGAACTGGGTCGAGGAGCAGCGCTCGGCGTACCTCTATCGGGCCTGCGCGCAGGCCGAAGCCGGAACGTCGCGGGCGGATCTTTTTGCCCGGCTCGCGGTGGAGGCCGAGGCGCAGGCCGCGATCTGGCGCGCGCAACTTACCGCCAGCGGCAAGCCGGCGCCGCCACCGTTCGAGCCGGATCTGCGCACGCGCCTGGTCGTGCGGCTGGTCCAGCTGTTCGGGCCGCGCCCGCTGCGCACCGTGCTCGCGGCGATGAAGGTGCGCGGGATGGCGATCTACAGCCGGCGCGAGCCCGGTGGCCATGCCGCCCCGGTCGCCGGCGGCGTCGAACATCGGCATCGCGGCCTGGGCGGCGGGGGCAACCTGCGCGCCGCCGTGTTCGGCATCAACGACGGGCTGGTATCGAACGCCAGCCTCATCTTCGGCGTGGCGGGAGCGAGCGCGGACGCGCGCGTCGTGTTGCTGACCGGGATCGCCGGCCTCACCGCCGGCGCATTCGCCATGGCGACCGGCGAATTCGTCTCGGTGCGCTCGCAGCGCGAGCTCTTCGAGTACCAGATCGGCCTGGAGCGCGACGAGCTCAAGGAGTATCCGGACGCCGAGGCGCAGGAGCTGGCGCTCATCTACAAGGCCAAGGGGCTGTCGGGCGGCGAGGCGCAGCGCGTCGCGAAGAAACTGGTCTCCGATCCGGAGCACGCGCTCGACACGCTGGCGCGGGAGGAATTGGGCCTCAATCCCGACGAGCTGGGCTCGCCGTGGGGCGCCGCGGTCTCGTCGCTGCTGTCCTTCGCCTTGGGCGCGGCCATACCGCTCCTGCCTTTCGCGTTTCGCGCCGGCGCTTGGAATCTCCCGATCGCCGCGCTGCTCACGGCGGTGGCGCTGTTCGCGGTCGGCGCCACGCTCTCGCTGTTCACCGGCCGCGGCGCTCTCGCATCGGGTGCGCGCATGCTGCTGCTCGGCGGGGTCGCGGCGCTGGTCACGTTCGGGGTCGGGAAGCTCTTCGGAGTGACGCTGTCCTGAGCGCGCCGGGGCCAATAGCCCGGGTCACCCTCAAGCCCGGTCGCGACAAGTCGCTGCGCCAGCGCCATCCTTGGGTCTTTTCCGGTGCAATCGCGCACGTCGCCGGCGCGCCGCGCGCCGGCGAGACGGTGCTGCTCTGCTCCGCCGACGCTACCCCGCTTGCCGTTGCGGCGTGGAGCCCGGCGTCCAACATCCGCGCCCGGGTGTGGAGCCTCGATCCCGCGGCCACCATCGATCCGGCGTTCTTCGGCGCGCGCGTGCAGGCCGCCGTGCGCGCACGCTCCGCGCTGCTCGATGGGCGCCACAACGGCTGCCGGCTGGTGCACGGCGAATCCGACGCACTGCCGGGCGTCGTCGCCGATCGCTACGGCGACGTCGCGGTGGTGCAGTTGCTCTCCGCCGGCGCGGAGGCGTGGCGCGACGCGCTCGTTGCGGCCGTGCGCGATGCGACCGGCTGCAGCGTGATCTACGAACGCTCCGACGCCGACGTGCGCACCCTTGAAGGTCTCGAGCCGCGCGCGGGGCCGATCCTCGGAGCGCTTGCGACCCCGATCGTGCTCGTGGAAGGCGGCCTGGCGTATCGGGTCGACGTCGGTCGCGGACAGAAGACCGGCTTCTTCCTCGACCAGCGCGACAACCGCGCCCGCATCCGCGCGCTCGCCGCGGATCGCGCCGTGCTCGACTGCTTCTGCTACACCGGCGGGTTCACGGTGGCGGCGCTCGCCGGCGGGGCACGCTCGGTATGCGCCATCGACAGCTCGGGAGAGGCACTGGCCCTCGGGCGCAGCAACGTCGCCGAGAACGGGCTTGCCGGCGATCGCGTCGACTGGCGCGACGCCGACGCGTTCGCCGAGCTTCGTCGCCTGCGCGACGCGGGCGCCGCCTTCGACCTCGTAATCCTGGACCCGCCCAAGCTCGCGCCGACGGCGCAGCATGCGCCCAAGGCGGCTCGCGCCTACAAGGACATCAACCTGCTGGCGCTCAAGCTGTTGCGGCCCGACGGAATCCTCGCGACCTTCTCCTGCTCGGGTGGCGTCTCGGCGGAGCTGTTCCAGAAAATCGTCGCCGGCGCTGCGCTCGACGCCCGCGTCGACGCCGTCATCGTGGGCCGCCTCGGCGCATCGGCCGATCACCCGGTCGCGCTTGCGTTTCCGGAAGGCGAATACCTCAAGGGGCTGCTGATTCGCAAAAGTGCGTTGCCGCGGGACGAGCGCGTGGCGCGAACGCGGGGAGACGATCGGACCGATGTCGTGCGGAATTCGCTCCACGCAAGCCGCGCTCGCCCCAAGGCCACGGTGCTCGGCGTTACGACGGCTTGTTCTTCGATAGGCACCCCTTCATGAACGCCTTGCGCCCGGCGCCTTTCCTGCCGGTCGCCTGCTTGGCACACTGGCGCATCTTGTCCTGCTGCGAGATCTTCGGCGCGCCAGCGCCGTCGCCGCTGACGGCGGACGTCTGCACCTTCCCCGAACGGGCCTTGGTCGTCGCCGTGTCGTCGGCGAACGCGGGCGCGGCGAATCCGAGCAGAAGCGCGAGCGTGCGAGCGGACAGTGTCTTCATTGCGATCTCCTTGAAGTGAGGTTGAAGAACGATGCGACCCGATGAAGAAGTCTCGAGCCAGCGGCGAATTAACGCTCAGGAGATCCAGTCATGCGTCAGACCGATGGATGACGCGAATGCGTGGAAGAGATAGCGAGCCGGCAGCCACCGGAGCGCGGTGCTCTTATCGCGAAGCCTTCGCTTGACGTGCGGGCCCCGATCGGATCTGGTATATACGTTCCCTGCTACGGAAGGCGCTCGTCCTCGCGGGAAGGTGCATGTCGACGCGATCTGCCGATGCCCGGCTCCAAGATGCGAGACGCTGCTTGGATAAAGGCAGTCTTAGAGAGGCCCTCGCGCTTTGTCGGCCGATACTAGGCGGTTTGCCGCTTGACCCGGACGTGTGTGCCGTCATAGGGGCTGCCTTGCTGGGTTCGGGACGTGCGTTTCAGGCCTTTCGCGTAATTGCGCCAGCCTGCGAAGCCAGCCCGGAAAGAACCGACTTGCAGCGGCTCAAAATCTCGTGCCTTCTCGACGGAGGGAGGTTCGGGCTGGCGCGCCGCAGCGCGGAGCGGGCACTGCACTTTGCCCCAGATGACGCGGGGCTTCTCGGCATGGTGACGGAAGCCGACGCACGGATCGCCGAGTTCCGCTGCCTGCTCCATTCGGCTCCACGGTTGTTGCTGACCGCAGAACAACGTGCGGAGTTGGAACGGGATTTTCGATCGAACTACCGCATGGTTCCGATCATCATCAACAGCCGGGATCGCTACAGCTGCCTCGAGCAGCTCATTGTCTGGCTGCGTTCAGCCGGATACGCGAACCTCGCAATTCTGGACAATCAATCGACATACCCGCCTCTGCTGGAATACCTGCGCAGGGTAGAGCACGAGGTTCTGGTACTCCGGCTATCGCGCAATCTCGGTCCTAGAGCGCTGTGGTCGAGCGGTGTGGTTGGTTTGCTATCCGAGGTTCCGTTTGTCTATACGGATCCCGACGTGGTTCCCGTCGAGGAGTGCCCGCGGGACGCGGTTATAAGGTTGTCCCAACTGCTCGACGCGCATCCGCAAGTAACGAAAGCCGGGCTCGGTATCAAGATTGACGATCTTCCGGATACCTACGCACACAAGTCTGCTGTACGCGCGTGGGAAACGAACTTCTGGCGACGGCCCCTTTCGGGCAACTGCTACGACGCTGCGGTGGACACGACGTTCGCCCTCTACCGTCCAGGATCGTGGCACCAGCTGCGTGCAGTTCGCGCCGGGTCTCCCTATCTCGCCAGGCATCTGCCTTGGTATGCCGACAGTTCACGGCCCACGCCGGAGGACCTCTATTACGCCGAGCACGCGACGGCTGCTATGAGTTCTTGGAGCGGGAACGCCGTTTCCGACCTGTACGGCGGTCAGCGCGCTCGCGATATCGACGATGAAACCGTTTGATTGACAGCGCGCCGAGGTATGCCGTTGGTTCGCGCCGGTGAGCGTCCCGAAGCGAGCCGTCATGAGGGCGGCCGCAGCTCGCAGAATAGGACGCGGATTGATCGCTATCGTCCGTCGCACTGCCCGGCGTTGGGCCCACAGACCGTCAACCATGGATAAGGTCTTCCTGTCTCCGCATTTCGACGACGTCGCGCTATCCTGCGGCGGCATGGTTGCCATGGCCGCTGCCGCAGGCGAGCGAGTGCTCGTGGTGACGGTTTGCGCCGCTCTTCCGCCGCCAGCGCGCAGGTCTCCTTGGACGGACAGGATCCATGCGGCGAGAGGATTCGCCGACGGCATCGCCTACGTTTCGGCGCGGCGCGAAGAGGATCGGGCATCAGCAGTCGTGCTGGGCACGCAAGTCGAATGGGGCCACTCGCTTGACGCGATCTACCGCGACCCGACGCACTACAATTGCTCACGCACGTTGCTGGGTCC
Source organism: Casimicrobiaceae bacterium (assembly GCA_035515295.1). GTDB lineage: Bacteria > Pseudomonadota > Gammaproteobacteria > Burkholderiales > Casimicrobiaceae > PALSA-1003. The sequence continues at coordinate 132,144 of DATJBM010000051.1, read as the reverse complement.
ACCGGCATCGGGCGATCCGCTCGTCGCCGAGACCGCTGCGCTCATCGGCGACCTGAAACGACGTTTCCCGCATGCGGAGCTTTACGCTCCATTGGGCACCGGCCACATCGATCACCGAGGAGTGTCGCAGGCCGCGAGGATGGCGTCGGGGCAGATGTGCCTATATCAGGAATTTCCCTATCGCGGTCCCCCATCTGCCGGGGTATCGCCTGATGCGGCCGAACTCGTAGCCGTCCCACCTGCTTTCTTCAGCACGTGGGTACGGGCGGTGCTTTGCTATCGCTCTCAGCTTCGCGGACTGTTCGGTGACGAAAGTGCCGCGCGCGCTGCGGTCATATCTCACGCTGAGTCGACCCGCGGCACCCGGATCTGGCGCATATGACTACTAACGCGACTCCCGCTTGCCGAGGTCTTTGAGATGCCGGCGAAGCTCGCAGCCTGCGCTCAGCGCCTCCGAGCCCATGATCGAGCCAGACTCCGCCAACCGGGTCTGCTGCTTCAATTGAGCGGTCCAGTACCTCGGCATCTCAGCTCAACAACGCGAGCAGCTCATCGTCGCGATCACGCGAGATAATCTCTAGGATGCGACGCGATGTGCCAGCGGCGCGCTGACGGAATTCGGTCGCCCTGCTGCGGCGTTGCATACCGTCCAGACCTGCGAGTTCGCCTTGCCTCACTACGCGGCCTCCGACACTCGGGCGCGAGCCGGCGCCGTGGTGGTAAACGAAGTTGTCATAGATGGCGAACAGTAGCGGGTGGAGGTTCACGCGGTTCGACCGCAGCATCTTGCCCCACGGCACATTGTTTAGCATTAGCGCGTGCAGCAGGTTGGCGCCGACGTCCGTCACCGTCTCTCCGTAGGCGTTGATCCACGTGGGACCGGAGCGCCAGTCGCCGCCGATGTCTTGCCAGAACCCGGCCGTGGTGGCGGCGAAGCACGGATGCGGCTGCAGGTCGCCCGCGTTTTCGCGGCGCTGCACGGCGAGGAGCGGCCAGCGCTCGAGGCCTGCGCCCAGGAACTGCGTGATGTCGCGCAGCGGAAAGGCATCGCTGTCGCAGAAGACGAGCACGTCGTCTCGCCTCGCCGACTCGCACACCACCGTGGCCAGCGCGTTGAGCTTGGTGGCGTGGTCGACCAGCCCCTTCAGAGGAGAGCAGTAGTCGAACTTCGTCGAATGATCGCTCTTCGTCCCATCACAGAAGGCATAGAGCCGGAACGGATCCTGCAGGTATCGTCGCAGGTGCCGGATCTGGACATCCACCCAGAAATCGACTCGCCAGTGGACGGTCAGAACGTAGATCATGCGCTGAAGGAAGTCGACGCATCGGACAGTCTAGCGCAGCGCCCGTCGGGATCGCGGGGGCCTCGCGCGAAGGCGTCGGCGGACAAGACAAGGCGGCGCCGGAGACCCGGAGCCGCCTCGTCAATGCGACCGGCTGGACAGGAGGTCAGCCGGCCGTATCGGGTGAATCAGCTGCCCTTCATGCATTCGGCGCGGACTTTGTTCGCTTCTTCCTTGCTCAGACCCTTGGTCTTGGCGTTGCACTCCGCCATCTTGTTCTTCGAACTCGCCGTCGCCTCGGGCTTGGCCTTCAGGCAGTTGTTCACATAATCCTGGCGCGCCTTGCCTTCGAGCTTCTTCTCTCCGGCCTGGGCCTGGCACATTTTCATCTTGTTCTGCTGCGAGTTTTCTGCCGCGTAGGCGCCACCGGATGCCAGCAGCGCCGCCGCTGCCAGCACGAGCAATGTCTTCATGGGGTCTCCGAGAGATCTGGAACGGGGAAAGGATCGCCCGCAGTCTACGGCATGGGCCGCTCAGGCGGCAACGATTTGCCGTCGGCCACCCTCGCGACTGTGGCGAAAATCACTCAGCCGAGCCGTCAGACCCGCCCCGGCGGGGCTGGCCGCCGCCGGCCGTTCAGACGTAAAATTCTGTTTTTGCGTCGAAAAGCCCTATAAGGCTAGCCTCGTGTCCGACTCCGCCACCCACCGCACTCGAGTGCCGGCCTCCGGGACCGCGCCCAAGCTGCCCATCGACGACACCCGGATCCGCGAGATCATGGAGCTCGCGCCGCCGGCGCACCTGCTGCGCGAGTTCCCGGCCTCCGAAGTCGCCGTGACGACCACCTTTGAGGCGCGCGCGGCAGTCCACCGCATCCTGCACGGCGCCGACGACCGGCTGCTGGTCGTGGTCGGACCGTGCTCGATCCACGACTACGACGCCGCCATCGACTACGCCACGCGGCTCGCCGCACTCAAGCGCGAGCTCGCCGGCGATCTGCTGGTCGTGATGCGCGTCTATTTCGAGAAGCCGCGCACGACGGTGGGCTGGAAGGGGCTCATCAACGACCCGAGGCTCGACAACAGCTTCCGCATCAACGAGGGTCTGCGCCTGGCGCGACGTATCCTGCTCGAGATCAATGAGCTGGAGCTTCCCGCCGCCACCGAGTATCTCGACATGATCACACCGCAGTACATCGCGGACTTGATCGCCTGGGGCGCGATCGGCGCGCGCACGACCGAGAGTCAGGTGCACCGCCAGCTCGCCTCGGGACTGTCGTGTCCCGTGGGATTCAAGAACGGCACCGATGGCGACGTGCGCATCGCCGTGGACGCGATCAAGGCCGCCTCCGCGCCGCACCACTTCCTGTCCGTGACCAAGGGTGGCCACTCCGCGATCGTGCACACCGCGGGCAACGAGGATTGCCACATCATCCTGCGCGGCGGCACCGTGCCCAACTACGACGCCGCGAGCGTCGACCGCGTCTGCGGCGAGCTGGGCCACGCCGGGCTCGCGCCGCGGGTGATGATCGATTGCTCGCACGCCAACAGCCAGAAGCACTACGAGCGCCAGCTCGACGTGGCGCGCGACGTCGCCGGCCAGATCGCGGCCGGCGACGACCGCGTGATCGGCGTCATGCTCGAGAGCCACATCAACGCCGGCCGCCAGGACCTTGTGCCGGGTCAGCCCCTCGCCTACGGCGTCAGCATCACCGATGCCTGCCTCGGCTGGGACGCGACGACGCAAGCCCTGCGCGAGCTCTCCAACGCCGTGCGCGGACGGCGGCTCGAGCTGACCGACGCGGCCTGAACACGCTCCTCGGTCCCCGCAGTGCCGCGGACCGGCGCCCGAGATTCCCCGTTGGCCGAAGAGATCGAGCTCAAGCTGGCGGCCTCTGCCGACGTGCTCGCCGCGGTGCGGAAGCATCCGGCCGTCGCGGCGGTCGCCCGCGGCCGGCCACGAACGACCCACCTCACTACGACCTACTACGACACGCCGCGGCGCGATCTCGCGGCGGCCGGCGTCGCCCTGCGGCTGCGGCACGCCCGCGGACGCTGGCTGCAGACGGTCAAGGGCGCCGGATCCGTCGCAGCGGGCCTGCATCGGCGCTCCGAATACGAATGGCCGCTCGAAGCGCCGCGGCTCGATCGGACCAAGCTCGCGCGCACGCCGTGGCGGAAGCTCTTCGCGAGCGGGGCTGCATACCGGCGCGTTTTTGCCACCGACATCGAGCGCTCGGAGCAGCCGCTCGCCTTCGCCGACGGCACTCGAGCCACGCTCTGCCTCGATGTCGGCGAGATTCGCGCGGGCCGGCGGCGCATGCCGATCTCCGAGATCGAGGTCGAGCTGCAGACGGGCGATCCATCGCGGCTGTTCGAGCTGGCCTCCACGCTCGCCGCCGATCTGCCGCTGCGCCTCGAGCACGCGAGCAAGGCCGCCCGCGGCTATGCGCTCGCCGGCGGGTCCCCGGCCGGCCCGCGACACGCGCGGCACGTGGAGCTGGCCCCCGAAGCCTCGGCACATTCGGCGCTACAGACCCTGGGGCGGGAGTGCCTCGCCCAGATGGAGGTCAACGCCGCCGCGATGGGCTCCCCGGATCCGGAATACCTGCATCAGCTGCGCGTGGGATGGCGGCGCCTGCGCGCGCTGCTCAAGCTCGCGGCGCCGCTCGCCTCGCCGCAGACCGTCGCCTCGCTCGAGGAGGAGCTGCGCTGGCTCGGTTCCGAGCTCGGGCCGGCACGCGACTACGACGTGTTCGCGCTCGAGACGCTGGCGAAAGTGGCGGCGGAATTCCGCGGCGAGCGCGGCATTGCGCGCCTGCGCCGGCGTGCGGGCGCGCACCGGCGCCGGGCGGCGAAGCGGGCGCGCACCGCAATCTTGAGCCCCCGTACCCAGAAGCTTTTCCTCGCGCTTGGCGCGTGGCTGGCTTCGCCGGCGCAGAGCAGCGAGCCGACGCAGGCACCGAACTCCGCCCGAGACCGGGCCCGCGGGCTGCTCGAGGAGGGCCACGACAAGCTGTGCAAGCGCGCCAAGCACGCGCATCGGCTCGACCCGGAACGGCGGCACCGGGCACGGGTCGCGGCGAAGCGCCAGCGCTACGCGGCCGAGTTCTTCGCCTCGCTGTTTTCCGGGAAGCGGGTCGACGCCTACCTGCAAGCGCTCTCCCGGCTGCAGTCCGCGCTCGGGCGGCTCAACGATCTCCAGGTGGCGGGCAAGCTGATCGATGAGGTCGCGCCCCGAGAGGACGCCGACGCGCAGACCGTGCACGCCGGCGGCGTGGTGCGCGGGTGGCTCGCCGCGTCGACGGCCGCCGAGTTGAAGCGCCTGCGTGAAGTGCAGCGGGCGTTTCGCCGCTGCCCCGTTTTTTGGAACCCGTAGGACGCCGGACGTCCGCATGCTCGAGTCGGCCGAGATCGGTCACCGCACTTCGAAGCGCGCCTACGCACGCGAGGAGCCGAGGCTGCGCGAGGCGCTGCTCAACGCCCAGTTCGATCTGTCGCTGTCTCGCCGCGGCCCCGTGCTGCTGATCATCTCAGGCGTCGAAGCGGGCGGGCGCGGCGAGACCGCGAACAAGCTCACCGAATGGATGGACCCGCGGCACATCCGCGTGGTCGCCTTCGCCGATCGCACCCCTGAGGAGTGCTCGCACCCGCCGGCATGGCGCTACTGGAAGGCTCTGCCGCCCCGGGGTCGGATCGGCATCTTCATGAACGCCTGGTACCACGAGTCGGCGCTGGCCCGCGGCGGCATCGACGACGACGCTTTGCACGCCCGTCTCGAGGCGATCCGCGAGCATGAGCAGATGCTGACCGACGAAGGATTGGTGCTGCTGAAGTTCTGGATCCACCTGTCCAAGTCGGCGCAGAAAAAACGGCTGAAGGCGCTGGACGACAATCCGCGCACGAGCTGGCGCGTCACCCGCGCCGACTGGCGCGCCTACAAGCTCTACAGCCAGCGCCATGACTTGTGGGAGCATCTGCTGCGCGAGACCTCCACCGGTTACGCGCCGTGGTACGTGGTCGAGGGCGTCGACGAGCGCTACCGCTATCTCACGGTCGGGAGGATCCTGCTCGAGGCCCTCCAGGGGACGCTCTCGCGCAGGCCATCGGCGATCACCCACGCCATCACGCCGAACGCGCCGTCGGTCATCGACAACGTCAAGCTCCTGCGCGACCTCGATCTGTCGAAGCGCCTGACGCAGAAGCAGTACGATCGCGCGCTCGAGCGTGAGCAGGGCCGGCTTGCCAAGCTGACCCGCCACAAGCGCTTCGCGCTGCGCTCGCTCGTGCTGGTGTTCGAGGGCGTGGACGCCGGCGGCAAGGGCAGCGCCATCCGGCGCGTCACCGGTGCGCTGGACGCGCGGCGGTACATGACCATCCCCGTGGCGGCGCCAACCGACGAGGAGCGTGCGCATCCGTACCTGTGGCGGTTCTGGAAGCATGTACCGCCCCTGGGCGGGATCGCGATCTTCGACCGCTCCTGGTACGGCCGCGTGCTGGTCGAGCGCGTGGAAGGCTACTGCGGCGCGAACGACTGGATGCGCGCCTACAGCGAGATCAACCAGTTCGAGGAGCAGCTCGCCGAAGGCGGCGCGGTCATCGTCAAGCTCTGGCTCCAGATCAGCAAGGCCGAGCAGCTCCGGCGCTTCCGGGCGAGGACGCACACGCCGTTCAAGCGCTTCAAGATCACCTCGGAGGACTGGCGCAACCGCCGGAAGTGGAACGACTACGAGCGCGCGGTGTGCGACATGGTCGACCGCACGGGCACCGAGATCGCGCCCTGGACGCTGGTGGAAGCGGAGGACAAGCGCTTCGCCCGCGTGAAGGTGCTCGCAACCATCAACGACCGGCTCGAGCGGAGCCTGGCAGGCTGACGGCATGAGCGCGAACGGCGCCTATCGCGCACCACGCTGGCTGCCCGGCGGGCACGCGCAGACGATCTATCCGGCCTACGTGCGCCGGCCGCAGGTGGTCTACCGGCGGCGGAGAATCGACACGCCGGACGGCGATTTCGTCGACTTCGACTGGCTCGAAGCGCCGCACCGCGGATCCGACGCGCCGCTGGTGGTGCTGTTCCACGGGCTCGAGGGCAGCTCCGAATCGCATTACGCGCTCGCGCTCATGGCCCATCTCGCGGCGCGCGGCTGGCGCGGCGTCGTCCCGCACTTCCGCGGCTGCAGCGGCGAGCCCAACCGGCTGGCTCGCGCCTACCACTCCGGGGACTACGCCGATGTCGGGTGGATGCTCCGAACGATTCGGGCGCTGGAGCCGAAGACCGCGATCTACGCGGCCGGCGTCTCGCTCGGCGGCAGCGCGCTGCTGAACTGGCTCGGCCGCGAAGAGCAGCGTGCGCGCGAGATCGTGCAGGCCGCCGCAGCGGTGTCCACCCCGCTCGATCTGACCGCGGCGGGCATCGCGATCGGCCAGGGCCTGAACCGCATCTACGCGCGCCACTTTCTGTCGACGCTGGTGCCGAAGGCGCTCGCGATGGCGAAGCGCTTTCCCCACGCGCTCGACGCGGCGGCCATCGCGCTGGCCGACACCATGCACCGATTCGACGAGGTGGTGACCGCGCCGCTGCACGGCTTCGCCGGCGCCGACGACTACTGGAAGCGGGCGAGCAGCAAGCCGTGGCTCAAGCCGATCCGCGTGCGCACGCTGGTGCTCAATGCCCGCAACGACCCCTTCATTCCGGTGGAGTCGCTGCCCACGCGCGCCGAGGCGAGCGATGCCGTGACGCTGGAGCAACCGGAAGGCGGCGGGCACGGCGGCTTCCTCGATGCGCCCTTCCCGGGCAGCCTCGATTGGCTCCCGCGGCATCTCATCCATTTCTTCGACAGCTAAGGACCCTCCGAATGCACCTGCCCCCCGACATCTTCAAGGCCTACGACATCCGCGGCATCGTCGGCAAGACGCTCACCCCGCCCATCGTTCAGGCGATCGGCCAGGCGCTCGGCTCCCTCGCCCGCGAGCGCAGCCGTGACACGATCGTGGTCGCGCGCGACGGCCGCCTCTCCGGTCCGGAGCTTTCGCGTGCGCTCGCCGAGGGCATTCGCGCCAGCGGCGCGAACGTCGTCGACATCGGCATGGTCACCACGCCGATGAGCTATTTCGCGGCCTACGAACTGGACACGCAATGCAGCGTGGCGGTCACGGGCAGTCACAACCCGCCCGACTACAACGGGCTCAAGATGGTGATCGCCGGCGAGACGCTGTCGGGAGACGCGATCGCGGCGCTGAAGGTCCGCATCGAGCAGGGCAAGCTCGACCGCGGCGCCGGGAGCTATCGCCAGGAGGACATCGGCGAGCGCTATCTCGCGCGCATCGCGGGCGACGTCAAGCTCGCGCGGCCGCTCGCGATCGCGGTCGACTGCGGCAACGGCGTGGCCGGCGCCTACGCGCCCGCGCTCTTCCGCCGGCTCGGCTGCCGCGTCACCGAGCTCTTTTGCGAGGTCGATGGGCGCTTCCCCAACCACCATCCCGATCCGTCGCAGCCGAAGAACCTCCAGGACCTGGTGCGCAATCTCGCGACCACGGACAGCGAGCTCGGCTTCGCCTTCGACGGCGACGGCGACCGGCTCGGGGTCGTGACCAAGGCGGGCCACATCATCTATGCGGACCGGCAGCTCATGCTCTTCGCCGCGGACATGCTCGAGCGCCATCCGGGGGCGCTCGTGATCTACGACGTCAAGTCGACGCGCAACTTGAAGCCCTGGATCCTCGACCACGGCGGCACGCCGCTGCTGTGGAAGACGGGACACTCGCTCATCAAGTCCAAGATGCGGGAGACCGGCGCGCTGCTCGCCGGCGAGATGAGCGGTCACACCTTCTTCAAGGAGCGCTGGTACGGGTTCGACGACGGCCTCTACGCCGGCGCGCGGCTGCTCGAGATACTCGCGCGCGAGGCCGATCCTTCGGCCGCGCTCGAGGCGCTGCCCGAAAGCGTGTCCACGCCCGAGATCAACGTCGGATCGGGAAGTGAGTCGCCGCACGGGCTCATCGCCCGGCTCGCGCAAAGCGCCGACTTCCCCGGCGCGACCGACGTGATCCGCATCGACGGCCTGCGCGTGGAGTACGCCGACGGCTTCGGGCTCGCCCGCGCCTCCAACACCACGCCGGTGATCGTGCTGCGCTTCGAGGCGGACAGCGCGCCGGCGCTGAAACGCATCCAGGGCGAGTTTCGCCGCGTGTTCGCCGCGAGCGCGCCGGAGGTCTCGTTGCCGTTTTGAGCCAAGACGTCGATGCGGTTCCGATTCAGGCGACCCAGGAAGAACAGTCCCAGCCGAGGAGGCGCTCCAGCTCGGCGATCTCATCGCGGAAAATGCCGATGAGATGGCGCTTCTCTCCCTCGCTCATCGTCGTCTCGTAGTCGCGAATATGTACCGCCCTGGGAGACGGAGACGGAAACGGCGCGATGTCGAGGAACTTTGCGGTTCGTTCGAGCACGTCTCGAGGCGAAGCCAGCAGCTCATCGCTCTTGAACACCACGGTCTGCTCCCGAGGGATATAGCGCCAAAGGCGCTTGAGTTGACGGCAGTAGAAGCCCCGATCGACATAGGCGATTTGCATCATCCTTCGCGGCGGCAGAGTACGCATTCGCTGCGCCTCTGCACTCACCGCCCCGAGAAACGATAGCGGCTCGCTTTTCCACTGACGTACCATGTTCCAATGTGAATAAGCCCGGGTGATCGGGTTGCGCAGGACGATGATGAAGCGCATCGCCGGATTGTAGCGGGCGATGCGCTCGACGGCCTGCGGCCAGTAGAGATACGCCGGCGTCGATTCGCCCAGCAGGCGCTGCGGCGGCCGCGGGTCGAACAGCGCGTGATAGCGCGCGTAATCCACCGGCTCGGTGGCGAACAGCCGGTCCTTGTCGAAGAAGTGCAGCTCCTTCTGCCGCGGAAAGCACAGCTCCGGGTGTTCGCGCAGGTACGCATCGAGCGCGCTGGTGCCGCTCTTCTGCGCGCCGGCGACGAGGAAGTCGACCTGCTTTACCGCGGTCATCGTGCGTATCGGGCCAAAACGGCGGCGATGGTCGCACGACCTCCTGCCGCCGTCCAGCCGCCGGCAAGCGCGCTATAATCGGCTCGAGAAGACGCTGTGAACTTGCGACGGACAGCGCGCAAGGCGTTCGCGCGATCCCGGACCGTCGCGATTCCGACTTTCCTGGAGGATCGATGAGAAAAAACTTCGTCCGTTCGCTCGCCGCCGTGCTCGCGCTCGGCGCGCTGCCCGCTCTCGGCGCCGAGCAGTTCATCAACGTGCTCACCGGCGGGACCAGCGGCGTGTACTATCCGCTCGGCGTCGCGCTGTCGGGGCTGATCGGCAAGGCGCTGCCCAACGCCAAGACCTCGGTGCAGGCGACCAAGGCCTCGGTGGAGAACCTGAACCTGCTGCAGTCCGGCCGGGGCGAGATCGCGTTCACCCTCGGCGATTCGCTCTCCGACGCCTGGAAGGGCAATGCGGAGGCCGGCTTCCCGACGCCGCTCAAGAAGCTGCGCGGCATCGCGGCCATCTATCCGAACTACATCCAGATCATGGCGCGCGCCGACGCCGGCATCAAGACGCTCGCCGACCTCAAGGGCAAGAAGATCTCGGTCGGCGCGCCGAAATCCGGCACCGAGATCAACGCCCGCGTGATCCTCGCCGCGGCCGGCATCACCTACAAGGATTTCGCCAAGGTCGAATACCTGCCGTTCGGCGAATCGGTCGAGCTCATGAAGAATCGCCAGATCGACGTCACGCTGCAGTCGGCCGGCCTCGGCGTCTCGGCGCTGCGCGACCTCGCCACGTCGATGGACACCGTGGTCGTACCCATTCCGCCGGACGTCATCAAGAAGACCAACGACCCGGCGTACCTCCCCGGAACGATTCCGGCCAACACCTACCGCGGCCAGACGACCGATGTGCCGACCGCCTCGGTGCAGAACTATCTCGTCACGCACGAGGGCGTCTCCAGCGAGACGGTGTACGCGATGACCAAGGCGCTGTGGACGGGCCTCGATCAGCTGGTGGCGGCGCATTCCGCCGCCAAAGCGATCAACCTCAAGCACGCCCTCGAGGGCATGCCGGTGCCGCTGCATCCGGGCGCGGAGAAGTACTACCGCGAGGTCGGCCTCGTCAAGTGACGCTGGTGTAGGCGCGAATTCATTCGCGGTCAGCGCCGGCAGCATGCACCCGGTTGTAGGCGCGAGTTGATTCCCGGGGACGCCGGCCGGGTCAATCCGGCCCTACAGCTCGCCTGACCCATGCCCGATCCCAAGCCATCGCCCGACGCGCCGCCGGCGGCATTCGCCGAGACGGGCCCGCGGCGCGAGCTCAAGGGCCTGGCTTGGCGCATCGTCGCGACGATCGCGCTCGCGTTCTCCGCCTACCAGCTTGTCATCGCCGCGTTCGCGCCGCTTTCGAGCCTGGTGACGCGCTCGCTGCACGTTGGCTTCCTGCTGCTGCTGGCGCTGCTGACGCATCCCCTCTCGCGGCGCGCGGACCGGCACCGCATCGCCTGGTACGACGCGCTCGCCGGATGCATCGCCTTCGCGCTCGCCTTCTACCACTGGATCTACGAGGCCGACATCATCCAGCGCGGCGAGCCCATCCTCGCCGACCTCGTCGTGGGCACGACCATCGTCGTGCTCCTGTTCGAGGCCGCCCGGCGTGTTCTCGGCCTCGCGCTGCCAATCGTCTGCGCGACGTTCCTCGCTTACGGCCTCCTCGGCCAATACCTGCCCGCGATGATCGCCCACCGGGGCTTCGGCTTCGACCAGGTGGTCGGCCAGCTCTATCTCGGCACCGAAGGGATCTACGGCATCCCGACGCTGGTCTCCGCGACGTACATCTTCCTGTTCATCCTGTTCGGGAGCTTCCTCGAGCACGCGGGAATGATCGGGCTGTTCAACAGCATCGCGCTGGGCTTCGTGGGCCACGCGCGCGGCGGGCCGGCGAAGGTGGCGGTGATCTCCTCGGGGATGATGGGCACGATTTCGGGCTCGGGCATCGCCAACGTGCTGACGGTGGGCCAGTTCACCATTCCGCTCATGAAGCGCTTCGGCTACTCGTCGGTGTTCGCGGGTGCGGTCGAGGCGACTTCGAGCATGGGCGGGCAGATCATGCCGCCGGTGATGGGCGCGGTGGCGTTCATCATGGCCGAGACGCTCAACGTGCCCTACGTCACGGTCGTCAAGGCCGCGGTGATCCCGGCGATCCTCTATTACCTCACGGCCTTCTGGATGGTGCATCTCGAGGCCGGCCGGGCGGGACTGCTCGGCCTGCCGAAGTCGGAGTGCCCGAATCCGTGGGAGGCGATTCGCCGCAAGTGGTATCTCATGCTGCCGCTCGCGGTGCTGGTCATCATGCTGTTCGATGGCTTCACACCGATGTTCTCGGGGCTCGTGGGCCTGTCGCTCACCGCCATCCTGATCCTCGGCGTGACGGCCACCGCGGCGATGGGCGCCAGGCCGTTCCGCTACGCCTTCTGGATCGCGCTCGGCGTCGGTATCGCGGCCTATCTCAAGCTCGGCTTCGACACCTACGGCGTGATGCCGATCCTGGTGCTGATCGCGGCGCTGATCGCGGTCTCGCTGGTGATTCGCGGCGGGCGCGAGACGCTCTCGGTGATGCGCCGCAGCCTGGTCGACGGCGCGACGCAGGCCATTCCGGTGGGCCTCGCCTGCGCGATCGTGGGCGTTATCATCGGCGTGCTCACGCTCACCGGCGCGGCGTCGAACTTCGCCGAGTTCGTGCTGCAAGTCGGCTCGAAGAGCCTGTTCCTGTCGCTGCTTCTCACGATGGCGGTGTGCCTCGTGCTGGGCATGGGCATCCCCACGATCCCGAACTACATCATCACCAGCGCGATCGCCGCGCCGGCGCTCCTGAAGCTGGGCGTGCCGCTGATCGTGTCGCACATGTTCGTGTTCTACTTCGGCATCATGGCGGACCTGACGCCGCCGGTCGCGCTCGCCGCGTTCGCGGCAGCGTCGATCGCGAAGGCTCCGCCCATGCGCATCGGCTGGAAGGCGACCCACATCGCGATCGCCGGGTTCGTGATCCCGTACATGGCCGTCTACGACCCGGCGCTCATGCTGCAGGGAGACAGCCTGCTCAATACGGCCTACATGGTCATGAAGGCGGTGATCGCGATCGGCCTCTGGGGCGGGGCGGCCGTGGGCTACCTCTGGAGTCCGCTCGCGTGGTACGAGCGCCTGGCGGCGATGGCCGCGGCGTTCCTGCTCGTCGTGGCGATACCGTGGACGGACGAGGTGGGATTCGCGCTCGGTGCGCTGTTCGCCGCCTGGCACGGCCTGCGCAGCCGCGGTCTGTGGCGGGCACACAAAGCCGGGAGCAAGGCTTCCTGAGCGCGATCTGCGTCCTCGCGGCTGGCGTGCTGCGCGCGAGCCTGCCCGCATCCGAATTCACGCTCGCCTGGCAACACTCGGTGGAGAAGACGCGCTGGGAAGAGCGCTACGTCGTGGACGGCGGGCGGCTCAGCCTGCGCGAAGCGCGTATCCAGGGCTTCGGCGCGGGCATGGAGCCGCCCGCCGGCGCGCGCTTCGTCGACGGCTGGTGGGTCTGGCGGCCGAATCTGAAGCCGCTGCCGGAGCTCCGGCTCACCCGCTCGAGCTACACCGGCGACTACACGCTGTGCTGGAAAAAGCGCTGCGCGGCGCTCACCCAGCTGGCCGGTCCGACGAACGAAGGCGAAGCGGTCACGCTCGCCCCGTGCCCGTCGCCCTAGGCCGCCCCGGAGAGCTCCGGCCGCGGCCCGCGCCGCTCGAGCGCGCTCACGTGCACGGCGAAGCCGCCGAGCTTGCGGTCGAGAAAGTACAGTCGCAGCGTGCGCGCGATCGTCCGGAAGGCAAGCTCGCTCCACGGGATCGCCTCTTCCTCGAACAGCCTGACCTCGAGGCTCTCGGTGCCGGGCCGGAACTCGAGGTCGAGCAGCCGTGCCCGGAACATGACGTAGACCTGGCTGATGTGCGGCAGGCTGATCACGGTGTAGAGCTCACCGACGTCGACCAGCGCGCCGGCTTCCTCCGCGGTCTCGCGCGCGGCCCCGGCCACCAACGTCTCGCCGTTCTCCAGGAATCCCGCGGGCAGCGTCCACAGGCCGCGGCGCGGATCGATCGCGCGCCGGCACAGCAGCACCCGATCCTCCCAGTCCGGCAGGCAGCCGACGACGATCTTCGGATTCTGGTAGTGGATCGTGCCGCAACTCGCGCACACGCAGCGCGCAAGCGTGTCGCCCGTGGGAACGCGCTGCTCGAGCGCCGAGGAGCCGCAGTGGCTGCAGAACTTCATCGTGGTCTGTCGCCGGCAAGCGCGGAGATACGCTAAGAGCCGGGGATCCCTCGCCAAAGACTCCGTGTCTCCGGGTTCAAATTACGGCCCCTTGAGGAAATGCTCGCGGTAGTACTTGAGCTCGTCGATCGACTCGTAGATGTCGGCGAGCGCCTCGTGCTTGCCCTGCTTCGTCCAGCCCTTGGCGATGTCCGGGCGCCACCGGCGGCACAGCTCCTTCAGCGTCGAGACGTCGAGGTTGCGGTAGTGGAAATGGTCCTCGAGCGCTGGCATCCAGCGGGCGAGGAAGCGCCGGTCCTGGCAGATCGAGCTGCCGCACATGGGCGAGACGCGCGGCGGCACGTGCTCGCGCAGGAAGCCGAGCATCTGCTGCTCCGCCGCCGCCTCGTCGAGCGGGGACGCCTTGACGCGTCCGGTCAACCCGGTCCGGCCGTGCGTGGACTGGTTCCAGGAGTCCATCGCTGCCAGCGTCGCGTCGTCCTGGTGCACGACCAGCACTGGCGCCTCGGCGAGGGTCGTCAGCGCGGCGTCGGTCACGACCAGCGCGATCTCGATGATCCGGTCGCTCTCGGGATTGAGGCCCGTCATCTCCATGTCGATCCAGACGAGGCGGCCGGGGTCCTGGGGCATGGGAGCTGGCGTAGAATGAACGCGGTGAGGCTCGATTTTCTCACACCGGCACGGTTCGCCACATCGATTCGCGCGACCTCGGCCGCACCGCGTCCCGATCGATGACCGCCACTCTCTTCACGGCCGTCTTTGGTTTCGCGCTCGCGACCTCGGTCGGCATGCAGCTGTGGCTCGCGCGGCGGCAGATCCGCCACGTGCTCGCCCACCGCAATGCCGTTCCCGCGCACTTCGCCGATCGCGTCACGCTCGCAGCGCACCGCAAAGCCGCGGACTACACCGCGGTGCGCACGCGGCTTTCCATGCTCGAGCTCGCGCTCGACGCCGCCGTGCTGCTCGCGCTCACGCTCGGCGGCGGACTGGCGGCGATCGAACGCTGGATCGCGCTCGCGGGCTGGCCGCGCCTCGCCCAGGATGTGGCGCTCGTCGTCGCAGTGGCGATCCTTGCCGGCGCGCTGTCGCTGCCCCTCGCCTGGTACCGCACCTTCGTGATCGAGGAGCGCTTCGGCTTCAACCGCGCCACCCTGGCCCTGTGGATCGCCGATCTCGCCAAAGGCGCAGCGGTCGGCGCCGCGCTCGGCATCCCGCTCGTCGCGCTGGTCCTGTGGCTGATGGCGCGCGCGGGCTCGCTGTGGTGGCTCTACGCCTGGCTCGTGTGGGTCGCGTTCCAGGTGCTGATCCTCGCGCTCTTCCCCACGGTCATCGCCCCGCTCTTCAACAAGTTCTCGCCGCTCGCCGATCCCGGCGTGAGAGAGCGCATCGAGCGACTGCTCGCGCGGTGCGGCTTCCGGGCCAAGGGGCTCTACGTGATGGATGGCTCCAGGCGCTCGGCGCACGGCAATGCCTACTTCACCGGCTTCGGCGCGGCGCGCCGGATCGTGTTCTTCGACACGCTGCTCGCCCGGCTCGCGCCCGAAGAGGTCGAGGCGGTGCTCGCGCACGAGCTGGGGCACTTCAAATTGAAGCACGTGATCAAGCGCACCGTGTGGTTCGCCGCCGCGAGCCTGGGGCTGCTGGCGCTCCTCGGCTGGCTCGTCGGCGAGCCGTGGTTCTACGCCGGCCTGGGCGTCCCCGGCCCGGCGCCGCGCTACGGCGTCGCGCTGGTGCTTTTCATGCTCGCGCTGCCCGCGTTCACCTTCGTCGTCTCGCCCATCGCCGCGATGTACTCCCGGCGCCACGAATTCGAGGCGGACCAGTACGCGGCGCGCAACGCCTCCGCCCGGGCGCTGGTCGCGGCGCTGGTCAAGCTCTACGAGGACAACGCCACGACGCTCACGCCCGATCCCCTGCACTCGGTGTTCTACGATTCCCATCCGCCGGCCACGCAGCGTATCGCGCGCCTCGAGCCGGCGTGAAACCACCCGACGGATACCCCATGACGCCCGAACTTGTCGCTCTCCAGGCCCTCGACTGCCAAGCCGGCGCGCCGCGTCTGTCGCCGGACGAGCTGGCGCGACGCCGGCTCGCCCTGCCGGGCTGGGAGATCGTCGACGAGCAGCTCACCAAGACGTTCCGCTTCGCCGATTACCACGAGACGATGGCGTTCGCGAACGCGGTCGCCTACATCGCCCACCGGCAGGACCACCATCCCGACCTGTCGGTGCATTACAACCGCGCGGTCGTCGCCTGGTCGACGCACGATGCCGGCGGCATCACGCTCAACGACTGCATCTGCGCGGCGAAGGTCGAGGCGCTCGCGGCGTGATGGCGCTGGGGTCGGAATGAATTCCGACTTACGGGCATCACCGCTCACGGTCGGAATGAATTCCGAGCCACGCACGGGCGCGCGTCGGAATGAATTCCGACCTGCAGGTCGGTGCGGCCGCACACGCTGAGTGCGGAAACGCGTCATGGCGCCCAGTAGGCGAGCGTCACCAGCAGCAACAGCGCGAGCCATACGAGAAGCGCGCGCCAGACGAGACCGACCGCGCTGGGCATGAGCTCGGGATCGGCGACCTCCCCGATCCCGAGCTCGGGACGGAATTCCGGCTCGCCGGCGAGCCCGGTGATCGGCCCTCCCAGCTGCGTCCCCAGCGCGCCCGCACCGCTCGCGAGCAGAACCCCTTCGTGGAGCGAGGGCCAGGCCTTGGCCTGGGTGCGCCAGCAGTAGATCGCGTCTTCGAAGTCGCCGACGATGGCAAACGTCGCCGCGGTGCCGCGCACCGGTACCCAGTCGAGACCGTACAGGAGCCGGCGCACCGGGCGCCCGAATTCGTCCAGCGCGTGGCCCATCGGCGTGGCCGGGTTGCCGCGCCAGTGGTCGGCGAGCAGCGAGGTGAGCCGATAGAGCAGCGCCCCGGTCGGGCCGGGCAGCACGAGGAACCAGAACAGCGTGCCGAACACGTACCGGTAGGAATCGCGAATGCCCTGCTCGATCGCGAGCTTCGGGATCTCCGCAGTGGTCGCGCCGGCAGCCTCGGCGCCGCGCCACAGGGCGAGTTGCCGGCGCGCGGTCGCGACGTCGCCCGCGGCCAGCGCTTCCGAGATCGCGCTGAATGCATGGCTGAAGTGCCGGAAGCCCAGCAAGAGGTACAGGATCGCTGCGTCCCACAGGAGCGCCAGCAGCGGATGCACGCGGTCCAGGACCCAGTACAGCCCCGCGCCGAGAGCCACGGGCGGAACGAGCGCCAGCCCGGCCGCGATCGCCCCCTGCTGTGCCGTGCCCGCGTTGAAGCGGCGCTCGAGCGCCCGGGCGTAGCGCACGAAGCCGCGCTGCAGTCCGCCGCGCCACTGGAAGGCGCGCCACTGCTCCAGCGCCAGGGCAGCGACGGTGGCGAGGAAATTCACGCGCGTCGCTCTGCCGGCCCGTTCAGCTCTGCAGTTCGGCGCGTCCGCGGAACTGTTCCAGCGCCTCCGGGTTGGCGAGCGCCTCCACGTTCTTCACCGGCCGCCCGTGCACGACGTTGCGCACCGCCAGCTCGACGATCTTGCCGCTCTTGGTGCGCGGGATGTCGTCGACCTGCACGATCTTCGCCGGGACATGGCGCGGGGTGGTATTGGCGCGGATCTGGCGCTTGATGCGCTCGGTCAGCGCCTCGTCGAGCGCGAGGCCCTCGCGCAGCCGCACGAACAGGACCACGCGCACGTCGCCCACCGCTCCCGGCGGCCAGTCCTGGCCGATGACGATCGACTCGACCACCTCGTCGAGCTGCTCCACCTGGCGGTAGATCTCCGCCGTGCCGATGCGCACGCCGCCGGGATTGAGGGTCGCATCGGACCGGCCGTAGATGATCATGCCGTCGTGATGCGTAAGCTCCACCCAGTCGCCGTGGCACCACACGCCGGGGAAGCGCTCGAAATACGCCGCGCGATACTTCGCTCCGTCGGGGTCGTTCCAGAAGCCGATCGGCATCGACGGAAACGGCGCCGTGCACACGAGCTCGCCTTTCCGCCCGCGCACGCTGCGGCCGTTCTCGTCGAACACGTCCACTTTCATGCCCAGGCCGCGGCACTGCAGCTCGCCGCGCCACACCGGCCGCGTCGGGCAGCCCAGCGCGAAGCAGGAGATGATGTCGGTGCCGCCCGAGATCGACGACAGGCAAACGTCGTCCTTGACGCACTCGTAGACGTAGTCGAAGCCCTCGGGGGCGAGGGGACTTCCGGTCGACAGCACGGCGCGCAGCGCGGAGAGCGCGTAGTCCTGGCGCGGCACGAGGCCGGTCTTCTTGAGCGCGTCGAGGTACTTCGCCGAGGTGCCGAAGTGCGTCATGGCTTCCGCGTCGGCGAGATCCCACAGGATCCTACCCTCGCGCGCGAACGGCGAGCCGTCGTAGAGCAGCAGCGTCGCGCCCGAGGCGAGCCCGCTCGCGAGCCAGTTCCACATCATCCAGCCGCAAGTGGTGAAGTAGAACAGCCGGTCGCCCGGCTTCACGTCGCCGTGCAGCCGGTGCTCCTTGAGATGCTGCAGCAGCGTTCCGCCTGCGCCGTGGACGATGCACTTCGGCACGCCGGTCGTCCCCGAGGAATAGAGAATGAACAGCGGATGATCGAACGGCAGCTGCGCATAGGCGATCGGCGCCGGCGCGAACGGCGCCAGGAAGCCGTCCCAGAGGATCGCCCGCAGCGGAAGCGTGCCCGGACGCTCGCCCAGGTACGGCGCGACGACCACGCGCGCGAGCGTCGGCAGCTTGGCGGCGATGGCGCCGACGCGCTCCAGAATCGGCTGCGGCTTGCCGTTGTACCAGTAGCCGTCAACCGTGAACAGCACCTTGGGCTCGATCTGTCCGAAGCGGTCGAGCACACCCTGTACGCCGAAGTCGGGCGAGGCGGAGGACCAGATCGCGCCGAGGCTGGCCGTGGCCAGCATGGCGATGATCGTCTCCGGCATGTTGGGGAGATACCCGGCGACGCGATCGCCCTGGCCGACGCCTTCGGCGCGCAAGGCCTGCGCGACGCTCGAGACGGCCGCGACCAGATCGGCGTTGGACAGGCGGCGCTTGACCTTGTCCTCGCCCCAGAACACGAGCGCGTCTTCCGCGCCGCGTTGAGCGCGGCCGGCGAGCAGGTTCTCGGCGTAGTTGAGACGCGCGTCGGGAAAGAAGCGCGCGCCCGGCATCCGGTCGGCATCGATCAGCGTGCGCGCGCCCGCCTCGCCGACGACCGCGTCGCTCCAGATCGCGCGCCAGAACGCCTCGGGCTGCTCGAGCGACCAGCGGTAGAGCGCCGAATAGTCCGGCAGCGCAACGCCGTGCCTGGCGGCGATACGGTCCGCGAAAGCCGTGAGATTGGCCCCGGCGATGCGCCGGGCCGACGGCTGCCACAACGGCTTGCCGGCGTCGTCAGTGGCCATCAATCAGTCGCCCGCCTTCCCGCCGAGCAGCGCGCGGAAGCGCTCCGGCAGAGGGGCGGACCTGGCGCTCTCCAAGTCGATCCAGACCAGCTTCGCCGCACCGTCGGCGTATTTCGTCTCGTTCATCCAGATCTCGTAGCTGCTCTCGACGCTGCTCTTGCCGGGCGCGGCGACGAACATGCGCACCTCGGCCTCGCCGGGATACGCGAGCGGGACGTGGAACGTGCAGCTCGCGTTGACGATCACCCAGCCTTCACGCTCGTACGCCGTCTCGCCGAGCCGCTGCGCGCAGGCGTACAGCCATTCGATGCGCGCCTGCTCCATGTAGCGGAAGTACACGGTATTGTTCACGTGTCCCATCGCATCCATGTCGCCCCAGCGAATCGGGATGCGCGTGGTGTGAACCCGGTTGCGAACGGCGGTCATGGCGCGGTCGGAGCAGGCCGGACAATTATAATGGCTCTCGCTGTCCCTCTCCGGAGAAGCTCCCGTGCCACGCGAAGCAATGCACTACGACGTCGTGATCGTCGGCGGCGGGCCGTCAGGTCTCGCCGCGGCGATCCGGTTGAAGCAGCTCGCGGCGGGTTCCGGGCGCGAGCTCGGAGTGTGCGTTCTCGAGAAAGGCTCCGAGATCGGCGCGCACATCCTGTCCGGCGCGGTGATCGATCCGCGCGGGCTCGCGGAGCTCTTCCCCGACTGGCAGGCCCGCGGCGCTCCGCTCGACACGCCGGTGACGGAGGATCGTTTCCTCGTGCTCACGAGCGACAAGGCGTTCCGGATCCCGAACTGGGCGCTGCCGCCACTCATGAACAATCACGGCAACTATATCGCCAGCCTCGAGAACGTCTGCCGCTGGCTCGCCAAGGAAGCCGAAGCCGCGGGCGTCGAGATCTATCCGGGCTTCCCCGCGGCCGAGGTGCTCTACGACGAGCCCGGCGCCGTGCGCGGCGTGGCGACCGGCGATCAGGGCGTGGCGAAGGACGGTACGCACAAGCCCGAGTACCAGCCCGGGATGGAGCTCGTTGCGAAGTACACGCTGTTCGCCGAAGGCTGCCGCGGCTCGCTTTCCCAGGAGCTGATGGCGCGGTTCAATCTGCGCGACGGCGTCGATCCGCAGAAGTACGGCATCGGGGTGAAGGAACTCTGGCAGGTCGCTCAGGGCAAGCACCAGCGCGGGCTGGTCGTCCATACCCAGGGCTGGCCGCTCGACGAGCAGACAGGCGGCGGCTCGTTCATCTATCACTTCGGCGAGAACCTGGTGTCGATCGGATTCGTCGTGCATCTCGACTACGAGAACCCGCACCTGTCGCCGTACGACGAATTCCAGCGCTTCAAGACCCACCCCGCGGTGCGCGGCACGCTCGAAGGCGGCAAGCGCGTGGGATACGGCGCGCGGGCAATCAACGAGGGCGGTCTGCAGTCGATTCCCAAGCTCGTCTTTCCGGGCGGCGCCTTGATCGGCTGCTCGGCCGGCTTCGTCAACCTGCCGCGGATCAAGGGCTCGCACAACGCAATCAAGACCGGGATGCTCGCGGCGGAAGCCGCGTTCGCTGCCGTCTCCGAGGGCCGCGCGGCCGATGAGCTGACGGCGTATTCGGAAGCTTTCCGGCGCTCGTGGTCGCACCAAGACCTCTACAAGGTGCGCAACGTGAAGCCGGGGCTGAAATGGGGCCTTTGGCTCGGCATGCTGCACGCCGGCGCGCACATGTGGCTCAACGACCTGGGTTTGGGCGCGCTCGTGCCGTGGACGCTGCGCCACAAGGGTCCCGATTACGCCTCGCTCAAGCCGGCGAGCGAGGCAGCGCCGATCGCCTATCCGAAGTATGACGGCGTGCTCACGTTCGACAAGCTCTCCTCCGTCTTTCTGTCCAATACCAGCCACGAAGAGAACCAGCCGGTTCATCTCAAGCTGCGCGATCCCGCGCTGGCGGTGAGCGTGAATCTGGCCCGCTACGACGGTCCGGAGCAGCTCTACTGCCCGGCGGGCGTCTACGAATTCGTCGCCGACGAGGCCGGCGGGAAGCGGCTGCAGATCAACGCGCCGAATTGCGTCCACTGCAAGACCTGCGACATCAAGGATCCGCGCCAGAACATCCGCTGGGTGCCGCCGGAGGGCGGCGGCGGGCCGAACTACTCCGACATGTAGCGGATCGCGGCGATTGTCAGGCCGACGTCAGGAGCAGGCGTTACAGATTCTTACAAGAAAGCACCGACTCTGCTGTCGCAAATGAGCGACACTGAGTCCGTAACAACGGATCCTGGCAATCGCTCTCTATGGGCGCGCTGCGCCTCGAACACCGTGCGGCGGTTGGCGACTGCGAGCCGCCCGTTACGTGCATCGGAGTCCCGTTCGCCGTCGAGTACGCGAACGAGCCGAGGCCGTGGCTGTTCCTGCACGTGCCGAAGACCGCCGGCTCGTCCGTCTACTCGATCTTGCGCACGCTCCTTAAGCCCCCCGAGCTTCTGAAGCTGCACCCGGACGGCGAGACGCTTCGACGCATCCGCGCGCTTCCCGTTCCGCACCGCGCGCGACTGAGGATGCTCTACGGCCATGTCGACGTGCACATCACGCGGCAGATCGTTCCGCTGCAGCGCTGCGTCACGCTGCTGCGCGACCCCGTGCAGCGCATCGTGTCCTACTACGCGTTCGCGAGGCACATGGATCGCGGCGCCTACAGCGAGCTGGCGCGTCGCGCCTCCATCACTCAGTGGATCGATGCGCTGAGCCTTCCCGAGACCGACAACGGGATGGTCCGGCGCTTCTCAGGCGCTCTGCACGAGGCCGGCATCGGCGCGTGCACGCGGCAGATGCTCGAGCGCGCCAAGGCCAATCTCGCCCAGTTCGCCGTGGTGGGGCTGACGAGCCGCTTCGACGAGTTCTATGCGCTGCTGGCGAGCCGTCTGGGGCTGCCGATGCGCACGTATGTCGCGGAGAAGGTCAACACCCGGCGCCCGCGGATCGACCAGCTCGACCGCGGCACGCTCGAGGAGATCGAACGCCGCAACGGGCTGGACCGGGAGCTGTACCGGTTCGGCGCCGAGCTGTTCGCTCGGCAGCTCGCGAGTAGCGACCTGTCGACGGCCATCGACGAATTCCGCCGCCGCTGCTTGAGCGAGCCGCTGCGCCTGCACGATGCCGCGCGCAGGATCGCCTTCGCCCGCTGGAAGAAGCTGCGCCGCTGGTCGCCGTACCCCTTCCTCGGCTAGCCCGCTCGGGCCGCGCCGAGCCAGGCCGCGCCGCGCACGCCGCTCGAGTCGCCGTGGCGATGACGCACGAGCCGCGTGTCGACGCGGTCGGAGAACACCCACGATCCCCACTGTCGCGGCACGTTGGCGTAGAGCCGCTCCGTGTTCGACATGCCACCGCCGAGCACGATCACGTCCGGATCGAGCAGGTTGATGACGTGCGCCAGCGCGCGGGCGAGGCGCTCCTCGTAGACGTTCATCGCCTGGTCGCAGCGCTCGTCGCCGGCCGCCGCGCGGCCGGCGATCTGTCGAGCCGAGAGCGCCTCGCGGTGCGCGCGCAGGTAGTCGCGCTCTAGCGCCGGGCCGGAGAGCAGCGTCTCGATGCAGCCCGCATGGCCGCAGAAGCACGGCGGTCCGGGACGCTCGTCGTCGCGCGGCCAGGGCAGCGGGTTGTGGCCCCATTCGCCGGCGATGGCGTTCGCGCCCGTGAGAACCGAGCCGCGCACCGCGATGCCGGCGCCGACGCCGGTCCCGAGAATCACGCCGAAGACGACCTCCGCGCCGGCTCCGGCGCCGTCGGTCGCTTCCGAAAGCGTGAAGCAGTTGGCGTCGTTCGCGATACACACCTGGCGCCCGAGAAGCCGCTCGAGGTCGTCGCGGATCGGCTGCCCGTTGAGGCAGACCGAATTCGAGCCGCGCAGCACGCCTCTCGCGCGGGAGATCGAGCCGGGAGTGCCGATGCCGATCGAACCGATCGCGCCGAGCTCGCGCTCACAGTCGCGCACCAGATCGACGACCCGATCCAGGATCGCGCGGTAATCGTCCTGCGGCGTGGCGACGCGGCGGCGCGCGAGCTCTCGCCCGTCGCTGGCGAGCGCGACGATCTCGATCTTGGTTCCACCCAGGTCGATGCCGATGCGCAGCACCGGTCAATGATACCGCGCGGCTGTTCGTCCCCGCGCTTCCCGCTCGCGCGGGAATGACGACATGTCGTTCCGCGTCCCGCCGCTGCGCCTTCAGATCACGCGCGAGTAGCGCCCCTTCTCGCGCTGCTCGCGCAGGTAGCGATCGAACACCATCGCCACGGCGCGCATCACCAGCCGTCCGCGCGGCGTCACGGTGATGGACCACTCGTCGACGTCCACCAGACCGTCCGCCACCAGCGGCTCGAGCGCCTCGAGCTCCGGCGCGAAATAGTCGCGAAAGGCGATGCCGTGCTTCACGTCGATTGCGCGGAAGTCGACGCGCTGGCCGCACATGAGCGTGCCGATCACGTCGCGCCGCAGCAGGTCGTCGGCGTCGAGCTGCCAGCCGCGAAAGCACGGCAGCACGCCGCGATCGAGCCGCTCGTAGTACTCGTCGAGCGTGCGCACGTTCTGGCCGTAGGTGGTACCGACCTTGCCGATCGCCGAGATGCCGAAGGCGAGCAGGTCGCAGTCGCGGTGCGTCGAATAACCCTGGAAATTGCGCTGCAGCGTGCCCTGGCGCTGGGCGATCGCCAGCTCGTCGTCGGGAAGGGCAAAGTGATCCATGCCGATGTAGACGTACCCTGCGCTCGTGAGCCGGTCGATCGCCTGCTCGAGGATCGCGAGCTTCACCTCGGGATGCGGCAGCTCCTCTTCCGCGATGCGGCGCTGCGGCTTGAACAGGTGCGGCACGTGGGCGTAGCTGTAGAGCGCGACACGATCCGGCATCATCGTCACGATCCTGTCCAGCGTGACGCCGAAGCCCGCCAAGCTCTGGCGCGGCAGCCCGTAGATCAGATCGACGTTGATCGAGCGGAAGCCGTTGCCGCGCGCCGCCTCGAACACGGCCCTCGTCTCCTCTTCGCTCTGAATGCGGTTCACCGCCTGCTGGACCGCGGGGTCGAAGTCCTGCACGCCGAGGCTCATCCGGTTGAAGCCGAGCCCCGCGAGCAGCGCCACGGTCTCCGCGGTGACCTTGCGCGGGTCGATCTCGATCGAGCACTCCGCGTCCGGAGCGAAGCGGAAGTGCTGACGCAGAATCCCCATGAGCTCGGTCATCTCGTCCGCCGACAGGAAGGTGGGCGTGCCGCCGCCCCAGTGCACCTGGCGCACCGGGCTCTCGCTGTCGAGTAGCGCAGCGACGATGCCGATCTCGCGGCCGAGGTAGCGGATGTACTTGGCGGAACGCCCGTGATCCTTCGTGATGACCTTGTTGCAGGCGCAGTAGTAGCAGATCGTGTTGCAGAACGGCAGGTGGACGTACAGCGACAGCGGTTGCGGCGGCCCGGGCGCGTCGCGGCGCGCCGTGAGCGCCGCGACCAGGTCGCCTGCGCCGAACGCGTCGCTGAACCGGTCCGCGGTGGGATACGACGTGTAGCGCGGGCCGAAGCCGTCGTACTTGCGCACCAGATCGGCGTCGAAGGCGAGACCGACCAGCGCGGCGGCGGTGGAGGCTGGCGTCATGGCCCGATCGTGCCAGCGGCTCCAAGCCGCGGCCTTGAGCCAGATCAAGCCGGCTGCCCCAGCACCCGCACCTCGAAGCTCGCCTGGCCGGCCGGGTGGGTGAGCGTTCCGCCCATCCGGGAGCCCTGATCCATGAACACGTGCGGAAGTCCCAGATCCACCAGCCACTCCGGTCCCTGCTCCTCCAGCAGCATGGCGATCGTCGTCGCGCTGCCGGCGACCACACATTCGTCGGCGACGACCGAGACCGCCGCGAGCGCGCGCACCGGAGCGCCGGTGCGCGGAGAGATGATGTGGCCGTACCGGCGTCCCGCGATCTCCACGAACCGCTCGTAGTCGCCGCTGCTCGCGATGGCGCCGCGGGGGAGCTCGATGTTGGCCATGATGGCGTCGGGCCGGCGCGGATGCTGCACGCCCACGACCCAGGGCGAGCCGTCGGGTTGCGCGCCGACGATCCGGATATCGCCGCCGAGGTCGACCAGCCCGTGCCGCAATCCCGCCTTCGCGCAGAGCGCCGCCGCGCGATCGGCGGCGTACTCCTTGACCAAACCGCCGAAGTCGAGCGCCATGCCGGGAACGCCGAAGGCCAGTCGCGGCCGCTGCCACGCGACCTTGTCCCACCCGACTCGCGCCAGCAGCGCGCGCAGCGCTTCCGGTTCGGGCAGCGTCGCGTGCTCGAGATTCCACGCCCGCCGCAGGGCGCCGCAGGTGACGTCGAACAGCCCGTCGCTCTGCTCGAAACAGGTCGTCGCGTAGTCGAGCAGGGTCGCGGTTTCGTGGTCGACCTCGATTGCCCCGCCGGCGGCCGCCACGCGGTTGATCTGCGCCACGAAGCTGTCGTCGCGATAATCGGAGTACTTGGCGTCCAGGCGCCGCACCTCGGCGATCGCGCGCTGCGCGACGGCGACCGCGCTCGCCTGGTCCGGCGCGTACAACCGCACCTCGCAGCGCGAGCCCATCGCCGCGAACGGAAAGCGGAAGGGGAGGAGGATCGCCAGACGCGGGCGTTGCGTCAGAAACGGGCCTGCAGGCTGACCATGTACAGGCTCCAGAGGTAGTCGTCGGCCTCGATGCCGATGCCGCCCCAGCGCAGACCCAGGTGGCGGTAGTCGCGCTCGGCGGCGAGCTGCAGGGAAAAATTCCGCGTGAGCTGCTTGGACACGCCGGCCAGCCAGGCGATGGACCCGAATCCGGCCAGCCGATAGTCGCTGCTGTGCGTCGGCCCGGGCTGATCCTGGTAGAGCGGCGCGTAGAAATCGGCGCTCGACTGCGCGTAGTAGCGCGCTCCGGCGCTGGCCAGCCATTCGGCCGGCAGCTCCTTCCTCCACTGCGCCTCGAGGCTTCCCGAATGGATACCCCAGTTGTCGTCGGAGAGGCTGCCGGTCAGGTGCAGCGCCGAGTCGATCGCCGGGAGGTACGTGACGTATCTCGCGGTCGCGGCGAGCTGTCGGTGCCGATCCGGTCGCGCATCGGGGAGCAATCCGCCGCTTTGCACGAACACCCGCTTGTACGGATCGGACAGGAAGCCGCTGCTGTACGAGTACTGCAGCGAGACCTCGACGAGCGAGCGCGGGTCGAGGACCTGCGTCACGCCGACGAAGAAGTCGCGCTTCATGCGGGTGCGGAAGTCGTTGGGCGTGTCGTGATTCGACACGCCGTCGTCGGCGAAGGCGAAGCCGCCGGCGAGCGTGGTATCGCGGCGGTTCAACTCGTGACGGGCCTCGAGGCTCGTCCACGTCGACTTGTAATCGTTCTCCTTCGACCAGCCCTGGCGCAGCGTGATCGCGCTGTCGCCGAGGCGCGCGGTCCCGCCAATGTCGCCCGCGTTGCGCCGGTCTCGCACCGAAGCGCCGGTGCGCACCTGCTGCGGCTTGCCACCCGGCCCCGGCGCGTTGAACTGCGGCGAGGCGCCGCTCACCACGTCCTGGATGCCGTTCGCCTTGAGCTGGAACGCTTCTGCGAGCGGCACCACCGCGCTCGCCTGATTGACGCGGACGCTCATGCGCGCGCCGCTCTCGCTGTATTCGAGGTGGCCGGCGTCGAGCTGCAAGGGATTCGCGCCGGGCGCCTCGGCGCGGGCGTGAATGCCCGGCAGCGCCATCGCGGCCGCAGTCAACGCCGCCAGGCGATTCGGCCTAATTGTTGCAACCACAACCGCCGCCGCCGACGCCGCTCGCCGAGGCGCCGGCCTCCTTGGCGCCGTAGGTGCGCAGCTTCTGCGCAGTTTGGTGCGGAGGCTCCTCGATCGCCATCGAGGGCTTCGCGAGCGTCCCGCGCTCCCAGGGCTGCACGGTCGCGCAGCCGCCGCACAGCGTCAGCACGACGAGCGCCGCGATGCGCGCACCCATCGTCAAAGCTCGTCCAGCGCTTCGGAGAGCTGCCGGCGGATCTCCGGCGCGTCGCTCGCGCGGAAGCCGGCGTGCACGGCGCGGATCACGCCGCGCCGGTCGATGATGAACGAGGTCGGCATGCCGGGGAGCTGGTACGCGGCCGGACACGTGCCGGTGCGGTCGAGGGCGAGCGCGAAGCGCGCCGGGTGACTGGCGGCAAAGCCGCGCGCATCCTCCGCCGTTTTGTCGACGCTTACCGCGACGATCGCGAGACCGCGGTCCGCGAGATCGCGCTCGAGCTCGTTCATGAACGGGAACGATTCCCGGCACGGAGCGCACCACGAAGCCCAGAAGTCGAGGTAGACGACCTTGCCGCGATAATCGGCGACGCTGATCGCCCGGCTGCCGTCGAGGAGAAGCGCCGAGCACGGTGGCGCGGCGGCACCGCGCTCGAGCGGCCACCCCACGCTCGCCGCGAACGCAGTCGCCGCGGCCAGCGCGCTCGAAACGCATCGTTTCGCCGAGGCCGCCATCCTGCGGCCAACACAGCGCCAGCCGGCGCTATTCCGCCTCCTGCCGCAAGGAGCTTTGCGTCGGGGCTATCTTCGAAGCACGATGGCGGCGTCGCGGTCGAGAGCCACGCCGACCGGATCGCCGCGGGCGGGCGCCGTGGCGCTCCCTGCATCGAAGACCAGCAGATCGCCCCAGGCGGTGGCGACCACGTACTCGACGCGGCTGCCGAGGTAGGCGGCGCGCCTGCACACTCCGTCGAGCGTCCCCTGGCCGGGTGCGACGAGGCGCAGCCGATGCGGGCGCACGGCCAGCGTGGCGGGACCCGGCGGCACGCCGTCGGAGCGCACCGGCGCGGCGACCTCGCCCGCGCGGAACAGCGTCTCGCCCGTCGCGGCGGCGAGAAGCTCCCCGTCGACGAGATTCGCATCGCCGATGAAGTCGGCGAGAAAGCGGCTCGCCGGCGCCTCGTAGAGCGCCTGCGGCGCGCCCTCCTGGGCGATGCGCCCGCCTTCCATGACGATGATGTGATCCGAGACCGCCAGCGCTTCCTCCTGGTCGTGCGTGACGTAGATCACGGTGAGCGCGAGCGACTGCTGCAGGTCGCGGATCTCCTGCCGGACCCGGCGGCGCAGCTTGGCGTCGAGGTTCGACAGCGGCTCGTCGAAGAGCAGCACCGCCGGTTCCAGTACCAGCGAGCGCGCCACGGCCACCCGCTGCTGCTGGCCGCCCGAGAGCTCCGAGGGCAGGCGCTGCTCGTAGCCTGCGAGCCCGAGCATCGCGAGCTTGGCCCGGGCGAGCTCGCGCGCCCGCGCCTTGTCCACGTGCGCCGACAGAGGGCCGTAGCAGACGTTCTCGAGCACGCTCATGTGGGGAAAAAGCGCGTAGGACTGGAACACCATGCTCACGTCGCGCTCGTTGGCGGGCCGGCGGGTGACGTCGTTGCCGCCGATCAGGATGCGGCCGGCCGAGACGGGCTCCAGTCCCGCGATCATGCGCAGCGTCGTCGTCTTGCCGCAGCCCGACGGCCCCAGCAGCGTGGCGAGCGCTCCGGGCTCGACCTCGAACGACACGTCGTCCACCGCGACCACTTCGCCGTAACGCTTCGTCACCCGGTCGAGAACGATCCCTCGTCCGCCCATCTTCCTACCCGGTCACCAAGACGCCGGCCGCCCGCCGGCCGAGCCGCGCCTCGCCGATCGCCCGCTGCATCGCCAGCAGCGCCACCAGCATGAGGATGATGAGCACCGAGGAGTAGGCGATCGCCAGCGGATATTCGCCGGCCTCGACGCGATTGATGATGTAGACGGTGGCGAGATTGTATTTGGCCGTGGCGAGGAAGATCACCGCGCTCACCGCGGTCATCGCGTGGGTGAAGCTGAAAACCAGCGTGGCGAGGATCGCCGGTCGCAGGAGCGGCATCACCACCCGCGTGAGCGTGCGCAGCGTGGAAGCGCGAAGCGTCGCCGAGGCCTCGTCCAGCGTGCGGTCGATCTGGGCGAGGGCCGCCGCGCCGGCGCGAACCCCCACCGGCATGTTGCGGAATACGAAGCAGAGCACGAGGATCGTCATCGTGCCGGTGAGCTCCAGCGGCGGGACGTTGAAGGCGACGATGTACGACACGCCGATCACCGTGCCCGGAACGGCGAAGCTCACCAGCGTGAGGAACTCGAACGCGCGCCGGCCGGCGAAGCGGTGGCGCGTGATGACATAGGCCGACAGGAGTCCGATCAATGCCGTGAGCGGCGCGGCGATGGCGGCGACTTCGAGCGTGTTGAACAGGCTGTCCCACGCCGAGCCGCTGAAGAAGATCCCCCGCGGTCCCCATTCCGCGCCGAACCCCGCGGCGAGATGGCGGAACGACGGCGTCATGTCGCCGCGCCCGATGTCGCGCACGAAGCCTCCCGTGAAGATCACGGCGTAGCACATGAGCGTGAAGGCGATCCACAGTGCGCCGACGCCGAAGCAGGCGCGCCACAGGCCGCGCGGCAGCGCGGCCGGCGCGCCGCCGTCGCCCTTTCCCGTCACCGTCACGTACGAGGCCCGGCCGAGCCAGCGCTGCTGCAGCCAGAAGGCCACCAGCGTCATCGCCAGCAGCACCGCGGCGAGCACCGCCGCGCGCCCGGGGTCGAACTGCGCGCCGGCGATCGCGAAGAAGATCTTGGTGGACAGCACCTCGAAGTCCGCCGCCAGCACGATCGGGTTGCCGAAGTCGGCGAGGCTCTCGACGAAGCAGAGCAGGAACGACGCGGCGAGTCCCGGACGCAGCAGCGGCCAGGTCACCGTTCGGAACACCCGTCCGCTCGAGGCGCGCAGCGTCTGCGCCGCCTCCTCGAGCGAGGGGCTGATCGCGGACAGCGTGCCATGCAGGATCATGAACGCGATCGGGCCGAACGTAAGCAACTGCGCGAGCGTGAGGCCCGGCAGGCCGTAGATCCAGCGCGAGCGCGGAATGCCGAACAGCGCGTCGAGCCAGCCGGTGACGAGCCCCGTGCGGCCGAACAGCACGATCAGGGCGAGCGCGAGCACGAACGGCGGGGTGATGAACGGCAGGATCGACATCACCTTCAGCACGCCGGCGTAGCGCCCGCCGCCGCGCTGCACGACCAGCGCCAGCACGAGACCGACCAGCGTCGAGAGCACGCCGACGATCGTGGCGAGCAGCGCGGAGTTGATCGCCACCCCGCAGCGGGTGCCGGCGCCAAGGCAGCCCACGCCCCAGATGTCGGCGGTGAACAGGCGCTCGCGCACCAGCGACGGGGCGAAGCGACCTTTCGTGTCCAGCACCGCGGCGAGGAGCGCGCTCGACACCGGATAGAAGACGAAGACGGCGAGCAGCGCGGCGACGACGACCACGATCGTGGCGATCGTCGCGTCGCCGCGGAACCACCCCAGGCGCGCGAACGAGCGCGCGAGCCCCACCGCGAACGCGGTCAGACACGTCAGGGCGCCCACGCCGAGCGGCGGTCCGAGCGCGCCGGCGACGAATCCCTGGCCGAAGCCCCAGAGCAGGCCGAACGCCGCGCTCGCCGCCGCGAGGCGATGCTGCTCGAGCCAGGAGCACGCCGCCAGGGCGAGCGCGGCCGCGAAGAGAGGCGCGAGCGCCGGGACCGCGGCGAAGTGCGGCCACTGCGCGGCGTCGAACGACAGCGCCAGCGCTGAAGCGCCTCCTCCCGTGCTCCACGGCAGCACGACCAGCGCCGCGAGACCGCTGAGCGCGACGACGGGCGTGACAAGCGCGCCCCGGCGCCCGCGGAAGGCATCCGCGGGCAGCCCAGGCGCGGGTGCGGGCGTGGCCAATCAACCTACGCGCCTCATTTCGGCAGCGCGTAGACCTCCTTGTCCCACTTGGTGAGCAGCCGCGTGCGCTCCGCGGTAGAGCCGTACTTCGCGAAGTCGTAGTTGATGAACTTGATTTCGGAGAACTTCGGCGCCTGCGGCGGCGGGTTCGCGTTCTTGTTGGACGGCACCTGGTAGGAGACCTTCGCCTGTCCGCCGATGCTCTGCGCCTCGGCGGTGAGCGCCCAGTCGTACCACTTCTTGGCGTTGTCCAGGTTCTTCGCCCCCTTGATGATGCTCATGCTGCCGATCTCGTAGCCGGTACCTTCGCAGGGCGACACGATCTTCAAGTTGGCGCCGTTGATGACCTGCACCACGGCGTCGTGCTGGAAGGTGATGCCGACGATACTCTCTCCCGTGGCGGCGGCGCGCGCCGGCGCCGCCCCGGACTTGGTGTACTGGTTCACGTTCTTGTGCAGGGCTTTGAGGTAGTCGAACGCCCTGTCCTCGCCCATGAGCTGCACCAGCGTGGCGA
Source organism: Casimicrobiaceae bacterium (assembly GCA_035515295.1). Lineage (GTDB taxonomy): Bacteria > Pseudomonadota > Gammaproteobacteria > Burkholderiales > Casimicrobiaceae > PALSA-1003. The sequence continues at coordinate 100,883 of DATJBM010000051.1, read as the reverse complement.
GCATCGTGTAGGACGTTCCGGAGGAGTTCGGGTTGGCCAGCTGGACCTCGTCCTTGAACGCCGGCTTGATGAGATCCGACCAGCACTTCGGCTCCGGAAGCCCTTTCTTCTTGAGCTGGTCGACGTTGTAGCTGTAGCCGAGCGCGCCGGCATAGACGCCGACCGTGCGGCCCTTGGACTGCTCCCACTGGCGCACCGCCCAGTCGTGCAGCTCGCTCATCCGTGGCGACTGGTAGGCCTCCGTGAGCCCTTCTTCGGCGGCCTGCAGGTGGGGATCGCCGGTGCCGCCCCACCAGATGTCGCCGCGCGGATTGGCCGCCTCCGCCTTGATCTGGGCGTAGAACTCGCCCGAGCTCTTGCGGGTCATCAGCACCTTGATGCCGGTCGCCTTCTCGAAGGCCGCGACCATCGGCCGGCACCATTCCTCCTGCACCGTGCAGTAGACGACGAGCTCGCCCTGCGCGGCGGCGGCGAGCGGCACCCCGAGCGCCAGTGCGCAGACCAGCGTAGCCGGCCAATGACGTGCTTTCATCGCTTCCTCCTCTTTAGCGTGTCGAAAAGCCTGTTCAACGCTCGAGCCCCGCGTGCCGCCCGCCGGCCGGCCGCTAAAGTCCCGGCCAGCGCGCGACGCTATGCGCTGGACCTCCGAGGTCCCGGAATCGATCGTGCTGCCCACCCGAGCGCGTCCAGCGCGATCGCGCAGGTGAGCGCCTCGACCCCGCTGCCGCCGTAGGCGTCAGGGACCGGCAGACCCTGAATGCCCATCGCGCCGCATTTGCGCCACAGCTCCCGGGGAAAGTCCTGGCTGCGATCGCGCTCGACCAGATCGTCGTCGAGCTCCTCGGTGGCGAGGCGGACGATCTCGTCGTGCAGCCGCGGCTGATCCTCCGAAAGCGCGAAGTCCATCAGCGGGCTTGCGACGCCGGGCACGAGCCGGCGTGGCCGATGGAGGCGTGAGGCAACGCCGGCAAAGACGCGCACGGGCAGCGGCCGACACAGGCCGGCGGTGCGCCGGAATCCGGCCCGGGCAGTGAGAATGGGTGGTAATGATCCATGCGGTACGCGAGCGGGTCGCGGCGGTGCTATCCTCGCCCAGAGCCGGCGGCCGGTCAAACACCGACCCAGGGCGGGCTTCAGCGGTTGAACCCGCCCGCTTGGCGGCGCATCTAAGGGGAATGCCCCTCGAAGCGAGACTGTGGCGCCGTGCGGCCAAGGATGATGCGCGCCGCGCCTGAACGCCGCTGGGAGCTCCGGGACATCGGCTTGGAGCGGGTCGATCGAGCCGCGGTCGCCGGCGACTGGTTCGCCTTCAAGCTGGCGGCGACCGCGTCGTTCATCGAAACGGGCTCCGACCTGTACGCGGCGAATCTGCGCACGTTCTTCGGCGGCGACGCGCCAGTAGAGCGCTGGCTGCGGTGCTCGTGGGAGCCCGAGGAGCTGCGGCACGGGGCGGCGCTGCGCGCCTACGTCGAGCGCGTGTGGCCGGTATTCGACTGGGAGCGCCGATTCCATTCGTTCCTGGAGGACTATTCGCGCAGCTGCACCGTTGCCGACCTGGAAGCCACGCGCGCGCTGGAGCTCGCCGCCCGTTGCATCGTCGAGATGGGCACCTCGGCGCTGTACCGCTCGCTCCACGGCTACGCGCGCGAGCCGGTGCTCAAGCGTCTCGCCGCGCTGATCTACGCCGACGAGGTGCGGCACTACAAGATGTTCTTCGGCCACTTCGCCCGGTACGAGCGTTTCGAGGGCCGCTCCCGGTTGCGCGTGGCGAGGACTCTGGTCAACCGCCTGCTCGCGACGCGCAGCGAAGACGGTCGCTGCGCGTACCGGTACGTGTGGGACGTCGCGCCCAATCCGCAGCACCTGCCGTTCGAGGCAAGCTACGCGGCTTTCGCGGACGACTTGACGCAGATGCTGCGCCGGCATGCGCCGGCCGCGATGCTCACCCGGATGATCCTGAAGCCGCTCGCGCTGCCCTCGTCGATCGTCGACGCGGCGACGCGGTTCAGCGGGCCGCTCTACGGCCTGTGGCTCGGGGCGGCGCGTTCGCAGGCCCGCTGACCGCCGCGATCAAGGCGCGGCGCAGAACACCGTTCCTTCCAGCGTCCATCCTTCTTCCTGCATGATCGCGGTCTCGCTGCGGCTCGTTAGGAAGCGATGGTTGGGCTGCCCGTTCATGCCGTTGTTGTAGAGACGCATGACCGGGATCCGATCGATCGGACACTCGCCGTCGGCTTCCGGTGGTTGCGCCTCGAACGCGAAGCCCTCGTAGAGCCACAGCGGACTTTGTTTCACGAGCTCGCACTCGAGCGGGTCGATCGTGAAAAAGTGCGTGTCGGGCGAGAGCGCCGGTGCGCTGAAAAAACGGCACGCCGGGATGCCCAGGCCGCTTCCCAGCACGAAAGCCTTGAATTCGTCGCCGGTGCGAATCCATTGGCCCCCGGCGTCGAGCACCGCGGCCTCGCGCGGATCCGCCGTGATGAAGTAATGGTTCGTGGCGTCGCGATGGTATTCCACCACGTCGGCCTCGCCCGGCAGGAACGGCTCCGCGGGAGCGGTGTAGTCCATTACCAGCGCGTCGTCGCCGCCGCCCGCCACGCTCGTCATCCGCGCGAGCTGGACGCGGCGCAGGCGGTCGTCGAATCCGTGAGCGGCGATGAATACCAGCGACCAGGTGAAGATGTCGTTGGTGCTCGGGACGTCGAAGTGATGCGTCACCCCGGCGAGCGTCACGAGATATCTCGATCCCGCGAGCCGGCCCACGCCCTGGATCACCGGACCGAGCGGCGCGGTAGTGTCCGCCGTGCCGCTGATCGCCATGAAGGGGACGGTCAGGCCATCGAGCCCTCCCTGATCGCGGCCGAAGGCGGGGAAAAAAGCCTGCCCGAAATAGGGGACGTAGCCGACGATCGCCTTCAGGCGCGGATCGTCGACGACCTGCTTCGACGACAAACCGATGCTGGTAGTGAGCCGCGCGCCCGCCTGGAGCAGCAGCGTCTCGCCGCCGAGGCTGGCACCGAAGCCGACGACGCGATTCGGATCGATGCGCTCGGCGAAGCCCGGCGCGCTCTCGAGCACGTCGAGCGCGGCAGAAGCGGAAAGCGCCCGGATCGCCTGCATCTCGGTATAGGTCGGGAAATGCAGCGCGGCGTAGAGAAGATCCGAGAGGCTGTCGATCTGGATGTCGGCGAAGCGCGGATCGCCATGAAACGGCGCGACGACGACGAAGCCGTAGCTGGCGAGATAGCTGATCGCCGCGAGGTACTCGGGATCGAGCGGGCTCCCCATGAGGCCGTGCGAGAACAGGATCACCGGGAAGCGCGTCGTCGCGTCGGGCCAGACCGGCGGACCCGCGCCGCGCTGCATGTGCGGGACGGCATTGCCGGTCGGCAGCACGTAATCCGGATAGGGATTCGCGGCGCCCGTGGGATAGCAGACGACGAAATCGTAGGCCACCGCGGTCGTCGCGCGATCGACGAAGAGCTCGCGATCGTCGGGGATCGCGAGCTCGAGGCGCAGCACGTCGGCCGGATCGAGCAGCAGCTGATCGACGTAGCGCTCGCGCCCGTCGGCGGGGAAACCCTGCCAGTACTGCTGCGCGCTCTCGCCCGGCGGCAGGCGCGTGAAGTCCTGCTCGACGTTGCTGCAGCCGACGGGAAACGTCCCGGGCGGCAGAGGCGCCGCCACGGCCAGCGGATCGGCCGAAGCGGCGCCCGCGATCGCGAGCATCGCCACTACACCGAGCCACCGCCTCGCACCCACGCTTGCACCCTGAGGTTTACTGATCCGCGCTTCTACGACCGCGCGGGCGGCGCGCTGTTCCCGCGGACGGGGAACGAGCGAAGCCGCGCCGCGATCGGGGCGCCGCCGATCAGAACTGCTCGTCGGCGAGCGCGAGCACGCTCTCGCCCGCCGTCACGACCGCGTGCTCGAGCGCCCGCGCCTGCGGCAGGAAGTAATCGGCGTAGAAGCGCGCGGTGGCGATCTTCGCCCGATAGAACGCCGCGTCGCTGGCGCCCTCGGCGAGGCGCGTCGCCGCGGCTAGCGCGGCGCGGGCCATCTGCCAGCCGCCCGCCGTGATCCCCCAGAGCTTCAGATACGGCACCGAGGCCGCGTAGGCCGCGCGCGGATCGCTGCCGGAGCTGCGCACGATCCATTCGACCGCGCCGCGCAGGGCGCTCGCGGCCGCGGCGAGCTCGCGGCGGATGGCGGCGAACTCGGCGCCCGACTGGCGCGCGAGATCGGTGTCGAGCTTCTGCATCTCCGCGATCACGGCGAAAGCCGCCGCGCCGGCGTCGCGCGCGGTCTTGCGTCCGACCAGATCGTTGGCCTGGATGCCGGTCGTGCCTTCGTAGATGGTGATGATCCGCGCGTCGCGATAGTGCTGCGCGGCGCCGGTCTCCTCGATGAATCCCATGCCGCCGTGCACCTGCACGCCGGTGTACGCGACTTCCTGCGCGGTCTCGGTGCACCAGCCTTTGACGATCGGGATCATCAGATCGACGAATGCCTGATGGTGCTTGCGCGCCTGCGCATCGGGGTGCCGGCGGGCGTTGTCGAGCGCCGCCGCCGTGACGTAGGCCAGCGCCCGCATGGCCTCGGTCTGCGCCTTCATCGAGAGCAGCATGCGGCGCACGTCGGGGTGGTGGATGATGGTGGCGCGCCCGGCGACCGTCTCACCGATGGGGCGTCCCTGCACCCGCTCCTTGGCGTAGGCCGCCGCGCGCTGGTAGGCGCGCTCGGCGAGGCCCACGCCTTCGAGGCCGACGGAGAAGCGCGCCTGGTTCATCATGATGAACATGTATTCCAGCCCGCGGTTCTCCTGGCCGACGAGATAGCCGGTCGCCCCGCCGTGATCGCCGTAGGCCAGCACCGCCGTGGGGCTCGCGTGAATGCCGAGCTTGTGCTCGAGCGACACGCAGTGCACGTCGTTGCGCGCGCCGAGCGAGCCGTCCGGACTGACGAGGAGCTTCGGCACGATGAACAGCGAGATGCCCTTCACGCCTTCCGGCGCGGTGGGCGTTCGTGCCAGCACCAGGTGGATGATGTTCTCGGTGTAGTCCTGCTCGCCGTACGTGATGAAGATCTTCTGGCCGTAGAGCTTGTAGCTGCCGTCTTTCTGCGGCACGGCGCGGGTGCGCACCGCAGCGAGGTCGGAGCCCGCCTGCGGCTCGGTCAGATTCATCGTGCCCGTCCATACGCCCTCGACCATCTTCGGCAGATAGCGCTCCTTCTGCTCGGGCGTCCCGACGAGCTCGATCGCCTCGATCGCGCCCTGCGTCAAAAGCGGGCAGAGATCGAACGCCATGTTCGACGCGTGCCACATCTCCTCGACCGCGGTCGCGACGAGCTGCGGCAGCCCCTGCCCGCCGAAGTCCGGATTCTTGGTGAGACCGTTCCAGCCGTTGGCGCAGTACTGGAGATAGGCTTCCTTGAACCCGGGCGCGGTGCGCACCGAGCCGTCGTCGAGACGCCGCGCGCCCTCGCGATCGCCCACGGCGTTCAGCGGATCGAGCACTTCGGTCGCGAACCTCGCCGCCTCCTCGAGCACCGCCGCCACCGTGTCCGGCGTCGCCTCCTCGAACCCGGGGAGCTTCCCGACCTGCTCGAGTCCGGCGAGCGACTCGAGCACGAAGTGCATCTCTTTGAGGGGGGCATGGTACTGGCTCATCGCTTGTCGAGCTCCGCCGTGAGCTGCGGGACGATCTCGAACAGATCGCCGACGATGCCGTAGTCGGCGACCTGGAAGATCGGCGCCTCCGGATCCTTGTTGATCGCGACGATGACTTTGCTGTCCTTCATGCCCGCCAGATGCTGGATCGCGCCGGAGATGCCCACCGCGATGTAGAGGTCCGGCGCGACGATCTTGCCGGTCTGTCCGACCTGATAATCGTTCGGCACGTAGCCGGCGTCGACCGCCGCGCGCGACGCGCCGATCGCGGCGTTCAGCTTGTCGGCCAGCGCTTCCAAAAGCTTGAAGTTCTCGCCTTTCTGCAGTCCCCGCCCGCCCGAGATCACGATCCGCGCGTTGGTGAGCTCGGGTCGATCCGACTTGGTGAGCTCCTGGCCCACGACGCGCACCGCGCCGAGATCGGGCGGCGCGGCGATGGGCTCGACGACACCGCTGCCGCCGCTCGCCGCCGCAGCGTCGAACGCCGTCGTGCGCACGGTGAGCACTTTCTTCGCGTCCTTCGATTGCACGGTGGCGAAGGCATTGCCGGCATAGATCGGCCGCACGAACGTATCGGCGGACTCGATCGCGATGATGTCGGACACCTGCGCGACGTCGAGCAGCGCGGCGACGCGCGGCGCGGCATCCTTGCCGAAGCTGGTCGCCGGCAGAAGGAGGTGGCTGTAGGCGCCGGCAAGCCCGACGGCCAGCTTGGCGATGCCTTCCGCGGTCGGCGAGGCGAACGCGGGCGCCTCGGCGTGCAGCGCCTTGGCCACCCCGGCGACGTTGGCCGCCGCGCGCGCCGCCGCGCCTGCCTCAAAGCCGGCGACGAGCACGTGGATCTCGCCGCCAACCTTCTGCGCCGCCGCTACCACGTGCTGCGTGGCAGCCTTGAGCGACGCCTGGTCGTGCTCGGCGATGACGAGAACGCTCACGAAATCACCTTCGCTTCGTGGCGCAGCTTCGCCACGAGCTCCTTCGCGTCGGCGACCTTGCCGCCGCCCTTGCGCTTCGGCGGTTCGGCCACCTTGAGCACCACGAGCCGCGGCGCCACGTCGACCCCGAGCGCATCGGGCTTGACGACGTCGAGCGGCTTCTTCTTCGCCTTCATGATGTTGGGCAGCGTTGCGTAGCGCGGCTCGTTGAGCCGCAGATCGGTGGTGATCACCGCCGGCAGCGGCAGGACCAGCGTCTCCAGCCCGCCGTCGATCTCTCGCTTGACGGTGGCCTGCATGCCGCGGTCCGCGGCGGCGATATCGATCTTGGAGGCAAAGGTCGCCTGTGGCCAGTCGAGAAGCGCGGCGAGCATCTGCCCGGTCTGATTGGCGTCGTCGTCGATCGCCTGCTTGCCCATGAGAACGAGCTGCGGCTTCTCCCGCCCGGCGACGGCCTGGAGGAGCTTCGCCACCGCCAGCGGCTGCAGTTCGGCATCGGACTCGACCAGGATCGCCCGGTCGGCGCCGAGCGCGAGCGCCGTGCGCAGCGTCTCCTGGCAGCCGGCGACGCCGCACGAAACGGCGACCAGCTCGGTAGCGATGCCCTTTTCCTTGAGCCGAACCGCTTCCTCGACCGCGATCTCGTCGAACGGGTTCATCGACATCTTCACGTTGGCCGTGTCGACGCCGGAGCCGTCGGGCTTGACCCGGACCTTGACGTTGAAATCGACGACGCGCTTGACGGGGACGAGGACTTTCATGGGGATCTTCGGTGCGGCTGGCGCAAGCGCGAGCACGCGTGCGAGCAGCCGATTATAACGGGAACAACGTTCCCGCCGCGCTGAAAACCGAGGCGCCCGAGAAGGCGGCTTACGCGAGCGGTACGGCTTGCCGGATCAGCGCTGCCGGACGGTGCAATCCGGCGCGGACGCCGTCATCGCGCCCTGCCACGACAGCACGTTGTTGTCGCGCAGCGGATCGGGGACGATGCGGTCGGGATCGGCTTCGACGTCGATCCGGACGATTTCCGCTGGCGGGGTAGCGAAGGCCGCGGTGACCAGCGTCACCGCACCCGTGACGGTGATCGGCACGTAGTCGGTGGCATAGACCTCCTCGTGCCGTCCGCTGGCGGTCGTGGCCGTGGCGACCACGCGGAATGCGCCCCGGTCTCCCGAGAGCAAGGGAATCGCCGGAACGATGTTGGAACCGAGGTTCTTGACGTGGGCGCCGACGACGAGAAAGCCGTCGCTGCCCACCGCGCACACCATGCTGTCGAGTTTCAGATCTGCGTGGCGCGGCTCGTCCTGGTACATCGGATAGAAGTACATCGTGTCGTCGGGAAAGGTCAGGACGTACTGCGGATAGACCGGCCGCGGCGGAATGTCCGCGGTATAGGGATCGGCCGAGAGCCGGTAACCGGCGTCGTGGTACGCGCCGGTATACACACATCCGGCAAGCACCCCCGCAATGGCGGTCATGGCGAAACTGGCGATGCAGCGCATAACGTCTCCCTTGGACGCCGGCGTTCGACTTGTAGTGTACCGAGAGCGCCGCGTGTTTGCGCCATGATGGCGTCCACGCAGGCCGGTGGTCAATGGCGGGAAGCTCAGCCGGTCGACTCCGGCTCACAAACGGGCAGGTGCTGTCGCACCAGCGCAACGAGCGACGCGTACGTGCGCTCGTCGGCCTCCGCGTCGCGGTCGGCGAGACGCCGCGCGTCCGCATCGGCGAGCGCAACGCCGTTCTCGCTCCAGGCCCGGGCCGCCATGAGCCGGCCATGGTCGTAGCGAAGCTCGGTCCTGGGCGAGCCGTCGGCGTACCAGGAGCGCTTCACGCCGTGCAGCCGGTCGTCCCGGTAGGGCGCTTCGAGCCGGTGTCCGGTCTCGCTTCGGCCGTCGGGTGCCGTATACCACAGCGCGACGGTGCCGTTGCGCGCGTCGTTGTCCAGCGGCAGCACCGCCACGCGTGCTCCGCCCGACCGCCAGAAGATGAAGGTGCCGGTCATGCGGCCTTGCGCAAAGGCGCCGACGACGCGCACCCGGCCATCCGCAAGCTTCAGCTCGTAGGCGCCATTGGGAACGCCCGAGCGGCACTGACCTATCACGTCGTAGGACTGCGCCAGCGCGTCGACGGCGCACGCGCAGGCGCACGCCGCCACAACCGTGCGGATCACGACGAGAGCGGCCTCTGGCGCGGGTGGCCCCGCTTCCACCACGCCGCGAGCTCGCCCACGATGCCGCGGCGGAAAGCCAGCACGCAGACGACGAAGATGGCGCCGGTGATCACGGTGACCCACTGGCCGAGCGGCGCCAGATAGTTCTGCAGTCCGACGATGACCAGCGCGCCGATCACCGGCCCGAAGATCGTGCCCATGCCGCCGAGGAGCGTCATGAGAACGACCTCGCCGGAGGTCGACCAGTGCACGTCGGTGAGCGAGGCCAGCTGGAACACCAGCGCCTTGGTCGCGCCGGCGAGTCCGGCGAGCGTCGCGGAGAGCACGAAGGCGAGCAGCTTGTAGCGGTCGGCGGCGTAGCCGAGCGAGATCGCGCGCGGCTCGTTCTCGCGGATCGCCTTGAGCACCTGGCCGAACGGTGAATGAACGGCGCGGTAGACGAGCAGGAATCCGCCGACGAAGATCGCCAGCACGACGTAATACAGGACCCACACGTTGTTGAGATCGAGCAAGGCGAACAGGCGCCCGCGCGGCACGCCCTGGATACCGTCCTCGCCGTGCGTGAAGGGCGCCTGGAGGCAGAAGAAGTAGACCATCTGCGCGAGCGCCAGAGTGATCATCGCGAAGTAGATGCCCTGGCGGCGGATCGCCAGCAGCCCGGACACGATGCCCAGCCCGGCTGCCGTCGCGGTGCCGAGCGCGATCGCCGCTTCCGGCGGCAGTCCCCAGACCTTGGCGGCGTGCGCCGACACGTAACCGGCCATGCCGAGGAACATCGCGTGGCCGAAAGACAGCAGGCCGCCGAAGCCGATCAGCAGATTGAACGCGCAGGCGAACAGCGCCATGCACAGCACGTTCATCAGGAAGACGGGGTAGAGGAACCTCGGAGCCACGGCGAAGAGCAGCACCATGACGACGAACGCGATCACGGTGCCGCGATCGAGCGTGGCAGCGCGGGTGCGTGCCGGGGGGACGGTGGCCGTTGCCATCGCCTAGCGGGCGCGACCGAAAAGCCCGGCGGGCTGGATGAGCAGCACGATCGCCATGATGATGAAGATCACCGTGTTCGAAGCCTCGGGATAGAAGACCTTGGTGAGCCCCTCGATCAGGCCCAGTCCGAAGCCGGTGACGATCGAGCCCAGGATCGAGCCCATGCCGCCGATCACCACGACCGCGAACACGACGATGATGAGGTTGGCGCCCATCTGCGGATTGACACTGTAGATGGGCGCGGCCATCACGCCGGCCAGCGCGGCGAGCGCCACGCCGAACCCGTAGGTGAGCGTGATCATCCGCGGCACGTTGACGCCGAAGGCCTGGACCAGCGCCGGGTTCTCGGTGCCCGCGCGCAGGTACGACCCCAGCTTCGTGCGCTCGATCACGTACCACGTGCCCAGGCAGACGACCAGCGAGGCGGCGATCACCCACGCCCGGTACTTCGGCAGAAACATGAAGCCCAGGTTGAACGCTCCCGCGAACTCGTCGGGCAGCTGATACGGAAGTCCGGAACTGCCGAAGTAGTTGGTGAAGATGCCCTGGATGATGAGCGCGAGGCCGAAAGTGAGCAGCAGCCCGTAGAGATGGTCCAGCTTGTACAGGCGCGCGAGCATCGTGCGCTCGATCAGGATCCCCACCGCGCCGACCGCGAGCGGGGCGAGCAGAAGCGACCACCAGTAGCCCACGCCGGCATACTGCAGCAGGAACCAGGCGCAGAACGCGCCCACCATGTACTGCGCGCCGTGGGTGAAGTTGATGATGTTCAGGAGCCCGAAGATCACCGCCAGCCCGAGCGAGAGCATGGCGTAGAAGGCGCCGTTGATCAGCCCGATCAGCAGCTGACCGAACAGCGCCTGGATCGGGACGCCGAAGACGGTCATGGGCGCGCGGCTTCCGGCAGGCGATGCCGTGCGCGCGCGTCAACCGGCGGCACTGCCGCCGGTTGCACGAGTGCAAGCGATCCGTCGCGCCTTTGCGAGGTGCTCACGATCGCACTAGGGCACCGCAGCGGCCTATGAGCGTCATTTCACCAGCGGACAGCCGCCATCCTTCAGCGGCCGGAACGCCTCGTCGGCCGGAATCGTGGCGCGGATCTTGTAGTAGTCCCAGTCGTACTTGGACTCCGACGGCTTCTTCACTTCCACGAGGTACGCCGGATGGATCTTGCGCCCATCGGCCCGCACCGTCCCCTTGCCGAACAGCGGATCGTCGGTCGGCATCTCCTTCATCTTGGCGATCACCTTCGTGCCGTCGTCGCTCTTGAGCGCCTCGACCGCCTTGAGGTAGTGCAGCACCGCGGAATAGACGCCCGCATGCACCATCGTGGGATGAATGCCCTTGTCGAGCGGCGCGAAGCGCTTCGCGAACGCGCGCGTCTGGTCGTTCATATCCCAGTAGAAGGTGTTGGTGAGGATCAGCCCCTGCGCGGTGTTGAGGCCCAGCGCGTGGACGTCGGTGAGGAACACGAGCAGCCCGGCCAGATGCTGCCCGCCCTTGACGATCCCGAACTCGGCCGCCTGCTTGATCGAGTTCGTGGTGTCGCCGCCCGCGTTGGCGAGCCCGATGATCTTCGCCTTCGACGCCTGCGCCTGCAGCAGGAACGAGGAGAAATCCTGGGTGTTCAGCGGATGCCGAACCTTGCCCAGCACCTTGCCGCCGTTTTTGAGCACCACGGCTTCGGTGTCGTGCTCGAGCGCGTAGCCGAAGGCATAGTCGGAGGTGAGGAAGAACCAGGTGTCGCCGCCGGTCTTGACGATGGCGCTGCCCGTGCCGTTGGCGAGCATCCAGGTATCGTAGGTCCAGTGGATCGTGTTGGGCGAGCACGCCTTGCCGGTGAGGTCCGAGGAGGCCGCCCCCGAGACGAGGAACGCCTTGCCCTTGTCCCGGGTGATCTGATTGACGGCCAGCGCGACGCCGGAATTGGGCACGTCGACGATCACGTCGACGCCGTCGGTGTCGTACCACTGGCGCGCGATCTGCGAGCCGACGTCCGGCTTGTTCTGGTGGTCGGCGGAGATGATCTCGACCTTGTAGCCGCGCTTCTCGATGCCGGAGTCCTCCACGGCCATGCGCGCGGCGACCACGGACCCCGCCCCGGCGAGGTCGGTATACAGGCTCGACATGTCGGTGAGCACGCCGATCTTGATCACGTTGTTCGAGATTTGCCCCTGCGCGCCGCCCGCGAAACACGCGGCTCCGAGCGCCGCCGCGAGCAAGCCCTTTCGTATCGCTTTCATGTTGCCTCCTTGCAAGTGGACCATGTGGTTGCCTCCGATTCGTCACACGCCGAGGTATTCGTGCAGCTTCGCCATCCTCGCCTCGATCTCGCTGTTGAGAATCATGTCGATCACGCGGCCTCGCTCCATGACGTAGTGGCGGTCGGCCACGGTCGCCGCGAAGCGGAAGTTCTGCTCGACCAGCAGGATGGTGAACCCCTTCGCCTTCAGGCTCCCGATGGTGCGGCCGATCTGCTGTACGATCACGGGCGCGAGCCCCTCGGTGGGCTCGTCGAGCATCAGCAGGCTCGCCCCGGTGCGCAGGATGCGGCCGATGGCGAGCATCTGCTGCTCTCCGCCGGAAAGCTTGGTCCCCTGGCTGCGAAGCCGCTCCTTGAGGTTCGGGAAGAGCTGGAAGATCTCGGCCACGGTGAGCCCGCCTGGCTTCACCTGCGGCGGCAGGAGCAAGTTCTCCTCGACATCGAGGCTCGAGAAGATGCCGCGCTCCTCGGGGCACAGCGCGAGCCCCATGCGGGCGATGCGGTTGGACGCGAGCCGGATAGTCTCGACGCCGTCGAACACGACCGAGCCCTTGCGCTCGCCGACGATGCCCATGATCGACTTGAGCGCGGTGGTCTTGCCCGCCCCGTTGCGGCCCAGCAGCGTCACGACCTCGCCCTTCGCCACCTCGAACGACGCGCCGTGCAGAATGTGCGACTCGCCGTACCAGGAGTGCAGGTCGCGAACCGAGAGCAGCGCGCCGTTGCTGGAGCTCTCAGGCATGACCCGCTCCGAGGTAGGCCTGGATCACGTCCGGATTGCGCGACACCTCGGCATAACTGCCGCGGGCGAGAACCTCGCCCCGCGCCAGCACGGTGATGTGATCCGACAGCGTCGAGACAACCGAGAGATTGTGCTCGACCATCAGCACGGTCCGGTTGGCGGCGACCTTGCGGATGAGCGCGGTGATGCGCTCCACGTCCTCGTGCGTCATGCCGGCAGTCGGCTCGTCGAGCAGCATCATCTCCGGATCGAGCGCGAGCGTGGTGGCGATCTCGAGCGCGCGCTTGCGCCCGTACGGCAGCTCGACCGCGAGCGCCCCCGCGAAGCCGGTGAGCCCCACGGCTTCGAGCAGATCCTCGGCCCGCGGGTCGAGCGCCGAGAGCGTACGGTCCGAGCGCCAGAAATCGAACGAGGCCCCGCGCTGGCTCTGGAGCGCGATGCGCACGTTCTCGAGCACGGTCAGGTGCGGGAAGGTGGCGGAGATCTGAAACGAGCGCACCAGCCCCAGCCGCGCGATGGCCGCCGGCGGCGAGCCGGTGATCTCGCGGCCGTTGAACACGATCTCGCCCGAGGTCGGCGTGAGGAAATGCGTGAGCAAGTTGAAGCAGGTCGTCTTGCCTGCCCCGTTGGGACCGATCAGCGCATGAATGGTCCCGCGGTGGATATCCAGATCGACGCGGTTGACCGCGACGAAGCCCTTGAACTCCTTGGTGAGCCCCCGGGTCTGCAGGATGATTTCGTCGGCCATGCCGGTGGCCTCGCGGAGCCGGGTCGCCCAGCCCGCGGCGTCTCCTCTTCGGATTGTCGCGCGATTATCCGGAAGCGCTGGCGCGTTGGCAATCGAATGATTTCAATCGCCCCACTTCGGCGAACGCTTCTCGAGAAACGCGTCGATGCCTTCGTGCGCGTCGGGCTCGAGGAGGCTGCAGGCCATCGCATCGCCGGCGAAGTCGTAAGCGGGTCCCAGGCCGAGATCGATCTGCCGGTAGAACGCCTGCTTGCCGGCACTGATGACGGCGCGGCTGCGCCCGCAGATGATCGTTGCGAACGCGGCCACGGCGGCGTCGAGCTCGGCCGCGGGCACGACGCGGTTCACGAGTCCCCAGGCCAGCGCCGTCGCGGCGTCGATCGGCTCGCCGGTGAGCAGCATCTCCATGACGCGCTTGCGCCCGACGTTGCGACCGACGCCCACGGCCGGCGTCGTGCAGAACACGCCGACGTTGACGCCCGGGAGCGCGAAGCGCGCGCCTTCAGCGGCGAGGGCCAGATCGCACATCGAGACCAGCTGGCACCCGGCCGCTGTGGCGATGCCGTGCACGCGCGCGATCACCGGCTGCGGCAGGCGCGTGATCGCGAGCATCAGCCCATTGCAGGCCGCGAACAGCTCGCTCTGCCATGCCAGATCGGGATGGGCGCGCAGCTCCTTCAAGTCGTGGCCGGCGCAGAAGCCCTTGCCATGCGCGCCCAGGACCACGCAGCGGATCGACGGGTCCGCGGCGGTGCGCGAGAGCTCGCTCGAGAGCGCCGCGATCATGTCGCTCGAGAGCGCGTTGTAGCGCTCCCCGCGGTTCATTGTGAGGTGACGCACATTGCCCTCGGTGCGCGCGAGCACGTAGGGGGCAACGGCGGGTTCCAGAGGGGCGTTCACACGGATTCTCCATCGAGACTTCGAGCAAATGCCATTCTAGAACGCGCGACGACCCGCTGGACGCATGACCGATGCAAAGATAGTTGCTAAGTAGACCATCTATATAGTGGATTAACCTAATATATACTCAGTCAGTAGTGATTTATGCTCCGAATCCGGATCGGAGGGCGTAGCCTCCGACAGCGCCTCTCACGACCATGGCCTCCTTCGTCCTGACCGGCCGCGATGCCTCGCGCAGCGAGCTTCGGGCGAGGCTCGACGCGGCGCATTGCGCCGACGAGGCGACTGCGGTGCAACGCCTGCTCGTCGAGGCCGATCTCGGCGAGAGCCTCCCGGCGATTCAGCGCCTCGCCGCGTCGCTCGCCGCGAAGGTCCGCGAGCGCCGCAGCCGCGCCGGCGGCGTCGATGCGTTGATGCTGGAATTCTCGCTCGACTCCCGCGAGGGCGTGGCGCTCATGTGCATCGCCGAAGCGCTGCTGCGCATCCCCGATGCCGCGACGCGCGACCGCTTGATTCGCGACAAGATCGGCCGGGGCGATTGGCGCACGCACCTGGGCCGGAGCCCATCGCTGTTCGTCAACGCCGCCGCCTGGGGATTGCTGGTCACGGGCGAGCTGGTCGGATCGCGCAGCGACTCGGCGCTCGAGGCGGCGCTGGCCTCGCTCCTGCGCAAGGGCGGCGAGCCGCTCATCCGCAAGGGAGTCGATCTGGCGATGCGGCTGCTCGGCCGCCAATTCGTGACCGGGCGGACGATCGAGGAGGCGATCGCCAACGCGCGCGAGCGCGAGGCGCGCGGGTATCGCTTCTCCTATGACATGCTGGGCGAGGCGGCGCTCACGGCCGAGGACGCGCGAGGCTACGTCGCGTTGTACCGGGCAGCGATTGCCGCGATCGCGGACGCCCGACCGATAGCGGGCGTTGATGCGGGTCCCGGACTGTCGGTCAAGCTCTCGGCGCTGCATCCGCGCTACGGTCGCAAGCAGCGCGACCGCGTTCTCGCCGAGCTGACGCCGGTCCTCGCCGAGCTGGCGCTGCTCGCCCGTGAGCGCGAGATCGGGCTCAACATCGACGCGGAGGAGGCCGACCGGCTCGACCTGTCGCTCGACCTCTTCGAGCGGCTCGCGCTCGATCGGCGCCTCGCCGGATGGAATGGCCTGGGCTTCGTGGTACAGGCCTACCAGAAGCGGGCGCGGGGGCTCGTCGACTGGCTCGCGGACCTCGCGGGTCGATCGGGCAGCCGGTTCATGGTACGGCTGGTGAAGGGCGCCTACTGGGACAGCGAGATCAAGCGGGCGCAGGTCGAAGGGCTCGCCGGCTACCCGGTGTTCACGCGCAAGGTCCACACCGACGTTTCGTATCTTGCGTGCGCGCGGGCGATGCTCGCGGCGCCGGAGGCGATCTACCCGCAGTTCGCCAGCCACAACGCGTTCACGATCGCCGCCATTTACGCGCTCGCCGGTCCGGCGGAGTACGAGTTCCAGTGCCTGCACGGCATGGGCGAGAGCATCTACGACGAGGTGGTGGGGCGCGACAAGCTCGACCGGCCGTGCCGGGTCTACGCACCGGTGGGCTCGCACGAGACGCTGCTCGCCTACCTCGTTCGCCGGCTCCTCGAGAACGGCGCCAATACTTCCTTCGTCAATCGCATCGTCGATCCGGCGGTGGCCATCGCCGATCTCGTCGCCGATCCGGTCGCGCACGCTCGCGCGGCGCGCGGCGCGCCGCATCCGCGCATCCCGCTCCCCGCGGCGCTGTATGCCGACCGGCGCAATTCGAGGGGCGTCGATTTCGCGGACGAGTCGGCGCTCGCCGCGCTCGAGGCCGAGCTCTGCGGCGCACCGGCGTCCGTGGACGCTGCGCCTGTCTTCGGAGCTCCGGCGGCCGAAGCCGCCGAGCGCCACGCGATTCTCAATCCGGCCGACAGGAGCGATCGCGTCGGCACCGTCGCGGAAGCTTCGCTGGCGGACGTCGATCGCGCGCTCGCGCGGGCCGCGAGCGACGGCACGAGCTGGGCGCTCACGCCGGTGGAGGAGCGCGCCGACTGCCTCGACCGCGCGGCCGATCTGATCGAGCAGGACCGCGGCCGGCTCATCGCGCTCCTGGTGCGCGAGGCCGGCCGCACGCTCGCCAGCGCCCAGAGCGAGCTCCGCGAAGCGGCCGATTTCTGCCGCTACTACGCCGTCCGGGCGCGGAGCGATCTGCGCGGGGCGAAGGCGCGCGGGCCGATGGTTTGCATCGCGCCGTGGAATTTCCCGCTGGCGATCTTCGTCGGCCAGATCGCGGCCGCGCTCGCCGCCGGCAATCCCGCGCTCGCCAAGCCCGCGGAGCAGACCCCGCTCGTCGGCGCCGCGGCGGTCGCGCTGCTGCACCGCGCGGGGGTGCCGCAGGAGGCCCTGCAGCTCCTGCCCGGGCCCGGCGAGACCGTCGGCGCGACCCTCGTCGCCGATCCGCGGATCGCCGGCGTGCTCTTCACCGGCTCGACCACGGTGGCGCGCACGATCGAGCGCGCCCTCGCCGCGCGCGGCGACGATCCGGTGCTCGTCGCCGAGACCGGCGGCCAGAACGCCATGATCGTCGACAGCTCGGCGCTGCCCGAGCAGGTCGTCACCGACGCCTTGACCTCGGCCTTCGACAGCGCGGGCCAGCGCTGCTCGGCGCTGCGCGTGCTATGCATCCAGAGCGACGTCGCGGAGCGCGTCGTCTCCATGCTCAAGGGGGCGATGGCGGAGCTCGCGATCGGCGATCCGCGCCGTCTCGATACCGACGTGGGGCCGGTGATCGACGCCAGCGCGCTGCGCGCGCTTCAAGCGCACGTCCAGCGGATGCGCGCCGCCGGTGCGCCGGTGTTGCAGCTCGACCTTCCCGACGCGTGCGCAAACGGGACGTTCTTTCCGCCGACGCTGGTCGAGATCGCGCGCATCGACGAGCTCAAGGCAGAGGTGTTCGGACCGGTCCTGCACGTGCTGCGCTTTCGCGAAGGCGAGCTTCCCTCGCTCGTCGAGAGCATCAACGCGACCGGCTACGGACTCACCCACGGCATCCAGACGCGCATCGACGAGACCATCGAAGCGGTATGCGCGCGAGTTCGCGCCGGCAATATCTACGTCAACCGCAATATGATCGGCGCGGTCGTGGGCGTGCAGCCATTCGGTGGCGACGGGTTGTCCGGCACCGGGCCGAAGGCGGGAGGTCCGCACTACCTGCCTCGCCTGGTACGCGACGGGCCGCGCGCTCCGCCGCCGGAAATCGGCGTGCCCGTGACGCTCCCGGGCCCGACCGGCGAGACCAACACGCTGTCGCTCCGCCCGCGCGGACGTGTCGCGTGCATCGCCGAGGGTGACGAGGCACTCCTGGCGCAGCTTCGGCTCGTCGCCGCCACCGGCAATATCGCGATCGTGGCGAAGGGGGCGGAGCGCGAACGCATCGTGTCGCGTACCGGCGCGCGCTGCGAGTTCGCCGCCGAGCCCCTGGCCACGGCGCCGGACGCCGTGCTGTTCGCCGGCCACGAGGACCTCGCGCGCAAGGTCAAGCGTTCACTCGCGGCGCAAGTGGGCGCGATCGTGCCGCTGCTGCGGGTCGACGCGGAACATCGCGGCGATCCGCTGCGGCTGCTGCGCGAGGTGACGGTATCGATCAACACCACCGCTTCCGGCGGCAATGCGTCGCTGCTGTCGCTCGCGGAGTGAGCCGAGACGGCTGCCACGAGCATGAAGCGGCTCGATGCGATCGACCTGAGGATTCTGGCCGAGCTGCAGCGTGACGGCCGCCTGTCCAACGTCGCGCTGGCGAAGCTCGTGGGCCTTAGCCCGACGCCGTGCGCGGAGCGGGTGCGCGGGCTGGAGGCCTCCGGCGTCATCGCCGGCTACGCAGCGCGGCTCGACGCCGAGCGCCTCGACCTCGGGCTCCTGGTCTTCATCGAGATCGGCATCGATCGAACCTCGCAGGATGCATTCGATCAGTTCGCTGCCGCGATCAGCCGTATCCCGCAGGTCCAGGAATGCCACATGGTCGCGGGCGGCTTCGACTATCTCGTCAAGGTGCGCGTGCCCGACATGGCGGCGTACCGGGCGTTCCTGGGCGAGGTGCTGTCGCAGGTTCCCGGCATCCGCGCCACGCACAGCTACGCGGTAATGGAGCGTGTGAAGGAGTCGGCGACGGTGGACCTGTCCCACTTGCCTGCGCGATGAGCTCTACGCCATCGCACGGCGGCGGCGAATCCCGCCCGAGCGCCGCAAGCGTGCCCGCCTACGGCATCCGGCATTCGCTGCCGCCGCGCCAGATTGCTACTCGATCGCGCTCGTCGACTTGGCGCGCTCGCGCAGCAGGAACTTCTGGATCTTGCCGGTGGAGGTCTTCGGCAGCTCGCCGAAGACCACCTTCTTCGGCGCCTTGAAGCGCGCGAGATGGGCGCGGCAATGCTCGATCAGATCGGCTTCGCTCACCTTCATTCCAGGCTTCACTTCGACGAATGCGCACGGCGTCTCCCCCCACTTGGGATCGGGCTGCGCGACGACCGCCGCCGCCAGCACGGCCGGATGGCGGTAGAGCGTGTCCTCGACCTCGAGCGAGCTGATGTTCTCGCCGCCGGAGATGATGACGTCTTTGGAGCGGTCCTTGATCTTGACGTAGCCATCGGGCTGCATCACGGCGAGATCGCCCGAATGGAACCACCCGCCGGCGAAGGCTTCGTCGGTTGCCTTCGGGTTCTTGAGATATCCCTTCATCGTGATGTTGCCGCGGAACATGATCTCGCCCATGGTCTCGCCGTCCCACGGGACTTCCTTCATGGTCTGCGGGTCCATCACGGTCATGCCTTCCTCGCAGGTGTAGCGCACGCCCTGGCGGCCGTTGCGCTCGGTGCGCGTGCCGATGTCCATCGCGTCCCACTCCGCGTGCTTGGCGCACACCGCCGCCGGACCGTAGGTCTCGGTGAGGCCGTAGACGTGGGTGATGTCGAAGCCCATGCGCTGCATGCCCTCGATCACCGATGCCGGAGGCGCCGCCGCCGCGACCAGGCAGCTCACCTTGTGCGCGATGCCGCGCTTCCACTCGTCCGGCGCGTTGATCAGCATCGCGTGCACGATCGGCGCGCCGCAGTAGTGCGACACCTTGTGCTTGCGGATGGCCTCCAGGATCGCCTGCGCCTCGACGCGCCGCAGGCACACGTTGGTGCCGGCGTTCGCGGCCATCGTCCACGGAAAGCACCAGCCGTTGCAATGGAACATCGGCAGGGTCCAGAGATACACCGCATGGCGCGGCATGCCCCAGTCGATGATGTTGGACAGCGCGTTGAGGTACGCGCCGCGGTGGTGGTAGACCACGCCCTTGGGATTGCCGGTCGTGCCGGACGTGTAGTTGAGCGAGATCGCCTGCCACTCGTCGGCGGGATGCTGCCACTCGAATGCCGGATCGCCGTCGGCGATGAACGATTCGTAGTCCGTCGTCCCCAGGCGCTCGCCGCCGGGGCCCAGCTCGTCGACGATGTCGATCACCGTGACGCGGCCCCCGATCTGCGCCAGCGCTCCTTTGACGATCGGCGCGAATTCGGTATCCGTGACGAGCACCTTCGCCTCGCCGTGCTCGAGCATGAAGGCGATCGCCTCCGCGTCGAGTCGCGTGTTGAGCGTGTTGAGCACTCCGCCCGTCATGGGCACGCCGAAATGCGCCTCCACCATCTCGGGCGTGTTCGCCGCCATCACGGCGACCGTGTCGCCGCTGCCTACGCCGGCGTTGCGCAGCGCGGAGGCGAGCCGCCTCGCGCGCGCGTAAGTCTCCGCCCAGGCGTAGCGGCGCGAGCCGTGAACGACCGAGGTTAGCTTCGGATAGACGTACGCGGTGCGCGCGATCAGCGACAGCGGCGTGAGCGGGGTGTAGTTGGCTTGATTGCGATCGAGACCGGCATCGTAGGCGGTCTTCATGATTGGCAATTCCTCCGGTGAGGCGTTTCCCGCGCCATGGTAACCAATCCGCTCACGAAGCGCATCGCTCCGGAAAGCGCATCGGCGAGCCGGCGGCGTCCGCTTGTCGCTGCAGTCCGAATTCACTATGCTGGCCGCTCCCCGCGGAACGGAGGCATTGCGCCATGGGTCATCGGCTGTCCAAGATCGTCACGCGCACCGGCGACTCCGGTACGACGGGGCTCGGCGACGGCACGCGCACGCCCAAGGATTCCCCGCGCATCGAGGCGATCGGCGCGGTCGACGAGCTCAACGCGGCGATCGGCGTGCTGCTCTCCGAGCCGCTCCCCGAGGAGGTCGGCGACTGCCTGATCGAAGTCCAGCACGACCTGTTCGATCTGGGCGGCGAGCTGTCCATCCCGGGCTACACCGCTGTGCGCGATGCGCACGTGGACCGCGTGGAGCAGGCCATCGGGCGCTTCAACGCGAATCTGGGGCCGCTCAAGGAATTCGTCCTTCCCGGCGGATCGCGCGCGGCGAGCCTGGCGCACGTGGCGCGGACGGTCTGCCGGCGTGCCGAACGCGCGATCGTGCACCTCGGTGCATCCGGCACGGTGTCCGATTCCGTACGTAAGTACGTGAACCGCCTTTCCGATCTGCTGTTCGTGCTGTCGCGCGCGCTCAACCGCGAAGCGGGCCGTCCCGACGTCCTGTGGCGCAAGGACCGTCGGCGCTCGCCTTGAGCGCAAACAGGGTCTCCGTTCCATGGCCCTCGATCCCGCGAAGCAGCTGGAGCGCAACGCGCGCCTCATGGAGCTGCTCGCCCGCACCGCGCTGCGCGCCCAGCGTGGGTTCGCGGAGCTCTATCAGGCCACCTCGGCGCGTCTGTACGCGGTCGCGCTGCGAATACTGAAGCAGGGACCCGCGGCCGAGGAGGTGTTGCAGGAGAGCTTCCTCAACGTCTGGCACCATGCCCGCTCGTGCGTCGCCGCGAGGAGCCAGCCGCTCACGTGGCTGACCAGCATCGTGCGCAACCGCTGACTGGATGAGCTGCGTCGGCGCGAGCTCGAAGCGTCGACCATGGACGACGACGAAGCCGCCAACGTAGCCGCCGACGATCCGACGCCGCTGGAGCGCGCGCTCTCCGGCGCCGAGGCGCGGGCCATCGGCCGCTGCGTGGATACCCTGGAGGCCGGCCCGAAGCAGGCCATCACGCTCGCCTTCTTCCACGGGCTTTCCCACGCCGAGCTCGCGCGCCATCTTCGCCAGCCGCTCGGAGGGTGAAATCCTGGATCCGGCGTGGTCTGGAGCGGCTTCGCGCCTGCCTCGACGGTGCGGGAGTCGTGCCGTGAATCTGGGACGGCCTGATCGCGCCGACGCGCTTGCCGGACAACACGTGCTTGGAACCCTACGCGGGCGCGGCCGTAAGCGCTTCGAGCGCGTCGCCGGTACCGATCCGGCGCTCGCCGACGCGGTGCGCCGCTGGGAGGTGCGCCTGCTGCCGCTCGCCGAAGGCTTGCCCGAGGTCGCGCCGCCCGAGGGCGTGTGGCGCGCAATCCGGAGCCGGATCGACGCGGAAGCCCGCGCGCGGGCATCGTTCGGGTCGAGTCTTGGATGGTGGCGCGGGCTGGCGCTCGCCTCGCTCGCCGCCGTGCTCGCACTTTCGGTCGTGCTGCTCAGGTCCGGGCCGGAACGCGGGGGAGGTGCGCTGGTGGCGGTGCTTTCGGCCAGCGACGCGAAGGCGGCTCTGGTCGCCTCGGCCGATCGCTTCGGCCGCTATCTCACCATCAAGGCGATCGCGCGCCCGACCGGTCGCTGCAACGCTGGATGCTGCGGGGCACCGGCAGCCCACGCTCGCTCGGCGTGATCGATGTGACCACCGCCGCGCGGGTCGCGCTCTCGGCGCCCGCTGGACAAGGGCTGGGCGACATTCCATCGCTCGCTGTGAGCCTCGAGGAGGATCGCCGACCGGCCCCGTGCTCTACCGCGGCGCGATCGAGCGGACCTATTAACGGCCGCGGATCGCCGTCGGCGAATCAGCTCTGGTGCCCCATCAGGCCGGCGAGGCGCTCCAGGATCGAGGGGCGCTTGGCCTTGACCTGGATGCAATAGGGATCGATCGCCACCGGAAGGGCAGTTTCGGTAGCGGCCGGCCGCGCGGTCACCGTGACCAGCATCCGGAATCGCGGCTGGGCGGTCGCTTCGGCGGGCGTCCAACTCGGCAGCGCGATGACCGTCGCCGCGGCGAGCGCGGCAACGAGCATGAAAGGCCAAAACCACTTCGCGGCATCGGTGCGTTGCATGCGCTTCTCCATTCGTTCGCCGGTACGCCGGCAGGCTGTTGTCCGTTGTTCGCTCGCAGCGGTCGGAAGGGTCCGGAACTCGCGGCATCCTTCATGGTGCTTGGATGCGGTGAAAGGCCGTTCCGGATTGCGGTTCCTGCCGTTGCTCGGAACGAAAGATAAGCGGGCGCGTTTGCAGCCTCAACCGCCACGCGACGAAACGCCCGGATGCGGCGCAGGATGCGCCGGCGAGGGAATGGAATGCGGCGCGAAAGCGCCGCCGGGCCCCGAGGAAGGCGAAGCGAAGGGCGGGGACGGCGAGCTGCAGGCCTACGGGCCGGTAGTCATCGCCGCGGACGACGCTTCAAGGGCTGCGCCGCTTGAGGCTGTACCCCTCGGGCCGGTCTTCGACCTCCCACCCCGCCGCGTTCAACTCCGCGCGCAGGCGATCGGCTTGGGCCCAGTTGCGCGCCGCGCGAGCCGCCTGCCGTGCGGCCGCCAGCGCCTGAATGGTTTCCGGAATGGCTTCCTGGCGCGGCTGCCACTGGGCGAGCCGCAACCCGAACACACGGTCGCACGCGGCGAGGGTGGCGCGGGTCGAGGGTCGATCCACGACGTCGCCGCGCAGAAGCTCCCAGGCGAGCGCGAGCGCCCGTGGCACGTTGAGGTCGTCGTTGACTTCCGCCGTGAAGCGCTCGAGGTAGCCCGCATCCGCCATGCCGCCCCCAGGCAGCGCGCGAAACCCGCGCCGCATGCGCTCGAGCGCGGTCGCCGCGCCGTCTAACGCCTCCCAGGTGAAATTGAGCTGGCTGCGATAGTGCGCGGTGAGGCACAGATAGCGGTAGGCGAGCGGATCGTAACCGCGGTCGGTCAGCGATTTCAGGCGCAGGAACTCCCCCGCCGATTTCGCCATCTTCGCCTCGCCCTCGAGCAGGAAGTAGCCGTGCATCCAGAAGTTGGCGAGCCGCGTTCCCACGCGCGCCTCGGTCTGCGCGATCTCGTTGGTGTGGTGGACCGGAATGTGGTCCTCGCCCCCGCAGTGGATGTCGAAATAGTCGCCGAGATACTTCTGCGCCATCGCCGAGCATTCGATGTGCCAGCCGGGGAAGCCGCGGCCCCACGGGCTGTCCCACTCCATCTGCCGCTTCTCTCCGGGCGGCGAGAACTTCCACAGCGCGAAGTCCGTGGGATGCCGCTTCTCGCCCACCTCGACCCGTTTCCCCGCCTCGAGGCCGACCTTGTCCAGCCGGGCGAGATGTCCGTAGTCGGGCTGCCTGCTGGTGTCGAAGTAGATGCCGTCCGACGTGCGATAGGTGTAACCCTTCCTCTCGAGGTCGGCGATGAACTCGATCTGCTCGCGGATGTGGTCGGTCGCGCGCGGCAGGCGCGTCGGCGGCTCGATGTCGAGCGCGCGCATGTCGTCGAGGAACGCGTCGGTGTAGAGCTTGGCGATCTCCCAGGCGCTCCTGCCCGTGCGCCGCGCGCCCTTCTCCATCTTGTCCTCGCCCTCGTCGGCGTCCGAGACCAGGTGACCCACGTCGGTGATGTTCATCACGTGCACGACACGATACCCGTTCCACTCCAGCACGCGCTTGAGCACGTCCTCGAACAGAAAGGTGCGGAAGTTGCCGATGTGCTGGTAGTCGTAGACCGTCGGCCCGCAGGTGTACAGACGCACCGTGCCGGCCTCGAGCGGAGCGAACGGCCGCAGGCTGCGGGTGTAGTTGTCGTAGAGCCTGAGCGAAGGCGTCATCGCCTGCTGGAGCATAGGGCAAGAGCTTTCAGCGCGCCAAGCGCTTCGCCATCACATAGTCGTCCATCAGATAGCCGCCGCCGATGTCGACGACGACCGACTTGCGGACCGCGAAGCCGTTGCGCTCGTAGGCGCGGATCGCCTTGGCGTTGTGCTTGTTGACCTGGAGGGTGAGCGTGCTGCACCCCTGCCCGCGCCCGGACTCCTCGACGCCCGCGATCAACCGGCTGCCCACTCCCCGGCCGTGATAGTCCTCGTGCACGTAGAGCTTGTCGAGCTTGAGCTCATCGACCTCGTCGGGTCGATAGTACGCCGCGAAGCCGATGAGCCGGTTCGCGTCGTAGGCGAGGAGCAGTCCCGCACCCGGCTCGACGAGGAAGCGCTCGAGCGCGTCGTGCGAGTATCCGCGCGCGAGCATGTACTCGATCTGGCCGGGCGTGATGATGCCCGGATAGTGCCTGCGCCAGATCACGCCGGCGAGCTCGGCCACCGGCCCGAGATCGGCGTCGGTGGCGGCGACGATGCGAATCGCTAGCGTTTCTCCCACGGTGGCAAGTCTACGGCGCGCGACGGCTTCGCATTGGACCTCGCGCCGAGCTTAGCACGGGCTCCGGGGGCGAACGCGGTAGAATCGCGCACCGTCGCGATGTCCCCGCCCAGCGCGCCCGCTCCCCATCGTTCCGTCTCGCCGATCGCGCGGCGCAGCGCCGTGGCACTGCTCGTCGCGTTCGCGGTGATCTGGTTCTGCAATCTCGACTATCGGCGCCTAGTGCACCCCGACGAGGGACGGTACGCGGAGATCCCGCGCGAGATGGTGGCGACCGGCGACTGGGTGACGCCGCGCCTCGACGGCATCAAGTACTTCGAGAAGCCGGCTCTGCAATACTGGCTCACGGCCGCCGCGTACGAGGCCTTCGGCGTGCATCCGTGGACGGCGCGGCTGTGGCCCGCGCTGGCCGGTTTTCTGGGCGTGCTCTTCATCGGCTACGTCGGCTTGCGACTCGAGAGCCCCGCGGTTGGCCTCTACAGCGCAGCGGCTCTGGCGAGCTCGCTGTGGTACGCCGGCAACGCGCACATCCTCACGCTCGACGCCGGGCTCACGCTGTGGATGAGCCTCGGCTTGGGCAGCTTCCTCGTCGCTCAGCACGCGGACGCTCCGAGCGCGCGCTTCGGTTGGATGATGGCGGCGTGGGCGGCGCTCGCGCTCGCCACGCTCTCCAAGGGACTCATCGGCATCGTTCTTCCGGGCGTCGCAGTCGTCGCCTATTCTCTCGCGACCCGGGACTGGGCGCTTTGGCGCCGTCTGCACATCGTTACCGGCGCGATCGTTTTCCTGGCGCTCGCCGCGCCATGGTTCGTCGTCGTGTCCCTGCGCAATCCCGGGTTCTTCGACTTCTTCTTCATCCACGAGCACTTCACCCGCTTTCTCACGGCGGAGCACCACCGGCCGGGGGCGTGGTGGTACTTCGTCCCCATTGTCGTCGTCGGGCTGCTGCCATGGACGCTCCTGTTCTTCGCGACGCTGCCCAGGGCGTGGCGTCTTGCCTCCCGGGCGGCGAACGGCTTCAATGCGCGGCGCTTCGCGCTCGTCTGGTCGGTGGTGATCTTCGTGTTCTTCAGCGCCTCCGGATCGAAGCTGCCTTCCTACGTTCTGCCGCTGTTTCCCGCGCTCGCGCTCGTGCTGGGCTGGCAGCTCGCCACAGTGACGGAGGTCACGCTGGGACGACTCACGCTGCCGCTCGCCCTCGCCGCGGGCGCGTTCACGGTCGCTTTGTGGGCGGGCTATCCCATGCTGGTCGCGCGCATCGCGGATCAGCGCCAGCCTGCGGAGCCGCTGCTCGCCTACGGGCCATGGATCGAGGCCGGCTTCTGCCTCGCCTTCGTGGGCGGCGTGGCGGGCTGGTGGTGGTTTCGCCGCGGGCGACGGACGGCAGCGGTGCTGGCCATCGCGCTCACTTCGCTCGCCGGCGTGCAGATCGTGCTGAGTGGTTACGACGAGCTCGCCGAATCCCGCTCGAGCGAGCCCGTTCTCGCCCGGATCGTGGCCGCCCATGGATCCTTGAGGACCGACGTTCCGTTCTACAGCATCCGCATGTACGACCAGACCTTGCCGTATTATCTCGGGCGGACTGTGGTCCCGGTCGACTATCGCGACGAGCTCGCCTTCGGCATCGATCAGGAGCCGGACAAGGCGCTCGCGACGCTCGGCGAATGGCAGCGCCGCTGGCAAACCTCCGAGCAGGCGTACGCGATCATGCCGCCGCAGGAGTACGAGAAGCTCAAGGAAAAGGACGTGCCAATGGTGGAGCTGGGGCGCGATGCGCGACGCGTCATCGTGAGCCGCCGATGAGCTGGACGGCGTTTTCGTTTCTTCTCGCCGGCGTGCTGCTCAACGCCGGAGCGCAGCTCCTGCTCAAGGCCGGCACCAACACGATCGGCGTGATCGGCACCGACTGGGCACGTCAGTTCGGCCGGGCTGCGCTCGAGCCGCACATCGCCGCGGGCCTGGGCTGCTACGTCGTGAGCGTCGCGGTCTGGATCGTCGGTCTCTCGCGCGTTCCCGTATCGGTCGCCTATCCGATGCTCTCGCTGGGCTACATCGTCAACGCCGTGGCCGCGCAGTATCTGCTCGGGGAGTCGGTCACGTTCGCGCGCTGGCTCGGCATCGGTTTCATCGTCGTGGGCGTGTGGCTGGTCGCGCGATCATGAGACGCGCAGGGCCGCCCCAAGCATCGAATTCCGCCCCCCCGGGGAGCAGCGCGGCGGCGAAGCCGCAGGCGTGGGGGGATCATACAAGCCCGGGCTACCTCAAGTTCGCGAGCCCGCTGCTGGACGAGGCGACCATCGCCGGCGTCGAAGCAGTGCTGCGCTCGGGCCACATCGCCAGCGGCCCATGGGTCCAGCGCTTCGAGCGCGAGCTGTCGACGTGCTGCGGCGGTCGGCCGGTGCGCGTCCTCACCTCCGCCACCGCCGCGATCGAGGTGGCGCTGCAGCTCTGCGGCATCGGCCGGGGCGACGAAGTCGTCACCTCGGCGCAGAGCTTCTTCACCGTGCTCAACATGATCGTCAAGGTCGGCGCGACGCCGGTGTTCGTCGACTGCGAGCTCGTGACCCGCAACATCGATCTGGCGCAGACGGAAGCCGCGATCGGCCCACGCACGCGCGCCATCGTGCCGACGCACTATCCGGGATCGCTGGTCGACATGGACGCGCTCCTTGCGCTCGCGCGCCGGCGCGGACTGCGTGTCATAGAGGACGCCGCGCTGGTGATCGGCTCGCGCTGTAAGGGCCGCAACGTGGGCTCCTTCGGCGATCTCACGACTTTCAGCTTCCACCCCAACAAGAACATCACCTCCATCGAGGGCGGCGCGCTGGTGGTCAACGACGAGGCGGAGGCGAAGCGCGTCGAGGCTCTGCGCTTCCACGGCATCACGGTCCTGCCCGACCGCACGCGCGACGTCGCGTTTCCAGGCGGCAAGTTCAACCTGCCCGACGTCAATGCCCGGATCGGCTGCGCGCAGCTCGAGCGTCTGCCGGAGTTCCTGGCGCGCCGGCGCACGCTCGCCGAGCGCTACTTCGAGCAGCTCGCCACCGATCCGCCGTGCGTGCTGCCGCCCCGGCCCGATCCGGACGGGGAATACTCCTGGAACATGTTCTGCGTCCTGCTGCCGCTCGATCGGCTGAAGGCGTCGCGCAAGGACATCCGCGACGCGCTCGAGGCCCGCGGCATCGGCACGGGCGTCTCGTACGAGGCGCTGCATCTGTCGACGCTGGGTCGGCAGCACGGCGGGCGCGAAGGCCAGTTCCCCAACGCCGAGCGGATCGCCCGCGAAACGCTCACGCTGCCGCTGCACGCCGGCATGAGCCGGGAAGACGTCGACCGGGTGTGCGTCGCGCTGGCCGAGGTTCTGGCGGCCTCCCGGCGATGAGCTCGCCCGAAATCTCGGTGGTGATACCGGTGTACAACGAGGAGGCCGGCCTCGGGCGGCTGTTCGAGCGCCTCTATCCGGCGCTCGACCGGCTGGGCCGCAGGTACGAGGTCATCTTCGTCGACGACGGCAGCCGCGACCGCTCCGCGGCGCTGCTCAAGGACCAGTTCCTCGCGCGCCCCGAGACCACCCGGGTCATCGTCTTCAACGCCAACTACGGCCAGCACCTCGCGATCATCGCCGGCTTCGAGCACTCGCGCGGCCAGAGCGTGGTCACCCTCGACGCCGACTTGCAGAATCCGCCCGAGGAGATCGGCAAGCTGATCGCCGCCATGGACGCCGGCCACGACTACGTGGGCAGCATCCGCCGCGCGCGCAAGGATTCGTGGTGGCGAAGCGTAGCCTCCAGGCTCATGAACCGGATCCGCGAGCGCATCACCCGGATCCGCATGACCGACCAGGGCTGCATGCTGCGTGGCTACAGCCGCGACATCGTCACCGCCATCGCCGCCTCGCGCGAAGTATCGACCTTCATTCCCGCGCTCGCCTACACCTACGCCCACAGCCCCGTCGAGGTCGAGGTCGAGCACGCCGAGCGCGCGGCCGGCGAGTCGAAATACTCGCTCTACAAGCTGATCCGGCTCAACTTCGACCTCATTACCGGCTTTTCGCTGGTGCCGCTGCAACTGTTCTCGATGTTCGGGATGATCGTGTCGGCGGCCGCCCTCGCGACCTACCTCATCGTGATCGTCGAGCGGCTGGTCCGGGCCGGCTGGCGCGAGGGCTTCGCCACGCTGTGGGACCGCGACATCCTCGCCTTCTTCCTGATCGGCATGGTGCTGTTCGGCCTCGGCCTAATAGGCGAGTACGTCGGACGCATCTACCAGCAGGTGCGCGAGCGCCCGCGCTACATGGTTCGGGCCGTGCTCGACGATTCGCTCGAATCACCAAGAGGCACAGAAGCACGCAGAATCCCCTCTTCGTGACTTCCATCCCGATTTTCGTGTCTCGACGCCTTCCGGTTCGGCCGCCGCGATGACCGCGCGCGCCGCCGTCTTCGCCTACCACAATGTCGGCGTGCGCTGTCTCAAGGTGCTGCTCGCGCATGGTGTCGACGTGCCGCTGATCGTCACCCATCACGACGATCCGCGGGAGGACATCTGGTTTGGAAGCGTCGAGCGCACCGCCGCCGAATACGGCATTCCGGCGATCGCGCCCGACGACCCCAATGATTCCGGCATCGTCGCGCAGGTGTCGGCGCTCCGCCCGGACTTCCTGTTCTCCTTCTATTACCGGCGGATGCTCGCGCCGCCGCTGCTGGCCGTCGCGCCGCGTGGCGCGCTCAACATGCACGGCTCGCTGCTTCCGAAGTACCGCGGCCGCGCGCCGGTGAACTGGGCGGTCCTCCATGGCGAGAAGGAAACCGGCGCGACGCTGCACTACATGGCCGAGAAGCCCGACAGCGGCGACATCGTCGGCCAGACCGCGGTGCCCATTCTTCCCGACGACACGGCGCACGAGGTGTTCGACAAGGTCGTCGTCGCCGCGGAGCTCACGCTCCACGCCGCGCTGCCGGCGCTGCTGAGCGGCAAGGCTCCACGCCTGCCGCAGGATCTGCGGCGCGGGGCCTACTTCGGCGCCCGCAGGCCCGAGGACGGCGTCATCGACTGGTCGCAGAGCGCGACGGCGATCCACAACCTCGTGCGCGCGGTGGCCCCGCCCTATCCCGGAGCGCGCACGTCGGTCGCGGGACGGCCGGCGCGCGTGCTGCGCACGCGCGTTCTCGCTGCCGCCGCGCCGGCCGGGCCTACATCGACGCTGAGCGTCGAGGAAGGATGGATCGTCGCCCGTTGCGGCGGCGGCGGCCTGCTGGCCGTGCTCGAGCTGGAGATCGACGGCGAGCCGATGGGACCGCAGGCCTTCGCCGCGCGCATCGGCTCCGCGCCCCTGGGCGCGGAAGAGCCGGAAACGCCATGACCCGGACCGACGAGGCCGCCGGCCTGTCCAAGCACCGTGTCGAGGCGCTGGCCGACGGAATCTTCGCGGTGGCGATGACGCTGCTCGTGCTCGACATCAAGCTGCCGGAGAGCGTGACCTACGCCTCGGACGGCGATCTGCGGCGCCGGCTGGTCGCGCTCGAGCATGCCGTCGCAAGCTACGCGGTGAGCTTCGTCATGCTCGCAGTGTACTGGGTCGCGCACCATTTCCAGTTCCATTTCATCCAGCGGACCGATCGCGGCATCCTGTGGATCAACCTCTATCTCCTGCTGTGCATCACGCTGGTGCCGTTCACCACCGACCTCGTCGGCGACAACGTCCATCTTCGCCTGCCGACGCTGCTCTACGGAGGCAACCCCCTGCTCATTGCGCTCGGTTTCGCCGGCCAGCTCGAATACCTCCGGCGGCGACCCTGGCTGGGCACGCCCGAGTTCGCCGCGCGGCCCGTCGGCGAGCTTCGGCGGCGCATCGCGCTGCTGCTGCTCGTCCCGATCCTGTCGATGGCGCTCGTGTTTTACAGCCCCCGCCTGGCGCTGTATCTTTACCTTGCGCTGCCCCTGCTGCACATGCTGCCCGGCCGCCTCGACCGGATGACGCTGCCGTCCCCGGTTCGCCGCCGGCGATCCCCATGAGAAGAATCCTCATCCTCGGCGTCAACGGCTTCATCGGTCACCATCTCTCCCAGCGGATCGTCGCCGCTACCGACTGGGAGATCTACGGCATGGACATGCAGACCGACCGCATCGCGGACCTCATGAGCGAGAAGCGGTTCCACTTCTTCGAAGGCGACATCACCATCAACCGGGAGTGGATCGAGTACCACATCAAGAAGTGCGACACGGTCCTCCCTCTGGTGGCCATCGCCACGCCGGCGACCTACGTGCGCGAGCCGCTGCGCGTGTTCGAGCTCGACTTCGAGGCGAACCTGCCGATCGTGCGCGCCTGCGTGCGCCACCGGAAGCGCGTCGTCTTTCCGTCGACCTCCGAGGTCTACGGGATGTGCCGCGACGAGGCATTCGATCCGGACAGCTCCGAGCTGGTGCTGGGCCCGATCGGCAAGCCGCGCTGGATCTATGCCTGCGCCAAGCAGCTCATGGATCGCGTCATCCACGCCTACGGCATGGAGCAGGGACTCGACTACACGCTGTTCCGGCCGTTCAACTGGATCGGCTACGGGCTCGATTCGATCAACACGCCCAAGGAGGGAAGCTCGCGCGTCATCACCCAGTTCCTGGGCCACATCGTCCGCGGCGAGGCGATCAGCCTCGTCGACGGCGGCAGGCAGAAGCGCGCCTTCACCTACATCGACGACGGCATCGCGGCGCTCATGAAGATCATCGCCAACGAGGGCGGCGTGGCGAGCGGCAAGATATACAACATCGGCAATCCCGCGAACAACCTTTCGGTGCGCGAGCTGGCGCGGATGATGGTCGACCTCGCGCTCGAGTACCCCGAGTATCGCGACAGCGCCGGTCAGGTCGAGCTCGTCGACACGACCGCGGAGGACTACTACGGGCGGGGCTATCAGGACGTGCAGAATCGCATGCCGAAGATCGACGGGACCTGCGCCGATCTGGGCTGGCGTCCCGTCGTCGCGATGGAAGAGTCGTTGCGCCGCATCTTCGACGCCTACCGCGGCCAGGTCGCCGAAGCGCGCGCGCTGGTCGAGTGAACCGACGAGCCGACTCCAGCGGCTGCGTCCCGGCATCGCATGCTGCTCGCCCTCAAGATCGACGCTGACACGCTGCGCGGCACGCGGGAAGGCGTTCCCCGGCTCGCGGAGCTGCTGCGCCGGCACGGTGCAGGGGCGACGTTCCTCTTCAGCCTCGGGCCCGATCACACCGGCCGCGCCGTCCGGCGCGTGTTCCGACCCGGATTCGTCGCGAAGGTGCAGCGGACCTCGGTCGTGCGCCACTACGGGTTAAGAACCTTGCTCTACGGGACGCTCCTCCTTGGCCCCGACATCGGTAGGCGCTGCGCCGAAGTCATGCGCCGCGTGCGCGGCGAGGGCTTCGAAGTCGGCATCCATGCCTGGGACCATGTGAAATGGCAGGATGGCCTCGTCGGCGCCAGCGCCGAATGGACGGAGCGGCAGATGCATCTCGCCTGCGAGCGCTTCACCGAGATCTTCGGCGAAGCTCCGCGCGTGCATGGCGCCGCCGGCTGGCAGATGAACGTCCATGCGCTGCGCCTCACCCAGGCGCTCGGCTTCGACTATTGCTCCGACGGACGCGGCACGCATCCGCACCTGCCGGTGTGGAACGCCGAGCTCATCCGCTGCCCGCAGCTGCCGACCACGCTGCCGACGCTCGACGAGCTGATCGGCACCAACGGGACCGATGAGAGCAACGTTGCCGACCGATTGCTGCGCATAACCGACGCGCCGCCGAAGGACGCCGCGTTCGCCGGCCACGTCTACACGCTGCACGCCGAGCTCGAAGGCCTGCGCCTCGCGCCGGTGTTCGAACGGCTCATCGCCGGATGGAAATCGCAGGGCTACGAGCTGGTCCCGATGCGCGCGCTCTACGAGCGCCTGCAGGCGCTGTCGCTGCCCCGGTGCGAAGTGGGCTCCGGCCGCGTGGCGGGACGCTCGGGTACGCTCTTCGCGCAGGGCGCGGAGTTCCTGGGCGAGGTCGATCTCGCGCAAGCCGCCTGAAAGGAGCGGGCATGGTCACTGTGAGGCGCAAAGTTCCCGATTTCACCGCCCCGTCGACGGGCGGTCCGTTCCGTCTGGCCGATCAGCGCGGGAAATCCGTCGTGCTCTACTTCTATCCCAAGGACAACACGCCGGGATGCACGATGGAGGGTGCGCAGTTCCGGGACCTGTTCAAGCAGTTCCAGAAGGCCGGCGCGGTGATCGCCGGCGTATCGCGCGACAGCCTGAAGTCGCACGAGGGCTTCAAGGCCAAAATGGGATTTCCCTTCGAGCTCATCGCCGATCCGGACGAGAAGGTGTGCGCAGCGTTCGCGGTCATCAAGATGAAGAACCTGTACGGCCGCCAGGTGCGC
Organism: Casimicrobiaceae bacterium; assembly: GCA_035515295.1. Lineage (GTDB taxonomy): Bacteria > Pseudomonadota > Gammaproteobacteria > Burkholderiales > Casimicrobiaceae > PALSA-1003. The sequence goes on along the minus strand of DATJBM010000051.1, from coordinate 67,593 downwards.
GGCATCGAGCGGTCCACCTTCCTCATCGGGCCGGACGGCACCCTGCTGCGGGAATGGCGTGGCGTGAAGGTGGCCGGCCACGGCCAGGAGGTTCTCGAGGCGGTGAAGGGACTGTGAATCGGGTTGTCCCCAATCCGCCACAAGGGCTGCCGGCGGAGTCCCGTCGCGACTACTATTACTTGTGTTTCCGCGGACGACCGGGCTAGCATGTGCCCAGCCCCCCGCCACTTATCGCCCAGGAGGCCCATGGTCGAGCGCAATGTCCGTCTCGCGCCCCACGTCGGCAGGACCGCCAAGAACTCATCCCCTAAGCTTTTCGTGCTCGACACCAACGTGCTGATGCACGATCCGACCAGCATCTTCCGCTTCGAAGAACACGACCTGTACCTGCCGATCCTCACCCTCGAGGAGCTCGACAACAACAAGAAGGGCGTCACCGAAGTGGCGCGCAACGCCCGGCAGGCGTCGCGCTCTCTCGACGAACTGGTGACCGCCGCCGTGGCGATCAGCGGCGGCGACATCTCTGCCGGCATCCCCTTGAAGCCGGCGAGCGGCGGCGCCGCGAGCGGTCGGCTCTTCCTCCAGACCGAGGCCATCACCACCGCGCTGCCGCCTTCGCTGGCCGGGGGCAAGGCCGACAACCAGATCATCGCGGTGGTGATGCATCTGCAGGCGGCGAATCCCAAGCGCAACGTGATCCTGGTCACCAAGGACATCAACATGCGCATCAAGGCGCATGCGCTGGGGATTGCCGCCGAGGATTACTTCAACGACAAGGTGCTGGAGGACACGGACCTCCTCTACACCGGGATGCGCGAGCTGCCCGCCGACTTCTGGGAGCGTCACGGCAAAGGGATGGAATCGTGGCAGCACGGCGGTTACACCTTCTACCGCGTGACCGGCCCCTTGAGCCATAGCCTGCTCGTCAACGAGTTCGTCTACCAGGAGGGCAAGGGGCCGGGCGAGACGCCGCTCTACGCCATCGTCAAGGAGGTCTCAGGCCGCACGGCGGTGCTGCAGACGCTGCGCGACTACTCGCACAACAAGAACAACGTCTGGGGCATCATCGCCCGCAACCGCGAGCAGAACTTCGCGCTCAACCTGCTGATGAATCCGGAGATCGACTTCGTCACGCTGCTCGGCCAGGCGGGCACCGGCAAGACGCTACTCGCGCTCGCGGCGGGCTTGATGACCACGCTGGAGTTCAAGACCTACTCGGAGATCATCATGACGCGGGTGACGGTTCCGGTCGGCGAGGACATCGGCTTCCTGCCCGGCACCGAAGAGGAGAAGATGAACCCGTGGATGGGCGCGCTCGAAGACAACCTCGACGTGCTCAACAAGACCGACGACGAGGCCGGCGAATGGGGCCGCGCGGCGACCCGCGATCTCATCCGCTCGCGCATCAAGGTGAAGAGCCTCAATTTCATGCGCGGGCGCACCTTCATCAACAAGTACCTGATCATCGACGAGGCCCAGAATCTCACGCCGAAGCAGATGAAGACGCTGATCACGCGCGCGGGGCCGGGAACGAAGGTCGTGTGCCTCGGCAACATCGCGCAGATCGACACGCCCTATCTCACGGAAGGCAGCTCCGGCCTCACCTACGTGGTCGACCGCTTCAAGGGCTGGTCGCACTCGGGCCACATCACGCTGCTGCGCGGCGAGCGCTCGCGCCTCGCCGACCGCGCGGCCGAGGTTCTGTAGCCCGGGGCGAGCCAGCGAACCGGGGGTTCGGCGGAAGACGGTTTCCCGGGTTCGCTGCAGCCAATGCGGGGGACGCATATTGGCAGGCAGCCGTATAATCTCGCGCGTGAGGCGGTCACGACGTCCCGCGACCGGTCCCCGAGCACTTTGTCAGATGGCGCCTCCTACGGTTCACAATCGTCCTATTCCCTGGGTCAGCGAAACGCTCATCGACTTCGGTGGCGTGCAGGTCGAGCTCTGTGTGCCCCCGTCACTCTACGAGCGACAGTCGACCGAAAACCATTTCATCCTCGGCAAGTCGCAATCGATGATCGAGTCGATGATGAAGTGCACGGATGCGCTGGACGTCAGAAGGGTCGTCGACGTCGGCGTCTACAAAGGCGGTAGCGTAGTCTTCCTGAATGAGGTCTTCCACCCCGAGAAACTTGTTGCGATCGAGAAGAGTCCGGTAGGCGTCCGGGCGCTCGCCCGCTACTGCGAGGATCCAGCGCGCGTCGACCGGCTCCACGTATTTCTCGGCGTGAACCAGGCTGATCGGCCGGCGCTCGATCGCATTTGCGGCCGTGAATTCGCGGATCAGCCGCTCGATCTGGTCGTCGACGATGCGTCGCACTTCTATGAAGAGACGCGGAGCACGTTTCGCGAACTCTTCCCTAGGCTTCGTCCAGGGGGCATCTATATCATCGAAGACTGGGCATGGGCGCATTGGCCAGGCGACTACTGGCAGAAGGAGCGCGGCGGCGACTATTTTCGCAGGAAGCTTCCATTGTCGAATCTCCTGCTCGAATTGATGCTGCTGTGCGCGGGGGCGCCGAAGCTCGTGCGCAAGGTCACTTTTGATTCGGTCGTGATCTACGTCGAGCGTGGCGACGGTGTCGTTGCTCCGGGATTCGAATTGTCGGAGCACTCGTTCAACCGAGGTGAGCCTGTTCCGAAGATCGGAGCCGTGCCGTCCTACTCGTTACCGACGCTTGTGATCCGCCAATAGCTCAGCGGAGGCACCACGGCTGGTCGCACTCGGGCCACATCACGCTGCTGCGCGGCGAGCGCTCGCGCCTCGCCGACCGCGCGGCCGAGGTGCTGTAGCCCATAGCGAGGTCACCGAGCGACCGATGGGGCTGCACGGCGGCCGGAAAAGCGCTCGAAGGGTAGCCCGCCTGCGGGCGCATCGGCGAGAGCTCGCTGAGTAGCTCGCAAGAATTGGTGGCCGTATCGGCGATCCGGCTCCAGGTGGGCTCCTTCAGCCCACTCGTTCCAAGCGTTGATGAACACGAGTTGCTCCTCGGGCTGCCTTTTGGCGATCGTCCGCAGCACCACTTCGCGCAGCCAAACCTCGTAGATCTCCGGGGTTGCATTAACGAAGGTGAGCGCGTGCTCGCGCCGCCGTGGAGTGTTATCCCAGCCGGGCATGACCGTCGGATGCGTGACGTAGTCGGGCTCGGCACGGACCAAGTAGTCCAGTACGAACTCCCGATAGTCGACGATCGTGCCGGCGAAATCGGGGTTGGTAATCTCCATCCGGGCGTTGATTGCCGGTGTCCTGAGGCCGTGAGGCGGAAATTCGACAATAGCATCGAAGCCGTAGGTAGCTGGGTCGGCGATGGCATAGTTAGCCGGGTCAGCCTCGCGGTGCGTCTTTGCGGCACACAGATAAGGCTCAGCGATCCCTTCGTTTCGACAAACCTCGCGCCATAGCGACGCCGTTCGGCGAGGTTCGGGCAAGATTCCGACATGATAGACCACGATGAGAGGTTTCCCATTGACGCGTATGTAGCGTGAATCCCGAAGGTGTGGCAGCAGCTCGCGAATGAAGCGCTCGTCGTCGCTCGGCGAATGCTTCTGCGCAATGAGGATATCGAGTTCGGCACCGTCCCAGCGGCGAGTCCAGTTCTCGTTCGCCCAGCAAAGGCAGTACGGAAAGTCGGGCTTGCCGGAAGCAAGCATTTGCTCCAGCGGACGCTCAAGCAGCCGCTTGCCGGCAAACCAATAGTAGTAATAGCAGAACCCGTGGATGCCGTACGAGCGCGCCAGCGCCGCCTGTTCGACCAACGTGTCGCTCACGCGGAGATCGTAGAAGCCGCTGTCGGAGGGCAGATGCGGCTGAAAATGACCTGCGAAGTTCGCTTGCGCGCGGGTAACGTTGGTCCATTCGGTGAAACCCTTTCCCCACCAGCGATCGTTCTCGGGAATCGGGTGGAATTGCGGCAGATAAAAGGCGATGGCGCGCAGGATTTGCGGCGACGTATGCGAGTTCTTCATCGCTTCCGGTCCTGTGTCGGCGGTCCTGTGGATGGCACTGCGCTCATCGTCTCGAACCGACGATCAATTCGCGGTAGGAGCGTTCCAGGGCAGCTTCGTCGAATAGGCGCGATGCGGTAGCACGCGCGGCGGCGCCGATCTCGGCAGCCCATGACGGCGCCGTACGCAGGTCCGTAACGTACTGCTGCGCCTGGGCATAGGTATCGTAAAGCAGGCCATCGATGCCGCTGCGAATGTATTCGGCATATATCGACGAGCGCGGACACAAAACCGGCAAACCGAGCGCCATCGCGCCGAAGAGTTCGCGGCCCGAACTTTCGAGCCACCAGCGCTCGGGCAGGCGGTAGAGCAGGCATCGTACCGACGTCAAGAACGACAACAAGCCGTCGCGTCTCGGGTGAAAATGCACGCGGCGATCGTCGCCCAGGGCATCCCGCAGCCGCCCGGGGTCGTAAACGTCCAAACGATCCGCGCGCGCCACAAACGCTCGGAGGGGGATCGCATCGTGTGGCTCCGCAACATCCCGGCCGTTCTGCCCGACGACGCCAACCGGCCATGCCGCTGGCTCTTCCATGGTCCATTGCCCATAGACCGGCATCGCCGAAAGCTCGCTGACCCGTTCGAGCGGCGGCGGCAGGACAGCGTGTCCCCTGCCGAAATGCGCCGCCATGGCGGCCGATGGAAAGACGAGCTCGATGCGCCGCCAGCCATCGCAGGCTATCGCACGCAATTGGTCAAGGTAAAGCGAAGGCGATGCGCCGAGGCAAAAAACGATGACGCGCGCGGCTCGGCTTCGAGCGAGCCACTCGTTGTCCACCCCGTTGAGCCCTACGAACACATGGATTCCGTCTCTCGGATAGGCGCCCAGAGCCGGGTCGAGCCGCCTCAGCGGCGCCGAATTGGACACCGGAAGCGCAGGGTCCGCGTCGGTCGCCCAAACAACGACCTCCGATTCCTTCATCAGCGTTGTGATCCGGCCCAGCAACCACGCATCGTCCGCGCTGCCCAGGCCGACCCGACCGATGAGATGCACCGCGGCGGTCGCTGCATTCATGACGGTCGGACTGACGGGATTTCGAGGCGACGGCGAGGGCTCGGGCGCGAGCACCAAGTCGGAGAATAGCGGCAATGCCCGCTCGCACAGCTCTTCCAGGTGCGCCGATTCCCGTGCCAGCTTGGCGTTCTTGAGGATCTCCCGATTGCGTTCGATCGCTCGAGAAGCGGGTCGCAATGCCGCAGCGGTGGCGATCAGCCTTTCCGCTTGCTCGAGATTGCCACGGCTGAGCTCGATCACGCCAAGCATGTGCAGGGCATCAAAGGTCTGCGCGGCCCGGGCCAGAACCTGTCCGTACGTACGGGCGGCGTCTTCACTGCGCCCTGCACGCTGCTGTCGCAGCGCCCGTTCCATCAGCTCCCCGCATTGGTCGCGCTCCTCTTCACTAAGCGGGGCCCATTCATGCTCCGGCGCGCGGTAGGACGAGCGCCGGCGCGACGTCGAGCTCGGGGCTTCTCGACGGCCGCCACCGAGGCTGCCATCGCGCTCCGCACGTAAGGCCGCGCCGTGGCACTCCTTGTACCGTCTGCCGCTGCCGCACGGACACGGGCTGTTCCGCGAGGCAGTCGAAGTAAGCCCTCGGTTCAAGTTCGCTGGCTTTTCACGTGCGGGGAGTCGACCGCGCCAATTCGGCCCCCCTCGGCAATGCGCGCATCAACGACATATTGAAATGCGTAGAGATCCTCGAGATCGCTGAAGCTGCAGAACCTTATGGTCAGATTACGTGTGATCAACCGGTCAGGGCGCCTGGCAATGACAAGGTTATCGATCCGCGTCGGTTGGGTCAGCGGCTCGATCGCCAGCACCGAGTACCCTGTCTCCTCGAAGAGCTGTAGCAACGTCGCCCTGGTGAAGAAGCGCACATGGCTGATGTCGAGGACGCCATTCTCGCGATAGTCCCAACGTCCCGCGGCAAGCTCGTCCAGGGTGGCGAGATTGCGCACGTTGGGAACGCTGGCGAGCACCCGGGTCGACGGCTGGAGCCAACCGCGGATGCGCAGCAAGGCGCGCCACGGGTCGTAGAGATGCTCCAGCACATCGAGCAGCAGGACAGTTCCGATCTGAGCATCGCCGAGGTGATCGGCGATCCGAACTTTCTCGATGTCGTCGCAGATGACCCGATCGACATACTGTCGCGCGCGTTCGGCGGCGTGGGGATTGCGTTCGATCCCGATCACCCGCGTGCCGGGAAACTTCTCCTTGATGAGCTTTCCCATCGCGCCACCGCCGCAACCTATGTCGAGCACGAGGCCGGGCGGCTCGTTCAAAAAGCTGGCGATCTCGGTCCGCGGATTTTCGTGATAGGCGGCATCGAAGGCGACGTCGCTGGCAAGATGGGTTTCCCAGAGATAGCTCATGGCTTCAGGAACGCAGAAGGCGGACCCTGGACGTTCGCTCCCGAGATCAGTACCTTCCTCGGGCGGCCAGATTCTCGAACCTGGTGTACGCCCCGAGGAAGGCGAGCCGCACCGTGCCGATCGGGCCGTTGCGCTGCTTGCCGATGATGATCTCGGCCACACCCTTGTCCTGCGAATCCTCGTTGTAGACCTCGTCGCGATAGATGAACAGGATCACGTCTGCATCCTGCTCGATCGCGCCCGATTCGCGGAGATCCGACATGATGGGCCGCTTGTTGGGCCGTTGCTCGAGGCTGCGGTTGAGCTGCGAGAGCGCGAGCACCGGCACCTTGAGCTCCTTGGCGAGCGCCTTGAGCGAACGCGAGATCTCCGAGATCTCGGTGGCCCGATTCTCGCCCTCCCCGACCGCCTGCATCAGCTGCAGGTAGTCGACGACGATCGCGCCGAGCTTGCCGCCGTACTGGCGGGCGAGCCGCCTCGCCCGCGCGCGCAGCTCCAGCGCGTTGAGCGCGGGCGTCTCGTCGACGTGGATCGCCGCCTCGGACAAGCGGCCGAGCGCCTCCGACAGTCGCTGCCAGTCCTCGGGGACGAGCTGACCGGTCCGCACCTTGTGCTGGTCGAGCCGGCCCACCGACCCGATGAGGCGCATCGCGAGCTGCATCGCGCCCATTTCCATGCTGAACACCGCGACCGGCAGCTTCGACGAAAGCGCGATGTGCTCGCCGATGTTCAGTGCGAGCGCGGTCTTGCCCATGCTGGGGCGCCCCGCGATCACGATCAGGTCCCCTTCCTGCAGGCCCGAGGTCATGTGGTCCAGATCGGTGAAGCCGGTCGGGACGCCGGTCACGTCCGACGGGTTGTCACGGTTGAACAGCACCTCGATGCGCTCCACGGCCTGGGTGAGCAGGCCCCGCAGCTCGACGAAGCCTTGCTGTCCGCGGGCGCCGTGCTCGGCGATCTCGAAGACCTTGGTCTCGGCAGCGTCGAGGATCTCGCGCACGCTGCGTCCGAGCGGATGGTACGCCGTCTCGGCGATCTCACCGCCCACGGCCGCGAGACGGCGCAGGATGGCGCGCTCGCGGACGATCTCGGCGTAGCGGCGGATGTTGGCCGCCGTGGGCACGTTGTCGACCAGCGCGCCCAGGTACGCCATCCCGCCGACGTAGTCGAGCTTCCTGGTCGCACCGAGAACGTCGGCCACGGTGATCACGTCGGCCGGCTTGTTGTCGCCGATCAGGCCGACGATCGCGTCGTACACCGCGCGGTGGGCGTCGCTGTAGAAATCCGCGCCGTGCAGGAGATCGGCGATGCGATCCACCGCCGCATTCTCGAGCAGCAGCCCGCCCAGCACGGACTGCTCCGCCTCGAGCGAATGAGGCGGCATTTTCAGCGCATCGATCTGGGAATCGTCGGGCATCGGCCGGAACGGCGGGTCCGGGGATTATAGCTTCGCGATCGACTGCCGATGAGCGGCAAAGAAAAAAGGGCCGCGGCGGCCCTTTTTCGCGCGCTGCGTTGACCGCGATCCGTCAGCCCGGCATGCCCGTGGTGTCGCCGACCACCGTCACCGTGATGTGCGCGGCGACGTCGGTGTGCAGCATGACGGTCAGCGGAAACTCGCCGACGTGCTTGAGCGGGCCTTCGGGCATGCGGATCATCGCCTTCTCGACCTTGTGGCCGAGGCCTTGCAGCGCCTCGACGACGTCGACATTGGTGACCGAGCCGAACAGCCGACCGTCCACGCCGGCCTTCTGGGTGATGCGAACGTTGACGCCTTCGAGTTGCACCGCCTTTTCCTGCGCCGTCGCGGCGCGCTCGGCCGCGAGCTTCTCGAGCTCGGCGCGCTTCTCCTCCAGGAGCTTCAGGTTCTCCGGCGTCGCGCGCTTCGCCTTGCCCTGCGGGATCAAAAAGTTGCGAGCGAAGCCCGGCTTCACCTTGACCACCTCGCCCAGGTCGCCGACGTTCAGGATCTTCTCCATCAGTATCACTTCCATGGCGTCCCCTCGCCTCTAGTGCAGGTCGGTGTAGGGCAGCAGCGCCAGGAACCGCGCGCGCTTGATGGCGGTGGACAGCTGCCGCTGGTAGTGCGCCTTAGTGCCAGTAATGCGCGCCGGCATGATCTTGCCGTTCTCCTGGACGAAGTCCTTGAGCACGTCGACGTCCTTGTAGTCGATCTGCTTGACGCCTTCGGCGGTGAAGCGGCAGAACTTCTTGCGCTTGAACAGCGGATTGCCGCGCTCGCGGCGCTTGCCGTCCTTGCCTTTGCCTTTGCCCTTGCCTTTGCCGCTTTTCGGGCCTCTTCCGAACGCCATGTCAGTTTCCTTCCACCAGTTCGAATGCGTTCACGTGCAGCGCCACGCTGGTGCCGGTGCGGTAGCGACGGGCGAGAAAGCCGCGGCAGCGCAGCTGCGCCCCCACGGCGACCGACGCGAGGTCGCGGGCGAGCGGGCCGATGGCCACCCCAGCGAGCTCGCAGGCCACTCGGCGCGCCGCATCGGCTTCGGTCTGGGTCGACTCATGCGCGAGCTGAAAGTCGAGCGCCGGTATTCCCGCCGGCGTGAAGCGCAGATCGCCGCGTGCCGCGAGCCGCCCGTCGAGCGTGACGTCGTTGGTCGGGGCCACGTCGCCTGCGCCCTAGCGGGGCGCCACGGCCGGCGCGGCTGCCGCCGGCGCCTGCCCCGCGGCCTGGGGCGCCGTGGCCGCCAGCGACGGCGACAGCGACCGCGATTTCTCTTCCTTCATCATCGGCGAGGGCGTGCTCACCGCCTCGCGCATCGCCACGATCAGGTGCCGCAGCACGGCGTCGTTGAACTTGAAGGCGTGCTCGAGCTCGGTGAGCGTTTCGTTGCTGCACTCGATATTCATCAGCACGTAGTGGGCCTTGTGCACCTTAGCGACGGGATAGGCGAGCTGGCGCCGCCCCCAATCCTCGAGCCGGTGGATCCGGCCGCCCTGCCCGGTGACCATCGTGCGGTACCGCTCGACCATCGCGGGCACCTGCTCGCTCTGGTCCGGATGCACGATGAAGACGATCTCGTAATGCTTCACGCGTGAGCTCCCTTGTGGACGTTGCCCGGCGCCGTCGGGCCCGGGGCATAAGGCGGCGCGCCTGAATCCGCGTCCCGCCGACGGCTCTACCCCACCGGGGGCAAAGCAAGGAAACCAATCATTATCCGCGAAACTGCGCTTCCGATCAAGGTTGGGCGGTGGGTCAAGGCGCACTGCGGGAGCCCTTCACGCCCGCCGCCTCGGCGAGCGCCGTCTCACGCTGTCCCTTGGGCAGCGCGGCCAGCTGCTTCACCCTGGCGTAGAAGCTTGGCAGGTCGCCGCCCTCCGCGGCCAGCAGCGCCTGAAACTCGGGGACCTTCTGGGTATAGAGCGCGACGGCCGCCAGGCTCGCGTTGTTGGGCCCTTGCTGGAACCAGTAGTCGTAGACGCTGAAGCCGCCCCAGGCGCGTTTGGTCGCTTCGTATGCCTCGCGCATGGCGGCGAAAGCCTCCGCCTTGCCGACTCGCTTCGCCTCGATGCTCGCATCGCTCGTGTAGAGCTTCGCGAGCCTTTCGCGGGCGCGCTCGATCAGCGCGCGAAACGTCGTGCGGTAGCGCTCGCTCAGGGCGTACTGCCGGTCGAGCTCCGGGTCGTGCTGGGCGGCAAGCCACCGGCGCAAGCCCTCCTCTTCCACGGTGACCGCGTACGACTCGTTGAACACCGTGTCGTCCTTGGCGTAGAGGACCTGGTGCGCCAGCTCGTGGAAGATGAGTCGCGCGATCTCCACGTCGGGATAGCGAATGAAGGTCGACAGCATGGGATCGGCGAAGTAGCCGAGCGTCGAGAATGCCGGGACGCCGCCGATGTAGACGTCGTCGCCGTCGGCCGCGAGCCTCGCGGCCTCGGAGCGGGCGTCGGCTTCGTTGAAGTAGCCTCGGTAGTTGACGCAGCCGGCGATCGGGAAACACCACTGCAGCGGGCTGAGCGAGAGCTGGGGTGCGGCGAAGACGTTCCAGGTCACGAACCGCCGCTCGATCTCGGTGTAGCGCCTGTAGCTCAGGTTCTCGGGCAATCCCAGCTCGCGGCTCGCGAAGTCCCGGATCGCGACGACGCGCTCGAGCTTGGCCCTGACGACCGGATCGCGAGCGTTCGCGAGCACCGCGGCGATCGGCCGGGCGCGCGAAAGCAGATCCACTTCTCCGGTGATGCCCTGGAAATAGAACTCGGCGGTCGAGCAGCCCGCGAGCAGGAGCGCGGCGGCCGCGAGCACGGCGCAGGCGATCGCTCTCATCGGCGCATCAATCCGGGAAGCCAGCGGGCGAGGCGCCGCACGCCCTCCTCGAGCTGCGGGCGGGCAATGGTGTACGCGAAGCGTACGTGGGCCTCGGGCCGGTGGCGGCCGAAGTCGATGCCCGGCGTGAACGCGACGCCGGTCGCCTGAAGCGCCTCCAGCGCGAAGCGCTCGCTGTCCGGTCCGAAGGCGGAGCAATCGGCGTAGACGAAAAACCCGCCGGTGGGCATGACCGGAATGCGGAACCCGAGCTCGCGCAGGGCGGGAACCAGGAAGTCGCGACGCGCCTGGAACTCGTGCCGGCGCTCCTCGAGAATGGCCATGGTCTGTGGCGCGAAGCAGGCCAGCGCCGCCCGCTGCGACGGCGTCGCGGGGGAAATGTACAGGTTCTGCGCCAGCTTCTCGAGGTCGCGCACGTGCCGCTCCGGAGCGACCAGCCAGCCGAGCCGCCAACCGGTCATGTTGAAGTACTTGGAGAAACTGCTTATGACGAACGCTTCCTCGGAGAGTTCCAGCGCCGTTCGCGGCCGTTCCGAATAGGTGAGCCCGAGGTAGATCTCGTCGACGATCAGCGCCCCGCCGCGCCCGGCGACCACATCGCGAATCCGTTCGAGCTCCGCCCGCGCCAGGCTCGTGCCCGTCGGGTTGGACGGAGAGGCGATCAGCACTGCCCGCGTGCGCGGCGTCCAGTGCCGGTCGACGAGCGCCGCGCTCAGCTGGTAGTTCGACTCCGGCCCGACCGGCACGGCGAGCGCCTCGCCTTCGAGCGTGCGGACGAAATGCCGATTGCACGGGTAGCCCGGATCGGCGAGCAGGATCTGGTCGTCACGGTCGACGATGAGCGCCAGCGTGAGCAGCAACGCGGCGGACGATCCCGCGGTCACCACAATGCGCTCCGGCGCGACGTGCGCGCCGTAGTGGTCGCGGTAATGCGCCGCGATCGCTCGCCGCAGCTCCGGCAGCCCGAGCGCCGAGGTGTAGTAGATCCGGCCGCCGGCGATGCCGGCCGCGGCAGCGTCGAGCACGGGCTGCGGCGTCGGGAAATCCGGCTCGCCGATCTCCATGTGAATCACGCTGCGGCCTTCGGCTTCGAGCGCACGCGCCGCGGTCTGCACCTCCATCACGTGGAACGGAGCGATGTCGCGAACGCGCGCCGCAAGGTTGGCTGGAGCATCCACCGAAAGTCTGAGGCCGGCCCGGAGCAAAGATGCTATGGTACCCGCAATGAACTGCTCGCCTGTGCCATCGATGATCGCGATCCGCGCGCTGGCTCTTGCGGCCGCCGCGCCCGCGTGTGCCGGCCTCTACAAGGGCGCCGGCGAGAAGGGCGCGCGGTGGTCTATCAGGACACGGCCTGCGCGCCGGGACGCGAGCTGCGCGATCTCGAGCGCGACCCCGCCGCGCTTTCCGTCGTTCCCGGCACGCCGGTGCCGCGCACGATGCGGATCGTCACGGCCGCCGAGCCGCGCCCGCAGAAGGCCAGGGTAAGCGCGGCGGCGGCCAAGGCTCATGGCGGCGATCCGGCGGAGGGCAAGTTTCTGCGCACGGGCATGACCGAGCCCGAAGTCGTGCACCATATCGGCCGGCCCGACCTGCGTCAGGGTGCCCGGCGCAAAGATGGCCAGCAGTGGTCCTATCTGCCGATCGCCGGTGACGCCGACACGCTGACGACGGTGACGCTCGTCAACGGCACGGTCAGCCGCGTCGAGCGCAAGGTCGTGCGCTGAGCGCGCGCGTACCGGCGCGAATCGAGGAGAAGCCGATGCGGGCGCTGGTCCAGCGGGTGCGCGAGGCGAGCGTATCCGCCGAAGGACGAACGGTGGCCGCCATCGGCCCGGGGCTGCTCGTGCTGTGCGCCATCAGCCCCGCCGATACCGGGGCGGATCGCGACTGGCTCGCGCGCAAGATCGTCTCGCTGCGCGTCTTCGACGACGACGCGGGCGTCATGAACCGGTCCGTGGCGGACACGGGCGGAGACGTTCTCGCGGTGAGCCAGTTCACGCTCTACGCCTCGACCCGCACGGGCGCGCGTCCTTCGTACAGCGGCGCGGCGCCGCCGGAGCTCGCGGCGCCCGCGTTCGTCGCCTTCGTGCAGGCGCTCGAGCGGGGCCTCGGCAAATCGGTGCCGACGGGGGTGTTCGGCGCTTACATGCAGGTCGCGCTGATCAACGACGGCCCGGTGACGATCTGGCTCGATACGGCGGCGCGGGAGTGAGCCGTAGAGCGCCGCGCCGTACCACGGCGAGCGGGAGAAATCGTTAGCGCAACATCCAGGCCGTTTGTTGACTCCGGCCGCTCGCTCGCGACGGTCCGGAAGTTCGCCCCGTCGGTCGGTCGCGACGCCGCACGTCGGGCGATCAGAGCTTGTATGCGCGCTTGACGAGCTTGTAGGCGAGCTCGGGTGCGAGCTCGAACGCTTCGTCCTCGTCGAGTCGATGCTCGGCGACAAGCTGCGCGAGGAACCGGCAGTCGATGCGGCGCGCCACGTCGTGCCGCGCGGGGATGGACAGGAAGGCCCGGGTGTCGTCGTTGAAGCCGACGGTGTTATAGAAACCCGCGGTCTCGGTAGCCTGGGCACGGAAGCGCAGCATTCCCTCCGGACTGTCATGGAACCACCACGGCGGCCCCAGCTTGAGGATGGGATAGTGGCCGGCGAGCGGGGCGAGCTCCCGCGCGTAGACGCTTTCGTCCAGCGTGAACAGGATCACGCTGAGCGAGCGCTCGTTGCCGAATCGATCCAGCAGCGGCTTCAGGGCGCGGACATAGTCGGTGCGCGTCGGGATGTCGGCGCCCATGTCGCGGCCGAACCGGTCGAGGATCTCGGGGTTGTGGTTGCGCATCGCTCCGGGATGAATCTGCATCACCAGCCCGTCATCGAGGCTCATGCGTGCCATCTCGCTTAGCATCTGGCCCCGAAACATCTCCGCCTCGGCGGCGCTCGCGCGGCCGGCGAGCGCCTTGGCGAGCAGGCTCTCGCAATCCCGCGCCGGCAAATCGAAGGTCGCGGCGCTGGGATGACCGTGATCGGTCGAGGTGGCGCCCCTGGTCTTGAAGAAAGCCCGCCGCGCGCGATGCGCGGCGAGGTAGCCCCGCCAGCTCGCCGTGTCTTCGCGGGCCAGCTCGCCCAGCTTCGCCATGTTCTCGGCGAAGCCGGGGAACTCGGGGTCGACCACCGGATCGGGACGGTACGCGGTCACGACGCGGCCCTTCCAGCCGGAAGCGCGGATCTTGGCGTGCTCCTCGAGCGGGTCGAGCGGCGACTCGGTGGTTGCGATCACCTCGATGTTGAAGCGCTCGAACAGCGCCCGCGGCCGGAACTCGGGGCGTGCAAGGCACTCGTTGACCCGGTCGAAGATCGAGTCGGCGGACTCGGGCGTGAGCCGCTCGCGGATTCCGAACACCTCGTGCAAGGCGTGATCGAGCCATAGGCGCGTGGGCGTGCCGCGGAACAGCGCGGCGTGCGCCGCGAAGGTGCGCCAGATCCGCCGCGCGTCCCGCTCGACCGGGGCGCCGTCGCGGCGGGGAATGCCGAGATCCTCCAGCCGCACGCCCTGGCTGTAGAGCATCCGGAAAACATAGTGATCGCGGGTGATGAACAACGTCGCGGCGTTGTCGAACGGTGCGTCGTCGGCGAACCAGCGCGGATCGGTGTGTCCGTGCGGGCTGACGATCGGCAGGTCCTTCACGCTCGCGTACAGCGCGCGGGCGAGCCCTCGCTGCGCGGGATCGGAGGCGAACAGGCGATCGGGATGGAGCTCGAGCTTCATGGGCAGCCCTCGATGCTCAGGCGACGGCAGCGGCCACCGTGCGCGCGGCGCCGTCGCGAAACAGCGCGACGAGCCAGCGCGCGACCGGGCCGGCGAAGTGGGGATCGGCGGAGAGGTCGCGGCCGAAAATGGCGGGGAGCGAGAGCAGCGCCTGCGCAAGACTCTCAGGGTCGCCGCGGTGCGCCGCCGCCAGTCGCGCGAATTCCGGAGCCATCGGATCGGAGACCTTGATCTCGCGGCCGCGCTCGTCGATCCCGGAGACGTAGCGCATCCACCCCGCCACGGCGAGCGCGAGCAGATCGATCTTTCGTCCAGCCGCGAGATTGTCACGGACGGTGCCGAGGATGCGCTGCGGCAGCTTCTGCGAGCCGTCCATCGCGATCTGCCAGGTCCGATGCGGCAGCGCCGGATTGCCGAAGCGCCGCACCAGCGCCTCCTGATAGGCGGCGACGTCGACCCCCGCCGGCAAGGCCAGCGTCGGCGCGACTTCCTCGCGCATGAGCCGGCGCATGAAGGCCGCGAATTCGGCCTGCGCGGCGACTTGGTAGATGTAGTCGCAGCCCGCGAGATAGCCGAGATAGGCGAACGCCGAATGGCTGGCATTCAAGAGGCGCAGCTTCATCGCCTCGAACGGGGCCACGTCGGCTACGAATTGGACGCCGGCGCGCTCCCAGGCGGGCCGGCCGCCGACGAAGCGATCCTCGATCACCCACTGGCGGAACGGCTCGTGCACGACCGGCGCGGCGTCGTGCAGGCCAAGGGCGGCGTCGTTGTCCGCGATGTCGCCTTCCGTCGTCGCCGGCACGATGCGATCGACCATCGTCGAGGGGAAGCTCGCGTGATCCTCGATCCAGCGTGCGAGCGCGCGGTCGCGCCTCGCCGCGAAGGCGAGCACGAGCCCTGCGAGCAGCGCGCCGTTGTGGGGCAGGTTGTCGCAGCAGAGCACCGTGAACGCCGGCGTTCCGGCGGCCCGCCGCGCGGCGAGCGCGGCTGCGATCAACCCCACCGCGCTCGCCGGCTGCGCCAGATCGGCGAGATCGTGCACGATGTCCGGATGCGCGAAGTTGAGCCGCCCCGTCGCCGGATCGTGGCAGTAGCCTTTCTCGGTCACCGTCAGGGATACGATCTGCGTCGCCGGCGACGCCATCCGCTCCCGGACCCGCGCGCGATCCTCGCCCAGGAAGAGCACTTCGCGCACGCAACCGATCACGCGCCTGCGGATCCCGGCGGGGCTCTTCTCGACGCTGGTATAGAGACCGTCCTGCGGCGTCATCCGATCGCGCACGTCGGGCGAGCGCAGGCTCACGCCGCAGAAGCCCCAATCGCCGGGCGCGACGGCCAGCGCGTCGTCGGTGTAAGTGGCCGTCTGCGCGCGATGAAACGCGCCGATGCCGAGATGAACGATGCCCACGCCGGTGCTCTTCGCGTCGTACGCGGGGCGCGCGACCGACGCGGGCAGCAGAGGCAGCGTTGCGAAGCACAGACGCTTCATGCCCTGAGCGGCTGCTCCTTCACGCGCGAGACGAGCTGCGTCGGGTTGACGAAGCGCAGCGCGATCAGCAGCCAGATGAGCGTTACGCCCATGTAGATCATCGCCATGGCATCGACCGACTGCGGCGCGCGTACGCCAGCGGCGAACACCGCGTAATACAGCGCCACAACCAGCGTTTGCGAGTCGGGTCCCGCGGTGAGGAACGTGAGCTCGAACAGCGCGATCGTCCGCACCAGCACGAGCAGCGACGCCGCCAGGATGCCCGGCGCCAGCAACGGCACCAGCACGTGCCAGAACATGCGCGCGGTATTCGCGCCGAACACCCGCGCGGCGGATTCGAGATTGGGATCGATCTGCTCGATGAACGGCGTCATCACCAGGATCACGAAGGGCGCGGCGGGAATGAGGTTGGCGAGGATCACCCCGTAGATCGTGCCGGCGAGCTGCGCCTGATAGAGCACTGTCGCAAGCGGGATGCCGTAGGTGATGGGCGGCACCATCAAGGGCAGGAGAAAGAGCAGCGTCAGGGCGCGCTTGCCGAGAAAGTTGCGTCGCGCCAGGGTGTACGCCGCCGGCACGCCGATGAGCAGCGCGAGCGCGACGACGGCGAACACCACCTCGACCGTGACCCACAGCACCCAGTCGAGCTGAAATTCCTTCCACGCCTGGCTGTACCAAGTCGCGGTCCAGCCTTCGGGCAGCCACGTGCCCAGCCAGCGCCGCGCGAACGAGCTGGTCGCCACCGCGACGATCATCAATCCCACGTTGACCAGGAACAGCGCCATGAGGCCGAGCAGCAATCCGCGCCACGCCTGATCGAACCAGGCCTGCGTTCGCGGGCTCACGGGTCCCGTGCTCGCCGGTTCGACCGCACCCGCCGCGCTCATCCCTTGCCTCCGACCACGGGGCCGCGGTAGAACCAGTTGCGCAAGGCGAGCACGGCGGCGACGACCGCCAGCTGCACGAACCCCATCATCATCGCGATCGCCGAGGCGAGCGAGTAGTCGTACTGCTCGAAGGCGGCCTCGTACGCGGCGATCGAGATCACGCGCGTCGGCCCGGCCGGCGCGCCCAGCAGCACCGCGGAGGGGAACACCGAGAACGCCTGTACGAAGGCGAGACAGAAGCACATCGCCAGCCCCGGCGCGAGCAGCGGCAGATAGATGTGCCGGAATTGCGCCGCCGGGTCGGCGCCCAGCGTCGCCGCGGCGCGGGCGAGCACCGGATCGATGCCCGTGATGTACGACAGGATCAGCAGGAAGGCGAAGGGAAACCCCGAGACCACCAGCGAGATCAGCACCCCCCAGTAGTTGTGGGTGAGCCGGATCGGCCCGTCGTAGAGGTGCAGGAACTGCAGCGTCTGCGACAGCCACCCTCGCGGCCCGAAGTAGGTGAGCATGCCTTCTGCGATCAGCACCGTGCCGAGGGTGATGGGGACCACCAGCAGTGTGGTCGCGAGCCGCTGGTAGCGCGACTTCACCCGCATCCGGTAGGCGATGGGCAGTCCGACGCCGACGTTGATCAACGTGGCGGGCAAAGCGAGCCGCAGCGTGGTCCAGATCGTCGGCCAGAGCCGCGGGTCGGTGAAGAACTTGCGGTAGTTCTCCAGCGTCATCGCGTCCTTCGGCTCGAACGACAGCAGGAGGCCGTAGAGGAACGGGTAGACGAAAAGCAGGATCATGAATGCCGCCGCGGGGACGATCAGCAGCAGCGAGCGGTCGAGCGGCGCGCGCGCCGCGGCAGCGGTGGTCATGGCGCTCCGTCGGAGGGATAGACCAGGGCCCGCTCCACCGGCACATGCACGCGAACCTCCTGGCCGAGCGCCACCGGAACGTGCGAGCGCACGTGCAGCAGCGCCCCCGAACGCGTGGCGACGTCGACGAGCGAGTCGCGGCCGCCGTACTCGACGTTGTCGACGCGACCCACGATCGTGTTGGCGCCGCCGGGTCCTTCGCCAAGCGCGATCTCCTCGGGGCGGACGGCCACACAGGCCCGGCCTGTGGAAAGAGGCTGCTTGCGCACGCCGGTGAGCCGGATATCGCCGCCCGCCAGCGTGACCCGCCCGTCCTGCTCGGCCTGGACGTTGAGCTCCAGCACGTTGCGATAGCCCATGAACCGCGCCACGGCGAGATTGGTCGGCTGCGCGTAGACCTCCTGCGGCGAGCCGATCTGCTGCACCGTCCCGCCGTGGATCACCACGATGCGGTCGGCCAGCGACAGCGCCTCGTCCTGGTCGTGGGTGACGTAGATCGTCGCGCGGTCGAGCTCGCGGTGAATGCGCCGGATCTCGGCGCGCGTCTCGAGCCGGAGCTTCGCGTCGAGGTTCGACAGCGGCTCGTCCATGAGGATGAGCGGCGGCTCGATCACGATCGCGCGGGCGATCGCCACGCGCTGCTGCTGCCCGCCGGAGAGCTGGCCGGGGAGCTTCTGCTCCTGGCCGACGAGCTGCACCAGCTTCAGCGCGCGCGCCACTCGCGGCGCGATCTCCGAAGCCGCCACGCCGCGCATGCGCAGGCCGAAGCTCACGTTGCGCTCGACGCTCATGTGCGGAAACAGCGCGTAGTTCTGGAACACCATCCCGAAGCCGCGCCGCTCGGGCGGCAGCGTATCGATGCGCGCGTCGTCCAGCCAGATGCTGCCGCCGGACAAGGGCAGCAGCCCGGCGATGCAGTTGAGCGCGGTCGACTTGCCGCAGCCGGACGGACCCAGGAGCGCGATGAACTCGCCCCGACGGATGGTGAGCGTAAGCTCGTTGACGGCGGCGAACGCGGTCCCGCCGGCGGCGGCGAACCGGCGGGTTACGCGGTCGAGCCTGAGCTCTGTGAAGTCGTGTTTCATGGGAAAGGCGTTTAGCCGACCTTGGACGTGCCGTGAACGAGAACGTACCGGCGCGTTGAGCGCCGGCGCCGCCGCCGACGCTCAAGCACGCGGCGAGTCAGCCGTCGCGGTCTTCGCGACGGCATGACCTCACTTCGTCTTCTGCGCGCCGACCTGCTGGTCCCAGATGCGGAACGCTTCCACCTGCGCGGCCGCGGGCAACGACTGCGTGTGCGGGAATTCCGAGAGCCACTTGTCGTATTCCGGCCGCCCGTACTCCTTGATCGCCTCCTGGCTCTCCTTCGGCGCCATCGACAGCGACACGTTCTTCACCGCCGGGCCGGGATAGAAGTAGCCCTTGTCGTAGGTGTATGCCTGCGCCTCGGGCGTGAGCAGGAACGCCATCAGCCCCAGCACGGCCTGAACCCTTTCCTGCGGCACTCCCTTCGGTATCACCATGTAGTGGGCGTCGTTCACCCACGTCATGCCCTTGAAGGGCGCCACTTTGAAGTTCTTGGGGACGATCCCGAGGATGCGCGGGTTGAGATCCCACCCCGTCATGGTGACGGTCATGTCGCGCGAGCCCTCGCCCAGCTCCTTCATCACCGCCGTGGTTCCCGACGGGTAGTACTCGATGCAGGTGTTGAGGTCCTTGAGGAACGCCCACGTCTTGTCCCAGCCCTTGACCGGGTCCTTCGGGTCCTTGTCGCCGAGGATGTACGGCAGGCCCATGATGAAGGTCCGCCCCGGTCCCGAATTGGCCGGACGCGCGTAGATGAGGCGGTTGGGATTGGCCTTGCACCAGGCGAGGAGCTCCTGGGGCGTGGTCGGCACCTGCTTCACCTTGTCGGGGTTGTACTCGAGCAGCGGACCCGCCGGCATGAACACGACCTCGATGCCGTGATCCTGAGCGAGCTCCTGCATCTTAGCGGCGGCGGGCTGGTAGTTGGCCATCAGGTTGGGGAATTTCGCGGCGTATTCCGGCAGCAGCTTGATGAGAAGCCCCTGCTCGAGACCGGCGGCCAGGAAATCGGTTCCGGTGAGGACCATGTCGATGTCGCTGCGCCCCGCGCCCTGCATGGCCTTGAGCTTGCCCGGCAGCTCCGGCGCGGGCGCCTGGGTGTAATTGACCTTGGATACCAGATCCGGATGCTTCTTCGTGTAGGCGTCGATCGCGTCGCGCGTCAACTGCAGATCACCGGCGACGTCGACGATATTGAGCGTCACCGGCGCGGCAGCCGCCGATCCGGCGCCCAAGCCCAGCCAAGCGCCCGCGCCGATCGCCACCGCGGCCAGCAAGGTCCGGTGACGCAGCGCGCAGCGATTCGTTCCCATGCATGAGTCCATCGCTCTCCTCCTTAGGTCGGCAGCGCCGGTTCGGCGCACCGTGACGAGACAGGAATGCGCCGAACCCGTCGGCGCGCGGTGTGGCAAACTGGCATCGCTTCGTTTCGTCCCTTCAGGACCGGGCGCGCGCCGTGCGGCGACTCTCGCCGCGGCCGACGCCCGACCGCGCGGACTCCTCGTCGCGGCCGTTCAAGCCGCGCTGGAATTCGCGCACCACGCGCGTCAGGTGACGATGCATCGCGGCGCGCGCCCCGTCGGCGTCGTGGGCGGCGATCGCCTGCAGGATCGCCGCGTGATCGCGAATGGTCTTCTGTGCGAGCTCGGGCGTATGGAAATGCTGTTGCGTGCGGCGCCACAGCTCCGCCCGCTGGTCCCACAGGCCCTCGACGACCAGCTCGAGGGAGCCGTTGCCGGTCGCCTTGGCGATCTGCAGGTGGAAGTCCCGGTCGCTCGCCTCCCGCGCGGCGAAATCCTCGACGTGCGCCTGCATGCGCGCGACGCAGTCGCGCAGCGCCGCGACGTCGGCGGCCGACGCCTTGGCGGCCGCGACGGCGGCGATCTCGCCCTCGATGAGCTTGCGGGCCTGCAGGAGCTCGAACGGACCAGGACCGACGTCGCAGGCGGCGGCCTGGCGCTCCGGCGCGGTGACGAAGATGCCGGTTCCGACGCGGACTTCGACCAGTCCGCTGATCTCGAGCGAAATGATGGCTTCGCGCACCGAGGCGCGGCTCACGCCGAGCGAGCTCGCCAGCTCGCGCTCCGCCGGAAGGCGCGTGCCGGGAAGAAACTCGCCGCTCTCGATGAGTTGCGCGATCTGCTCGGCGATCTGGCGATAGAGTCGACGCGACTCGACGGCCTGCAGGGGCACGCTCTGGGTTCCTTAGCTCGGCGGCGAGGTCGGCGTATCGGCGCGTTCGCCCACGCGCTGGACACCATGGTAGCGAGCGCCTATACTCCGGTCAAGTGGCCTAGCCACCTGGCCACTTACCGTTCGAACGTCGCGTTCGGCAGCCGGAAGCGCCACCGGGCGCCCGTTCGGCTCCCTGCGCTGGGTCGCATCTACCATGAAAATCACTGCCGGCCGCGTCATCGTCTGCTCTCCCGGAAGGAATTTCGTCACGCTCAAGCTCGAGACCGACGAAGGCATTCACGGCGTAGGCGACGCCACCCTCAACGGCCGCGAGCTCGCGGTCGTGGCTTATCTGACCGAGCACGTCGTGCCGGCCCTGATCGGCCGCGACCCCGCCATGATCGAGGACGTCTGGCAGTATCTGTATCGCGGCGCGTACTGGCGCCGCGGGCCGGTGACCATGGCGGCGATCGCGGCCGTGGACACCGCGCTCTGGGACATCAAGGGCAAGGTGGCGCGGCTGCCGCTCTATGAGCTCCTCGGCGGCCGAAGCCGCAACGGCGTGATGGTCTACGGCCACGCCAACGGCAACGACATCGCCGAGACGCTCGACGAAGTCGCGCGCTACATCCAGCTCGGCTACAAGGCGATCCGGGCGCAGTCCGGGATTCCGGGCCTCGCTTCGACCTACGGCGTGTCGAAGGATCGCATGCACTACGAGCCCGCGGATTCGACGCTGCCGACCGAGAACGTGTGGTCGACGGCGAAGTACCTCGACCACGCGCCCAGGCTCTTCGAGGCGATCCGCGCGCGTTTCGGCTTCGAGCATCACATCCTGCACGACGTGCATCACCGCTTGACCCCCATCGAAGCGGCGCGCCTGGGGCGCGCGCTCGAGCCGTACCGGCTGTTCTGGCTTGAAGACCCAACCCCGGCCGAGAACCAGGAAGGCTTCCGCATCATCCGCCAGCACACCGTGACGCCGATCGCCGTGGGCGAGGTGTTCAACACGATCTACGACTGCCAGCTCCTGATCACCGAGCAGCTCATCGATTACATCCGCACGACGGTCGTTCACGCCGGTGGCATCACGCATCTGCGCCGCATCGCCAATCTCGCCGACCTCTATCACGTGCGCACCGGCTGCCACGGGGCCACCGACATGTCGCCGGTGTGCCTGGGCGCGGCGCTGCACTTCGACACCTGGGTGCCGAACTTCGGCGCGCAGGAGTACATGCGGCACACGGTGGAAACCGATGCCGTGTTCCCCCATGCGTATCGCTTCGAAGACGGGTATCTCCATCCGGGCGACACGCCCGGACACGGCGTCGACATCGACGAGAAGCTCGCCGCCCGCCATCCCTACAAGCCGAGCGCGCTGCCGGTCAATCGCCTGGAAGACGGATCGATGTGGAACTGGTAGCTGCGAATTCATTCGCACTGCACGACGACTCGCATACGGCTCCGCTGTGGGGATAACCCGACCTACGGCGCTGTGAAATGGCCCGACTTTCCGCCCGACTTCTCGAGTAGCCGCACCGACTCGATGCGCATGCCGCGATCGACCGCCTTGCACATGTCGTAGACGGTGAGCAGTCCCACGCACGCCGCGGTGAGGGCCTCCATCTCCACGCCGGTCCGGGCGAGGGTCTCTGCCAACACTTCGATGCGCACCGCATGGCCGGCCTCGTCGAGCGCGAACTCCACCGCCACCGAGGTGATCGGCAGCGGATGCGCGAGCGGGATGAGCTCCGCCGTGCGCTTCGCCGCCTGGATCGCGGCGACGCGCGCTACGCCCAGGACGTCGCCCTTTCCGGCCCTGCCGTCGCGGATCATCGTCAGCGTCTCGGGACGCATGGCGATCCGGCCGCCGGCGCGCGCCACGCGTCGCGTCGCCTCCTTGCCGCCGACGTCGACCATCCGGGCCTGACCGGCCTCGTCGAAGTGGGTAAAATGCGGTCGTTCAGGCGTCATCGATCGCCGCCGAGTGAGCGTTTTGCCCTGCGTCAAGAAACTTCCGCCGCGGCGCGATAATCATAGCATCGTGCCAAGATTTCCCTCTGTCCGCCGCTGGATTCGCATTGCCGTCGCCGTCGGGCTGGCCGGCGCGCTCGCCTCGATCCCCTTCGCCAAGGCGCAGACCCAGAAGGACCTTCCGGTGTTCGGCAAAGCCTCGCCCGATATCAAGAGTCCTCCCGCCCCGGCGGACTCGACCACGGACGTTCAGAATGGTCCGCCGAATCTGCCGGACCTAGGAGACGCCTCGCAGGCGGTGCTTTCCGGCGTACAGGAGCGCAAGCTCGGCGAAAGCGTCGTGCGCCAGATCCGGGCGAGCGGCGCCTATCTCAACGATCCGGAAGTCAACGGCTACCTGAACGAGCTGGGCAACCGGCTGGTCACGGCCATCCCGGGAGCGCAGTTCGACTTCGAATTCTTCGCCGTCAACGATCCCGGGATCAATGCCTTTGCGCTCCCGGGCGGCTTCGTCGGCGTGAACACCGGCCTGATCCTGCTGGCGCAGACCGAGTCCGAGCTCGCCGCGGTGCTCGGCCACGAAATCACCCACGTGATGCAGCACCACATCGCCCGCAGCATCGACGCCCAGAAGGACGCCCTGCTGATGCAGCTCGGCGCGCTCGCGGCGGCGGTGCTGGCCTCGCGCTCCCACTCTTCCTCGAGCGGCGACATGACCTCCGCCGCGATCGCGGCATCGCAGGGGCTCGCCATCCAGAACCAGATCAATTTCACGCGTCAGAACGAGTATGAGGCCGATCGCCTGGGCTTCGAGCGAGCGTACGCCGCCGGATTCGATCCGACCGCGATGGCGACCTTCTTCCAGCGGCTGCAGAAGTCCTCGGTGTGGTTCGAGGGCAACTCGCCGTCGTATTTTCACGACCACCCGGAGACCTACCAGCGCATCGCGGAGGCCCAGGCGCGCGCCTTCACCAAGCCGTTCCGGCAGGTGCCCGACTCGCTCGATTTCCAGATGGTGCGGGCGCTGCTCAAGAGCTACGAGGGCACGCCGCCCGAGGCGGTCGCCTTCTTCCGCGACGCGATCGAGGAGCACAAGTACAACAACGAGGTTGCCGCCCGGTACGGGCTGGTCGCCTCGCTCCTGCGCGCCCAGGACTACAAGAAGGCGCAGGCCGAGCTGGAATCGCTCGAGAAGATCGCGCCCCCGCATCCGATGATCGAGGCCATGGCCGGGCAGATACTGATGCAGTCGGGTCAGCTCAAGCAGGCCATCGCGCGCTACCAGGCGGCGCTGGTGCACTACCCGCGCAAGATGCAGCTCGTCTACGACTATCCCGAGGCGCTGCTCAAGCACAATGAGCCCGCGAAGGCCGCCGCATTCCTCGACGAGCAGCTGCAGCGCTTTCCCTCCGACGGCCCGCTGCATCAGATCGCGGCGCGCGCCTACGCCGCGCTCGGCAAGCAGCTCCTCGAGCATCAGCACCAGGCCGAGTTCTACGCCTGGATGGGCAACCTCAGGGCAGCGGTGCTCCAGCTCGAGCTGGCCGTGAAGGCCGGCGACGGAGACTTCTACCAGCTCTCCGCGGCCGAAAGCCGGTTGCGGGCGATGCGCCAGGAGCTCACCGAGCAGGAAAAGACGATGGCCTCGAGGGGCGGCTGAGGCCGGTCTGGTCGGCGACGGCCGGAAGCTACGCTAGGCCTTCTGCGGGATGAATCGCAGCGCCACACCGTTGTTGCAGTAGCGCAGACCCGTCGGCGGCGGTCCGTCGTCGAAGACGTGGCCTTGATGCCCTCCGCAGCGCACGCAATGGTATTCGGTGCGCGGGACGATCAGCTTGAAGTCCTGCTTGGTGCCCAGGTGGTCCGGGATCAGCGTGAAGAAGCTCGGCCACCCGGTTCCGCTGTCGAACTTCATCTGGGAAGTGAACAGCGGCAGCGCGCACCCCGCGCAGACGAACACTCCGGCGCGCTTTTCCTTGTTCAGCGGGCTGCTGAAGGGATACTCCGTGCCCTCACGTCGCAGCACATCGAACTGCTCGGCGGTCAGCCGCCGGCGCCATTCGTCGTCGGTGAGGACTAGCGGGTCGGCGCTCGCTGCGACGTCGGCGCCCGGGGCCAGCAGCTTCATCCAGTCGCGCTGCATCTGGGCGATGAGCACCGGCCCCGAGGGGGCGGTCCGGCCCAGCTGCGGCAGCGCCAGCGCCGAAGACGCCGCGGAGAGCATGATCAGAAAATCGCGTCGTTGCATGGTTCAATTCTCCTTCGGCTTGCTCGACTCCACGTCAAAGCGGCGAGTTCCCAATGGTCGCGCGGCGGCGCGGCCTCCTTACGCCTTTGTTGTCGCGCGAAGACCCCCCACAAATTGCTGATCCGTCGCGGCTTTGTCATCGTTGCGCACGTCGCGCGAAGCCGGCCTGTAGCTTTGTACAGTTGACACGCCTTTCACCGAGCTTACAGTAAGCGAAACACGCCCGGGACAGGGCGTAGCAAAGTCTTCATCCGCAGGCAAGGGGGAACGATGAAGATCCTCGTCGTCGACGACCATCCGTTGATTCAGGAAGCGCTGCGGCACGTCCTTACGGCGCTCGATCCGGGTGTCGATTTCATCCAGGCGCAGGACGCTTCGGAGGCGCATGCGGCGCTGTCGCGCGAGCCGGACACCGATCTCATCCTGCTCGACCTCGCATTCCCCGGCTGCGACGGCTTCGCGTTGCTCGCCGAGCTGCGCCGCGAATGGCCCGGCATGCCGGTGCTGGTGATTTCCGCGACCCATGCTCGCGAGACGGTCGAGCACGCCCTCGACCTCGGAGCGATGGGTTTCATACCCAAGACCGCCAACACGCGGGTGCTGCTCGAAGCGCTGCAGCTCGTGCTCGCCGGCGGCGTGTACATACCGGCTGAAACCGCGCAGGGTCCGGGCGGGCTTCGGCCGCGCGCGACTATCACGCGGCCCGAGCAGCTCGGCCTCACGCTGCGTCAGGCCGACGTGCTGAAGCTGTTGGTCCAGGGCAAGCCGAACAAGCTCATCTGCCGCGACCTCAAGCTTTCCGAGGGAACGGTCAAGGTGCATGTCAGCGCGATTCTGCGCGCCCTGAATGTGCGCAACCGCACGCAGGTGGTGATCGAGCTCGCCCGCCGCGGCGTCCGTTTCGAGACGCCCGGGGCGCGCGCCCGCTAGGGCAGGGAGCCCTCGAGCATGCCGGAGGCTGCCGATCATTCGGCCCCCGCGCGGCGGGCGCGCGCAGATCAGATTGCGACGCTGCTCGGCCAGTGGGGGCGCACCACGTCCTCGCTCGAGGTACTGCGCCTTTGCGGCGTCGACTTCATGCTCAAGCCCGTGTTGCGAGGAGCTGAAGGCGACTGCCGCGCGACTGTGCAACGGCCGCGCATCAGTGCGGCCCGGCGGTCCGGACGAGCGTCGCGGCCCGCCCGGCGCGGCAGTTATGAATATGCATGCCGCAACATAAAAATGGAGCGGTTTGCGTATTTTTCACGCATTGCTGGGTTGGTTTATGCAATCTGAATCTCAGGATAATTCTCTAATTACTTGTCTGGCTTTTATTTTTTACTAAAGATCCACGTGGCATGGCCGGCCACAAAGGCTTCGAACGGCGGTAAAAAAGGCGCCCCTTGACGGGGCGCTGGAGGACAGACCGAGTTCGGGATGACCGGTTAGGGTCGGGGGGGTAAACCCGGTCTGGATTCTGTCATGGCGTGCGATGGTGAACGTTGGTCATCGACACGCAGAGACGGGATGAAGGAATACGCGATGTTTATGACAAATGAATTATAGCCTCCCGCGCCGCGCATGCAAGCCCCTCCCCTGGAGGCAAAAAAAAGCCCGGCGGATGACCAGCCGGGCGGGACCGTCGGCCGGAGAGACCGACTTCAGGAGGATTCTTCCGGGCGAGCCGACGGGCTAGTTCGCGGGCAACCCGTGCCGCGCGTTGCGCCGCGCCTGGATCCTGGCCTGGACTTTGGCGATCCGCTCCTTGATCGCGTCGCGCGCGATCGCCTTCTGGTCGGGGCTGAACGTCGCGTACAGCGCGAGCCAGGCGTCGCGCGCCTGTCTATGGAGCGTCGAGAGCTGCTGGGACGCCGCGTCCGACGCCGCGGCGACTGATGCGAGATCGGGCTCGGGCTTCGCGAGCTCCGCCTGCAGCGCGGAGCTGCGCTCCTGAAGGCTCGCGCGGAACGCGCTGCGTGCCGCCGCGCTCAGCGCGGCCGCGTTGTCCCACTGTTGCTGCTGCGAGGTGTTCAGATTGAGCTGGGAGCGCAGATGCTCCAGCACCCCGATCAAGTCCCCATCGTGCATCGGCGCCGCCGAAGCGGTGAATCCGAGGGCGCAGAGCGCCCAACCGAGGAGAGCTGCGAGAAAGGTGCGTTTCATCGGTGAGTCCTTTCGTTGAGTCGAGCGAATCGGCGTGTTTCGAGCACCGAAGCTTCGCGCGCAGTGTGCGCGCGAGGTGTTGCGCAATCATTGCCTCCGCCGTCGTGCCGGTAACGCTTTGTTGCGTGCGAGAGTGGCGCGGCGCGTAACGAATCGTTGCCTGCACGGACGGACGTTACAATTCGTGACAATCCGCGGGCGCCGCCGCGGCGGGCGCGCTACGATGATGCCATGAAGCAGAGCAACCCGAAGATTCTGGTCGTCGACGACGATGCGCGACTGCGCGAGCTGCTCGCGCGTTACCTGGGCGAGCAAGGCTTCCAGGTGCAGACACTGCCCGACGCTCGCGAGCTGGACAAGCGGTTGCAGCGTGATCCGCCCCACCTTCTGGTGCTCGACCTGATGCTGCCGGGCGAAGACGGCCTCGCGGTGTGCCGCCGCCTGCGCGGATCCGGCGAGAGCGTGCCGATAATCATGCTCACCGCCAAGGGCGAGGACGTTGACCGCATCGTCGGACTGGAGATGGGTGCCGACGATTATTTGCCGAAGCCGTTCAATCCGCGCGAGCTGGTGGCGCGGATTCACGCCGTGCTCCGCCGCCACACCGAGGCGCCGGGCGCGCCCTCGGCCGAAGGCAAAGTCGCCTTCGGGCCGTATGTGCTCGACCTCGCGACGCGTACGCTCGTGCGCGGCGACACGCCGATCGCGCTGACGACGGGCGAGTTCAGCCTTCTCAAGGTGCTTGCGACGCATCCGCGCCAGCCGCTCGCGCGCGAGAAGCTGATGCTGCTGGCGCGCGGCCGCGATCACGACGTGTTCGACCGCGCCATCGACGTGCAGATCTCGCGCTTGAGAAAGCTCGTCGAACCCGATCCGTCGACGCCGCGCTACATCCAGACGGTGTGGGGGTTCGGCTACGTGTTCGTCCCGGACGACGCCGCTGCGCCGAGCGAGGCCGGCGCTTGAGCTTTCTGCCGTGGCCGCGCTCGCTGTTCGGGCGGCTCGCGCTGCTGCTCATCGCGATGCTGCTCGTGGGGCAGGTGGCGGCGATCTACCTCTTCCGCCTCGATCGCGCGGCCCTCATCGAGCGGCAGTTCAGCGACACCAAGCTCGTCGAGCTGCGCTCGCTGCGCGCCGCGCTCGCTTCGGCGGAGCCAGGCGCGGGTGAGGCGGCTCTGACGCGGATCGGGGAGGCCTACCACGCGCGGATCATCTCCGACCAGGCGCGCAAGCCGGGCGTCGACGCGGAACGGCGCTTCGCCGCCGGACCATTGAGTCCGCTGCTCTTGGAGCTCGAGCAGCGATTGAAGGCGGAGCTCGGGCCGGAAACGGAGCTTCGCATCCAGCCACGGCTGCAGCTCCTGTGGATCAAGCTCGTCGCCGGCGATCGGGCCTACTGGGCCGGCTTCCCCTTGCCGACGCGGTCCGCGGAAAACGTGCCCTCGCGCGCCCTGCAGTGGAGCGTGGTGATCCTCGCGGTGCTGCTGCCGAGCGCGTACGCCTTCGCGCGCTACCTCGCGCGGCCGCTGCGCCAGCTCAACGCTGCGGTGGCGAGCGTCGGCGAAGGCAAGTCGCCCCCGCCGTTGCCCGAAAGCGGTCCGTCGGAAATCGTCAATCTCAACCGCGGCTTCAACCAGATGATGTCGAACTTGAGCCAGATGGAGCAGGACCGCGCGGTGCTGCTCGCCGGCGTGTCCCACGACCTGCGCACGCCCCTCGCGCGCCTGAGGCTCGGCATCGAGGTCGCTACCGCTGATGAGCGCACCCGCCAGGGCATGGCGGAGGACATCGAGGAGATGGACCGCATCATCAGCCAGTTCCTCGACTTCGCGCGCCCCGGCGGCGACTGCGCCGTGGATGTGTGCGACCCGGGAGAGATCGTCGCCACCGTGGCGGCCCGCCACCAGCGAGCCGGGCACGACGTGCGCTTCGCGCGCGAAGAGCTGCCGAAGGTGGCGCTGCGCGCAACCGCATTCGAGCGCATGATCAGCAACCTCGTCGACAACGCGCTGCGCCACGGCGCCCCGCCCGTCGAGCTTGCGGTGCGCGCCGCCGGCGGAACACTGACCGTCGAGGTCGCCGATCACGGGTCCGGCATCCGTGCCGAGAACGTCGAGTATCTGAAGCGTCCCTTCACGCGCGGCGATCCGGCGCGTGGCGGGGCGCCGGGCGCGGGTCTGGGCCTTGCGATCGTCGAGCGCATCGCCCGTCTGCACGGCGGAACGCTCGATCTCGCGCCGCGCGCCGGCGGCGGGATGGTCGCCCGAGTGACGATTCCCCTGGCCCGCGCCGCATAAGCGGCGGCGCCTCAGCTCCCGGTGGAAGCGACACCGCCGGAGGAACCGGCGGAGCCCCGCGCAATGGCGATCGATTTCTGCCTGGGGCGAAGATGCTCCGCGGGCGGCTCGCCGCCGTAGGTCGCACGGACGTAGTCGAACACGATCCGCTGAAAGTCTTCGGCGATCCCGGGCCCGCGCAGCGTCACCGTCTTCTGCCCGTCGACGTACACCGGAGCGACCGGCACCTCGCCGGTGCCGGGCAGGCTGATGCCGATGTGGGCCATCTTCGATTCGCCGGGGCCGTTGACCACGCACCCCATCACGGCCACGGTCATGTTCTCCACCCCCGGATAGCGCGTGCGCCACAGCGGCATCTGGGCGCGCAGGTACGCCTGGATCTTGGCGGCGAGCTCCTGAAAGAAGCTGCTGGTCGTCCGACCGCAACCGGGACAGGCGGTGACCAGCGGCGCAAACGAGCGCAGGCCCATGGTCTGCAGCAGTTCCTGCGCGACGACGACCTCGCGCGTGCGATCGCCACCGGGCTCCGGGGTGAGCGACACGCGGATGGTGTCGCCGATGCCCTGCTGCAGCAGGACGGCCATCGCCGCGGTCGACGCCACAATGCCTTTCGAGCCCATCCCCGCTTCGGTGAGGCCGAGATGCAGCGGATAGTCGCAACGGCGCGCGAGCTCCGTGTATACGGCGATCAGGTCCTGCACGTCGGAAACCTTGCAGGAAAGGACGATCCGGTCGCCGGGCAGCCCCAGGTCTTCCGCGAACTGCGCGCTGCGAAGTGCCGAGGTCACCAGCGCTTCGCGCATCACATGCGCAGCGTCAAGCGGGTTGGCGCTTGCGGCGTTGTCGTCCATCAACTTGGCCAGTAGATCCTGATCGAGGCTGCCCCAGTTCACACCGATTCGCACCGGCTTGCCGTAGTCGATCGCGCGCTCGATCATTACCGCGAACTGCGGATCGTGCTTGGCTCCGCCGCCGACGGTGCCAGGATTGATGCGGTATTTCGCGAGTGCCCGGGCGCAATCCGGGAAGTTCGAGAGCAGCCGGTGGCCGTTGAAGTGGAAGTCGCCGATGAGTTGCACGCCGCAGCCGATCGCATCGAGCCGCTCCCTGATCACCGGCACGGCCGCCGCGGCGTCGGCGGTGTTGACGGCCACGCGGACCAGCTCCGAGCCCGCGTCCGCAAGCGCCTTGACCTGCGCCACCGTCGCGGTGACATCCGCGGTGTCGGTATTGGTCATCGACTGCACGACGACGGGGTGGCCAGCGCCGATCGGGACTCCGCCGACGAAGCAGATGCGCGTTCGGCGGCGCGCGATCGCGGGAACGGGGAGCGGGCCGGCTTCGGCATCAGCCATGCGGTTTTTCCGTACGCTTGTCGCAGGAGCCGAAATCGGGCATCAGCAGACGCGGCGTGATATGTCTCGCGAGAGCCGGCGGGGTCGATCGCCGTGGCCCGTGAGCCGCGAGCGACGAGCGGTAAAACGGCCGAAGGCGCCGACGGTCCGCATGAGAGACGTCGATTTTACCATCCGTCCCGGCGGGAACCGGCTCCGGTGCGCGACCGACGAAGCCGCAGCCGGGTGCGCGCTACTGCGCTGAGGACCACTCCTGTGTGCCGATCCGCAGCACGCTTGCCATCGCGGCGATCCCCTCGCCTCGCCCGCAGAAGCCAAGCCGTTCGGTCGTTCGCGCCTTGATGTTGACCTGATCGACGCGCGCGTCGCAGTCCCGGGCGATGTTCGCGGCCATCTCCGCGACATGGGGAGCCAATCGCGGCGCCTGCGCGATCACCGTGGCGTCGAGATTGCCGAGAGCGTAGCGTGCCGTGCGCGCGCGCTGCCAGACCTGGCGGAGCAGCACGCGGCTGTCGGCATCCTTGTAGGCGGGATCGTTGTCGGGAAAGTGCGCCCCCATGTCGCCTGCGCCAAGCGCGCCCAGGATCGCGTCGCAGATCGCGTGCAGGAGCGCATCGGCATCGGAGTGTCCGGCGAGGCCCTTGTCGAACGGGATCGTCACGCCGCCCAGCTTGAGCGGCCGACCCGGTACGAGTGCATGGACGTCGAAGCCGTTGCCGATGCGAAGCCGCGGCTCGCTCATGCGCTCCGGCGTCGGAGGAGAACCGCCTCGGCGAGCGGTATGTCTTCGGGGTAGGTAACCTTGATGTTGTCGGGACTGCCGCGAACGAGGCGAGCCTTGACGCCGAGCTCCTCCACGGCTTGCGCTTCGTCGACGATCCTCGCGCAATCGGCTTTGCGGAAGGCATGCTGGAGGATGGCATAGCGGAACATCTGCGGCGTCTGCGCGCACCACAGGCCCTCGCGCGGCTCGGTCGAGACGGCGCGCAGGCCCGCGCCGGTCTCGGTGCGCTTCAAGGCGTCGGAGAGCGGCACGGCGAGCAAGCCGCCCACGGGCTCGTCCTCGAGCTCGTGCAGCAGCCTGTTGAGCGTCCCCACGTCGATGCACGGCCGCGCCGCGTCGTGCACGAGCACCCAGTCCTCGGCGACCGCGTGCCGGCCCACGACCGCCAGGCCGTTTCTGACCGACTCCGCTCGCGTTGCTCCGCCGCAGTAGAGCGGCTCGACGCCGCGGACGCTGCCGATCCTCTCGGCGTAGAGCCGATCCTCCGGCGCCAGTACGACGAACACCGACTCGAGCACGATCGAGTCGTTGAGCGCGTCGATCGTGTGCCGCAACAGCGGCGCCCCGGCAAGCGATACGTACTGCTTGGGCTCGCCGCCGAAGCGCGTGCTCGCGCCGGCCGCGGCGATGAGCGCGAAGCGACGTGGAGTGGTCACGGTTGGCTCGCTACGCGCTTCCGCCGAGATACTTGGCGAGGAACTTCGCCATGGCCTCGTAGAACTCGAACTGGTTCTCTTCGTTGTGGAAGCCGTGGCCTTCGTTGTCCTTCACCATGTACGGAACGTCGATGCCGCGCGCGCGCAGCGCGTTGACCATCTGGTTGGACTCGTCGATGTTGACCCGCGGATCGTGCGCGCCCTGAGCGACGAACAGCGGCGTCCTGATCTTGTCGGCGTTGAGCGCCGGCGAGGCCGCGGCGAGCAGGCTCTTGTCCTTCTCTGGATCGCCGACCATCTCGTGCATCATGTCGAGGTAGGGCTTCCAGTACGGCGGAATCGTGTTCATGAAGGTGAACAGGTTCGACACGCCGACGTAATCCACCGCGCAGGCGTAGAGATCGGGCGTGTAGGTCACGCCGGCGAGCGTCGCGTAGCCGCCATAACTCCCGCCGTAGATGCAGATGCGCTTGGGATCCGCGATGCGCTGCTTGATCAGGTACTGCACGCCGTCGGTCACGTCGTCCTGCATCTTGCGGCCCCACTGCTTGAAGGAGGCCTCCCAGAAGCCGCGGCCGTAGCCGGTGGAGCCGCGGAAGTTCACCTGCAGCACCGCGTAGCCGCGGTTGGCGAGCATCTGCACCTCCGGATTCCAGCCCCAGACGTCGCGCGCCCATGGACCGCCGTGGGGATTGACCACCACCGGCAGGTTCTTGCCTTCGTTGCCCTTCGGCAGAGTGAGATAGCCGTGGATCACGAGCCCGTCGCGGGAGGTGTACTCGATCGGCTTCATCGCCGCCATGCGCTCCTCGGGCAGCCACGGCGCGATCTCGCCCAGTTTGGTGAGCCTGTCGGCGCGAACGTCGTAGAGGTAGCGCGTTCCGGGCGTGCGGTCGTTGAACGCCGCGACGACGAACTTGTCCTCGTCGTTGGTCATGCTCTGCAGCGCGAACTCGTAGCCGGGAAGCTGCTTCTTCAGAGATGCATAAATCTTCTCGGTCTCGGCATCGAGCACTTTCCGTTCGGGCTTCCACGTGACGAAGTCGATCTCGGTCAGCACCTTGCGCTTGTGCGAATAGGAAAGACCCTCGACGTCCACCTCCGGATGCTCGAACAGCACCTTCTGCTCTTGGGCCGTGCCCGGATCGACCAGCACGATCGCCTGCTTGTCGCGGCCGATGTTGGACGACGCGTAGAGCAGCTTGTTGTCGAAGGTGAAGAACAGCGGATTGAACGAGTCGCGGAAGTTGGTCGTGAGCACCGTCTTGAACGGCCCGCTCGCACCGTCGCGATAGAGGTAGCTCGTGTTCACGCCGTCAGAGGTCTGCGCGCCGCGGATATCGCCGGCGTGATCGGTGAGCCAGCGCGTGATGTTGCCCGGATTCTCGGCTACCAGCTCGAGCTCGCCGGTCTTCAGGTCGAGCCGGTAGGCGTCGAACACTTCCTTGTTGCGCTTGTTCAGGCCCACCAGCAGCCGGTCGGGGAAGTCGCGCAGCTCGTCGATGATCTGCGCGCGCACGCCCGGGAACGGGGTGAGATCCTTGATGCCGGAGCCGTCGATCGCCACCGCGACCAGGTGGAAGTTCTCGTCGCCGGCAAAATCCTTGAGATACACAAGCCGCGAAGGGCCTTTCCAGAAGTGGTCCGCGATGTCGCGCGCGGTCTCGTCGGTGAGGCGGCGGGGCTCGCCGCCGGCGAGCGGCTCGACGTAGATGTTCATCCGCCGCTGATACGGCTGCATGAAAGCGAGCGTCCGGCCGTCCGGCGAGATGCGGAAGAAACCGCGCTCGGGATGGCGGAAGAAGTCCCGAACGGGAATGGGCGTGACGTCGGCGGCGCTCGCGGGCGAAGGAACGCCGAAGGCGATCGTGCCGAGGGTCATCATGAGCGCGACGCAGGACGAGCGGTTGGGCATGGGACTTTCCGGGGCGAGCCGCTCACGGGCAGCCGCTGGCCGGCGCCATTGTACGCCGAGCGCCCGGCGCGCTCCGGGCTCATCGCACGACCAGCGCCGAGAGCGCCGCACGCACCGCCGGCGGCACCGGCGTGGGGCGGCGGCTCGCGCGGTCGACCCACACGTGCACGAAGCGGCCGGTCGCTGCGGGCTCCTCGTCGCCGTGGCGGAACAGGCCGATCTCGTAGGTGACCGACGAGTTGCCAAGCTTGATCACCCGCAGGCCCGCGTCGACGACGTCGGGGAAGGAGAGCGACTTGTGGAACCGGCACGCCGTTTCCACGACGATGCCGATCGCCGGCGCGGCCTCAATGTCCAGGCCCGCCACGCGTACCAGATGCTCGTTGACGATCGTGTCGAAGTACGAATAGTAGGTCACGTTGTTCACGTGGCCGTAGACGTCGTTGTCCATCCACCGGGTCGGGATCGCGAGGAAGCGCTTGTAGCTCTCCCGCCCGTTCGGGTGCGGGTCAGGCATCGCCGCCGCGCAGGCGCGCGTCGAGCAGCTCGACCCAGTGGCGCACCGGCCGCGCGCTGACCGCGGCGAGATGCACCAGGCAGCCGATGTTGGCGGTGGCGATCAGCTCCGGCCCGCCCGCCTCCAGCGCCGCGATCTTGTTGGCGCGGAGCCTTTCCGAGAGCCCCGGCTGCAAGATCGAGTACGTTCCCGCCGAGCCGCAGCACAGGTGCGCATCGGCCACCGGCGTGAGCTCCAGACCGATCGCCTGCAGGGTTTCCTCGACGCGGCCGGCGAGCTTGAGCCCGTGCTGCAGCGTGCAGGGCGCGTGGAACGCCACGCGTTCCGCGCCGCGGTCGAGCGCGAGGAGCGGTGCGATCTGCTTCCATTCCGCGGCGACGATCTCCACCGGATCGCGCGCGAGCGCGGCGACGCGCGCCGCGCGCTCGGCGTACGCGGGATCGTCACGCAGCAGATCGCCGTACTCCTTGACCTGCACGCCGCAGCCTGTCGCCGTGACGACGATCGCCTCCGCGCCGCGTTCGATCTCGGGCCACCACGCGTCGACATTGGCCCGCATCAGCCGGCGCGCCTCCTCGGTCGCGCAAAGATGCTGGCTCATGGCGCCGCAGCAGCCCGAGCCCGGCGCACGGACGAGCGAGACGCCGATGCGGTCCAGAACGCGCGCCATCGACGCGTCGATCGACGGCGCCAGCGCGGGTTGGACGCAGCCGTAGAGCGCGAGCATCCGGCGCGCGTGGCACGCCCGCGGCCAGGTACGAAGCGTGCTCCCGGGAAGCTTGGCGGCCAGCGTGCGCGGCAGCAGCGGTCGCACCAGGCGGCCACTCGCGGCTGCCAAGCCGAAAACCCGGCGCGAGAGCAGGCTCTTGCGCAGGAGCCACCGTCGCGCCCGCTCGCCCATCGGGCGAGGCACGCGTCGCTCGACCACCTCGCGCCCGATCTCGACCAGTCTCCCGTAGCGGACGCCCGAGGGACAGGTCGTCTCGCACGAGCGACAGGTGAGGCAGCGATCGAGATGAAGCTGGGTCTTGGTACTCACCGGCTCGCCTTCGAGCACCTGCTTCATGAGATAGATGCGCCCGCGCGGACCGTCGAGCTCGTCGCCAAGGAGCTGATAGGTCGGGCACGTCGCCGTGCAGAAACCGCAGTGGACGCAGGCGCGCAGAATGCCTTCCGCCTCGCGCCCCTGCGGCGTGTCGCGGATGAAATCGGCGAGACGCGTTTCCAAGATCAGAAGTCCGGATACATGCGGCGCCGGTTGAAGACGCCGGCCGGATCGAACGTCGACTTGAGCGTGCGATGGATCCCGAGGATCGGCGCCTCGAGCGACTGGAACGCGCCGGCGGACTTCGGGCCCCGGTAGAGTGTCGCGTGCCCACCGCGCTTGCGCGACCAGGAGCGCAAGTCCGCGCCATCGGCGGCGTCGGCCACCAGCCAGCGAAGCGCCCCGCCCCATTCGACGGCTTGCGCCCCGCCGAGTTCGGCGAACGGTGCCGTGGAGGACACGGAGAGTCGCCACAGCGCCTGCCCCCCCGAGCGGGCGAAAAAATCGTTGGCCTGATCGCGCACTGCCGACCAGAATGCCGCCGCGTGCTCCTGGTTCCCCCCGCCGATCTCGCGCACCGCCGACGACACCGCGCTCTCGGCGCCGGAAAGGCGCACGAACAGCATTCCGTCGGCGTACCACGTGGCACTGATCGGGAGCGCTCGCGCACCCCATTCGTTCATCCGGCGCACCGCCGCGCTGCCATCGAGCTCCAGGATCCGCGTGGCTTCGGCTTTGGGCACCGGCTGGCAGCGCAACGACACTTCGAGCAGGACGCCAAGCGTTCCCAGCGATCCGGCCATGAGCCGCGAGACATCGAAGCCGGCGACGTTCTTCATCACCCGCCCGCCGAAGGCGAGGTCCTCGCCCTTGCCGTCGAGCACGCGCACGCCGAGCACGTGATCGCGCACCGCGCCGGAATAAGGTCGGCGCGGCCCGGAGAGACCGGCGGCGATGCACCCGCCAAGGGTCGATCCGGAGCCGAAGCGCGGCGGCTCGAAGCCGAGCATCTGCCGCGCGTCGGCCAGCGTGCACTCGATCTCCTCGAGTGGCGTGCCGCAGCGGGCGGTGATCACGAGCTCGGTCGGATCGTAGTCGACCACGCCTGCGTAAGCACGCGTCGGAAATGGCTCGCCGACGAGATCCTGACCGTAGAAATCCTTCGTGCCGCCGCCGACGATGCGCAATGCGGTCCCGTCGGCCGCCGCACGATGGACGCGCTCGCTCCAGGCGGCCAAGACGTCCTTCGCGGCCTCTTGCGCCCCGCTCACCGCTGCGCCTGGATCTCTGGCGGATCGAACTCCGGAATGCGCTCGATCTCCCGCTCCGCTTCCGCCGCCCAATCGCGCATCGCCGGCAGCTCCAGCAGCGAGCGCGCATATGCCGCCGAGGTGCCGGCCAGCGGCACGCCGTAGCTCTGGAAGCGAAACGCCACCGGACACCAGAACGCATCGACCGCGCCGAACGCGCCACAGAGGAATTCGCCGCCGGCGCCGAAGCGCTCGCGGCCCTCCACCCACAGTGCGAGGACGCGGGCGATGTCGGCGGCCACCGCGGGCGACGGGTCCTTGCGCGTGCGCGCGCGAACGCTCATGCCCATTTCTTCACGCAGGTGGGCGAAGCTCGAATGCATCTCCGCGGCGACCGAGCGCGCCCACGCCCGCGTGCCCGCGTTTTCGGGCCAGACGCCGCGGTGGCGCTCGGCAAGGTATTCGGCGATGGCGAGCGTGTCCCACACCACCAAGTCGCCGTCGTGCAGGCACGGCACCTTGCCGCTGGGCGAGAGCTCGTGCAGCCGCTCCCTTCTCTCCGATGGATACAACACGATGCGCTTCTCGGCGAAGGGAATGCCGAGCGCGCGCATCAGCACCCAGGCGCGCAGCGACCAGCTCGAATAGTTCTTGTTGCCGATGTAGAGCGTGTACATCGGCCGACTAGAGCGGCACGGTCTTGCCGGGATTCATGATGTTCAGCGGGTCGAGCGCGCGCTTCACCGCGCGCATGATCTCGAGCGCGTCCCCGTGCTCCTCGCCGAGCACGTCCAGCTTGTGCCAGCCGATGCCGTGTTCGCCCGTGCAGGTGCCGCCCATGCGGATCGCGCGCAGGCTCACGCGGTGGGCGAGCGCGTCCGCCCGCTCGCGCTCCACCGAATCGTTGGGGTCGAACAGCACGATCAGGTGGAAGTTACCGTCGCCGACGTGGCCGACGATCGGCGCGGTGAGGCCGCTCTTCTCGATGTCCGCCCGCGTTTCCAGGATGCAGTCGGCGAGCCGCGAGATCGGCACGCAGGCGTCGGTGGCGAACCCGATCTTCCCCGGCTCGAGCGCCAGCGCGGCGTAGTACGCGGCGTGCCGCGCCTTCCACAGGCGGTTCCGATCCTCGGCCTGCGACGCCCATTGGTAGGCGCTGCCGCCGAACTCGTCGCTGATGGCCTGCATCGCCGCACTCTGCTCGGCGACCGCCGAGGTCGAGCCGTGGAATTCGAAGAACAGCGTCGGCTTGACCTCGAAGCCTTCGAGCTTCGAGTAGCGGATGCACGCGTCCATCTGCGCTTCGTCGAGGAGCTCGATGCGGGCGACCGGAATCCCGGTCTGCATGGCGGTGATCACGGTGCTTACGGCGCTCGCGAGGTCGGGAAACTGGCAGACGGCCGCGGCGATCGCTTCCGGTACGCCATAGAGTCGGAGCTGGATCTCGGTGATGACACCCAGCGTGCCCTCGGCGCCGACGAACAGCCGCGTGAGGTCGTACCCGGCGCTCGACTTGCGCGCCCGTCCTCCGGTGCGGATCAGACGACCGTCGGCCGTGACCACGGTCAGGCCCAGCACGTTCTCGCGCATCGTGCCGTAGCGCACCGCGTTGGTTCCCGAGGCGCGCGTCGAGGCCATCCCGCCGATGGTCGCGTCCGCGCCCGGGTCGATCGGGAAGAACAGCCCCGTGCCCTTCAATTCGGCGTTCACCTGCTCGCGCGTGATGCCCGCCTGCACCCGGCAGTCGAGGTCCTCGGCGTTGATCTCCAGCACGCGATCCATGCGTGTGAGATCGATGCACACGCCCCCGTAGAGCGCGGCGACGTGGCCCTCGATCGACGTGCCGACGCCGAAGGGAATCACCGGCACGCGGGCGAGGTGGCACAGGCGGACGATCGCCGCGACCTCCTCGTTCGTTTCCGGGAACACGACCACGTCGGGCGGCGCGGTGTCGACCACGCCCTCGCCGTGCCCGTGGTGCTCGCGCACGGCGCTCGAGGTGACGGCGCGATCGCCGTAGTCGCCGCGGAGCTTTTCCACCAGCGAGGCGACGGCGCCGGAATCGGGTCGGACCAGCGCGGGCGTTGCCATAGGAGTTCTACTCTCAGAAACGGGGCAGCTCGGGGTGCGGCAGCGCACCGCCGTGCACATGCATGCGCCCCAGCTCGGCGCAGCGATGCAGCGTGGGGACCGCCTTCCCAGGGTTGAGCAGCCCCTCGCGATCGAAGGCCCGCTTCACGCCGTGGAAGCGCTCGAGCTCCGCGGCTGCGAACTGCATGCACATGTCGCCGATCTTCTCCACGCCGACGCCATGCTCGCCGGTGATCGTGCCGCCGACCTCGACGCAGAGCTCGAGGACTTTGGCCCCGAAGGCCTGCGTCTTCTCGGTGTCGCCAGACCGGTTGGCGTCGTAGAGGATGAGCGGATGAAGATTGCCGTCGCCGGCGTGGAAGACGTTCATGCAGGGCAGCCCGAACTCGCGCGACAGCTCGGCGATGCGCTCGAGCACTGGGGCGAGCGCCCGGCGAGGAATCGTGCCGTCCATGCAGTAGTAATCCGGCGAGATGCGGCCGGCGGCGGGAAACGCGGCCTTGCGTCCCGACCAGAAGCGCTCGCGCTGCTGCTCGCTCGTCGATACCTCGATCTTCGTCGCCCCCGCCTCCTTCATCAGCCGCTGCACCAGCGCCACTTCCTGCGCGACTTCCTCGGGCACGCCGTCGGACTCGCAGAGCAGGATCGCCTCGGCATCCTTGGGATAGCCGGCGTGCACGAACGGCTCCACCGCGGCGATGGTCATCCGGTCCATCATCTCGAGACCCGATGGAATGATTCCCGCGCCGATCACCGCGGCCACCGCCGCGCCCGCCCTGCCCACGTCGTCGAACGCGGCCAGCACGCACTTCGCCTCCTTCGCCTTCGGCGTGAGCTTGACCGTCACCTCGGTGATCACGCCGAGCAGTCCTTCGGAGCCACACATCAGCGCGAGAAGGTCGTAGCCGGGCGCATCGAG
Organism: Casimicrobiaceae bacterium; assembly: GCA_035515295.1. GTDB lineage: Bacteria > Pseudomonadota > Gammaproteobacteria > Burkholderiales > Casimicrobiaceae > PALSA-1003. The sequence goes on along the minus strand of DATJBM010000051.1, from coordinate 27,470 downwards.
CGCTTCGCTGCCCAGCTCCACGACCTCGCCGCTCATCAGCACCGCTCGAACCCGCCGCAGGTTGTGGACGGTCAGTCCGTACTTGAGGCAATGCACGCCGCCGGAGTTCTCGGCCACGTTGCCGCCGATCGTGCAGGCGATCTGCGACGAAGGGTCCGGCGCGTAATACAGCCCGTACGGCGCGGCGGCCTGCGACACCGCGAGATTGCGCACGCCGGGCTGAATCGTCGCCGTGCGCGCCAGGGGATCGATCGCCAGAATGCGGTTGAACCTGGCGAGCGACAGGACGATGCCATTCGGATCGGGCAACGCCCCCCCGGAAAGCCCCGTGCCGGCGCCGCGCGCCACCACCGGCAGACGCGCGGCATGGCAGAGCTTCATGATCGCCACGATCTGGGCTTCGGTTTCCGGCAGCAGCACCGCGCCGGCTGCGGCGCGGAACATCGTCAGGCCGTCGCATTCGTAGGGCCGGGTGTCTTCCCGCGCGGTGAGAATCGCTGCGGCGGGAAGGATGTTGCCGAGGGCGGTGAGGAGCGCGGGGTTGAGCATGGCGAGCGCTTACGGCTCGTTCGATGAACAACGGCTCATTATTCCACAAACGCCCTCGACGGACACGCAGCGCCGCGGCGTTGGTAGAATGCAGCCCCGCGCGCGTGCGGAACGCGCGCCGTCTGGAGGAGAAACCGCCATGAACCGTGCTCGTCGGCTTGTCCTCGTCGCGGGGCTCGCCCTCGCGTCCGGCGTAGCAGGCTCGGCCGCGGCCCAGACCACGCTCCGGATCAACATCGCGCTGGCGCAGAGCTCGCACTACGGCGTGGCCGTCGACACCTTCGCGCGCGAGGTCGAGCGCCGCACCGGTGGCCGTTACAAGGTTCAAACTTTCTATTCCGCCGCGCTCGGCGCCGAGCGCGAATCGGTCGAGGCGGTGCAGCTCGGCACGCTCGATCTGACCCTGACTTCGACGGGGCCACTGCCCAATTTCGTGCCCGAGATCGCGATCCTCGACATTCCGTTCCTGTTTCGCGACTACGCGCACGCCCGCGCTGTGCTCGACGGTCCGATCGGCCAGGAGCTGCTCGCGAAGTTTCCGGCGCAGGGCATGGTCGGCCTCGCCTGGGGTGAGAACGGCTTCCGCCACATGACCAACAGCAAGCGCCCCGTGAACGGGCCCGAGGATCTGCGCGGCCTGAAGATGCGCACCATGGAGAACCCCATCCACATCGAGGCCTACCGCCAGTTCGGGATTCTGCCCACGCCGATGGCGTTCACCGAAGTGTTCACCGCCCTGCAGCAGGGTACCGTCGACGGCCAGGAGAATCCGCTCTCCGTGATCACCGCCGCCCACCTCGACCAGGTGCAGAAATATCTGACGCTGACCGGCCACGTCTACTCTCCGGCGGTGTTCCTGATGAACAAGGCGCGCTGGGACAGTCTCTCGCCGGCCGACAAGCAGGCCTTCCTCGACGCCGCGAAGGAGGGGGTGAAGGCCAACCGCGCGCGCGTGGACGACGACGAGCGCAAGGCGGTGACCGACCTGCGCGCGCACGGGATGACCGTCGTCGACCACGTCGACAAGGCGCGCTTCCAGGCCGCGCTCTCGCCCGCGTACGCGGACTTCGCCAAGCGCTTCGGCCAGGCGAACATCGACCGCATCCGGAATTACCGCTAGGTGCGAATTCATCCGCACGCGTCAGGATAAGAGTCCCGCCCACGTAGGTGCGAATTCATCCGCACGTCGGGATGAATCCCGACCTACCGATATCCAAACAACGCCGGCAGCGCGGTGCTGATCGGGGGAAATACCGAGAGCAACAGCAGCACCGCGAGCTGCGCCCAGAGAAAGGGCCAAAGCTCGCCGAGCATGCGCGCGAGGGGCACGCGGGCCACTACGGAAGTGACGAACAGCAGGCCGCCGACCGGTGGCGTAAGCATCCCCATCGTTAGGTTGACGATCACCACGATCCCGAACTGCAGATCGGAGATGCCGAGCGCGTGGGCGATCGGCGCCAGGATCGGCACCAGCACGACAATGCCCGGCAGCGGCTCGATGAAGATGCCGAACGCGAGCAGCAGCGCGTTCACGGCGAGCAGGAACGCAAGCGGCGGGAGGTCCATGCCGACGATGAGCGCGGTCAGGTCCTGGGGCACGCGCGAGATGGTGAGCACCCAGGCGAAGGCGGCCGACGCGGCGACGATCACCAGCACCGACGCCGTCATGAGCGCGGAGCGGGCGAGGATGCCGGGCAGCATCGACCACTTGAGCGTGCGATAGATCGCGAAGCCAGCGAGCAGCGCGTAGAACACCGCGATCACCGAGGCTTCCGTGGGCGTGAAGGCGCCCGACGCGATGCCGCCCAGGATCAGCGCCGGCAGCCCCAGCGCGGGCATCGCCCGCCAGGTATTGCGCGCGTAGGCGCCGAGCGTGTAGCGCCGCGGCAACCCGCGGTAGTTCCGCCGCAGCGACACCGCGTGATTGATCGCCGCCATCGCGACCGCGATGAGGATGCCCGGCAGCACGCCGGCGATGAGCAGGCCGCCGAGATTCACGTCGGGATACGCGAGCGCATAGACGATCATGCTGATCGACGGCGGGATAATGGGCCCCAGAATCGACGTCGCCGCGGTGAGCGCGGCGGCATATTCCGGCTTGTAGCCGTCGTCCCTCATCATCCGGATCATGATCGCCCCCGGGCCGGCGGCATCGGCGAGCGCCGATCCGGAAATCCCCGAGAAGAAAGTGAGCGCCAGGATGTTCGTGTGGCCCAGGCCGCCGCGAAACCGGCCGACAAACTGCGAAGCGAAGTCGAGCAGAACCCTGGAGAGCTCCCCGCCGGTCATAAGCTCCGCCGCCAGGACGAAGAACGGGACGGCGAGCAGCGCGAACACGTCGATGCCCGAGAACATGGCCTTGGGCAGCGCGAGCAGGGACAGGCTGCCGTTGGCCAGCATCGCGGCGAGCGTTCCGCCGCCGAGCGCGAAGGCGACCGGCACGCCGAGCGCCAGCAGCGCGATGCAGGCGACGAACAGCGTGGCGACCATCGCGGGGACCTAGAGCTGCGCCGCGTCGGCATCAAACTCGCCGTCGGCGAGGACCGCGCGCCGGTCGACGTATCCATGCGCCATGAGCAACAGGTGCAGGATCGACAGGCCGAAGCCGATCGGCATGGCGAGGTACACGGCGCCCATGGGCAGCCCCAGCACCGGCGTGGTCTGCCTCCACGCGAAGACGGCGTAGCGGACGCCGACCCAGACCATGAAGGCGAAGAAGCCCAGCAGCACGGCGAACACCGCCGCGCGGATGGCGGCGCCATGCCGCGGAAGATGCTCCTGCAGCGTATCGATCCCGAGATGGCCGCCGTAGCGCAGCACCAGGCCCATGCCCGCGAAGGTGAGCCAGATCATGAGGTAGCGCGCGGCCTCCTCGACCCAGAGGATCGAGCGATCGGTCGCGAAGCGCAGCGCGACGTTGGCAAACACCATCAGCGCCATCGCCGCCAGCATTCCGATCAGCAACCAGCGGTTGGCGGCGAGCAGCGCGCGGTCGAAGCGGCGCAACATCCGGCGGGCTGTCCTCTACACGCTGTCGGACGGCGTCGGATTGTCGCACGCCGCCGCTCGAGGCCGGGTTTATAATCGCCCGGCGCTGCCGGCGCGAACGCCGACGCTACGAGGAGTCGAATGCATCCGGGCGAGATCTACGCCAAGACCGAGGACGGGATCCGCGAGGTCAAGGAACGCAAGCTCTCGCTGCCGATCGCCCTGCGGAGCCTGCTGATCATGATCGACGGCAAGCTCACCGTCGCCGAGGTCCTCGAGCGGGCGCGGGCGCTGCGGGTCGACGAGGAATCGATCCTGGCGCTCGAACGCGCCGGCCTGATCGCGAAGCGCTTCAGCGCGCGGTCGGACGCCACCGGTCCCGCCGCGTCCGTGCCGCGGAGCGAGGACGAAGCCCAACGCTTCGTCGCGCTGCAGCGCCGGCTCTCCGATCTCGTCAACCAGCATCTGGGGCTCCGTGGCTATCTCCTCGTCATGCGCCTGGAGCGCGCGTCCAACCTGCGCGACCTGCATGACCTGCTGCCCGACGTCGCCAAGGGGCTGGTGAAGCGCATCGGCGTGGAAGCGGCCACACCGATCATCGCCGAGATCGAGCAGCAGATCGCCGTCCGGCCCGCGTGACCCAGCGCGCCGGTGCGGCGGGCCGCACCAGTGCGTGGAAGGCGACGAAGGCGGCGATCGCCGCGGCGGCGATGGTGCCTGCCATCGGGCGCTGCGTGCCGTCGAAGGTCGCACCGACGAGGAATGCCGCGGTCGAGGCGAGGGCGAACTGGAAGAACAGCAGCAGGGACGTAGCGCTGCCGGCAATCTCCGGAAAGCCCGTGAGCGCGCCGGCAGTTGCCTGCGGCATGCTGGTCATGAGCGCAATCATGAACAGGAACATGGGCGCGACGATCGCGACGGGGTGGCCGATGCGCGCCCACGCGAGCGCCGCCAGAAGCGTGCCGGAGAACAGCATCAGCGCCGTGGCGAGCCCCAGCATGCGATCGATCCCCAGGCGCATCACCAGGCGGCTGCCCGCGTAGGCCCCCGTGATGTTGCCCAGCATGACGGACCCGAACAGCAACCCGAAGCCCCGCTCGCCCGTCCCCATCACGTTCACGAACACGAACGCGCTGCCGGCGAGGAACGCGAACAGCCCGCTGGCGGCGAAGGCTGCGACGAGCGTGTAGCCGACGTAGCGGCGAGAGCGCAGCAACCGGCCGTAGTTGGCGAGGATCGCCGCCGGAGCGGTCGCGCGCCGCTCGCGGGCACGGATCGTCTCCGGAAACATCGCCGCGACGCAGGCGAGCGCCACCGCGCCGTAGGCGGCGACGAAGAAGAAGTTCGCGCGCCAGCCCAGCCATACGTGCAGGTGGCTGCCGATGATCGGCGCCACGATCGGCGCGATGCCCAGCACCACGCCCATCAGCGACAGGATCCTCGCCGCGTGGTCGCCGCTGTAGAGGTCCCGCACGACGGCCCGCGGAACGACGGCGACGATGGCCATGCCGATCGCCTGCGCGACGCGGGACGCGATCAGCATCTCGATCCCGCGCGCCGCGGCGCAGGCGAGCGATGCCGCGACGAACAGCGCCAGGCCCGCGAGCAGCAGGGGACGGCGGCCGAAACGATCGGTGAGCGGGCCGACGAAGATCTGGCACAGCGCCCAGGCGTACATGTACAGCGACAGCGTGAGCTGGACCTGCTCCTCCGTCGCCGAGAGCGCCCGCGTCATCGACGGCATCGACGCGAGGTAGATGTCCATGGCGAGGGGCGCTACGGCGATCAGCGCGCCGAGCAGCACCGTCATCGCCGGCTGGTCGCGTCTCAGCATCGGAAACCGTTCCCGTGAAGGCGGCGGTGTAGGCGCGAATTCATTCGCGCGGGGCTGGCCGGGTAAATCCGGCCGTATTAGATGCACCGTCCGCCGTCGACTTCCAAGCACGCCCCGGTGATGAAGGCCGCCTCGTCGGAGGCGAAGAAGACCGCCGCCGTGGCCACATCGGAGGGAAGCGACAACCGGCCCAGCGGAATAGTGGCGATGAACCTGGCGCGCAGCTCCGGCGTATCGCCGCCCATGAACTCCGCCAACAGCCCCGTCTCGCCGGCGACCGGGTTGATCACATTGACGCGGATCTTGTCCGGCGCGAGCTCCGCCGCCATCGAACGGCTGGTTACGATGGCCGCGCCCTTGCTGCCGTTGTACCACGTGAGCCCCGGCCGGGGACGCACGCCGGCGGTCGAGGCAATGGTGATGAAGACGCCGCCACCCTGGCGGCGCATCGCCGGCACGCCGTGCCGGGCGGTGAGATAGAGGCTTTTGACGTTGACCGCGTAGATTCGATCGAAATCCGCTTCGCTCACGTCGAGCAGCGGCCGGTTGCGATGCGTTGTGCCCGCGTTGTTGACGATCACGTCGACGCGTCGGTGCGTCTGCAGAGCGGAGCGCACGAGCCCGGCGACGTCACCGTCGATCGAGACGTCGCCAGCGAAGAACGACGCGACGCCACCCGCGTCCTGGATCGCCTTCGCGACGCGCGCGCCGTTCTCGGCGTTGAGATCGTTGACGACGACCGTCGCACCTTCGGCGGCGAAGCGCCGGGCGATGCCTTCCCCGAATCCCGACCCCGCGCCGGTAACGAGCGCGACCTTGCCTTCGAGCCGGCCGCTAGCCATGGCGCAGCACGACGGTCTTGAGCGTGGTGAATCCGTACAGCGCCTCGAATCCCTTCTCTCTGCCGTAGCCGGAGTGCTTCACGCCGCCGAAGGGCAGCTCGACGCCGCCGCCGGCGCCGTAGCCGTTCACGAACACCTGGCCGCTGCGGATCGCGCGCGCCAGGCGAAGCTGCCGCGCGCCGTCGCGGGTCCAGACGCCTGCCACCAGGCCGTAGCCCGTCGCGTTGGCGAGCCGCACGGCCTCCGCTTCGTCGGCGAAGGGCATCGCCACCAGCACCGGTCCGAATACCTCCTCGCAGGCGATGCGGCTTTCCGGCGAGACGTCGCGCAGGAGCCGCGGCGCGACGTAATAGCCGGACGGCGGCGCATCCTCGGCGATCCGGCCCGTGGACACGGTCGCGATGCCGTCGCGCTCCGCGTCGGCGAGAAAGCCGTTGACGCGCTCGAGTTGCGAGGCGCGGATCAGCGGCCCGCAATCGAGGTCGGCCAAGGCGGGGCCGACTCGAAGCGCCGCGAAGCTCTTCGCCAGCTTCTCGAGCATTGCCTCGTAGCGCGAGCGCTCGACGAGGAGCCGGCTGCCCGCAGAGCAGGTCTGGCCCGCGTTCTGGACGATCGCGTTCACGATCACCGGCAGTGCGGCGTCGAAATCGGCGTCGGCGAACACGACCTGCGGGCTCTTGCCGCCGAGCTCGAGCGTGACCGGACAATGGCGCTTGGCCGCCTCCTGCGCGACCCACGCGCCGGTCGCGGGCGAACCGGTGAACGAAAGGTGATCGATGCCGGCGTGCATCGCCAGCGCGGCACCCGCCTCCCGGCCGAGCCCGGTCACGATGTTGAGCGCGCCCGCCGGGAAACCGACGTCGCGCGCCAGCTCCGCCACGCGCAGCAGCGACAGGCACGCGTCCTCCGCCGGCTTGACCACGCAGGCGTTGCCCGCCGCGAGCGCCGCCCCGACGCTGCGCCCGAAGATCTGCAGCGGATAGTTCCACGGAATAATGTGGCCGGTCACGCCGTGCGGCTCGCGCCACGTCAGCACGGAGAATTCGCGCGGGAAGGGAATCGTCGTGCCGTGCAGCTTGTCGGCCGCACCGCCGTAGAACTCGAAGTAGCGCGCGCAGGCGGCGACGTCGGCGCGCGCCTGCTTGAGAGGCTTGCCGCAGTCGCGTGCCTCGAGCGCGAGGAGCTCCTCGGCCTGATCCGCGATCGCGCGCGCAAGCGTGCCGAGACGCCTTCCCTTGTCGGCTGGCGCGAGAGCGCCCCAGGCTCCATCGAAGGCGCTCCGCGCGGCGGCGACCGCGGCATCGACGTCGTCACGGCTGCCGCGCGCGATCGCGGCAAAGGGCGCACCTTCGGACGGATCGATCACCGGCAGCGTGGCGCGGCTGTTCGGCTCGACCCAGCGGTTGGCGATGAAGTGCGCGGCCGGGGTGGCCACGGTGGGCCAGCGAACATCGGGCGCGTTCATGGCTTTCTCCTGCGGCGGAAATGCCGCGCTAAGGGGCCTTCACTTCAGGTGCCCGGACGGAACTTGTGGGCGAGCGTGTTTTCGTCGGTTCGCGGCGTGTAGCCGATGCCGTTGCGCGTTCCCCACAGGCTCACCTGGTGATAAAGCGGGACGATGGCCATGTCCTCGATCGCGAGCTCGGTCGCGCGCTGGAGCAGCGCTTCCCGCCTGGCGTCGTCGACCGTCACCAGCGCGTCCTCGAGCAGCAGATCGACTTTGGGATTGGAATATTGGCCGCGATTGGCGGTTCCGAATCCCTTCTCCTTGCTCACCGTGGCGACGAGCGCCTTCAACGGGCTGGAAGCCTCGCCGGTCCCCGAGCTCCAGCCGACGAGGATGAAGCTGAACCGGCCTTCCGTGGCCTGCGGGAAGAACGTGGCCGAAGGCATGGCCTCGACGCGCGTCGCGATGCCGACGTGCGTGAGCATCTGCGCGACCGCCTGCGCCACGCGCGCATCGTTGACGTAGCGGTTGTTCGGCGAGTGGATGGTCAATCCGAAGCCGTTCGGATAGCCGGCTTCAACGAGGAGCTTCTTCGCGCCCTCCGGATCATACCGCTCGGGCTTGAGCCGCGGGCTGTAGCCGAAGAAGCCTTCGGGCAGGAGCTGGCCCGTCGGCACCGCCTGGCCCTCCATCATCCAGTCCACCAGCGCCTGACGGCTGATCGCCTTGGAGATCGCCTTGCGCACGCGAGGGTCCTTGAGCGGGTTCTTCGCGAGCGGCCTGCCGTCGCGGTCGGTCACGAACGGCGAGACGTCGCGCTCGGAGTCCATGCGGAGGTAAATGAGCCGGTCGGCGACGGTGCGGTAGAGCCCGATCCGCTTGTCGTTGCGCAACGCGGCGACGTCGGAGGCGGGCACATTCTCGATCGCCTGCACGTCGCCCGCGAGCAACGCCGCCACCCGCGGCACATCGGAGGGTAAGAGCCGCAGCGTGACGCTCTCCCACGGCGTCTTGCCGCCCCAGTAGCCGTCGAAGCGCTTGAGCTCGATCCGGTCGCCCTTGGCGTAGCGCACCAGCCGATACGGTCCGGTACCGATCGCCGCCTTGCCGCTGTTGAACTCCTCGGTCGTCGCCTTTGCCTCCGCCTTGGAGATGATCGCAACCTGCGTCATGTCGGACGGCATGAGCGGATACGGCGCCGCAGTCCGGAAGCGGACAGTGTACGGATCGACGACGATCATCTCCTTGATCTGCTTGGTGTACGCGGTGAACGGCGACGGGCTGTTCGGGACCGTCGGCACGCGCTCGATCGAGGCCACGACGTCGGTGGCGGTGAAGTCGCTGCCGTCGTGGAACTTGACGCTGTGGCGAAGCTTGAACTCCCATGTGACTGGGTCGATCGTGCGCCACGATACCGCGAGGCCGGGAATGGTCCGCTGGCGCTCGTCGCGCAGCACCAGGTAGTCGAAGACGTGCGCGGCGACGTTGTTGTTGGGCGTGACGTTGTGATAGTGCGGATCGATCGCAGTCACATCGGCACCGATGCCGATCGCGAGATCGGCGGCCAGAGCGCCCTGTGCGAGCAGCACCGACGCGAGGGCTGCGATCCCTTGCAGTCGCCAGCAATGGATGGCCATCGTGATTTCCTTTGGGAATAAGCGCGCCGCCTGATCGCAACGCGTCGAATATAGCTCAGCCGTAACCAATTGTAATCGTATGTTTTGTCGTGGAAACCGGTGGTCTACGACGGCTGTCCTAACTACGTAGTGAGGGTGTCGCGCGTCCGCGACCCCATGCGAGAGGAGGTTACATCATGAATCGTCGTATTGCCGCGCTTGCCGCAGCCGGAGCGCTCGCCGTAGGGGCTGTCACGCTGGCCGCGCCCGCGTCGGCGCGGGACTCGTTCTCGTTCTCGGTTGGCGTGCCGGGCGTGGCGTTCGGTTACTCGAACTACCCGTATTACACGCCTTACTACGCGCCGGCGCCGTACGCGTACTACGGTCCGACGGTGGTCTATCGGCCTTACTACAGGCCCTACTACCACCACTACTACTACCGACCGCACCCGTATTATCGGCACTGGTAGGCACCGGTAGCCCGACGCTCGGGATGGAGAGTCGGAGCGATGTAGAAAGCAGATAGCGCCTCGAACGCGGGCCGCCAGGTCGACGGCAATGTCGGCCGGCGGCTTTTCTTTGTAGGTCGGGATTCATCCCGACGCGAAGTTAATTCCCACCGAAGGTCACGATCCGCGATAGGCAATGCGGTAGACGGCCCCGGCATAGTCGTCCGACACGAGCAGCGAGCCGTCGCGGTCGACCGGCGCGTCGGCCGGACGCCCCACGCCTTTTCCCCCTGCAGCCGGCCGGTCGCGAACGGCTCGTACGCCTCTGCGCCATCACCTTCGAGACGCACGAGGGTGACCCGATAGCCGATCTTGCGGGAGCGCTTCCGGGAGCCATCCTCGGCGGTGAAGATCTGGTTGCGGTACGTGGGCAGGAAACTGCCTCCCGGTGTATAAGCGCAGTGCCGCGACGTGCGGACCGATATCCTGCGCCGGCTTGGCGAATTCGGCGCAGGAACGCTTGCGACCGAATTCCGGATCCAGGATCGTTCCGGCGTGACAGTACGGATAGCCGAAGTTGAGCCCCGCGTTCGGCGCGTGGTTGGGCGTGTCGGGTGGCGCGTCGTCGCCCAGGTAGTCGCGACCATGGTTGGTGAACCACAGTTCATGGGTCCGCGGATCCCAGTCGAAGCTCACCGAGTTGCGCCGGCCGCGCGCGTACGCTTCCAAGCCGGATCCATCCCGATTGATCCCTCGCGATCAGCGCGTAGCGATCGGGATCGGGCTCGCAGATGTTGCATGGCGCCCCCACAGGCACGTAGAGCTTGCCATCCGGCCCGAAGGCGATGAACTTCCAGCCATGCATCGCAGCGGTCGGAAACCGGTTCGTCACGACGACTGCGGAACGCGACACCCGGCCGATCGAGGCCCGAGGCTATGGTTTTGACCGTCGCGCTGCCGCCCGAGCGCGTCACGGCGTAGACGCGGCCGGCGAACGACCCGACGAAGAGCGTTCCGCGCGCGCCCAGCGTTATCTCGCGCGCCGAGGGCACTCGGGCGACGAGCTCGAGCGAGAATCCAGGCGGGGGCTTGATCTCGTCGGAAGACCGCCGCCGTGAGCCCATGCCGCCCAAGCCCACAGCGCCGCGCCACATAGCCACCGTCTGCGCATCATCGATACTCGGCAACGTGCGAGGCGCCTGGCTCACCGCAGCCCGCATGCAATTGACAGCGCCGGAGGCGATTTCTATCCTTCGATGCCGGGCGCTCGCCTCGCCCGCCGAAGTCTTTCATGAGCGCACCCGCGGCAACGACGGCATCCGCCCCCAACCCCGAAAGCCTCGAGATGATCCGGAGGCTGGTCGGCTATGACACGACCAGCCGCGAGTCCAATCTCGAGCTTATCCACTGGGTGCGCGACTACCTGGCCGGCCACGGGCTCGTCTCGCGGCTCACCTATGACGACGAGCGGCGCAAGGCGAATCTGTTCGCCACGCTTCCGGCGCAGGACGGCAACGCCACCACGGGCGGCATCGTGCTCTCGGGGCATAGCGACGTCGTTCCGGTCGACGATCAGCCGTGGGATACCGCTCCATTCACCGCGACCGTGGTCGGAGACCGCCTCTATGGACGCGGCGTGACCGACATGAAAAGCTTCTCCGCCATCGCGCTCGCGCGGGTGCCCGAGCTCGCCCGCCGCGGCGTGAAGCGCCCGGTCCACGTCGCGCTGTCCTACGACGAGGAGGTCGGCTGCATCGGTGTGCGGCGCCTGATCGCCGACCTCGCGGCGAAGGACATCCGTCCGGCGAGCTGCATCATTGGCGAGCCCTCGGGCATGCGCGTGGTGGTGGCACACAAGGGCAAGCGAAGCTACCGCTGCCGGGTGCGCGGGCACGAGGCGCATTCCGCCCTTACTCCGCACGGCGTCAACGCCGTCCAGGTGGCGAGCGAGATCGTGACCTTCCTCGCGCGGATGGGCCGTCAATTCCGCGAGCGCGGTCCGTTCGATGCGGCCTACGAGGTCCCGTACACCACCGTGCATACCGGGGTGATCCGCGGCGGCACCGCGCTCAACATCGTGCCGCGCGACTGTCGCTTCGACTTCGAGTTCCGCCATCTGCCCTCCGAGGATCCGGAGACGCTTTTCTCGGAGGTGAAGCGCTTCGCGGCCACGCTGCTCCCCGAGATGCATGCGGTGGATCCGGCCACTTTTGTCGCGTTCGACCCGCTCTCCGCGACGCCCGGGTTCGAGGGCCAGCACGCGAACGAAATCGCCGAGCTGGGCCGGCGCTGCAGCGGCAGAAGCGACCTCGGCAAGGTTTCCTTCGGCAGCGAGGCGGCGCTGTTTCACGACGCCGGCTTGGCGACGATCATCTGCGGGCCCGGCCATATCGCGCAGGCACACCAGCCCAACGAATGGGTCGAGCTTTCGCAGCTGGCGCTGTGCGAAGCCTTCATGCGACGGCTCGCCGATCACCTCTGCGTCGCCTGAAGGGCGGCGCTACCCCCCCGCGCTCCGTGTTGTTCCAGAATCTCCCGTCGATCGAGGTCGCGTTTCCCGATCTCAAGCGCTACGCCGAAGGCAACGCCGGACTGCCGTACGTGTGGACGTTCCGTTCCCCGCGTCCGGGTCCGCACGCGGTGGTCCAGGCGCTCACCCATGGCAACGAGGTCTGCGGCGCCATCGCGCTCGATTGGGCGTTGCGCGAGGATGTGCGCCCCGCGCGCGGCACGCTGAGCTTCGTCTTCGCCAACATCGAGGCGTACCAGCGCTTCGATCCGGCCGATCCGTTCGCGTCACGCTGTGTCGACGAGGACTTCAATCGGCTGTGGACCGCGGAGGTCCTCGACGGTCTGAGGGACAGCTCGGAGCTCAAGCGCGCGCGCGAGCTTCGGCCTCTGTACGACCGCGCCGCCGTCCTGCTCGATCTGCACTCGATGTCCGAGCCCTGCCCTCCGCTGGCGATGGCGGGACGGCGGCGCAAGGGCGTGGCGCTCGCGCGCGCGGTGGGGATGCCAGAGCACGTCGTCGTCGACGCCGGGCACGCCGCGGGACGGCGGCTGCGCGATTACGCCTTTTTCGACGACGAGGACGATCGGCGCGCGGCCCTGCTGATCGAATGCGGCCAGCACTGGGATGCGGGTTCGCCCCGCGTGGCGATCCAGTCGCTGCTGCGATTCCTGCGCCACCTCGGCATGGCGGAGCCGCGGCTGGATGCGTTTCTCGACCGCCCGAGCCTTCCGCCGCAGAAGTTGATCGAGGTCACCACGACGGTGACCATCGCCAGCGATGAATTTTCCTTCGCCTTCCCGGTGCAGGGCCTGCAGGCGATTCACGCCGCCGGGACGACCTACGCCTACGACGGCGGCGCGCCCATCCGCACGCCGCACGACGAGTGCGTACTGATCATGCCCACCCGTCGGCCCAAGCGCGGCGAGACGGCCGTGCGGCTCGGACGCTACGTCGGCTAGCGCCCGATCGCAGCGAGGAGCAATCGCTCAATCGGTTCGTTGCGCGGCACGCTCGGACCGCTCCCACCAATAGCGCGGATCGCTCAGGCGCTCGCCAGCGAACCCGGCGGGGCACGAGCAGCGCGGCGAGTGCGACGCCCAGCGCAACCGCGGCCCAGGCGAGCGTTGAAGCGTGCGGGAGCTCCGGCTGTCGCTGCAACGCCAGCACACCGAGCGCGAAGGCGAGGAGAATGCAGCGCATCGCCTCTTTCGTGAGCCGCGCTGCGGACAGCGGCGCTCCGGCGCCGTCGCCAGCGCAGAAAGGCCGCGGCCCGCAGCCTGCGAGCGCAGGCATGCGGACCGCAATGACGCGCAAGAGCGCGCTAGTTCTTGCCGACCTTCACCTTCTCCAGCATCTCCTGGATCTTGGCGTCGAATTGCGCGTAGGGCATCGCACCGACCATGCGCACACCCACGAGCTTGTCGTTGTCCATGGTGCCAAGCACGAAGGAAGGTGTCCCCTGCACGCCGGCGACTCCGCCCTCGGCGATGTCCTGGTCGATCTGCGCCTTGTACTTGTCCGAGTCGAGACAGCTCTTGAACTTGGCCACGTCCATCTTCACCTGCTCGGCGTAGGACGCGAGCTTGTCGGGCTTCAGTTGGTCCGCGTTCACGATCATCACGTGCCGCATTTCCCAGTACTTGCCCTGCTCGGCGGCGCAGCGGCTCGCAGTCGCGGCGCGCCGCGCGTTCTCGTGGAAGTCGAGCGGGAAGTCCCGGCTCACGAAGCGGATCTTGCCGGTGTCGATGTAGTTGGCCTTGATCTGGGCGAAGGCGGTGTTGTGGAACTGCTGGCAGAACGGGCACTGGAAGTCGGTGTACTCCACCATCACCAGCGGGGCCTTGGCGTCGCCCATCGAGAAGCCACCCGGCGAGAGCTTGTAGCTCACCTTGTCGTCGGGCGCGGGCGCGGCTTGCGGCGTCTGCATCTTCTCCAGCGTCTGCCGGATCTGCTTCAGCTCGTTGATGATTTCCTGGGCCTGCTCGGCGCTGATCCCGTCGGCGCGGACGCAGGGCGCGGCCGAGAGCAGCGCGAGTGCGATCGCCGCTGCGAGCTTCGTCCGCGTGGACATCGTTGCGTTCATCGACTTGCCTTCCTTTCGCATCGTCGGCCGCAACGGGCGGCTTCGGTGGTTGATGATCGACCCATCGACGGCGCCGACGGCCTGACGCGGGTGGCTCCCGCGAGCACGGCGCGCATCATAGGTCGATCCGGAGGCTGGGCGAGCGCGGTCCGATTGGAGGTTAATGCGACGGAACAAACGGTTAGGCGAGCGTCCTCAGGTGCTGCGAATCAAGGCGAGCCCCCGGCGGACGGCCAGAGCACGAGCTGCGTACAGCGGAACAGCGCGATCTTGCGGTCCCGGCCACGGTCCGTGACCACCGCATCCCAGACCTGCGTCGTGCTCCCCAGATGCGCGGGCGTGGCCACGCACGCGAGTGTGCCTTCGCGGGCAGTGCCGAGGAAATTGCTCTTGAGCTCGATGGTGGTGAAGTTCTCCGCGCCTTCGGGGAGATGGGCGAGACAGCCGTAGCCGCAGGCGGTGTCGGCGAGCGCGATCACCGTCGCCGCGTGCAGGTAGCCGTTGGGGGCGAGCAGCTCCGGACGGATGTCGAGCTCGGCGTCGATGCGGCGCTCGGCCACACCGGTGAAGCGCACGCCGATCAACGCCGGGAGTCGCCCGTCGCCGCGGTGGCGGAATTTTTCCAGCGTCGCGTCGGAGTGAAACGTCATCGTCGAAGTCACTCCCGTACACGCGGCAACCGTAGGTCCGCATTCATCCGGACCGTGGGGATGGATTCGCACCGGCTCACGGAAGCCGCTCCGCGACCCAGGAGCGCACCGACTGCAACGCCGCGGGCAGCGCGGCCGGATTGTTGCCGCCCGCCTGCGCCATGTCGGGGCGACCCCCTCCCTTGCCGCCGACCTGTGCTGCGACATGGTTCACCAGCTCGCCCGCCTTGATCCGGTCGGTGAGATCGGAGGTCACGCCCGCGATGAGCGTCACCTTGCCGCCTTCGACCGATCCGAGCACGATCGCTGCCGACTTGAACCGGCCTTTGAGCTTGTCGATGGTCTCGCGTAGCACCTTCGCGTCCGCGCCCTCGATGGTGGCGGCCAGGACGTTAGCGCCATTCACCTCGACGGCCTGCGCGGCGAGATCACCGCCCTGGCTCGACGCAAGCTTGCCCTTGAGGCGCGCAAGCTCCTTCTCCAGCGCCCTCACGTTGTCGAGGATCTGAGCGATTTTCGCCGGCACTTCCGCCGCGGGCGCCTTGAGCGCACGAGCGGCTTCTGCGAGCCGCGCTTCCATCTCGTGCGTATAGGCGAGTGCCCCTTCGGCGGTCACCGCCTCGACGCGCCGGATACCGGCGGCAACGCCCGACTCGGAGACGATCTTGAAGAAGCCGATGTCTCCAGTGCGCGCGACGTGGGTTCCGCCGCACAGCTCGGTCGAAAAATCGCCCATGGACAGCACGCGCACTTCGTCGCCGTACTTCTCGCCGAAGAGCGCCATCGCCCCGGACCTGATTGCCTCGTCGTACCCCATGATCCGGGCCACCACCGGATAGTTGGCGCGGATCGCCGCGTTCACTAGCGACTCGACGGTGTGGATCTCCTCGTCGGTCATCGGTTGCGGGTGCGAGAAGTCGAAGCGTGTGCGCTCCGGATCGACCAGCGATCCCTTTTGCGTGACGTGCTCGCCCAGCACCCTGCGGAGCGCCGCGTGCATGAGGTGCGTGGCCGAGTGATTCCACGCGGCGCGCGCCCGCGCATGGCTGTCGACCCGCGCCGACACGGTGTCGCCGAGCTTGAGCGCTCCGGCTCGGAGCTCGCCGTGATGGCCGTAGACGTCCGGCTGGATCTTCTGGGTGTCGTGCACCGAGAAGATGGCGCGCTCCGCCGCCAGCTCGCCGCGATCGCCCACCTGCCCGCCGGACTCGGCGTAGAAGGGGGTGCGATCGAGCACGGCCACGCCGCTTTGCCCGGCGGAGAGCGCGTCCACGGCCGTGCCGTCGCGATAGAGTGCCACGACCGTCGCGTCCTCGATGAGCGTGTCGTAGCCGTCGAAGCGCGTCCTGGGTCCGCGATAGTCGAGCCCTTCTGCCATCTTGAACGTGGAAGCCGCACGCGCGCGCTCGCGCTGCCGGTCCATCGCCGCGTCGAATCCGGCCTGATCGACCGCAATGCCGCGCTCGCGGCAGACGTCGGCAGTGAGGTCGAGCGGAAAGCCGTAGGTGTCGTAGAGCGTGAAGGCGGTCTTACCGGAGAGTTTCTTCTCCCCGCTCTTCGCCGCGTCCGCAAGCGCCGCCTCCAGCACCTTCATGCCGTGCTCGAGCGTCTCGGCGAAGCGCTCTTCCTCGGCCGAGAGAACGCGCATCACGTAGTCCTGCTTCAGTGGCAGCTCGGGATACGCCTCGCCCATGAGGCGCGAGAGCTCCGGCACGAGCCGGGCGAAGAACGGCTTCGTCTGGCCCAGCTTGTAACCGTGCCGCAGCGCGCGGCGGATGATCCGCCGCAGGACGTAGCCGCGGCCCTCGTTGCTGGGGATGACGCCGTCGACGATCAGGAAGGCGCAGGCGCGAATGTGATCGGCGATCACGTTAAGCGAGGGCGAGCGCTGATCTATCGCTCCGGTGAGCTTCGCCGCCACGGCGATCAGGTCGTGGAAGAGGTCGATCTCGTAGTTGCTGTGCACGCCTTGCAGGACCGCGGCGAGCCGCTCGAGGCCCATCCCGGTGTCGACGCACGGCTTGGGCAATGGGGTGAGCGTGCCGCTCGCGTCCCGTTCGAACTGCATGAACACGAGGTTCCAGATCTCGATATAGCGATCGCCGTCTTCGTCCTGCGACCCCGGCGGCCCACCCGGAATCCCCGGCCCGTGGTCGTAGAAAATCTCGCTGCACGGGCCGCAGGGCCCCGTGTCCGCCATCTGCCAGAAGTTGTCGGAAGCGTACGGCGCGCCCTGGTTGTCGCCGATGCGCACGATGCGCTCGCGGGGCACGCGGATGCCGTTGGCCCAGGCGTCATAGGCCTCGTCGTCGGTCTGATAGACCGTAACCCACAGCCGCTCGGGCGGCAGCTTGTACACCGAGGTGAGCAGCTCCCACGCCCACGCGATCGCCTCGCGCTTGAAGTAGTCGCCGAACGACCAGTTGCCGAGCATCTCGAAGAAAGTGTGATGGCGCGCGGTGTAGCCCACGTTCTCGAGGTCGTTGTGCTTGCCGCCGGCGCGGAGGCAGCGCTGCACGTCGGCGACGCGCAGATGCGCGGGCTGCTCCTTGCCGAGGAAGATGTCCTTGAACTGCACCATACCGCTGTTGGTGAAGAGCAGCGTCGGGTCGTTCGCCGGGACGAGCGGCGACGAAGGCAGGATGGCGTGGCCCTTCGCGGCGAAGAAGTCGAGGAACTGACGGCGGATGTCGGCGGCTTTCATGCTCAGGCGAGCTCGACCTTCGCGGCTCCGGCAGCGTCAGTCAATCGGCGGTCGCGCGTGGCGAGCGGCAGCCGCAACCGTAGAGCAAGCTCGAGATAGCTCGAGTCGTAGCTCGAAAGCTGGTAGCGGCGCGCCAGCGCGATCAGATCCGCCGGCGTCGCGCTCGTGCGGTCGACGCCTATCGGCAAGCGGGCGAGGAGCTCCGCGTCCTCGTCGACCTTGGCGCGCGTCATCTTGCCTCTGCGCTCCGCGGTGAGAAGCGCATTGGCCACCTCGCCGGCCCAGATGGCCGGCACGACGGCCTCGCCCTCGGTGGCGCGATCGAGCAGGGCCCGGCCCGCCGGGTCGATCTCGTCCTCGAAGAACCAGGTCATGGTGACGGAGCAGTCGAGCACGAAGTTCATTTAGTAACGACGGCCCTCGTCGATGAGCTTGCGTAGCGTGAGCCCCGGCCCGAGCTTTACGCCGCGGCGGGCCTTGTCGATGCGGCGCGCGAGTTCGCGCCGGTCCGCCGCGCGCGCAGCGTCGATCGGCACGAGGCGGGCGATCGGCTTGCCATTGCGGGTGATCGTGATCTCGTCGCCGTTCGCCACCCGGTCGAGCAGCTCGGACAGATGCGTCTTCGCCTCGAACGTTCCCACGGTGCTCAAGAGCCCCGCCTTCCAAAGTGATCTAACCAGTCAGACTAGTCAAATTATAGCCCCGTCGTCCTTCCGGCTCAGCTTTGGCCCCGCCCCGGTCCCCGCAGCAGCTTCAGGATCGCCGAGAGCGCGAACCCGCGCGACTGCAGGAAGCGCACTTGCCGCGCCTTGTCGCGCTCGTCGACCGGAACGCGGCCGAAGCGGCGCTGCCAGAGCGCCCGCAGCGCCGCGGCGTCGTCGAGGTCGGCCTCCGCAACCGCCCCCTCGATCTCGTCGCGCGACAATCCCGCGGCCTTGAGCTCTTCGACAATCCTCGCGCGGCTGAAGCTACCTCCCCGCCGTGCCACCAGCGCTCGCGCGTACCGTGCGTCTGAGAGCAGCCCATCGGCTTCGAGCTGGCTCACAACGGCGCGCACGTCCGAGCGTTCACCGCCGCGCGCGAGCAGACGCCGCTCGAGTTCGGCGCGCGCGTACTCGCGCCGGGCCAGAAGCCGGATGGCGCGGTCCCGAAGCGAGACGCCCGCCAAGCCCTGCAGCGAGGCGCGCTCAGGCCTCGGCGGCCGCGCCGCGCACGGACCCCGCCGACGGGACACCGACCGCGGCGCGGATCCTGGCCTCGATCTCGGCGGCCAGCTCGGGATGCTCCTTGAGGTAGTCGCGCGTGTTGTCCTTGCCCTGCCCGATCTTCTCGTTCCGATACGCGTACCACGCCCCCGACTTCTCGATGATGTCGTGGGCGACGCCGAGCTCGACGATCTCGCCTTCGCGCGAGATGCCCTCGCCGTAGAGGATGTCGAAAAGCGCCTCGCGGAACGGCGGCGCCACCTTGTTTTTGACCACCTTCACGCGCGTTTCGTTGCCGATCACCTCCTCGCCGCGCTTGATCGAGCCGATGCGACGGATGTCGAGCCGCACCGAAGCGTAGAACTTGAGAGCGTTGCCGCCGGTGGTGGTCTCGGGATTGCCGAACATGACGCCGATCTTCATCCGGATCTGGTTGATGAAGATGACCAGCACGTTGGCGCGCTTGATGTTGGAGGTCAGCTTGCGCAGCGCCTGGCTCATGAGCCGCGCCTGAAGCCCGGGCAGCTGATCGCCCATCTCGCCCTCGATCTCGGCCTTGGGCACGAGCGCGGCAACCGAGTCGATGATGATCACATCGACGCCGCCCGAGCGCACGAGCATGTCGGCGATCTCCAGCGCCTGCTCGCCGGTGTCCGGCTGCGAGATCAGCATCTCGCCCACGTTCACGCCGAGCTTGCCCGCGTAGACCGGGTCAAGCGCGTTCTCGGCGTCGATGTAGGCCGCCATCCCGCCCGCCTTCTGCACTTGGGCGACGACCTGCAGCGCCAGCGTCGTCTTCCCGGACGATTCCGGCCCGTAGACCTCCACCACGCGGCCGCGCGGCAGCCCACCCACGCCCAGCGCGATATCGAGACCGAGCGAGCCCGTCGAGACGACCGACAGATCGGCCTGAACCTGCGCCTCGCCCATCTTCATGATCGAGCCTTTGCCGAACTGCTTCTCGATCTGGGCCAGCGCCGCCGCCAGCGCCTTGGTCTTGTTGTCGTCCATGGTGCTCATTCCGTTGGATTTGCCGATGTTGCCACTGCTCGAGGTCGCGGTGCTCATAGCTCAAGTCCCCTGGTCGGTCGCACGAGGCGATTATGGCATAGAACGTTCGTTCGATACAGGTCCTAGGCCGACCGGTCGAGGAGTCCCTGGAGGGCGATCCGGGCGGACTCGCGGCGGATGCCGGCCCGGTCGCCGGCAAGGAGCCGGTGCAGCGTATCGGTGCCCAACGGCCCCGACCAGCCGAAGCACACCGTCCCGACCGGCTTTTCGCGGCTGCCACCGGACGGGCCCGCGATTCCGGTGACCGCGACGGTCCAGTCGGCGCCGCTCTTCTGCCGCGCCCCCGCCGCCATCTCCGAGGCGGTGGGCTCGCTGACCGCGCCGAAGCGCTCCAGCGTGGCGGCGGCAACGCCCAGGTCGCGGATCTTGGCCGCGTTGGAGTAGGTCACGAAGCCGCACTCGAACCAGTCGGAGCTCCCGGCGACCGCCGTGATCGCGGCGGAGACGAGCCCACCGGTACAGGACTCGGCGGTGGCGATCCGGATCCGCCGCGCCAGGGCGGCACGGCCGAGCGCCTCGGCCAGCGCGAGCAATTCGCCATCGATCATTCGAGAAGTCGCTCCGCGCGCCGTTCTAGGCTCGATCGTCGTGCCGCGCACGATACCAATACGAATACGCCATCGTGAAGCCGAAGCGAGCATACATGGCGAGCGCGGGACGGTTGTCTTCGGTGACCTGGAGGTAGGCATCGGTCGCGCCCCGACGGCGGCCTTCTGCGAGCAGCGCGGCGACGACTGCGCGACCCAGCCCGCGCCCGCGCCAGGCCGACGCGGTGTGCACGGCGAACAGCCCGGCGTGCGCGCCCTCGAGCTTCAGGAGTCCGCACGCGACCACCTCGCCTTCCCGCCGTATCAGAGCCCCGACGTGCGGCAGAGGATAGGAGGCCGCCCGCTCGACGAAGTGCGGGAGCGCCCGCGGGGCGATCTCGAGCAGCTTCGCCACCTGAGTCTCCCAGCGCGGCGGCTCGACGAGCTCGACCGCGTGCGCGATCTCCGGATGCGGCGCCTCCGCGAGCCCGACTTGTAGTACGCGGGTCCGGTCGAAAGCCCGCCAGCCGTTCGCCTCGAGCCATCCGTCCAGCGACGAGGGTTCCGAGAACGGCAGCAGCCGGAAGATCGGCGGCAGCTTCGCGCGCGCGTAGAAGCGCTCGCAGTAGGCGACCTTTTCGGTCAGCGGCAAGGTCGACCGATAGAAGGGATTCACGCAGCGCAGACGCTTGGTCGGCCCCGGCCGATAACCCAGGAGCCAGCCGTCGTAGAGCAGCGACTGGAACGCGCCTGAGGCGTTGAGCGCGCGCTCCTCGAGCCGGCGCGCGGCGAGCAGATCGATGCCGTTGGCGCTCTTCACGCGAAGACGCGCTGCCCGAGCGCGAACACGACCAGCGTGTAGAACGCCGCCACGATGTCGTCAGCCATCACGCCGAATCCGTGGTGCCACGCGCGATCGATGAAGCTCGCGGGCGGCGGCTTGAGGATATCGAAGACGCGGAACAGCACGAAGGCAATTGCCTGGCGCAGCGGGTCGGCGCCCACCAGGAACAGAACCAGCAGGAAGGCGGCGATCTCGTCACACACGATCGCGGAGTGATCCGCGACGCCCAGGTCGCGGCCGGTCCGGTCGGCCGCCCATGCTCCTGCCCCCAGCGCGACCGCGATGGCGAGCACGAACGCGACGTCGCCACCGTAGGCGCGCAACGCGCCGGCGATGGGTAGCGCGACCAGCGTTCCCACCGTTCCCGCCGCGACGGGCGAAAGCCCGGCCCCGAATCCGAGCGCAATGAAATGCGCGGGATGCGAGACCAGGAAGGCAGGCGAGGGTTTCGCGGCGACCATCTACGCCAGGAAGTGGTCGAAGGCTCGCGGCGCGGCGAGAGGGAGGCCGCGTTCGTCGACCACGGCGAGCGTCGGCGCAGCCTCGATCGTCCCGATCCGGGTCAGCGCGATGCCGGTTTCCGTTGCGAGCGCGTGCAGCTTCGCCGCCGCCGCGGACGCCGCGGTGAAGCACAGCTCGTAATCGTCGCCGCCGGCGAGCAGGCATTCCAGCGCGACTGCGCGACCCGGTCCGGCGAGACGGCGATCGAGCGCCGGCGACCGCGGCACCGCCGCGAGCTCGACGGTTGCGCCGACCTCGGAAGCCGCGACGATGTGCCCGAGGTCGCCGGTCAGACCGTCCGAGAGGTCGATCGCGGCGGTGGCGAGTCCGCGCAAGCGCTGCCCGAGAGCGACGCGCGGCGTCGGCCGGGCGAGCGCTGCCTCGCACTGCGTCAGCTCGTCGCCGGCCAGCGCGATCCGCCCGCGGCGATTCGCGACGGCGAGCGCGGCGTCGCCCAGGTGACCCGACACGTAGATCGACTCCCCCGGTTGCGCGCCGCTGCGCAGCAGGGCCTGCCCGGCCGGCACCTCGCCGATAATCGTCACGCACAAGTTGCGCGGACCGCGCGTCGTATCGCCGCCGATGAGCTCGACGCCGTGGGCATCGGCCAGCGCGAAGAATCCGCGCGCGAACGCCTCGAGCCATGACGGATCGGCGTCGGGCAGCGCGCAGGCGAGCAGCGCCCAGCGCGGGCGCGCGCCCATCGCCGCCAGGTCGGACAAGTTGACCGCGAGCGTCTTGTGGCCGAGTGCCTCGGGCTCGGCGTCGGAGAAGAAGTGCCGGCCCTCGAGCAGCATGTCGGTCGAGATCGCGATCTCGCAGCCCGCGGTCGGAACGAAGAGCGCGGCGTCGTCGCCGATGCCAAGCACCGCGCGCCGCGCGGGCCGCTTGAAGAAGCGCTCGATCAGCTCGAACTCGCTCAGCGACATCGTTCGAGCGCCCGTGGCCGTCGCGACCCGAGCTCGGGTCAACCCGCGGAAGCGGCGCCCGTTTCCGCGGCGCGGGTAGCGAGCGCCAGCTTGTCGAGCACGCCGTTCACGTAGCGGAAGCCGTCGGTTCCCCCGTAGGCCTTCGCAAGCTCCACGGCCTCATTGATCGCGACGCGGTATGGCGTCTCGGGGCAGCGCACGAGCTCCCAGGCGCCGATCGCGAGCACTGCCTTCTCGATCGGGGAGAGCTGCGCCGGCGGCCGATCGAGAAAGGGACGCACGGAGGCGATCAGCGCGTCGAAGTCCGCGGTGACTCCGTTCCACAGCGAATCGAGAAAGGCGCGATCGCACTTC
Organism: Casimicrobiaceae bacterium; assembly: GCA_035515295.1. Lineage (GTDB taxonomy): Bacteria > Pseudomonadota > Gammaproteobacteria > Burkholderiales > Casimicrobiaceae > PALSA-1003. Next base: position 4,365 of record DATJBM010000051.1, on the reverse strand, counting down.
GCGAAGCCGCTCGCTTCGCCGAGCTGCTGCCGGATCGTCGGCGGCGGCGTGCCCGCGATCAGCCACTGATACAGGCCCTGCAGGGCAAGCTCGCGCGCGCGCCGGCGTCCGCCGCGCCCGCTCCGATCGCTCATCGGCTTTCACCGCGCGCGGTGGGCTTCATCGAGCGCGATGAGCAGGTTCGCCATCTCGAGCACGGTCAGCACGGCGTCGCGACCCTTGCCGGCGGCGCGCTCCCTCGCCTGCTCGTCGGTGTCCGTGGTGAGAATGCCGTTGGCAACGGGGACGCCGAACTCGAGCTGCACGCTTGCCACGCCGGAGGCGGACTCGTTGGCGACGATGTCGAAGTGATACGTCTCGCCACGGATGACCGCGCCGAGCGCGACCAGCGCGTCGTAGTCGCCGCTCTGCGCCATGCGCTGCAGCGCGAGCGGCGATTCCAGCGCGCCGGGAACGGTGACGACGGTCACGGCGGTTTCCTTCACCCCTGACTCCTTCAGCGCCCGGGCGGCGCCCTCGAGCAGCAGCTCGCCGATTTCCGGGTTGAATCGCGAGAGCACAATGCCGACGCGCAGGTTCTCGCCCCGGGCGTTGGCGGTGAGTCGGCGCAGGGTCATGACGAAGAGCGACGATGAATACGTGAGGACACCGCTACTGCGGGCTTCCAGCGCGAACCGGCGCCGCTAATCGGCGCGCAGACGCACCGCCGGGTCGGGATCGAGGTGACTCGTGACCTCCAGGCCGAAGCCCGTCATGCTCGGCATCTTGCGCGGCCGCGCGAGCAACCGCATCCTGCCGACGCCGAGATCGCGCAGGATCTGCGCGCCGATGCCGTAGTTGCGCAAGTCCACGCGCGGCTCCGCGGGCGGCTGATCGGTGAGCGCGCGTGAGCGCAGCTCCGCCGACGACTCCGAGCGGTGCAGGAGGACCAGCACGCCGGATCCGGCTTCCGCGATGGCCGTGAGGGCTGCGGGGATCGTCCAGGAATGCGTGCGGCTCCCGCAATCGAGAAGGTCGACCACCGACAGCGGCTCGTGTACGCGAACGAGTGTCTCACGCTCGGGCACGATCGAGCCGCGCACCAGGGCGAGGTGCGTCGCGTCGGTGAGCTTGTCGCGATACGTCACCAGCCGGAACTCGCCTTCGATGGTTCGGATGGTTCGCTCGCCGAGGCGCTCGACCAGTCGCTCCGTGCGACTGCGATAATGGATCAGATCGGCGATCGCGCCGATCTTCAGCCCGTGCAGGCGCGCGAACTCGACCAGATCCGGCAGCCGCGCCATCGTGCCGTCGTCCTTGAGGATCTCGCACAGCACGCCCGCCGGAGAATGCCCGGCGAGCCGGGCGAGGTCGCAGCACGCTTCCGTGTGACCGGCCCTGGCGAGCACGCCGCCGTCCTCGGCGACCAGCGGGAACACGTGCCCGGGATGGACGATGTCGGAGGGCTTCGCGTCCGGTGCGCACGCGGCGCGGATCGTCTGTGCGCGGTCGGCGGCCGAGATGCCGGTCGTGACGCCGCGGGCGGCCTCGATCGACACGGTGAAGTTGGTGCCGTGCATCGAGCGGTTCACCGGCGTCATCGGCGCGAGGTTGAGCGCTCGCGCCCGCGCCTCGGTGATCGGCATGCAGATCAACCCGCGGCCGTACTTCGCCATGAAGTTGATCGCTTCCGGCGTGACGCAATCGGCCGCGATGATGAGATCGCCCTCGTTCTCGCGATCCTCCTCGTCGATGAGCACCGCCATGCGTCCGGCCTTGAGCTCCTCGATGATCTCGTCGATCGAGCTCACGGCGCTCGCGCCAGCGCTCGCCGCGACGGCGAGCGAGTCGCGCGCGTCGACGGCGTGCAGGTGCGGTGCGGACACGTTGCGGTGGGAACGGCGAGGCAAGCGGTCATTATACTCGCGGCGGCCGCACCGTCGTTCTCGACAACGTGTAGGGCGGGCTTCATCCGGCCGGCGTCGCGCGCGCGAATGAATTCGCGCCTGCATCCGCCCTTGCGCGGATGCGGCGCTATCCGAACAGCGCCAGCGTCTGCCGCACCAGCTCGCTCGCCGGCTCGCCGAGCTCGCTGACGACGCTGAAGTGGTGGCGACCGGGAACGAACAACGGGCTGCGCCGGCCAGGAGGATGACACTCCGGCCAGCGCTCCCACAACAGCCACGATTGCCGGATGAATTCGCTGGTTTCTTCCGCGCCGGCGGCGATGACCACCGGCATGGGCACCCGCGGCTGGAGATGGATCGGGCTCACCAGGTACGCGTGCCCGGCGTCGAGCTTCAGGTCGACGTTGAACGACGCCTGGACCAGGGGCTCCAGGTCGAACACGCCCGAAAGCGCGACCGCTCCGGCGACGATCTCGTCCCCGAGGCTGCGGGCGCGCCAGTCGGTCGCGACCAGCATCGCGGCGAGATGGCCGCCCGCCGAATGACCCGACACGACCAGCGGACGCGCCGGTACGCCGTGGCGCGGCCCCTCGCGCACCAGCCACGCGACGGCCTCGCGGCACTCCTCGACGATGCGCGCGATGTCGACCTGAGGGCAAAGATCGTAGTTGACGACCGCCACGGCAATGTCGCGCGCGACCAGCGGCGGCGCGACGAAGGAGTGATCGCTCTTGTCGAGCGCGCGCCAGTAGCCGCCGTGGATGAAGAGCAGCGTGCCCCGCGGCCGGTCGGCGAGGAAAAGATCCATCGTCTGCTTCGGTCCCTCGCCGTAGCGCACGTCGAGCCGGCTCTCGAGCCGCGCCCGCGCCGCGCCGCTGTCCACCGCCCAGCGGGCGAACCACTGCGGATGATCCGGAAACGCGGCGCGAAGGTTGTACTCGCGCTCGACGAATTCGTCCGGCAGAGCGGTCATCTTGTCGGCGCGATGCGGATGCTCAGTGTCCCGAGCCCCTCGATGCTCCCGACCAGCTCGTCGCCGGGCACCACTGCGGCCACGCCCGCCGGCGTTCCGGTGAATACCAGATCGCCCGGAAGAAGCTCGTAGTACTGCGCCAGGAAGGAGAGCACGTGCGGCACGTCCCAGATCATGTCGGCGAGATCGCCGCGCTGGCGGGTCTGGCCGTTCACGTCGAGCGCGATCCGGCCGCGCGCCGGATGCCCCACCTGCGTCACGGGATAGATCGGTCCGATCGGCGCGGCTTCGGCGAACGACTTGCCGATGTCCCAGGGGCGCTTGATCTCGCGCATCGCGTTCTGCAGGTCGCGGCGCGTCATGTCCAGACCGACGGCATAGCCGTAGATGACCCCGCGCGCATTTTCGGGCGCAAGCCCCGTCGCGGCGCTGCCGATCGCGACGACCAACTCCAGCTCGTGCTGATAGTTCTTGGTCGCCGGTGGGTAGCGCACTTCGCCGATCTCCGGCGCCACCACCGGAACGATCGCGTCCGCGGCCTTGGTGAAGAAGAACGGCGGCTCCTTCGCCGCGTCGCCGCCCATCTCCTTGGCATGCTCGGCGTAGTTGCGGCCGACGCAGTAGATGTGGCGCACGGGAAAGCGATCGTTGCGCCCGGCGACGGGAATGGAGGGGACGTTCCAGACGGGGATGACGTAACTCATGACATCCTGCTTCGAATCGCGACGCCGCAAGTATGCGTCATCGGGACGGGGTGCGCATCGACTTCCCGTGACAACCGATTCGTGTAAACGACAACTTGTGGCTTGGCGTAAAGCCGGACCGGCTATTCGGCGTCGGGCTGCCTCTCCGGTGCCGCCTCCACGAAAGCCGGCAGCGCGTTGCACCGCGCCTCGATGCGCACGAGCGTCGGATACGCCTCGAGCGGAATGCCGGCGCGGCGCGCGTTGGCGAGCTGCGGCACGAGACAGCAATCGGCAAGCGTTGGCGCGTCGCCGTGGCAGAACTCACCTGTCGCGCGCTCGCCGGAGAGCTGGGTTTCCAGCGCGGCGAGACCGGTGTCTATCCAGTGCCGGTACCACGCGTCCTTCACCGCTTCGCTCGTGCCCACGGCGCGCACCAGGTAGCGCAGCACGCGCAAGTTGTCGAGCGGATGGATGTCGCAGGCGATGCCAAGCGCGATGGCCCGCACGCGAGCGCGCGCCTCGGGCGCCACGGGAAGCAGCGGTGGCTCCGGGTAGCGCTCCTCGAGATACTCCATGATCGCGAGCGACTGGGTGAACGCGCCGCGCTCGTCGACCAGCGCGGGCACGAGCTGCGCGGGATTGAGCGCGCGATACGCCTGCGCGCTCTGCTCGTCCTTGCGCAGGTGCACGGCCGCGTACTCGTACGGAAGTCCCTTCAACCCCAGCGCGATGCGCACGCGATAGGCGGCGGAGGAGCGGAAGTAGCCGTAGAGCTTCAAGCGAACGCCGAGATCCCCGTCTGCGCCCGGCCGAGGATCAG